>CAWJHT010000050.1:0-14965 GCA_963842685.1 uncultured delta proteobacterium | reverse complement strand
CGATCAGGCCGACCGTCACGCAGGCGCCGATAATGGCGAGAAAAAAAACTCCCGGTATATTGGCCGACCACGTATCCGTATATCCTCCCAGCAGATAAAAGCCGCCGTGGGCGATATTGACTATTTTCATGGTCCCGAAGATAAGCGTCATCCCTCCTCCCAGCAGGAAGAGAAGCCCTGCGTATCAGAGGGCATTGAACGTCTGATTAATGAATAATTCCATAGATAAACCTCATGCTCCAGCTCTTGGGAGATAGGGTGGGCATGGATGGGGGTTGCGGGAAGCAACCGACCCATCCACGCCCACTGATGATCTTTCTGCCGGTATAACCGTCCTGTTTACCGGCAATACTTGCAGGGAGGGTTGTCTTTACTGTACGGCGGCGCCTTCAGGATGGCGGCAGGGTCGTAGGTTTCAGAACTGTGAAACGTTTTCGTAGGCATCGATGACCGTATTCTGGTAACGACCGCCGACTTGTCTACCCGCCGGATATAGATGTTCTGATTCGGATTCCCGTACTTGTCAGCTTGATCGGACCATGAGGGGTATCCTTGATCTCAACCGCCCAAAGGGCATCAAGGAATTTTCCCTTGTTTTCGACGTCTCCCTTGACGGCCTCGATCGCCCTCAAGACAAAGTCTGCGGATACATAGGTGTCCATCATGGGGCCGGAAACCTCTCTTTCGTCATTTCCGCCGCTTTTTCTGACGAAGGCCTTGCTGATTGGCGTATCCAGAGCAGGGCTCCAGGGTTCTTGGTGCTGATCACGCCCAAACCCGTATCTCCCAATTCCTGGAGGAAGGACTCATCCGTTCCCGTGAGGATCATCAGGATTTTCCACTTATCCATGATCCCTCGCGTCTTGAGGGCTTTCAGAAAACGCAGGCTCGGGGCCGCCGTGATGACGGCATAGAGCCCGTCCGCCCCTCCCATTTTCAGACTGGAGGCGTAAGGTCCAAAGTCAAGGGTTTCGCGGGGGACATAGATTCGCTCCACCACTTTGCCGCCGTTTTCCTCCAAAACTCTCTGGAATGCGCCGACCGATTCCTGGCCGAATGCATGTTCCCGCCCGATGATGGCGGCATTTCGCCATCCCAGTTTTTTGTATGCGTAATCTCCCGCAACGTAAGAAACTTGACTGCTCGCGACGTTGGACCGAAACACAGTCCTATCGTGTTGGTGCTGAGTCGTTTCATTTCCGTTCGAGGCGGTAATCATCATCGGGACATTTGCTTTTTTGGTGACGTCCAGCATGGCGACGGCGACGTTGGTGGCAAAAAAGCCGGAGATGAAAGAGACGTTGTCGAGGGTGGTCAGCTTGCGGGCGGTATTGACAGCGGCGGTGGGTGTTTTTTCATCCTCTACGATCAGCTCGATCTTTCTTCCGGCCGCGGTGTAACCAGCCTCCTCGAGGCGCATCTCAAAGCCGGCCACGATGTCTACCCCCACCTGGGACCCGGTTCGGGCAATCGGCGCCACCACAGCCAACTTGATGGGACCCTTTTCCGCGGCCAGTGCGATCTGGGAAAAGCCAACAGCGATCAGGAACGTCATCAGGCAAGTGAACCAAAACACTTTTTTTCGGGAACGTTTTGCCATCATAGCTCATCTCCTTTTCTATTTGGTTAAACCCTTTCCATGGCGGCGCCGTCAGGCGCCCTGTCCTTACCCTACCAGGCTGTCCAGCCTCCATCCACCGGCAGCGTAATGCCGGTGACCATATCGGAAGCGTCGCTGGCAAGAAATACCGCGGCCCCGACGAGATCTTCAGGTTGGCAGAATTTCTTGATGGGTAATCTTTCCAGCATCCATTTCCGCCATTCTTCGTTATTGAACCGTTCTGCGTTGATCGAGGTGCGGGTTGCCGTCGGAGCAATGGCATTGACATTAACGTTAAAAGGGCCCCATTCAATCGCGAGCGCCTTCGTCAGTTGCCCCACACCCCCCTTACTCGCGCAATAAGAGGACATATTTCCGAATCCAACGAGGCCGAATGTCGAACTGATGTTGATGATTTTCCCTTTCTGCTGCCTGACCATGAACCGGCCGACGGCCTGGCTCGCCGAAAAATAGCTCTTGAGGTTGGTATCGAGAACGAAATCCCACTCCTCCTCGGTCATGTCGAGAGCCGGTTTATGGGGCGCAACACCGGCATTGTTCACGAGAATGTCGATCCTGCCGAACTTTGCCATGGCGGCGTCGGCCATGGATTGAATGTCCAGGGCCCGGGTGACGTCCATGGGGTGCGCCAGGGCCTTATGCCCCATCCCGCGGATCTCTTCGGCAACCGATTCAAGCTCTTCGGCACTGCGGCTGGCGACAACGACATCAGCCCCTGCATCTGCCAGCCGAAGGGCGAGGACCACGCCCGATATTCCGGCTCGCCCCAATGACAATCGCGCCAGTTTCCCTTCGACGTCTCGACGCGGAAACGTGGCATATGTTTTTCTCCTTACAAAGGGGGTGGATGAGAGACCCAAAACCGCGGCGATGTTTTTCCCGTAAATCTGTTCCCGCAGCCCTTCATCCGGTACGGCAGCCTTCACGAAACCGACCGGATCGGTTTCCGCCATGTCATAGGGATAATCGGTCCCCATGAACACATGTCCGGGAGGCATGACTTCCAAGACGAAACGGAGGGTGTCCGCACGGAAGGTGATGGTGTCTACATAGAAGTTCTTCAGATAGTAAGGAAAGGGGTTTCGAGCGCGCGCCGGTTTCGGGACGCATCGCCTGTCCACGCTCCAGCCGGCCGAGCAGGAAGGGGAGGGTGCCTCCTGCATGGGAAAGACAGATCTTCAAATTCGGAAAGCGATCCAATACACCCCCAAATACGAGCTTGGCCGCTGTCATCGTAGATTCTTGAGTATAGCCGAGGAAATTGGTCAGATAGTAGTTGATTGTCCTTTCGGTCCCTGCCGGATTGTTCGGATGGATAAAAATCGGAACGCCCAGATCTTCCACCGCCTTAAAGAAGGGCTGAAACGCTTCTTCGTCAAATTCCGTGACCGTTCACATTCGAACCGGTGACGACTCCCCGTAGCCCTAGTTCTTTAACCGCATAGGAAAGCTCCCGGACCGCGAGATCGGGACCCTGAAAGCGGTACCGTAGCGAGGCCTACCACCTTACCGATGTTTTTCCGGACTTCTCTTGCCGTATGCTCATTAACCATCCGACATAATTCCCCTGCTACCGAAGGCTCTGCCCAGTAAAAAAACATGGTTTGGGTCGGTTGAAGGACGCCTAAGTCCATTCCTGCCGCACGTAAATCGGAAATATTCTCTTGACAATCGATCATTTTTCGATCCCAATCCATATTTCTCTCACGGTTTATTTCCAGGGATCTCGGGTTCAACCCCGTGGGATAAATATGGGTGGATCTCACCCGGGTCCAGCTTGCTGGCCAGCTCGACGGCTTTCGGCACCAGTATATGTCTGTGACCATCAATTTTCATACCGATCCTGCGTCTCCTTTCTTGGCTTAAAATTCAAAGCGGGTGTTTCTTCAACCCTTTCAACGTCTCATAAAGCGAGATCGATTTATACGCTACCTTTTCACTTCCTGAACCAACTCTATGATGATATTGTCCGGTCCTTGGAAAAATGCCATTTTCCCATTTCGGGTCCTGGTTGGAGCGGTTGTGAACGTAAAGTCTTGACCTTTTAATTCGGAATAGCACGTGTCCAAATCCTCGACTTTCAGGCCAATATGGTGATATCCGTAGGTTGAGCGAGATTGGTCGCCCGTTATCTCCTCCCCATCGCGGGCTACCCGGAGGAAAATCGGAGCCCCTGCCAGATCAATCACGGCCCCATCCGCTGTCCCGAATTTTCGGAAAGAAACAAATTTCCCGCCTAAAGTATTTGTGAGAAATTTGATCATTTTATCCAAATCACTGCAAACCAGATGAAGATGATGAAGCTGATACTTCATATATAACCCCCTTACATTGATTTAATTTATATGAACTTGCTGTTCGAACGGGAATACAAGGGCGGGCCTTGTATGTCAAGGAGAAAGGAGCTTATCCCAGCTCTGGCATCTGCAACCGTTGGTCATGCTGTAAGCCACAGAGACAAATGAGGTGACCGCATGTTTAGGGCTTCCATAAAAAATGTACTGACGTTAAATTCATGAGAGGGCATATCGGTACCCCAAGGTTAATTTTCTTGACAGCCCGGTGGGATCACCCTATAGTTCTCCGAAAAAATCTTCATCTTATCAAGTTGTTGTCATTGGCATGGGGAGACGGGATGACCGCTCCTCCCGGCCGCACCAACTTTTACGGAGCCCGCGGGAAGCGATGGCCACGGAAAACCCTACCAGGAAAAGAATCCGGCTGCGGCGGATGATGCGCCTGCTCCGACGCTTTCGTTCCTCGACCCTGCCGGTCACCCACCGGCACAACCGGGTCATCCTCTTCCCCGGGGGCCGCAGTTTTTTCCGCTCGCTGTATAGCGAGCTCCGCTCGGCGAAGCGTTTCATCCTAATCGAATACTACCTGATCCACGCCGACCGCACCGGCGCGGCCTTTGCCGCCGAACTGGCGGAAGCCGTCCGGCGCGGCGTTCGCGTCTGGGTGATCTACGACTACATCGGCTCTATCGACACCCCATCCTCCTTTTTCGCGGGTATGGCGCGGCAGGGCATCGAACTGGTTCCCTTCAATGTCCCCTCGGTCTGGCGCGGCATGCACTGGTTCGACCGGCGCGACCACCGCAAGATGGCCATTATCGATGGCGAGTTGGCGTATCTGGGGGGCTTCAATATCGGCGACGAATATTCCGGTCTGGTGGCGCGTTCGCAGCGCTTCCGGGATGTGGGTTTCAGCATCTCCGGCAGCGCGGTGGGCGAGTTGGTGAGCAATTTCTCGGAGACCTGGCTGATGGAGCGGGGTCAGCCGCCTCAGCTTCCGTCCGCCGCCGGTGATGTAGATCCGCACCCCCGGCGGAGCGGTCAGGCGGACGTCGTGCTTGTCAGCGGCGGTCCTCACCACAGCCGTTCCTACATCCGCAACGCGTTCATGCTCAGCATCGCCTCCGCCGCGGAAGAGATCCTCATCGCAACCCCCTACTTCGTTCCCGGTCCCCGGATGATCCGCTCCCTGCTGCGGGCCGCACGACGCGGGGTAACGGTGCGCCTGCTCCTCCCGGCCAGGAGCGATGTGCCGCTGGTGAGGCTTCTGGGGCGCAGTTATTATGACGCGCTTCTTGGGAAGGGGATCGAAATCCGCGAGCTGGACCGGGAGATCCTCCACGCCAAGGTGATGCTGATCGACGGGGAGCGGACGGTTATCGGATCGGCCAACCTCGATCAGCGCAGCTTTCTTCGGAACTACGAGCTGAACAGCATCATCGATGACCGCACGTTCGGCAGGCAGATCAGAGGGATACTCCTGAAGGATTTCAGGGATTCCCGACGGATTACCCGGGAGGGTCACGAACGACGCGGGTTGATCGCCCGTCTCCTGGAGCGGGTGATCAACCTGTTCGGCTGGTTTCTCTGAGGGAGATCCCCTGTCCGTTTGCCATTCGGCGGCCGACCGTCGGTCACTCAATGAAATTTGGAATTCATGACATTGCGGAAAAGAATGGAGAGTATCACCACGAACCCGCCAATAAGCGCCCAGAGGCCGAGTCGTTCCCCCAGGAAAATAAACGTCCAAAGAGGGTTCAGGATGGGTTCAAGCATCGGGATGAGAATGCCTTCCATGGCCGTCACCTTCTTGATCGCCACGGCATAGCAGATATAGGACAGCCCAAGTTGGAACACACCCAGGAGCATAAGAACGATCCAGTCCGCTTCACCGGGCAGCGACTCGACCATCCAGGGCAGGCAAATAAGGGCGGTCAGCAGGTTGCCCAGGATGGCGGAACCCGCGGGCGAGGCATCCTTCTGTTTGCGCATGAAGAGGATAAGTGACGCGAAGCTGACTCCGGAGAGGATCGCCAGGATATTGCCCGTCATCTCTCCGGAGCTCAATTGATCCATGAAAAACATCGACATGCCGCAAAGCACGACCGCAATGGCCGTCCAGTCGAACCACCTGATCTTCTCATTGAGCAACCAACCGGAAAAAAGGGCCACGTATACCGGCGCGGTATACTGCAGCAGTATGGCGTTTCCTGCGGTGGTGAGTTTGGTGGCGTGGACGAAGAGAATGACCGTGGCCGCATAACTGACCCCGCCGATCAGCTGGGCGGCAGAAAAATTGAGAGCCCGTCTCTTGAAATAGATCAGCAGGACCGGCAGGGCGATGGCGCTCCGGTAACCGGCAACGGCCGAAGGGGACAGGGAAACCCATTTAATGAGCAGTCCGCCCAGGCTCCAGAGCACGGCCGTGGCCATAAGAAGAAGAACCGCTTGTGTCCTTTTATCATTGGCCATGATGTCTCATTCCTGGGCTGCTTGTTGGCGGGATGACGTTGCGTGGCCTCTTTTTCGGCATTTTGTCCTTCTGCATGAAACGATAGTCCTTCTCTGCGTGTGGAGTCACTTGTCGAACGCGCTCAGGGATTGGGTTGCACGTCAATGACCGGTATCCCCTGATAAGAATGTGCCTTACCTTGGGAAGAGGATATGAAGAGCGGTCCGGCATGTCAAGGTGATTTTACCGCTTCGACTTTTCTGATAAAATTTCCTTGACATGCCCAGCGGCTTTCCTTATCCTCTCGTCACAAAACGTCAATTTCTTATCAAACCCACAACTTAAAGGAGGTACTGACAGTGAGCGAATCCAAGATCGTCAAAGAGAAGCGAAAATCTCCAAGGGTGAAGACTAAGATTCCTGTCCGTTTCAAGGAAATCCGGGATGGCGCTGAGATTGCTGGTGTAGGTTCGTTGACCTGCGATTTAAGCGCCGGTGGCCTGCGCTTTACGACGAACAAGGAGATTTCTACGCCGTGTCGACTGATCTTGGAACTTGACATGCCCAGTCAGACCAAACCGATTAAAGCGGTATCCAAGGTAGCCTGGGTTCAGAAGGCGAAAACGGGTGAAGATTACGAAGTCGGCAATCAATTTATGGAAATAACCGAAAAGGACAGAGAACTCATAGCGAGGGCTCTTGGACACGCATAATCGTCAGATGAGCCCGGTACCGAGTGAACGAGGGGCTATCGGCAAGTAAATCGGAGAGTCCGAAGGTTCGACTGAACGAATGCCCCTTGATCATAAGAACCGACTTTTACGGGCAAGGGCAGCGTGAGGGGCCTTGCCCGTAAAGGGGATCTATCGAGTATTCAGGAGCACCGCTCCGGCGGTGCTCCTGCCGATCTTTACTTCAGACCGTTCGCATTGAAAAGGGCACTGTACTTCTTGTCGGTGCCCTTGATGTGTTTTCCCAGCCAGTCAGAGAGGAAATCCATGAGCTCAATGGAAATGCCGAGCTGACCCTTCTGAAATTTCTTGGCAAAATCATCGACCTTCATGGAAAAGGCGGCATGCTCCTGCTTGTGCTGATCCGTCTCCGGAGATTTGAACTGATTGAAGTATTTCTCCTCCGTTGAGAAGTGAACCCGCACGTAAGCGATCAGCCCGGTCACAATTTTTCCGAGCATATCCCTGGATTTTCCCACACGCATGGCATCGTTGAGCTCATTGATCATCTTCACCAGCTTTTGGTGCTGGCCGTCGATTTCTGCAACCTTCACACTCAAACTGCTGTCCCACTGAATCATTTCCGTATCTCCCTTTCCACCGCAGATTTTTTACTGTCTATCGGAAGGACATCCCGAATCCGAAAATAGCGAATAAACGTACACCCAGCCGATGCCTTAAAACCGATATGCATTCTACTCGGCATTTTGGTTGAAAACTTTATTTCTTCTTGGTTTCTTCTTCTATTCAATTTCTTAATTTACCCCTTTCTCTAATGCCAATAGCATTTCAGAAATCGCAGTATAAATTGCTTGACAAGACCATTTCAATATGTGTATCGTCCACCAACAATATCTTAAGAATATATTCTAAAAATCTTTTAAACGTAAATGACGGCGAAGGGGAAACGCTATGCCCAACAGCGCGAAGAGCAAAAAAACGATCGTTTACGAAAACCTGAAACGGAGAATCATCACCAATATCCTTAAACCGGGCGATCCCCTGAACGAGGGAGTCCTGTCGAAAGAATTGAAGATCAGCAAGACCCCCGTTCGCGAGGCCCTGCAGCAGCTTGAAAAAAAGGGGCTGGTGGAGAATATTCCCGGAAAAGGGGCCTTCGTTTCGAGATTCTCCTTCCAGGATATCCGGGAACTCTTCGAAATCCGGGAGATCCTGGAGTGCGAGATCACTAGGCGCGTGGCATCCAAAGGCGATCTGAACATTGCGGAGGCGCAGGCCATCCGGGATAAATTTGTCGCCTCGGACACGAACGGCGGGAGAACCGGAAAGAGTTATTTCAGTGCAGGCGATCAGATCCACAGTTTCATCTTTGCGGCCTATGGCAACCGGAAACTGATCCGGGAATATCAGGGCCTGCAGGAGCAGATCGTCCGGATTACCCTCCATTTTTTCACCCAGAACCGTCAGGAACGGGCCGCAGAATCCTTCAAGGAACACCTGGAAATCATCGATGCATTGATCGCCCGTGATCCCGTGCGGGCGGAGAAAGCGATTCGAACCCACCTGCAGAATTCGCTGGAATACCTGAAAAGCGTTATTTAATTGATCTGAAAGGAGAAGGTCATGGTCCACGTGATCAACAAGATTGAGAGACCGGCCAAGGAGATCATCGACCGGTTCCGGGGCATCGGGACGGCGACCGTCCATGAAGCCTCCGGCAGGAAGGGATACGTCGACTGCGCCATCAAACCGATTGCAAAAGGCGTCCGCATCTGCGGCCCCGCCTTCACCGTCCAATGCCACCCCAAAGACAATCTGATGCTCCACAAGGCCCTGGAAAGGGCGCAGCCCGGTGACATCCTGGTTGCCACGGTGGGGGGATATTACGAGGCGGGATACTGGGGGGGCCTGATGGCGACATCCGCCGTGGGAAGAAAGCTCGGCGGGCTGGCCATCGACGGCACCGTGCGCGACTCGGAGGAGATGATCCGCATGGGATTCCCCATCTTCTGCCGGGGATGCTGCATCCTCGGGACGGCGAAATCGACGCTGGGGCTGATCAACCACCCGACGCTCTTCGGCGGGGCCATGGTGAATCCCGGCGACCTCATCCTCGGCGATGACGACGGCATGGTCATCGTGGAGCGCGCGGAATGCGAAGAGGTTCTGGCAAAATCGCTCGCGCGGGTCGACGCGGAAGAGAAGAAGGCGGTTCATCTGGCGGCGGGGGTGTCCAGCGTGGAGTTCAACAAGCTGGGCAGGATCTTTGAATTCCTGGGATTGAAAGAGGAATAAGGCGATGAAGGTGCAGGCGGAACGGCTCAAGGAGATCGCGGTCCATATCCTGAAGGGACTGCACGCCGCCGATGGAGGAGGCTGCCGTCGTGGCCGATGCCCTCATCGCAGCGGAGCTGAGGGGGATCGATACCCATGGCGTCCATCTTCTGACGCTCCTGCCGGAGCGCGTAGAGGCGGGCATGCTTGACATTCCGACGAAACTGACCGTGCTCAAGGAGAGCGGCGCAACGGCGCTTATCGACGGCGGAAACGGCCTGGGTCCGGCGGCCGCCCACCGGGCGATGGGGATCAGCATCGGTAAGGCGAAGGAATTCGGGATCGGGTGCTGTCTGGTGCGGAACACCAACAACATCGGTATGCTCACCGTCTATACCCTGATGGCGGCGCAGGCAAAAACGGTCGGGATCGTCATGGCCAACGCGCCGCCTCCATGTCCCCCTGGGGGGGAGCGGAGGCCTTTTTCGGAACCAACCCCTTCTCCATTTCCATACCCGGAAAAGAGGGCGCCCCTCCCGTGGTTCTGGACATGTCCTCCACCGTCGTCGCCAGGGGCAAGATCCGACGCGCGGATCGCCTGAAGGAGAGAATTCCCGAGGGATGGGCATTCGATGAGACGGGGACGCCGACCACCGATCCGGCGGCGGCGCTCAAGGGGACGCTGATGCCCATCGGAGGACCCAAGGGGTACGGTCTCGCGCTGATGATCGATGTGCTGGCCGGCATGCTTTCCGGTTCCCTGTACGGGCCGGAGATCCGGACTTTCCATCAGCTCAAGGGAGCCACGGGTGTCGGCGTCTTTACACTGGCCATCGAAATCGAACGGTTCATGCCCCTAGGGCAGTTTACCGGCGCTTTTCCAGAACTACCTGGCGTCGATCAAGGCCTCCCGGAAGGCAAAGGGCGTTGCCCGGATCTACCTGCCGGGCGAGATTGAGTACGAAAAAGAACAGCAGAATCTGAACGAGGGGATTGAGGTCAGTCCGGCCACGGCCGGGAAACTCAATGCCCTCCTGGAGAAGATCGAAGAGTCCCCTTCGTCTGACATAGGGAGACAGCAATATGGAATGGATTGTTCGAGTCAACACGAAAACCGGCAAGATCTTGAAAGAAAAGGCCTCGCCGGAAGAGATGCGCTGGGGAGGCCGGCTTCTGATCTCCAAATTCCTCCTCCGGGAGGTTCCCCCGACCTGCGATCCTCTCGGCCGTCACAACAAACTGATCGTCGCCCCGGGACTTTTGGGGGACAGCTCGGTCACCACGACGGGCAAGTTTTCCGTCGGGGGGAAAAGTCCGCTGACCCGCGGCGTCAAGGAAAGCGACGTCGGAGGAGAGGCGGGGAGGAAGATCGCCGCCCTCGGCATCAAGGCCCTCGTCCTGGAGGAATTGCCTGATACGCCGACGACGGCCGTGTTGAAGGTGACCCTGGACCGGATCGAGCTCATCGACATGCCCGAATTGAAGGGCAGGCTCGTCTCCGAGACGATTCGACGTCCTCCGGGAACGGTTCGGCAAACAGGCCGGGATCATCTGCATCGGCCCGGCGGGCGAGATGAAGATGGGCGGCGCCGGGGTGGCCGTGTCGGGTCCGCAGGATATCCAGGTCCGGTACGCCGCCCGGGGCGGTCTCGGGGCGGTCATGGGTTCGAAGGGGGTCAAGGCGATCGTCGTGGACGATACCGGCGCGCCGCCCGAGCCGGCCTTCGATGAGGCCCTGCTCCGCGAAGCGGGAAAGGCCCTCGTGCAGGGGATCATGGCGGACCCCAAGACGGAGAACCGGCACAAATACGGAACCCCGGCGGTGCTTACGCTGTGCAATGAGATCGGCATTCTGCCGACGCGGAACTTCAGCGCCGGCCAGTTCGAAAAGGCGGGAGAGATCTGCGGGGACAAGGTGGCGGAGATGATCGCGGAGAGGGGCGGCGAAGGGCGTTCGGGGACGCCCTGCGTCCGCGGCTGTGTGATCTCCTGCTCGAATGTCTTCCCCGACGCCGCGGGCAAGAAAACCGTCGCCTCGATCCAGTACGAGAACATCGCCCTGCTGGGGTCGAACTGCGGGATCGGCAACCTCGACGACATCGCCGAATTGGACGATCTCTGCAACCAGGTCGGCGTGGATGCGATCGAAACCGGTGCGGCGATCGGCGTCGCCATGGAGGCGGGCGTGATCGCCTTCGGGGATGCGGAAGGCGCCAAGGATCTTGTCCGGCAGATCGGCCGGGGAACCTGGCTCGGCCGTATCCTCGGAAACGGCGTGGTCGTGACCGGGAAGGTCCTGGGCGTCCGGCGCGTCCCGGCGATCAAGGGGCAGGCGATCGCCGCCTACGATCCCCGCGCATTGAAGGGAAACGGCGTCACCTACGTGACCTCCCCGATGGGGGCGGATCACACGGCGGGAAACGCCTTGGAGACGGTCGAAGACGGTCAACCCGCTGGGGATCGAAAACCAGGTGGAGAGCTCCCGGAGGCTCCAGATCCGCGCCGCGATTCTCGATACGATGGGTCTGTGTCTCTTCACCCGGCCGCCCTTTCACCAAGAATCCCGATCTTTTCCTGCCGCTGCTGAAGGGCCGATACGGGTGGGATTTCACGTATGCGGACGTGCAAAAGATGGGGCTGGATGTCCTGGAGACGGAGCGGGAATTCAACCGGCGCTCCGGGGCCGGGGAGGAGTTCAACGACATGCCGGAGTTCATGCGGGAGGAGCCGCTGCCGCCGATGAATTCCGTCTATGACGTGCCGATGGAGGAGATGCAGCGGATCTGGGAGGTCAAGATCCCGGAGAATGTTTTTTAAATCATGGAAAGGAGAGTAAATATGGGAAATTGGAACCTGCCGCTACGGGCGGCGGACACATGGAGAAGCCGTCGAAGATCTACTACCAGACGATGACGAAGAAGGACGTCGAGGAACGGTTGAAGGTGAATGACATCCTGCTCATCCCGTTCGGTTCGACGGAGAACCACGGGGACGCGCAGCCCTACGGCGAGGACGGGTTCATCGTGACCCGGATGTGCGAGATGATCGCGCAGAAGACCGGCTGCACCGTCGCCGAGCCGCTCTGGTACGCGTCGCACCCCTTCGCCCACCTGGGGCAGACGGGGACCGTTCCCATCCCCGACGACCTGACCTCCGCGATGGTGCGCTCGATCGTCTCGGGGTACTGGAACGCGGGATTCCGCAAGCAGATCCTGATGAGCAGCCACGGGCAGGAGTACATCATCCCGTCGGCCATCCAGGAGTGGGCCAAGAAGTACCAGGTCCCCGCCGTGATCATCTTCCTGGACGTGATGAAGATCATGGGCGACGCGCTGAAGGACAAGGCCCACGGCGGCCCCTTCGAGACGCCGTTCCGCCACGGCGACGAGGCGGAGTGCTCCATCTGCCTGGCGCTGTTCCCGGAGCTCGTGCAGATGGAGAACTGCGTCGACAACAAGACGTGGGGTTTCCTGCCCGAGGGGCACATCGACAAGGGCGGCGACATCTACAACTACCCCATCCCCGGCCAGAGCCACGTCGGCGGCGGCGGGGTGGAGTTCGCCCTGTATCCGGAAGGCGTGCTGGGAAAGCCCTCGCTCGCCAAGGCCGAGAAGGCCTTCGCGGCCATCGAGAACTACCTGAACTACGTGGTCAAGCTGCACAACGACATCCTGGCGAAGTTTCCTCCGGGGGTTCTGCCGGATGCCAAGTACATGACTCAGAGGAGCAACGAGGAGATCGACCTGCTGCTCAAGGGACCGGACCGGGGCGGCAGGCACCTCTACACGGTCGCCTGGCCGTCCTAGGATGTTTAATCTTCTCTTAGGCAGTAATCCCCCGCCGCTTGCGGCGGGGGTGGTTCATTCTTTTTGAGATGTAGGTTTGGGCGGGCGTTCCCGCCGATCCGGCGGGATTCGAGAAGGCAGTCAACTTGAAAAGGAGGAAGAGAAGATGAAAAAGTCGGCAGTGTTGTTGGGTTTCATGATCGGATTGTTTTTGGTGATTTCCGGTTGGGGTCTGGTTCCTCATCTCTACGCGGCCCCCGTCGAAATCAAATTGGGTCACGTGGATCCCGCGGACGTATGCATTTCCAAGAAGGGGGCAGCGGGGGCAACGTTTAAAGGTCTCGTGGAAGGCGGATCGGGGGGCAACGTGAACGTAAAGGTGTTCCCCGCAAGCCAGCTGGGCAACGAAAGAGAGCTGATCGAGGGTGTAAAGATCGGCACCATTCAGATGGCTTTTGTCTCCGGTGCCATAGCAGGGTTTTACAAACCGGCCCAGGTCCTCGATATTCCCTACCTCTTCGCCTCAGGTCCCGTGGCCTGGAAGGTGATGGACGGCTGGTTTGGAAATGAGCTGGCAGCGGATATTCTGAAGAAGACGGGCATGCGGGTGCTTGCTTACGGAGAAACGGGGTTTAGAAACTTCACGAACTCTAAACGTCCCATCAAATCCCCTGCAGATATGAAAGGGCTGAAAATAAGGGTCATGGAAACCCCGGTCTATGTCAATATGGTCAAGGCCCTCGGTGCCGCGCCGACCCCCATTGCCTGGTCGGAGACGTACACCGCCCTTCAGCAGAAGGTCGTCGACGGACAGGAGAATCCCGTGGCGACCATCATGCAGGCCAAGTTGTACGAAGTCCAGAAATATCTGACCTTGGACGGCCATTCGTACGGCGTCGATTTCTTCCTGATCAATGATAAATTCTATCAGAGTTTGCCCAAGGAGACCCAGGAGCTCCTCAAGACCTCGGCTTATACGTCAGCAGTGGTTGGTCGCGGTATTCAAACACCTCAATTCCGCCACCGGGATCTCCGAAGTACAGACAAAGGGTATGCAGGTCTATGCGCCTACGGCGGCGGAACGGGCTCAGTTCAAGACAGCTACCCAGAAACCGGTCAGGGACTATGTTGCGAGTCAGGTGGGAACGGACGTGGATCGATAAGCTGATGAAGGCAATCAGAGAGGCTGAGGCTGAATTGGCCAAATGACCGTGATGCCCCCCACTCCCCCTGATTCAGGGGGGGTGGGGGGCATCATTCGGATCGCCATGGGTTCTTTGTCCAGATGTTGCAAGAGGAGGGTGAAATGGCTTCTTTGGGAAAGCTTGTTGCAAAGATCGTGGATTGGTTTGCAGCTCTTGCAGTCGTTGTAATGACATTGCTTGTCTTCTTTCAGGTAGTCAATCGGTATATCATCGGATGGATCGTTCCGTGGACCGAAGAGGTGTCCCGTATCCTCTTTATATGGATAACCTTTGTCGGAGCGTACATTGCCCTTAAAGCAAATTCCCACATTGCCGTTTCAAGCCTCTTCGATCGTTTCACTCCCAAGAACCGGGAAAAGATTTCTAACATTTCGATATTATTGGTATTTTACTTCATAGGTTATCTCTTTTGGTTGAGTCTCAAGGTCATACCGGCAACCGTGGGAACGACCACGCCTGTCCTTGAAATCTCTTATCTCTATATCCATTTGTCATTCCCCATCTGCATCGGGTTGATGCTCCTCTATTTAATCGGGCGAATCTTCCAAATGGGATGGAGGAATCTGGCTTTCTCATGCCTCGTATCGATCGCCTTCCTGGCAGCCCTTTATCTGATCTTTGGGATCAAGCCTTACAGCG
>CAWJHT010000049.1:0-29578 GCA_963842685.1 uncultured delta proteobacterium | reverse complement strand
ATCATTCATCTTCAGTCCTTATCGAGTTAAATGGTTTCTTGCCTAAGCGTTGGTGTCCCCTTTTTTCTAACCTACCACACTTTCCTCTGAACCACTACAAAAGATTACCATAAACCATCCCGAGCATCGCGAACGGATCTCTTCGAAAAATGCTTTGAAAAATTCTTGACAAGTGGCCGGATGCACAATATCAGACAAATTCAATTTGGGCAATGATCTCGGATGGTAAACATACTCAAACGGCATTATGCAGGAACCTAATCCACCTCGAAGCCTTCCGGGCCATGAGCGCCAACCTCCCTCGATACCGTTCAGCGAGGTCTTCGCCGCGCTCCAGCAAAAGACCCTCTACGGCCAAATCGGTAAGGTACTTCTCGGTGAGTTCCGGGCAACGGGCAACAAGGCCAAGTAACCGGTACCCGTTCAATCCGCTGGAAGAAAGCGTCCGAGCACCCGACGCAATGGAGTGCCCGGGGTTTCCCGCAATAACACCCATCGCTGCAATGCCCCGACCCATGGCGGCGGCGATAGAAGGAGAGTCCTATGCGTCTCAAAAACAAAGTTGCCCTCGTCACCGGTGCTTCTCAGGGTCTGGGACTGGCCATCGCCCGCCGATTCAGCCTTGAGGGCGCCCTGGTTTTTCTCGGCGACATCAAGGAGGACCAGGGCCGGGCCGCCGCCGCCGAACTCACCTCCCAGGGCGCCCAGGCCTGGTTCGTCCGCCTGGACGTGACCGACGAGGAGAGTTGGAAGGCCGCGCTGGCCGCGCTGATCGACAAGGCGGGAAAGCTCGACGTCCTGGTGAACAACGCCGGAATCAACATCCGCCAGCCCATCGAGGAGATGAGCGTCGAGAGCCTCGACATGATGCTGGCCGTGAATGTCCGGGGGCCGTTTCTCGGCATCAAGCACGCCCTGCCCCTGATGCGCAAAAACGGCGGCGGTTCCATCATCAGCATGGGCTCGGTCTGCAGCCTCATCGGCCACAAGTTCACCCCCGAGGCCTACACCTTGACAAAGGGTGCAATTTCCCAGCTGACCCGGTCGGTGGCCGTACGCTATGCCAAGGACAACATCCGGGCCAATGTCCTCTGCCCCAGCACGGTGGAGACCCCCCTGGTTCAGGAGATGATGAAGGACCCCGAGCGCCGGCAGGAGCGCGTGGGCGAGGTGCCCCTGGGCCGTCTCGCCAGCATGGAGGATGTGGCCGGCGCCGCGCTTTACCTGGCCTCGGACGAGGCTGCGTTCATCAACGGGGTGGCCTTCCCGGTGGACGGCGGCGTGACGGCATGGTGATCCAGTTTCAGAGTGCAAACACCGGTTATCATCAAGTCGATGAAGGTTCTCCCGTAACCGAACGGGTGCCCATTGGCGCCCATTCTCTGATGCCCGCCAACGGGGCGGATCGTTATCATGTGCGACACCGCCGCAGAAGGGGATGTTTCTTCATCACCCGGTCAGAGGATCTCGATCATCCTCCGCCGGATTGACCTCACCACATCGACTTCCTGTCGGAGAGGGTAAAAAAACGGAGACCCGCTGCCGACCCCTTCCAATCAAAAATAATCTAAAAATAAAGCTTGACATCTGTCGTGGATTAAATAGAATAAGAAACTAAGTTTCGTTATACGAAACAATCAGTCTTGTAATGATAAGAACAAAGACAATCCCTCTCAATCACCTGTTCAAAAGGTCATGAAGAAAGGTGGAACGCAAAAAGATAACCTTCTGTAAAGTCTTATTTTCCAGAAGTATCTTTAATCCTCCCGCACACTCTCCATCCTGGGGATGGTGAAGGATGCGGAGCAAGTTGAAGGGGAGGGTCATCCCCTTCGTCTCATTTTTTTTGACGTCCCTGACCTTTGTCAGGGGCGATTAAACAAGGAGGAGGGTTGATATGAAAAGCTTGAAAACCGTTTTTGTCTTAGTGGCTGTGTTTCTGATTATGCCCGTCATCATCACTTTTCCCGCCTTTGGTCAACAGAAGTATGTCTTGAAATTCAACCATGTCTTGGGTGCGAAGGAGCCTTATCACCAAGGATTCACGGATTGGGCAAAGGCTGTGGATGCAAAAACAAAGGGAGGCCTGAAGATCGAGGTCTTCCATAGCGCGCAGCTCGGCGTCGAAGAGGACATCATCGAACAGATCCGACAGGGGGCAAACATCGGGCAGAACACCGACTCGGCCCGGCTCGGGAACTATGTTCCGGGGATCGCCGTGATGAACGGTCCCTATTTTGCGACCACCCTTGAGGAAGTGATCAAAATCAAGAATACCCCGACAGTCAAGGCCTGGACCGATGAGTTGGCCAACAAATTCGGCCTGAAGGTCCTGTCCTTCACCTGGGTCCAGGGGTACCGCCATTTCTTCACGAACAAGCCCATCAAGAAACCGGAGGACTTAAGCGGGATGCGCATCCGCACGCCCCCCGCACCCATCTGGCAGGAGTCCATTCGTGCCCTCGGCGCGACCCCGGTCGCCATGGCATTTGGAGATATGTATCCGGCGATTCAGCAAAAGGCGATCGAAGGCGTGGAACTCGTCTACAACAACATCCCCGCCGGACGCTTCTACGAGGTCCTCAAGTACGCCAACGAAACCGGGCACATCATGCTGATCAACTTTGAGGTCATCAGCGCGAAGTACTTCAACAGCCTGCCGGCCGACTACCAGAAGATCCTCGTCGAAGAATGCGACAAGGCCGGTCTGGAAACCTCCAAACGGATACTGGCCTCCGAGAAGGAGGTCAAGAAGCAGTTGATTGCCAAGGGGATGATCGCGGTCGAGGACTGTGATATTGCCGCCTTCAAGAAGGCCGGAGAGAAGGCCTACGAGGTCCTGAAGATCACCGATGCGAAAAACAAGGTCTATAAGGAAATGGGCAAAAAGATAGGATTACAGGAAAATAAGTTCACGATCTCCGGCCCGGTCTCTCCAACGCGGGGAGGCCGGGCCGGATGATGCGCACGTCCGCAGGACCGATTGTTTCGATGCTGTCTTATCTGACGGGGATAAAGGATGAAAAAATTTTACGAGTTCATCTGCAAGCAGGAGATGGAAATCGCCAAATACTCATTGGGGATTCTTTCACTATTGGTATTTGTTGCGGCGGTAGCGCGAAGTTTGCATTATCCCATGAACTGGGCGATGGATGCGGCAACATTTCTTTTTGCCTGGACGGTTTTTCTGGGCGCCGATGCCGCGATGCGATTGGATAGACTGTTCTGCATTGAAGTGGTCACAAGTAAACTGTCCCTGAAAGCGCAACTCTATCTCAAAATCATCAACTACATGATCATCGCTATTTTTTTAGTCGGCATGATCGGATATGGCTTACCCCTTTCCTACACGACCCGATTTAGAGCCTTTCAGGGGATTCCAGGTTTCAGTTATTCGTGGGTTACGCTGAGTGTGCCGATTGGTTGTGCTCTGATGTTGATCACCGCGATTTTGAAAATCAAAACGTTCTGGCGATCGATATCGACGGGTGAAGCGATTGCGAAGAGTGAAGGAATTAGCGGTGAAATCATCTGATTAGAGTCTTATGGTGATTGACAGCAGGGAGATGATGAAATGACGCTGGTATTGATCCTGTTTTGTCTCTTTATGTTAATGGGAATGCCGGTCGCTTTTGCCTTTGGTATTTCCGGCATTGCCTTCTTTCTCCAGCAGCCTACATTGCCATTGACCATGCCCATTCAACAGGTGCTTTCCCAAACACAAAACTTTCTTCTGCTGGCAATTCCATTGTTTGTTTTAGCCGGCAACCTGCTCAACGAGACCGGTCTTACCGAACGGGTCATGAAACTGGCATCGATTCTCACAGGACATATGCGCGGGGGGATGGCACAGAGCAACATGGTGATCGCGGCATCGCTGGGCGGGATTACGAGTTCGGCGATTGGTGACGCCACCATGCTCTCGCGCATTCTAGGACCGGGCATGATCAAGCAGGGATATTCCGGAGGATTCTCGGCAGCGGTCATTGGTTGCAGCTCGCTCATCACGACGATGATACCCCCCGGTATCGGGCTGGTTTTATATGGCAGCATCGCCGAAGTCTCCATCGGACGGTTATTTGCGGCAGGGATGGTCCCGGGCATTCTCATGACGGTATTCTTAATGGGTGGGGTAGGTTTGAGGGCCAGGCAGAAAGGCTATCTTCCCGAAAGAGAAACGCGGCCATCTCTGAAAGAGATTGCGAAAACGTTTTGTCGATTGCATCTGGGCTTTTCTTTTCCCGGTCATCCTGATCGTCGGATTACGGTTCGGCATGTTTACCCCGTCCGAAGCAGGCGCTTTCGCGTGCGTATACGCCATTGTGATTGGCACGATCGTCTACAGACAGTTTTCCTGGAAGAAAATGATCCAAACACTGGAGAGCACTGTCGTCGATATGGGAATGATCATGTTGCTGATCGCCTTGTCGGCGACTTTTAGTTACGGCATCATCTGGGATCAAATACCACAAAAGCTGGCCGAGTTTATGCTGGGGATTTCCGATACCCCCTGGGTCGTCATGATGATCATTGTCGCTTTCTTGCTGTTTGCCGGAACGTTCATGGACTCGACGGTGCTCATCCTGATGTTGACCGCGATTCTCGTGCCGGTCGCTCAGGAACTGAATATCGATCTGGTGCACTTTGGGATCATTATGGTGCTGACCCTGACCCTTGGGTTATTGACCCCGCCGGAGGGAGCGGTCCTTTATATTGTCTGCACGATATTCAAATGCACGCTCTGGGATTTTGTCAAGGAGGGTTGGCTGCTGATGTTGACTGTCGTCGTGGTGGTCATATTGGTCATTTTCTGGCCGGATTTGGCTTTATGGCTTCCGAATCTGACATTTGGAAAAGAGTGATGAACCGTTTATGAAAAGAGATGATCTGATCGAAGGGGTCTTTATCTTTCTCTGCGGAGGGATAACCGTCGATGCTTTCCCTGCAGATGCCGATAGGGACTTTCCGGATGGCGGGGTCGGGGCTGTTTCCGCTGTGCCTGGGAATTCTTCTGATGATCCTCTCCCTCCTTTTTTTGTTGAATCGTCTGTTTGAAAAAAGGGCAGCCCCGCAGAGCCGTGAACCCGCTGCCACAACCCCTGCCAATACCAAGCAGGTCCTGCAATTTTTGGGCATTACCGCCGCCGCGACGCTGTGTCTGAGTTTCCTGGGATATCCGGCCTTCTGTTTTCTGATCATGCTGTTTCTGCTGTGGATCTTAGGGATCAGGCGACCGGCCCTCCTGCTGGGGTTTTCCCTGGCGACGGCGGCCGGCGCCTATCTCCTGTTCGTCTGGTTTCTCAAGATTCCTCTGCCCAAGGGGTTGATCGGCCTGTAGGAGGCGGACGATGATCGAATCCATCCAGCATCTCATCTCCGGTTTCGGAATCGCCACCACGGTGGCCAATCTGCTGTATTGCCTGCTCGGCGCCGTCGCGGGAACCCTGGTCGGCATCCTCCCGGGACTCGGACCGATCGCCGGAATCGCCCTTCTCATCCCCGTCACGTTTGGTCTCAATCCCACCTCCGCCATCATCATGCTCGCCGGCATCTACTACGGGGCGATGTACGGAGGCTCCACGACGTCCATCCTGCTGAACGTCCCCGGGGAGACCGCCTCCGTGATCACGTGCATCGACGGCTACCAGATGGCTCAAAAGGGAAAGGCCGGCCCGGCCCTGGCGATGTGCGCCATCGGTTCGTTCACCGCCGGGACCCTTGCGATCTTCGGCATGGTGTTTCTGGCGCCGCCGCTTGCCGATGCCGCTCTGGCCTTCGGCCCCGCCGAGTATTTTTCCCTGATGGTCTGCGGGTTCATCGTTCTGAGCAATGTGACGGGAACCTCCCTCCTCAAGTCCCTCATGATGGCCGTCGTGGGATTGATCATCGGCACCGTGGGCCTCGACCCCGTCACGGGCGACTACCGCTTTACCTTCGACTCCACGTATCTGCTCAGCGGCATCGAGTTTGTCGCCGTCGCCATCGGTCTCTTCGGAATCGCCGAGGTCCTGTCCAATGTCGACCAGCCACTGGAGAACCTGGAACAGAAGGTGATCGTCCCGCGCTTTCGGGACCTCTATCCGTCGCTTCAGGATTTGAAGACGTCGATCGGCGCGATCTTCCGGGGGGCGGGGATCGGATTCGGCGTGGGTCTGATTCCCGGGCCGGCCCCGGTGATTGCCACCTATGCCTCTTACATGGTGGAGAAGAAGATATCAAAGCATCCCGAGGAGTTCGGCAAGGCGCCATCGAAGGGGTCGCCGGTCCGGAATCGGCGAACAACGCCGCCTGCCAGTCGGCGTTTATCCCCCTGTTCGTGCTGGGAATCCCTTTTGCCCCGCCGACCGCCATTCTTCTGGGGGCGCTCATGATTCACGGCGTGGTGCCGGGGCCGATGATGATCAGCGAGCATCCCGATGTCTTCTGGGGCGTCATCGCCAGCATGTATATCGGCAATTTCATTCTCCTGCTGCTCAATCTGCCTTTCGTCCCTTTTTTCGCCAACATCCTCCGGATACCGAAGAAGATCCTTCTGCCCATCATCATGCTTTTCTGCATCACGGGGATGTTCACGGTGAACAACTCCATCGACGATGTCTGGCTGATGATCCTCTGCGGAGTATTGGGCTTTGTGATGAGAAAGTGGGCGTACGAAGCCGCGCCGCTCCTGCTGGCCCTGGTTCTGGGCCCGAAACTGGAGGTCGCCTTCCGTCAGTCTCTGATGCTCTCCCACGGAAGCTTCGGGATTTTTGTCGAGCGGCCTGTTTCACTGGTCTTTCTTTTAGGCACCCTTATATTCCTGTGCGTGCCGGCCTTTCAGTGGGTCATCAGGAAATGGATCAGACGTTCGGTGTGAAGGGATAACCGTTCAACCAACATACTTGGAAAAGGAGGTTTTGACATGATGAAAAGAATGCTTTGTGTCCTGGTCGTCTTTGTCGCGTTCATTGCAGCGGCGCCCGCTCAAGCCGCGAACTTCCCCGAGAAGGAGGTTCAGATCATCATTCCCTGGGCGCCGGGCGGGGCGACGGACCTTGTGTTTCGCGCCCTCGCCGCATCCACGGCAAAATACCTCGGACAGGCGGTGGTCATCGTGAACAAGGCCGGCGGCGGCGGCGCCGTCGGGTATACGGAAGCGATGAAGGCGGCGCCCGACGGATATACCCTGGCGACGGCGGCCACTCCGCTTGCCATTTTGCCCCATCAGACGAAAACGGCGTTCACTTACGCGAATTTCGATCCCGTCATCAACACCGTCAGCGATCCGTCCATGTTTCTCGTCCGGGCGGAAGCCCCGTGGAAAAGCACGAAGGAGTTCATCGAGCAGGCCAAAAAGAACCCCGGCATGA
The DNA here is from genome assembly GCA_963842685.1 of uncultured delta proteobacterium. GTDB lineage: Bacteria > Desulfobacterota > Syntrophia > Syntrophales > UBA5619 > JAKAFS01. The sequence goes on along the minus strand of CAWJHT010000049.1, from coordinate 22,229 downwards.
TCAGCGTAGGCAACTCGGGGGCCGGCGGCGGGGTGCATCTGGTCGCCCTCGCCTTTGCAAAGGCGGCCGGGGTCCAGTTCAATCACATCCCCTTCTCCGGCGGAGGACCTTCCGTCACCGCCCTGCTCGGAGGGCATGTCAACGCCGTTTCCGTTTCACCGCCGGAAGGGGTCAGCCAGATTCAGGCGGGAAAGCTCAGGATCATCGCGCTGTTTTCGGCAAGCAGGCTGGATCTCTTCCCAGGCGTTCCCACGGTCAAAGAACAGGGGGTCGATTTCACCATGGGCATGTGGCGCGGCCTGGTGGCGCCGAAGGGGACGCCGCCCGACGTGATCGGCAAACTGCACGATGCCTTCAAGAAGGGGATGGAGGATCCCGTATTCCTGAAGAATGCGAAGGATATGTCGGTGAATCTGGAATACCTGGGACCGAAAGACTTCGGGAAACTGATGGCCGAGGATCACGAATACTACGGGAAACTGGTCAAGGAGATCAAGAAGTGATGTAAGGGGAGAGCTTGAAGGTCGGGATCTGATCCCCAAGCTCTGAAAGGTCTCGAGAAGGGATGAAATTACCAAGGAGGAGGGATAGATGATGAAAAGCGCAAAGATAAGCTTTATTCTTTCCATCGCTGCCGCACTGTGCTTCCTTTTCGTAGGTGCGGGAACGGCTGTTGTCGCGGATAAGACGATCCGCATCGGAAGCCCGTTTAAAGCAGGCACGATTGTGGTCGATGCGGCGGAGAAGTTCAAGGATATCGTTGAGAAGGGGAGCGGAGGCCGGATCGAGGTGAAGATTGACGCCGGCGCCAAAGCGGAAATCGAGATCAATAAGATGAACAAGGCCGGCGAGCTCGAAATGCAGTCCAATGGGACGAATTTCCTGGAACTCTACGCCCCCCCGTACTACTTTTTCACCAACCCCTACGTCATGAAGGACTTCAATCACTACATGCGCGCCTGGAACGGCAAGCTCGGCCAGGAGGCGCGGGCCCAGTTGGAAAAGAACGATCTGAAGTACCTGGCGACCCTCTACCGGGGGCTTCGTCAGATGACGACCAAGACGCCGGTCTACACACCGGCGGACGTGTATAAGATGAAGCTCCGTCTGCCGCCCATCCCCAGTTGGATGGCGATCTGGAAGGCCATGGGTACGGACCCCGTTGGTGTCCCGCTGCCCGAGCTCTACAGTTCACTGAAGACGGGCAAGGCCGAAGCCTCGGAGGGCGACCTGCCGCAGATTTCCGGCTTCAAGCTCAACGAGGTCCAAAGCCATTTGATCATCACCAATCACCTCGTGCAGACCGCGGGAATTCTGATCAATAAGCCTTTCTTCGACAAGCTGTCCAAGGCGGACCAGGATCTCATCGTCAAGGCCGGCAAGGAGGCGGAAGAGTGGGCCAACAACAAGATCAAAACCGAAGAGGGGGCGATCCTGGTGGATCTCCAGCGAAAAGGCATGCAGGTCGTGATCCCGGATGCCGATTCGTTCCGCACGACGGCCAAGCCGGCCGTTGAAGAATTGTTCAAGACACAATGGTCGGTCACAACCTGGGCGGAAGTCCTGGCCCAGTAACCATAAGAGGAGAGACGATGGCGATTTTGGGAGAAATTCAAGAAAAAGAGAGAAGGGTTCGGGAATTCCTGAAGGCCAGGGATCTCCAGGCCCTTCTCCTGAAGCGCCAGGCCAATTTTTCGTGGATGACCGGAGGCGGCCTCAACGTGGTGGGAACCGCGACCGAGTTGGGGAACGCCTCCCTCCTCATCACCGAAAAGGGGAAGTTTGTGATCACCAATAATATCGAAGCCCCCCGGATGGTGGAGGAGGAGAGGCTTGAAGAGCAGGGCTACGAGGTCAGATCGTTCCCGTGGTATGAGGACCGGGAGCTCTGCCCTGGTCCGGGAAATCGTCGGACGGGGATCGGTCGGATGCGATTGGCCCTTCCCGGATGCGGTCATGGTGGCGGAAGAGGTCGCGCGGCTCCGCTATTCCCTGACCGCGGAGGAACTGGTCCGGTACCGCTGGCTGGGGGGAAGGGTTTCGGCGGCCCTCGAGCGAACGATGATCGCCGTGGAGAAAGGGAGAGAAGGAATCGGCGGTCATCGGCAGACTCTGCCATGAATTATGGAAAGACCGGATCGATACCATGGGGATGATGTCGGCGGCCGATGAGAGGATCTCCCGTTTCCGCCATCCCATCCCCACGGAAAAGAAGGTGGAGAAGTTCCTGATGGTTTCCGTCAACGCCAGAAAGGGAGGCCTGATTGTCTGCCTGACGCGTTTCGTCCATTTCGGAAAAGTGCCGCAGGAGTTGAGGGAAAAATACGAGGCGAATGTCTTTATCGACTGCGCGTTCATGGCGGCGAGCCGCCCGGGCGTTCCCGCGAGGGAAGTCCTGCGGAAGGGGATCGAAGCCTACGGCGCCAAGGGATATCCGGAGGAGTGGAAACTCCACCATCAGGGCGGATCGATCGGCTACAGCCCCAGGGACTACCGGGTCAATTTCGAGACCCCGGATATCATCCAGGAGAACCAGGCCTTCACCTGGAATCCGTCCCTCACGGGCACGAAATCGGAGGACACGATCCTGGCCACCTCCCGAGGGGTGGAGATGATCACCAAGCCGGTCCTCTATCCGACGCTCAGCGTGGAAACGGGGGGGCTCGCCTTTGTCCGGCCGGATATCCTTGAGAAGGATTGAATGCTTAAGATCATTTTGATACCATAGTCAGGAGGAGGAGATGAAAAAAGTCGTCACGTTCGGTGAGATCATGTTAAGGCTCAATCCACCGGGATTTCTCAGGTTCGGACAGGCGAGATCCTTCGATGTCGCGTTTGGGGGAGGCGAGGCCAATGTCTCCGTTTCCCTCGCCAATTTCGGTCTGGCGACGGATTTTGTGACCCGCCTGCCGAAGAACGATCTGGGAGACGCCTGCCTTGCCAACCTCAGAAGTTACGGCGTGGGGACAACGAAAGTGATCCGGGGGGGAAGTCGGATCGGCATCTATTTTCTGGAAAACGGTGCGGTGCAGAGGGGGAGCAAGGTCGTCTATGACCGGGAAGGCTCATCCATCGCCACCATCAAAAAGGGGATGCTGGACTGGGAGACGATCTTCGCGGACGCCGACTGGTTCCACTGGACCGGGATCACCCCGGCGGTCAGCGAATCGCTCTGCGAGGTCTGTCTCGAGGGAATCCTGAAGGCCAGGCAGATGGGGTTGACGGTGTCCTGCGATTTGAATTACCGGGCCAAACTCTGGAAGTGGGGGAAAAAGGCGGGAGAGGTGATGCCCGAGATGGTCCGGCACTGCGATATCGCGGTGGGGAACGAAGAGGATGCGGATAAGGTATTCGGAATCAAGGCCCCGGATGTGGATGTGGGTGCGGGCCGGGTCGAGGCGGAAAAATTCGGCGCCGTGGCCGAAGGGCTGAAAAAGGCCTTTCCGAACCTGAAGCTGATCGCCATCACGCTCAGGGGCAGCCTCAGCGCCAGTCACAATACCTGGTCGGGTATCCTCTATGACGGGACCCGACTGTATACGGGTCCTGCGTTCAACATCACCGATATCGTCGATCGCGTCGGCGGCGGCGATGCCTTTGTCGGGGGATTGATTTATGGATTGAGGACTTACGGGGATAACCTCCAGAAGGCCCTTGATTTTGCGGTTGCCGCATCCTGCCTGAAGCATTCCATCGTCGGCGACTTCAATATGGTGACCGTCGAGGAGGCGGAAAAAATCATGTCCGGGGAGGTATCCGGCCGGGTGTCGCGGTAGATCCGCGGAACGTCATCAGCGATCCTTGCAGATGATCGATCAGGGAGCGGACCTGGAGGAGAACGGTTCGAAAGGGAATGATGTGGCCGCAGTGCGGCTGATGCTTATGGAACAGTGGAGGAATGAGTATGGCACGATTCAGACGGTTGGATGTGTTGCAGGCGATGATGGACAGCGGGCTGGTTCCCGTATTTTATCACAAGGATTTGGAGACGGCCAAGAAAGTGGCCAGGGCGGCCGCCGACGGGGGGGTGAAGGTCCTGGAGTTCACCAACCGGGGGGACTTCGCCTATCAGATCTTTTCCGAATTGATCCAGTGGTGCGAATCGGAAATCCCGGATCTCATTCTGGGCATCGGCTCCGTGGTCGATCCGGGAACGGCTTCCCTGTATATCAACAACGGCGCCAACTTTATCGTCGGTCCGATCCTCAATGCCGAAGTCGCCAAGACCTGCAACCGGCGGAAGATCCCCTACATGCCGGGCTGCGGATCCGCCAGCGAGGTCTCGCAGGCGGAGGAGTACGGGGTGGAAATCTGCAAGATATTTCCGGGAAAAGAGGTGGGAGGGGCGGCATTCGTGAAGAATATCCTCGGGCCGATGCCCTGGACGCTCATCATGCCGACCGGAGGCGTGGAGACGACCAGGGAATCCATCGAGGCATGGTTCAAGGCGGGAGTGGCCTGCGTGGGGGTCGGTTCGAACCTGATATCGAAGGAACTGATCGCCGCCGGCGACTTTGCGGCGATCGCCAAAAAGACGGCCGATGTCCTCACCTGGATCAACGAGGTGCGGGGCCGCTCGGTATTCGCGGGGATCGAGCATGTCGGTCTGTACCCGGACAGCAGGGTCAGCGGAAAGGCAATCACCCAGTGGTATGTCGATACCTTCGGGTTTACGGGCAAGGAGGGGGCGTCGTCGTTTTTCGTCTCCTCTTCCGGACCGGGCCGGATTGAGATCATGAAGGGTCCCGAGTCCGACAAGCCGCATATCGCCATCCGGGTGACCAATTTCGAACTGGCCTGCAGCATCCTCAAGGAGAAGGGAATCGAACTGGAGGAACCGAAGATCAAAAGCGATGTCAAGGCGGTCTTTCTTAAAGGCGCAGACCCGGCGGGGAACAGGATTCATCTCTTGTGGAATAAAAAATAGCAGAGGGAGAATCCACGTCGGCTTTGTATGATGACCGCGGCAGGCCGCTGCGGGGGGATTCGCCGGCGGGCGATAGCGGATCGGATCGGGAGGGGTTATGTCAGACAGTAGTGCACGTGTCGATGCCAAACAGTTGAATGTGTTTATCCAGAAGATATTGTCGGCGGCGGGACTTTGCGAGGCGCATGCCCGGATCGTTGCCGATTCGATCACGACGGCGGAGCTCTTCGGGTTCAATTCCCATGGGGTCATTCGGATACCCCATTACATCAAGCGTCTCCGGATCGGATCGCTCAACGGAAACCCCGACATCCGGGTCGTGCAAAAAAAGGGAAATACCGCCATCGTCGACGGCGACCACGGCATGGGCCATGCCGTCGCCCTCTTTGCGATGCAGGAGGCGGTCAAACTGGCGGAAAACGGCATCGGCTTCGTCGGGGTGAGGAAGAGCAGCCATTTCGGGATTGCCGGTTATACGGCGATTCAGGCCCTGAAGAAGGACATGATCGGGATCGTGGTCAGCCATACCGATGCCTCGGTGATCCCGTTCGGCGGGAAACGGCCCGCGGTGGGGACCAATCCTTTGGCGGTGGCGGTTCCCACGGACAGGGAATATCCGATATTACTCGATATGGCGACCAGTGCGGCGTCATTTGGGAAAATTCTCGTTGCCAAGGACAAGGGGGAGCCGATCCCCCCGGACTGGGCGGTCGACGAAGAGGGGGTGCCGACGACCGACCCCCAGAAGGTGAAAGCCCTGATGCCGATGGCGGGACCCAAGGGATACGCCCTGGCCCTGATCTTCGATATCCTTTCCGGCCCGCTCACGGGGGCGCTCTTCGGGAAAAAACTCCCCCTGATGTACGGCGATTATGACAAACACCGCGAGCTGGGTCATTTCATCGGCGCCATCAATATCGCGAATTTCGTGCCGGTGGCCGAATTCAAAAAGAACGTCGGCATCATGATCGATGACATCCACGACACCCCGGCGGCACGGGGGTTCGAACGGGTGCTGGTGCCCGGTGAAAAGGAATATCTCACGCGGCTGGCATACGAGAAGGAAGGGATCCCCATACCGATCCGAAACACTGAAGGATCTCAGGGCTTCTGCGCAGGAGCTGGAAATGACCTTTCCATTCTCCGCTGTGTAGCATCATCCAAAAGAAAGGACAGTAACAGAAATGGCGAAGAATTCTCCTCCCCCAAAACCGAACAACCTTGTCCAAACGATTGAGAGGGTTTCGTTGATTCTCGATATGGTCGGACAAAACCCTCAGGGCATGAGCATCCGCGATCTTTCGGCCGGTCTCAAGCTGCCCAAAGGGACGATCCATCGCCTTTTGTCTTCACTGTCCTATTTTGGCTACATCCGCCAGGACCCGGAGACGAAGAGTTACTTTCTGGGATTGAAGCTGATGGAGTTGAACGCCCAGCTGGCCGATCAACTGGACCTCAGGAAGGTCGCCGAGTCGATCCTCCGGGATCTGGCGGAAAAGACGAAACAGACGGCCCATATGGTCATTCTCGATCGCAACGAGGTCGTCTATATCGAGAAGATCGAGACGCAACAGCCGGCGGGCGGTCTGAAGATGGCGTCCCGGGTGGGTTCCCGCAATCCCGTGCACAGCAGCGCGGTGGGGAAGGTCCTGCTCTCCTACAGTCCGGAAGAGGTCGTGGAGATTTTTCTGCAGGAGAAGGGGCTGCCGCGACGGACGGTCAACACGATTACGGACCCGGCCCTGTTTCGGGAGCATATGAAGATCGTCAGAAACCAGGGATACGCCATCGATGAGGAAGAGAACGAACTGGGGATCCGGTGTCTCGGAGCCCCGATCATTGACGGAAGGGGGAGGCCGGTGGCCGCCATCAGCGTTTCGGGCCCCGTCTTCCAGATGACCAAAAAGTTTGTCCAGGAGGTGGTGAAGAAGGAGGTCATTGCGGCGGCCTCCGAAATTTCCCGACGGTTGGGTTATCAGGGGGAAGCTGACGTGAGGCGAAGCGATGAGATCATCGGCGTTATCACCGCCAGAGGGGCTGAGCCAAACCTCCGGTCCGGGCATAGGGCCCGTCTCCGGTAGAATAAAAGAGGTCAAAGAAAGGAGTCATTCATGGAAATACGCTATGCCATTCATCCCGAACACATGAAGTCACTGGATACGGGGAGTATCCGGAACCATTTTCTCGTGGAGAAGCTCTTCGAGAAAGGCGACTTGACCATGGTCTACAGTCATATCGACCGAATCATCACCGGGGGGGCCTGCCCGGCCGGTAAGAAATTGGAACTGACCGTCACAAAGGAACTGGGCGTCGATTATTTTCTCCAGAGAAGGGAAATGGGGATCATCAATGTCGGGGCGGCGGGAAGTGTGTGGGTCGATGGGAAAGAATACGGCCTGGAAAACAAGGAATGCCTCTACGTCGGGATGGGGCCGAAGGCGGTATCCTTCGCGAGCGCCGATCCGAACCATCCGGCGAAATTCTATTTCAACAGCACCCCGGCCCATACCGCCTATCCCATCGGTCAAGCTCACCCTCAAGGATGCCAAGTGCCTCAATCTCGGCACGCCGGAGAAGGCCAATGTGCGGACCATCTACCAGTTCATCCATCCCGCGGTCCTCAAAAGCTGCCAACTGGTGATGGGATTGACCATCCTTGCACCGGGGAGCAACTGGAATACCATGCCCTGTCATACCCATGACCGGCGCATGGAAGTGTATCTCTATTTTGATCTGCCGGACGAGTCTCTCGTGTTTCACCTCATAGGGGAGCCGGGAGAAACGCGGCACATCGTCGTCAGAAACGAGCAGGCGGTCATCTCTCCCAGCTGGTCGATCCATTCGGGTGTGGGAACGAGCCACTACACCTTCATCTGGGGGATGGCGGGAGAGAACCAGACCTTCACGGACATGGACGATGTTGCTATGTCCACATTGAAGTAGAACACCCGATTCGTAAAAGGAGAAAATCATGATGCTTGATCGTTTCAGCCTTAGAGGCAAAGTCGCGTTCATTACCGGTGCATCTTACGGCATTGGGTTCGCGATTGCCAAGGCGTACGTTGAGTCGGGCGCAAAAATCGTTTTCAACGATATAAAGCAGGATCTGGTCGACAAGGGGCTGGCTGCCTATAAAGAAGCCGGTATCGAAACCCGCGGCTACGTCTGCGATGTGACCGATGAAAATGCCGTCAATGAAACCGTGAAGAAGATCGAGAAGGAAGTCGGTGTCATAGACATTCTCGTGAACAACGCCGGAATTATCAGGCGCATTCCGATGTTGGAAATGAGCGCCGCCGAGTTCCGACAGGTGATTGACGTGGATCTCAATGCGCCTTTCATCGTGTCAAAGGCAGTCATCCCCTCCATGATCAAGAAGGGTCACGGAAAGATCATCAACCTCTGTTCGATGATGAGCGAACTCGGACGTGAGACCGTTTCTGCATATGCCGCTGCGAAGGGCGGACTCAAGATGCTCACCAGAAACATCTGCTCTGAATATGGTAGCCAGAACATCCAGTGCAATGGGATCGGACCTGGGTATATTGCCACACCCCAGACCGCTCCGCTACGCGTTGACGGGCATCCTTTCAATAGCTTCATCATCTCCAAGACGCCTGCCGGTCGCTGGGGAACGACGGACGATCTCATAGGACCCGCCGTCTTCCTTGCGTCTGACGCGTCAAATTTCGTCAACGGTCATATCCTCTATGTTGACGGCGGTATTCTCGCCTATATAGGCAAGCAGCCGTCGTGAAAATTCAGAACCAATTGGCAAAGGGACAGTCAGTGAATTTAAGAGCCTTTGTAGTAAAGAGTCAAAGGTCATGTCTCATGGGCCTTGCGATTTTCCTCACTTCGGAGGCCTCCGGCTACATCAACGGCTATACGATTGCCGTCGACGGAGGCTGGCTGGCCAGGTGATCACCGGCTTTGACGGGACCGCATTGTCACAGGGGGCACATTTTGAATTGTGAATCACAGCGACGGGGAAAAAAACGGATGAGGCGTTCCTTAACTTAAACCGCCTGTCTTGTCTGACTAAAGACGGCTATGGGATTAAAGTCACGCCGTCTTTGAAATGAGACACACTATAACCCGATCCTCCCTCAGCGGTACTTAAGACGCACTGTGATACTTACTCGACGCCGCCGGTAACGAACGTCGCTTTCGCAGCCGGCGTGGCGAGGGTGCGCAACACCGCCCTTGCCGCATCGGCCGACGCCGCGCCGGTCATGAGCACGGCCTCGTAGTTCGTGTAATTCTGGATCTCCGCCGGCAGCGGTCCGACGAACTTCAGCCCCTTGGCCTCGTAAATCCGGATCTCGGTGATCGCGCCAAAGCCGATCTCGTTGCCTTTCCCCTTGATCACGTGTTCCATCACGGCAGCTCCGTTTGGGTAACGTGTCGACTTTGGTTTCAGCCGATCGGTGATGCCCATCTTCTCGAAGAGCTTATCGAGGTAAATGCCGGTGGAAGCCGTGTTGTAGACCACCGATTCGGCGCCGAGCAGCGACTGCTTCAGCGTATCGACGGTCGCGACATCGGGCGCGGTTGCGCCGGTGCGCACAATGATGCCCGCCCCCACGCGACCCACCGGCGTACGGGTGTCTGAGAGGGCCTTCCCCTCTTTGACCGCCTGTTCGATCGTCGCGGGCGGTGATATCAGAATATCATACACCTCACCGGCGGCGAGGCGCTTGGCAATCTGCGGCGCGGTATTGTACTGGATCTTAAGCTCATGGCCCAATTCCCGCTTGACCTGCTGTGCAAACGCCTCCAAACCGGGCTCGACCGCGCCCCCGCTCAACACCCTGATTTCCGCCGCGGATACGGTGCTTGCCACGAGACAAAAAACCGCTATCAAAATGCCCTTCATGATCATCTCCTCCTTGCTCAAAATTCTACTTTTCCCAAAGGTCGTCCATCGGGAGGTTCAGATCCGCACTCACCTTCTCAAGATCCTCAACGACATTCTGACGAAGGGGGATTCCTGCAGCGCTTCGCTCCCGATAGGTGAGATTTCCCCGTTCACCGGGGTGCCGAATGCGACCCACACCCTCTACGGTTGGGGTTGCATGCAGCTTTTCGACCATTTCATCCATGAGATCCTTGAACGTGCCGCCGGTCGGAAAAGCGTTAATTCGCAACGCACAGAAGACGTGACTGTGTTCGCCCTTCCTGCGGAACATGCTTCCCCCGTCCCCGGACAACAGTCCCGTGAGAATATCGGAAAGAAGCAACAACCCGAACCCCTTGTGGACACCGTTGGCGGCGGTGCTTCCCAGGGGAAGAATGGCGCCTTCCTCCGCAAAGTAGACATTGGGATCCGTGATGGGGCGCCCGGCTGCATCGATTGCCCACCCTTCCGGCATGCTTTTCCCTTCCCACTGGAGCATATGCAGCTTATTGGCGATGGCCATGGTCGGCGCCATATCCAGGACAAAGGGCCCATGCTTTTTCCCGGGTGCGGCGAACGCGAGGACATTGTTGCCGATGAGCCGTCCCTTTCCTCCCGGGGCCGCCACCGTCGAACCGCCTGTAGAAAAATGAATGCCGATCATGTCCTGCTCTGCTGCCATGAGCACATAATAGGCTCCCGCGCCGGAGTGGGTGCTGTTGCACGCGGTCACCCACCCCGTCCCGTACTGCTGTGCCATTCGGATACACTCGCCCATGGCTTTATGGCTGACTACGAAACCAAGGCCCCTGTCTCCATCAACAGATGCGGTCGTCGGGCTGCCCCATGACATCTTTATTTCGGGTTTGCGGTTGATGCTTCCGTCAAGAATGCCTTTGATATAGGTGCCGTAGAGGTTAATGACCCCATGCGAATCGATTCCGCGCCGATCAGCGTCAACGAGTATTTTGGCTGTCAAATCAGCATCGCTCAGAGGCACTCCAACGCGCTGAAAGGCCGACGAAACGAACCGTTCCAGCCGCTCAGGATTCACTTTTTTTGGTGCATCATTGTTTCATCTCTTGCTCCCCTGCCAATCAGGTCAGAAGAAATATTTTTAGGGTCGCTGAACTCGTCGACGGCCGATGGATGCGGCTGATCATCGCTTCGGCTGATCGAGACGGAAGACCATCTGTGTCGGGCGCACGTAGCGCAGGGCGATGATGAGGAGGATCATCACCATGGTCATGTACATCACGGCCATGGCGTCCACGGAATAGACGGGGCGAACCCCGCCCGCAAAGACGTTGTAGAACAGGGCCACGACCAGCGTCTGAGAGCCGGCGCCGGATACCAGGAAGGTCAGCTCGAAGTTCGAGACCGTGTTCACCAGGACGAGGATCCCGGCTGTGAGGAGCCCCGGAAGGGTGAGCGGCAAGAGGATCCGGCGGAAAATCTGGAGCTTGCTTGCCCCCATCATGGCCGCACCCCACTCGAGGTTGACGCTGATCTGCTCGAAGAATGGCATGAGGATGAAGATGGCCAAGGGCACCATGGGGACCATGATGGCCAGGATGACGGCGGCCACGCTCCCGCCGATCCCGTACCGGAACATCGTGGTCGCAAGCGGGATGCCGTAGGTCATCTGCGGAATGAGGAGCGGGAGGAAATAGAGCAGGAGCAGCAACGATTTCCAGCGAAAGTTGCGGCGGGCCAGGATGTACGCGGCCGGAAACCCGATGAGCAGGGACAGGGCGACCACGGTGAGGGCCACGAAGATCGTCACCCCGAGGACCTGGGCGAGGCCGAACTCCGTCCAGGCATAGCTGAACCATTCGGTCGTCAGGGCGCGGGGGAAGGGCGTGCCGAACCAGCGTTTGGCAAACGCGCTCACCATGACGTGGCTCACGATCCCCATCAGGTTCAGGATAAATCCCAGAACGAACACGTAAATCGCCAGTCCCCACATTCGGCCGCGCATGCATTTCCCTCCCTAAAGAATGGTTGTAAAACTACTTACAGTCTCAATGGACAACAGACAACCGGGCATTGTATGACCGCATCACCGCTTCCCAACCCCCATGGTCGCCGCCGTGACCATGCGCTTGCGCAGCAGGAGGATGAGGAGGAGGCCGGCCAACTGAAACAACCCCATGATCACCGCGATCGCCGAGGCATAGGACATGTCGAACATCTCGAAGGCCTGTGCATAGGCGGCGATGGCAATGGTCCGGGTGGAACCCGACGGTTGTCCCAGCATGATGGCCGAGGGGAAGGTGGCGAAGCTCATCACGAAGACCAGGGCAAAAGCGATGGCCAGTCCGGGGGCGATCAGGGGCAACATGATTCGCCTGAAGACGGTCCAGGGGTTCGCCCCGAGCGTACGCGCCGAATTTTCGATGCTGGGGTCGATCCCCGAGATGTAACCCAAGAGCATGAGAAAGCAGAAGGGAAATTGCTGCATGAAGAGGGAGAGCATCACCCCGGTAAAATTGTGCGTCAGGATCAGCGGCTCCTCCAGAAGGCCCAACCCCAGGATCAACTGGTTAAACCACCCCTTCCCCCCATAAAAACCCAGGATCCCCTGGCTCAGCAGGATCACGCCCAGCGAGATGGGCAGGACCAGGATCGTGGTGATGGTCCGCTCCAGCCAGATCCCCCGGCGCATGTTGTAGGCGAACAGCAGGCTGATGGCCACGACCACGATGGTGTTGGGGACGGCAAGGCGGAAGGTGATGCCCACCGTCTTGTACTGGTACTGGTCGGTGAAGAAGGCGATGTAGTTGGCCAGGCTGAAGCCGTCCATCTTCAGCGGGTGGACGCTCAGGTAGATGCCGTAGAGGAACGGGTAGACAAACATCACGAGCACGTAGAGGAACGACGGAAGCAGGCAGGCAGATCGCCAGCAGGTCCAGTTCACTCGGTTCGCCGGTCCGTGAGCGCCTCATGACCTACCTCCGTTTTCCTCCGCCGGGAGGAAGATGACCCGTTCCGGCGGGAGGACCACGGTCACGTTCTCCCCCGGGGCCAACCGGACAGCCGTCTGCACCCAGAGGCGCCCTCCGGTCTCCATCGTCACGATCACCTCGTCCTCACGTCCCAGATATTCGACAATGTCCACCTTGGCCCGGAACGCATTTGGACTCGCGGCGTCCCCGCCGACCACGACATCATTCGGACGGATGGCGGCCACCACTGAGGCGCCGGGGGCGAAGGTGTGCCGGGTCTTGCCCCGAATCTTCATGCCGTTGCCTGCGGCCTCCACATCCCGGTCCGGCCCGACGGCCACGACCTGGGTCGGGAAAAAATTCCGGAACCCCATGAAGTCCGCCACGAAGATGTTTACGGGTTGGTCATGGATCTCCTGCGGAGTTCCTGCCTGGATGAGGAGACCTTCCCGCATGATCACCACCCAGTCGGAAAGCGAGAGGGCCTCCACCTGGTCGTGGGTCACGTAGATGGAGGTGAGGCCCAGGTTGGTGTGGAGCCGCTTGATCTCGGCCCGCATCTCGATCCGCAGCTTGGCGTCCAGGTTCGATAGCGGTTCGTCCAGCAGCATGAGGCGCGGGCACAGGACCAGGGCGCGCGCGATGGCGATCCGCTGCTGCTGGCCGCCGGAGAGCTGCCCCGGGTAGCGCCCCTCGTAGCCGAGAAGCTGGACCAGCTCCAGGATCTGCTGGACGCGCTCGGTGATCTCCGCCGCCGGCCGGCGCTGGAGCTGCAGGCCGAAGGCGATGTTGGCGAAGACGGTCATGTGCGGGAAGAGCGCATAGTTCTGGAAGACCATGCCGAACTCCCGCTTCTCGGGCGGCAGGTGGTCAATGCGCTCCTTGTCAATCCAGACCTCGCCCTCCGTGGCGGGGATCAACCCGGCGATGATGTTCAGGGCCGTGGACTTGCCGCAGCCGCTGGGCCCCAGGAAGGTGATGAACTGTTTTCCGCGAACCTCCAGGGCAAAATCCCGCAGCACCGTCTTTGTCCCAAACCGTTTGGTGATCCGGAATCGCAATGAATCAATCGTCTCGCATTTCGGTTCTTTCATGGTCTCCCGCCGTTAGGTCATTAAGGTGAGGGTCCCCGATCGGGACCCTCACGATCCGTGAATATTTGTGAAACCCGAGCTGCTACCTCTTGATCTGCTGTGCGCCGATCTCCCGGTCCCAGCGGTCCATGGCGTAGGTCAGCTCCTTGAAGTCGAGCTGCGGCGCCATCTTGTACTTCTTGCCCGGGCCGATCTGATCATACTCGGGCCTCCAGTGTTCCTTGACGAGGTCCCGGATGTCCGCCGGCGCCTTGTCGAAGGTGGCCGCCTTGATGGACGGCCCGATGAAGGCCTTCCAGGTCAGGACCTGCTGGTCGGGGCGGCGCATGAACTTCATCAGATCCAGCAGGACATCGACCTCGTTCTGGGGCACGCCCTTGGGAATCCCCCAGTAGTGGCCGTCGATGACGAAAGTGGTGTTGTCCAGGACGGTGATCTTGGATTCCGGCGGGACCACGCCCTCGGCGCGGGGCTTCATATCCCACTCCATGATGCCGGAGATCATCCACCGCTGCTCCTGGGCAAACTCCCTGAGGGTGAAGAGGGTCCCCGTGGGGTAGTACTCCATGGACTTCCCCAGCTCCTTCAGGAACGCCCAGGTCTTGTCCCATCCCTTCTCCGGATCCATGGGGGCCTTGTCTCCCAGAATGTACGGCAGTCCGCATAAGATGGACCGGCCCGGGCCGCTGTTTGCCGGCCGGGCATAGAGGAACCGGTTGGGGTTCGCCTTGGCCCATGCCAGGAACTCCTCGATGGTCTTCGGGGGCTTGGTCACCTTCTTCGGGTTGTAGACGAAGACCGGTCCGCCGGCGTTCACCACGACCGGCATGAGCGAGCCTCCCCCCGAATCCTGCAGGACCTTTGCCGCCTCGTTCAGCTCGTCCCTGGGGAACATCGCGTTGTACTTGGGGAAAAGTTCGATCATCTGCTTGTTGGCGGCCAGGACGGAGCCGGCATCCTGCCCGGTGAGGACCAGGTTGATGTCTGTCCGCCCGGAGTCCTGCTGCGCCTTGATCTTGGCGGGGGTCTCCGGGGCGGGCCCGCGCTGGATCTTGATCTCCTTCACCTTGTTGGGATTGGCCTTCTTGTAGTTCTCGATGATCACCCCGGTCGAGGCGAGGTCTCCACCGTTGTCGATAATCGAGATGGTGATGGGCTGCTGGGCCGAGGCCGGATGCGGCATCCCGCCGAGCACGAGGCCCAATGCCATGAGGGACAGCAATACGCCCCTCCAGATTCCACGCTGCTTCGTTCTCATCTTCATTCCTCCTTTACTGGTTTTTTTACCTTTTGCGAATCCTCCCTTTCTCCCATTCCACGTTCCCATGTATCCCCCCGGTCAATGATTGACAAGTCTCGATTCCAACCGCATCCCTCAAATCAGATCAAAATGGACCCTCCATCCACAAAGATCGTCTGGCCGGTGATGAAGTCAGAGGCCCGGGATGCGAGCAGGATCGCCATCCCCACATAATCCGTCGGATCTCCAAGTCGTCCAAGGGGGATGGAACGGAGCCTCTCCTTCATGTCTTCCGGATGTTCCTCGAAATACTTCCGGTTCAGATCGGTCATCGTTGGGGCCGGGGCAATCGCATTCACGTTGATATGGTAAGGGGCCCACTCCAGAGCCATCACTTTCGTCAGATGAGAGACCCCCGCCTTGCTGATCGCATAGATCCCCCTGTCGGGCTGAAGCACCTGAGCAATATTGGATGAGATGTTAATAATCTTCCCCTGTTTTCGTTTGATCATCTCTCTGCCTGCGATCTGCGAACATAAGAAAACCCCCCGCAGATTGACATCCATCATGGAATTCCATTCCTCATCCGTTGCGTCTTCAATGGGTTTTCTCAGGATAATCCCCGCGCAATTGAAGAGGATATCAATTTGACCAAACTCCCTTATGGTCTGAGAAACCAGGTTCTCAACGGAACCCCTCCGGGTGACATCCACGGGAATGGATGTCGCCATCAGTCCTTTTGACCGGATGCGCTGGGCCGCCTCATCTCCCGTTTCCGGAAGAATATCGGCGATCACACTGACCGCTCCTGCCGAGGCGAGACCCTCTGCGATCGCAAAACCGATTCCCCTTCTTGCGCCGGTCACAACGGCAATCCGGCCTGAAAGATCAAAAAGGTCGAGCAATTTTCTATTCTCCTCACCCGGACAGATCGGAACAAAAAAGGTGGCACAAATTTCAGAAACGGATCTATTCTCAGCAATCGCTTTACAGAAAAGTATTAGAGCAGGTCAAAAAATATCTTTTTTAAACTGTATCCTTTTTATGTTTTAAGACCAGTGCGTAAGATTTTGTTATTCGAGGCGACGCCGAGCATATTGGGGTAGAATTGCTCTACAATCTGCCTGCACGTGTCCCTCAGGTGCTCGCGCATGAGCTGTTCGCTTTTTTCTTCGTTTTGTTCAAGAAGAGCGTTGATGAGCATAAGGTGCGCCTCCTTGGAGACTCTCTCTATGGCTGGTGACTTCCTGGTCATGTTGCTTGTAAGAATGCTGAGATTCTTGAGCTTCTCGTAGATATCGACCATGATTCCGTTGCGCGCGGCCTCCACGATGGCGCCGTGCAGCTGGCGGCCCAGCGCGCTCCCCTGGGTCGGGTCTATTTCAGCGTCTAATTTGTTGAGCATGTCCATGATTTCTCGAAGCGTGGACCTGAATGATTCGTCGCTTTTGCTGCACGCAAGCCGCGCCGCCATGCCTTCAACCGCCTCGCGCGCCTGAAACACCTCGAATATCTGTTCGAGACCCAGTTTCCGCACCATGAATCCCCTGTTTGGCTCTTGCTCCAGAAAGCCACCGGAGTGGAGTTTCCAGAGGATTTCCCTGATGGGCGTGCGGCTCAGGCAGTAAGTGGCGCAAAGCTCCCTTTCAACGAACCAGTGTCCGGGAGGCAGTTTCTCCTCGATAATCTGCTTCTTGATATGCTCGAAAACGGACTGTTTGTCCATGGCAAAAAATTTATACCGAATGTATTATTTATGTCAAATTATTTTTTTTATAAAATACGATCGGTATACATATTTCTACAGATCGACTCTTCGTCCCTCAGCCGCCGAAAGATATGAAAACATTACTCGATTCTTGTCGCGTTCTGCTCCGCGATCACGGCAAGCTCCGCGGCCTTGAAAAACATCTCCTGGTCATAGGCCTTGGTCGTGCGGTTCAGGCAGTCCAGGATGAGGCGGCCGAAGAAAGGAAACCCGACCTGGCCGGTGACGCAGAAATGCCGTTCGCCTTTGTGATCGACAAGAAACACCTGGTCTCCGTCCTTGCTGCGGGCGACGTCGATGTACTTTCTCATTTCGATATATCCGTCGGTACCGAGGATGAATGTCCTCCCGTCGCCCCAGACCCCCAGACCGTCGGGCGTGAGCCAGTCGACCCGGAAATAGTTCGTCGCGCCGTTGTCCGCCAGGAGGGTCGCGTCGCCGAAATCCTCCAGTTCGGGATACTGTTTGAATTTATAGTTCGCCACCTTGCTTGCAAGCACACGGGCGTCCTTTGCCCCGGAATAGAAGAGAAACTGCTCGATCTGATGGCAGCCGATATCCACCAGGATGCCGCCGTACTTTTCCTTCCGGAAGAACCATTCCGGCCGCTGGGGGAGGCTGATCCGGTGCGGGCCCATTCCGATCACCTGGACGACCCGGCCGATCGCCCCGTCTGCAATCAAGGTCTCCGTGAAGACGGCGGCCTCGACATGAAGCCGTTCGCTGTAATAGACGGCGTATTTTTTGTTCGTCTGCGCGACCTTTTGCCGGGCCGCTGCGATCTGGTTCAGCGTGGTGAAGGGGGGCTTGTCGCTGAAATAGTCTTTCCCGTGGTCCATGACCCTCAGCCCGAGATCGCAGCGGTCGGAAGGAACGGCCGCACTCGCGACGAGATGCACGGACGGGTCTTCCAGGATCGCCTTTGCCGAAGAGACGGCCTTCGCATCGGGAAACGATTTCCGGAAATTCTCCATCTTGACCGGATCCGGATCGTACACCCCCGTAAGCTCGGCTCCCGCTTCGACGAGCCCGTTGCACATCCCGAAGATATGCCCGTGATCGAGCCCGATCACCCCTACCCGGAAATCCCCTTTCCCGCACACCGGGGCGGATTTTCCCTTGGGGGCGTAATTCATTCCGTCTGATTTCTGCATTCCGTTCTCCCTATCTCCCCATATCGCGGCCGAGGGTGATTGTTGAAGTGGCAAAATTTTCGATGTTCCTGGTCTTCTTGTGGAACCGGGGCATCATGCCGAGCATGGTCTCTTTCCGATACATGGGATCGTCTTTCTGCAGCGGGAATTTGACGGGAGTCCTCGTGGCGGCGGCTTTGTAGATCCCCATGATGAGTTCGAGGGTCGCCCTGCCTTCCTTCCCATCCACGAGGAGGGGGGCCTTCCCTTCGATCGCCTGCAGGATATTGTCGATCTGTCCCGGATGTCCCTCGTAAGGGATGGCGGGGAGGGAATCGTAGAGCCCCTGCAACTCGCGTTCGGTGTCGGGATCTTCCTTGGGAAATCCGTTTTCCAGCGGGAGGCAAGCCTTGACCCGCCAGGGGACGGAGATCCGGGCGCGTTCCGCCTGGAATACGAGTTCCTGCTCTTCCCCGTGGTCCACGATCGAGGCCGTGATCTGCGCCAGGGCCCCTTTGGGATAATGCAGGATGGCGATGGAGAGATCCTCGGTTTCCGAATTGTCGTGATTGGCGTTCGTGAAAACGGCGGTCACCTCCTCCGGCATGCCCAGCGCCCAGCGCAGCAGATCGATATGGTGCACCGCATGGTTCATGGTGCACCCCCCCGCTTCCGCGTTCCAGGTGCCCCGCCACCAGAGATCGTAGTAGTTTTGCCCCCGCCACCACGAGGAGTTGGCCGTTGCGTGAAGGACCCTCCCCGCGGTTCCCGATTCAAGGATTTTCTTGACCTTCATCATCGGAATTTTGTACCGGTTCTGGGCGATGGACGCAAGAATGCGGCCGTTCTTCTCAGCCGCCTGAATCATCGCGTCACACTCCTCCAGTGAAGAAGCCATGGGTTTTTCCACAACCACATGCTTTCCCGCTTCAAGGGCGGCGATGGCGGCTTCCGCATGAACCGAAGGAGGCAGACAGACCGATACCAGATCGATGTCGTCGCGGGCGACGACTTCCCGGAAATCTTTGCACACAACAGCGGAAATCCCATGATTCCTGGCGAGCTTTTCCGCCTTTTCCGGATACAGATCCGCGAGCGCCCGCACCTCGCAACGGTCCTGAAAGGCCTTGAAGGCCTGGATGTGGATTTCGGCGACGGCGCCGGTACCGATGATCGCTATTCGTATCATATCCCTTTCCTCCTGGTGTGTGATGGTTCCATATGATTTTCAGTTATTCCGGTCGGATTCGTTGGTGCGAACGGCATCCATTCACCCTTGCGATCTTTCCGAGGCAGGTCCTTGCATAACCTCGCAGGAGAATGTTGTTTTGTCTCGATTTACGGCAGTTGTGAAAATTCCTAGCATCCCTTTGAGGGGGTGTCAAGGGTAAAGAAAAGGAAAATTTCGATTGACAAAATCCATCGTCAGCGTTACGCACAATCCGGATTCCGCAATATGACAACCGGTTGCCTGTTCTCTGCGACGGCATATTGGAAGGAAAACGACGATACTCCCGCTTCGGATACAATTTCATTAATTATTGCTGCTTTGCCGTGATATCGGAGGAGTTCGGATGACAGACCAACAGTGGAACGACCTTCTGGCCGTGATCGGAGGCGAACGGGTGGATCCGCTGCCCATCGGCTTCATCGTCGATTCTCCCTGGCTGCCGGGCTGGTGCGGGATGGCGATTGCCGATTATCTCTCCAGCGAGAATCTGTGGTTCGAGGCCAACCGCAGGGTCATCGAGACCTTTCCGGAGTGCATGTTCCTTCCGGGATTCTGGTCCGAGTTCGGCATGTGCACCGAGCCGTCGGCATTCGGTGCACGCTGCGTTTTCCCGCGCAACGCTTTTCCGTACGCGGAGAAGATGATCACGGACGAGAAACAGATCGGAGAGATCAAGGAACCCGATCCCGCCACCGACGGGCTGCTGCCGTTTATGCTCAACCGGCTGCGCTGGGCACGACCGCGGATCGAAGACCTCGGCCATAAAATCCGTTTCTCCGTTTCGCGCGGACCCCTTAATGTCGCGACGTTCCTGATGGGAACGACCGAATTCCTGATCGCCCTCAAGACCGAACCTCAGGCCGTGCACCGCCTGCTGCGCGTCATCACCGATTTCCTCGTGAAGTGGCATAAACTGCAGCGGGAGACGATCCCGACGATCGACGGCATCATGATGCTCGATGACATCGTCGGCTTCATCGGTGAGAAGGACTTTCTCGAATTCGGGTTCCCGTATTTCAAAGATCTGTATGCCGCCGACGTAGCGGTGAAATTCTTCCACAACGACGCGCCTTGCGCCCCTTCGATCAGGCACTACGCCGACATCGGCATCCAGCTCTTCAACCCCGGCATCCAGCATACGATCGATGAGCTGAAGGAGATGTGCGGCAACAGGCTGACGCTGCTTCACGGTATCCCGCCGCGCGACGTCCTCGCGCTGGGAACCCCCGCCGATGTTTCCGCCGCGGTGCGGAGGCTGCTCGCGGAAACCGCGGACCATTCGCGGCTGATCCTGTCCTGCGCAGGCGGGATGCCGCCCGATGTGAGTACGGCGAACCTGCGCGCCTTCATCGACGCGGCGCGCCGCGGCAATCTTCAGGCATCTTGACAGAGAACATGTGCTGTTAGGATATAGGGCGCTGGCTGCTTCTTCGGTCTTTACTTCTTGATCGCCGCCATGGCGTCGTTGAGTATCTTGACGCCGGCCTTGGAGGCGGCGATCGAGTCGGTCAGGCTTTCACGGGCCAGGCCGGGGTTATGGAAGCCGTCCGAGTTCTCGGCGGTCCAGTACTCCCACAGCACATGGGCCTCTTCGTGCTTCTCACGGGCCTGGTCGAGCGCCGTCGGCGCAACGCCCATGCGCTGGGCGGCGGCATAGGCGTCGATCAACTGGCCGAGCCAGTACTCTGCTTTGCGCATTTTGCCCTTGGTGTAGTTGATGATCGACTCGATTTCGTAGAGTTTTTTCTCAACCGTGCTGTCCGGGTGACAGCCGAGACAGGAGGCCTTGACGGTCAGCTTGGGTTTGACCATGCCGTGGGTCGAGAACCTCTTGCCGTCCTTGCCCTTCTGTTTGGGCATGTGGCACTGGTGGCACTGCACGCCGGCCTTGTCGTGTACGCTGCCGGCATAAGTCTCCGCTTCGGGATGCTGGAACTTGATCAGGCGGGCGCCGGTCACGGCGTGCTTGAAGTCGTAGAAATCGAGTGCCTTGTAATGTTTCAGCAGCTGCAATGCGTTCTTGAGCGGGAAGTGGTTGGTGCGCTGGTCGGTATAGGTGACCGGCTTGCCGTCGCTCCACTGGGTGCCGCCGCCGCAGTTGTATTCGACGTGGCACTGGGCGCACATCATGCGCGAGTCGGTTTTTCCCATAATGCCGATCTTGCGGAAGTCGTCGCGGAAGGAGATCACTTTCAGATCGGTCTTGCCTCCTTTGGCGAAAATATTGTCCTTGGTGTCCCGCTCGATAGCCTGGATCAGGCCGTCGCGCACCACGCGGGGCTGGGCGCCGTGCGGGTCGTGGCAGTGGATGCAGCCGACCGGGTTGTGGGTGTCCTTGGCGACATCCACAATGTTGGAGGTGCGGTCCCACTTGGCCTTGGGATCCTTGTCGCCCATGAACTTCCACTTCAGGATGTGGTCGGAGGTCTTGCACTGGATACAGGTCGGATTGCCGGCCATGCCGGTTTCTTTCAACTTGAAGTCAACGCCCTTGTCGATCAGCACGTCCCAGGTCTTGCCGGTTTTATCAATACCCTTCCAGCCGTCCTTGAACTGGAAGCGGCCGCCCTGGAAACGATCCACGACAAACTGGTCGATGACCATGAAGGCATGACCGCGCGGCTCATTGTGCTCAAAGGTAAATCCGTAGGGGGCCAGCAGCTTGTCCTGCATGGGCGAACGGCCGGCGGGAACCCCCTTCTCCTTGCGGGCGCCGCCATCGCGGTTGACGTTGTAGAAACTTTCCATCTGACTCTTGTGGCACTTGCCGCACAGCTGCTGGTCGATGATCGTGACCGGCTTGTTCTTCTCCGGATCGTCCATGTGGGCGTCAAACTTGTCATGACAGGTCGTGCAGGCCAGTTTGGCGTGCTTCGACCCCTCTTTGAGGGCCTTGATATCGTCGTGACATTCGTAACATTTTGCCCTGCCGTCGTTGACCGCTTTTGCTGCCGGTTTTGCCTTGGCAGCGGTCGTCATGGCGGGGAT
>CAWJHT010000048.1:0-60735 GCA_963842685.1 uncultured delta proteobacterium | reverse complement strand
GGCGCCGGCGATCCACCTCGGAAGGAAGGCCGGCCCGGGTGTGAAATCCGTCCAGAGGGCAGCTCGAGTGTCCCCACAAAGACAATGGCCGACAGCCCAAGCATGGCCGCCGCCGGCGCGACATCGATCATCCTCATTGCCGCCGATCCTCCTTTGCGTTACTGCTTTGCAAGTCCGAGATCCCGGAGGACCTGCAGATATTGCTTGTATCCATTTTCCATATAAACGGCGGCTTTTGTGTGGTCGATAAAATCGCTGCGCTGGAAATTAGCGTCGATCGCATCCTTCCAGGCTTTGGCGGCAGTCAAGAATTCCCGGAAACCAGCCGGTCGTTCCACCATTTGACCAGCGCGGGATCCATCCCCGGCGCGCCGGAAAGTCCCCAGAATTGCCCAAATACCAAGTCAATCCCCTGCTCTTTGGCCGTGGGGAAGTCCTTCAGTTCCTTGTTCGTGCGGCGCTTTTCCGTCAGGACGGCGAGGGGTTTCACCTTGCCGCTCTGAATGAGCGGTATTGCCTCGTCCAGCGCGAGCACCAAGCCGTCGACGTTCTTGCCGAGGAACGACGCGGTTGCCAAGCTGCCGCTGTCGTAGGGGATAATTGAATTTAACCCCCCCGGCCCTTTCTGAGCAGTCCGACGACCATTTGATCCGTGCCCGCCGTCTGCGATCCCGAAAACTTCAGGCCTCGAGGATTCTTTCTTGGCCGCATTGACGAAGTCCGTCAACGACTTCAAAGGCGAGTCGGCTGACAACCATCATCAGGTCTCCCTGAACGAACACCGCGATTGGAATGAGTTGGTCATAGGCGTTCTTCAGCCCCTGAACGATTGGGGTCGTGAACACGGGCTGCGCAATCCCCATAAGATGTCGTACCCCCCCCTTCTTGCCCAGCACCCGTTGACGGCGACCATCCAGGATCCGCCGGTCCGATTCAGAATGACGATCGGCTGCTCGACGAGCTTTTCCTCGCCAAGGATCTTGGCCACCCTTCGCATGATGACGTCCGCGTGACGCCCGCGCTTGTTCCGACCGTCGATCTTACCGGACTCTGGGCCCCTCGGCTGCTTCCGCATAATCATCACCTGTAAGGTGACTAAAGTGAGTATCAGAAAGAACAAGCCAATAACTAAAATGGAGCCGTTGAACATAGGTGAAAGATTCCAATTCACTTTCATTTTTTCCTCCTCGGATGGGTTTTGACAGGCTTTTGTGTTATAACGGCTGATCGCCACTCTGGGTGGGATCGTAGATTGTCGAAAATCCTTTGTCAAGACCAAATCGCCGAAGACCAATGACGACAAAAATATAGGGTGATTCAAATCTCTTGACGTGCACACCCTCTCTTCATATATTCAAGCCTACTTCATTCCCCGCAGGAAAAATGGAAATAACAGGCATTGCCATCACAAGGAGGTCTCATGGCTCACAATCACTCATCCCGAGGTCCCCTGCGAAGTTCCATCATCACCCAGGGAATCGACCGCGCCACGCACCGCTCCCTGTTCTACTCCATGGGCCACTGCCGGGAGGATCTGAACAAACCCCTCGTGGCCGTCGTCAACTCCTTCAATGAAGTGGTGCCCGGCCATGTTCACCTGCAGCCGCTCTGCCAGGCGATCAAACTGGGGGTGGCCGAGGCGGGGGGGACGCCGCTGGAGTTTCCCTGCATCGCGGTCTGCGACGGCATCGCCACGGGACACCAGGGGATGAAGATGCCCATGCTCAGCCGCGAGATGATCGCCGATCTGATCGAGCTGATGGTCACGGCCCACGGCTTCGACGCGATGGTGCTTCTGACCAACTGCGACAAGGTGACGCCGGGGATGCTGATGGCCGCCGGCAGGCTCAACATCCCGGCCATCCTGGTGAGCGGCGGCCCCATGGACACCACCTTTTTTCACGGGAAAGAGGTCTGCTACACGGACCTCATCGAGGCGGAGGGAAAGGTGGTCCGGGGCGAGATGAGCGAAGAGGAGCTGACCGCGTTCGAGCACGCGGCCTGCCCCGGGTGCGGCTCCTGTGCCATGATGGGAACCGCCAACTCCATGAACATGCTGACCGAGGCGCTCGGCATGACGCTGACCGACGGCGCCCTCATCCCGGCCACCTACGGGGCCCGCGTCGCGCTGGCCAGGCGTGCGGGACAGGCGATCATGCAGCTCCACAACCGGAACATCCTGCCGCGGGACATCATGACGCCCGACGCCTTCGAGAACGCCATCGCCGTCGACATGGCGATCGGGGGATCCACCAACACCTGCCTCCATCTTCCGGCCATCGCCCGGGAGGTCGGCATCGAGCTTGAGATGGACAAATTCTCCGAGATCGCCGAGAAGACCCCGCACCTGACGCTGCTGAAGCCGGCCGGAAAATTCTTCACCGGCGACATGTACGACTGCCGGCGGCATTCCGGCCCTGATGAACGAACTCAACCGGCACAGACTGATCCATCCCGATTGCCTGACGGCGACCGGAAAGACCATCGCCGAAAACATCGCCGGCCGGAAAATCCTGAATCCCGAGGTGATCCATCCGGTCGAAAACCCCATCTCCCCCCGGGGCGGGCTCGCCATCCTCCATGGAAACCTGGCCCCCGAAGGCGCGGTCGTCAAAAGCGCCGCCGTCGCCCCGGAAATGCTGGTCCATTCCGGACCCGCCCGCGTCTTCGACCGGGAGGAAGAGGCCCTGGAGGCGATTTTCAACGGGAGCATCAAGCCCGGCGACGTGGTCGTCATCCGCTACGAGGGGCCCAAGGGAGGGCCCGGCATGCGCGAACAGCTGTTGCCCACCTCGGCCATCATCGGCATGGGTCTGGGCAAATCCGTAGCCCTGATCACCGATGGGCGGTTCTCCGGGGCGACGCAGGGGGCCTGCATCGGCCACGTCTCTCCGGAGGCCTATCTGGGCGGCCCCATCGCGCTCATCGAGGAGGGCGACACCATCCGGATCGACATCCCGGCGCGGAAACTGGAGCTGGCGGTCGATCCCGGGTTCTGGAGGAGCGAAAAAGAAATGGAAGCTGCCCGAAAGCACGAACCTCGAAAAGGGTTCGCTGCTGGAACGCTACCGGCGGATGGTGGGTTCGGCGATGAAGGGTTCGGTCCTGGAGTAAGTGAGGGGAAAATGGCATGATTTCACCCGATTCGCCATCCCTGGAGATTCCGGCCAACTTCTCGTAGATTTTCATGACGGCCGTCGCATCCTCTTCGTCCCAACCTTCGTAATGGGCCTGGAGCAGGAACTGCTGATACAAAGCGCCCACGGGCAAGATCACACCCAGCTGTTTGGCCCTGTCCAGGATGAGCCCCATGTCCTTGACGGCCACGCTGACCTGACCTTTGGGCTGGAAGTGCCGGCCAGCATATCCTTTCCCCGGGAGATGATCAGATCGCTTGATGCCGCGCCGGAGGTGATCACGTCGTACATGACGTTGGGGTCAAGACCGGCCTTCAGCCCCAGCACCAGTCCCTCGACGGCCGCCCCCTCGTTGAGGTAGAGGATGTGGTTCACGACGAGCTTGAGCATGGCCGCATCGCCGTTTTTCCCCACATAGACCGTCTTCTTGCCGATCCGGTCGAGGACGGGCCGGACCGTGTCGAAGACCGACCTCTTGCCTCCCGCCATGAAGACCATGTTGCCCACCCTGGCCTGGGCGGCGGCGCCGGAAATGGGAACATCCATCCAGTCCACTCCCTTGCCGGCCATGATTTCCGCCATGGCTATCGTTCCCTCCGGCGGGGACGTGCTCATATCAAGGATGATCTGCCCCCGATGAACGCCTCCAATACACCGTCTTTCCCCTCGACGGCCTCCCGGAGGATGGTCCAGTTGGCAAGGGACAACAGGACGAGATCCGCCCCCTCCGCCGCCTCTTTCGGAGACTTTGCCGGTTTCAACCCCAACGGGGCGAGATCCGACATCTGCTTTTCGACGATATCATAACCCGTCACGGCATAGCCCGCCTTGAGAAGCAAGGTGGCAAGGGGCGTCCCCATCATTCCCAGGCCGATCACCGCAATCTTGTCGATGTCCATGGTTCATTTCCTCCTGATCCCGATCCGGCTTTTTCGATATGCTTCGGCTTTTCCTTCCAGGGCTACGACGGCGGCAATCATCCCCGACGACCCATTGTGGCGGAGGACTGAACAACCGTAGTGATGATCTTGCCTTACCTTGATGTTAATCCTCAGATCTGCATCGGTCAATAGTTTTTCTCTCAACGATGCCTCACGTAAGATCCAACAGCGTGATCTCCGGCGGGGCATTCAGACGCACAGGGGTGAACGTCGTGCCGATCCCGCGGCTGACATAGAGCCGTGATGAACCAT
The DNA here is from genome assembly GCA_963842685.1 of uncultured delta proteobacterium. Taxonomy (GTDB): domain Bacteria; phylum Desulfobacterota; class Syntrophia; order Syntrophales; family UBA5619; genus JAKAFS01. The sequence continues at coordinate 56,405 of CAWJHT010000048.1, read as the reverse complement.
TCCGGTAGAGCCCCTCGGGATAGGGCGTCCGGAGTTGTGCCAGACTGACACCCGCTCCCGGCATCCCCAGCTTGATCTGCCCCCCGTGATAGTGGCCCGACAAGGTCAGGGAAATCCCCTGTCCCGCCGCACGGGGAAAGATCTCCGGGCGGTGGGACAGGAGGATCGTCGGGACGGCCGGATCGAGTCCCTGCAGGGCAGCATCAAGGTCCGGTTCTCCATTGCGCAGGTCGTCGATGCCGGCGACCGCAAAGAACCCGTCCCCTGTCCGAATGATGCGGTGTTCGTTCTGCAGCAGCGGCACGCCGTACCTCCGGAAGATCGCCTGCAGCTCACTCAGGCTCGCATACCAGTGTTCATGATTCCCCAGTATGGCAAAGGTGCCGTACCGGGCACGGACGCGGGCCATCTCCTCCAGACACCCCGGAAGAAAGGAGAGCGAGTTTGTAATATAGTCCCCCGTGAGGACGAAGAGGTCCGGTTGGAGGGCGATGGTTCGGTCGGCGTAGTGTCGCATCTGTTTGCGATTCATGTAAATGCCCGCGTGAATGTCCGTGAGCTGGACGACGCGCAGCGGGCAGCCGAAAGGCAGCGTCGTTTCCCGGACATCGCCGTTCCTGCCGGCGTACGCCGCACCGTATCCGCTCAGCAGCAGAGGAACGGCAAACAGACCACCCGCCCCCGCCTGGAGAAAAATCCTGCGGCCATCGCTGAAGGGAACGGACTCCGGTCGACCGGCCAGCCTTCGGCCGAGGCGAAGAATCAGTTGCGCCAGCCAACCGAAAAGCTGCACAACCAGAAGAAGAAGTGCGGAAAAAATCGACCCCACACCCCATATGGCCGGGGGATAGAAAAGACCGGCCTGCGCCGCCGCGGGCGGATACACCCAGGGAATGGGCCGGTAGAGGATAAACATATTCGCGGCAAAGACCAGGATGAGGAACGCCCCGATCGCGTTGACGGCCCGTTTCTTGAAACGGTCGGACCGCTGCGACGACCGAATCGCACGCCGGGCAAGGAAGAAGAGATAGATCTGGGAGAGCACCGCCAGGGACAGGATCGTCCACCGAAAGGCTCCGAAGGGCAGTCCAGGGATCATAAGATATTTTCACTCACGGATGAAGTTATCCCGCACCCGCGACGTACTCCTCTTGGGCGGAAGGGTCTTTCATCTTGCTCTCGCCTGGCGTGTTCCCTGCACGAAGACGATGAGCGCCATAAGGAGGGCCAGGAACATGGCCGCCCCCCCGATCCATTTGATCGGGTACAGAACGGAGCTCGGCGTGCGTGACGGAGAACCATCTGCACCAGAACGAGACCATATCGCGGATGGGATAGAGGACGACGCCCGCCACCGCAAGCCACGAAGCCCAAGCGCGCAAGCCCAGGTTCGCCCCTTTCTGGAGCCCTACGATAACGCCGATCGCAATATTGAAAAGCGCGAAGATCCAGGCGTACAGGCGCATGTTGTAACCCGCCTCACGGCCGGCATTCGACACGCGGACATAGGAGGCCGGATAGTAATTCGTAAAGTAAAGTCCGCCGGTGCGATAGGCCGGTCCCTTCTTCATGTCGACGACCTGGTCATCGAGCAGGTCCGGAGTCCCCTTGGTATCGATCACGACGGCCGCCGCCTTATCGTGAAACTGGTGCATGGAGGTGGTTTTCTCGATGAAAAAGGTCATCGAAAAATAGATCAGGATCACCAAAAAGCCGACAACTACGTTCTTGTTGCCCATCGTAAGATTCATGGCACCCTCCTTTTTTGTATGATTCGTACGGACCGTTCTGGGAAATGGAATCGATTAACGAGAAATAGCGTTTTGGTGAAAAATGCTACGAAAAGCGGCTTCAGCTTGTCAAGAATATTCTTTTTTTCAGCGGCCCATGAAAAGCCTGGGCAAAAACGTGCTCAGCCAGGGAACATAGGTCACGATGGCCAGCACCGCCAGGGAGACGAAAAACGGCGCCCAGATGGCCCGACTCAGGCGATCGAGGGACATGCCCGTCACACCGCAGACCGCAAAGAGCACCGCGCCCACCGGCGGCGTGATCAGCCCCAGAACGAGGTTCAGGCAGATGACGATGCCCATGTGGACCGGGTCGATCCCCAGATGGGCGGCCATGGGCGCCAGCACGGGGGTCACGATGACCAGGGCGGGGGCGGTCTCCATCGGGATCCCGATGAGCAGCAGCAGGATGTTGATGAACAGCAGGATCAGCCAGGGCGACGTGGTCAGGGTGGAGATCCAGTCGATCAGGAGCTGGGGGATCTGGTCCACCGCGACGATCCAGGCGAAGGGTTCCGACATGGCGATGAGGAGCATCACCATCCCCGATTCCAGACCGGCCTTCAGGATGACATTGGGGAGGTTCCTGAGATTCAATCTCCGGTAGAGAAAAATCCCGACCAGGGTGGAATAGACCACCGCGACGCCGGCCGCCTCGGTGGGCGTGAACATGCCGCTCAGGATGCCGCCCAGGATCAGGACCGGCATGAACAGGGCGGGAACCGCCTTGACAGGTGGCGACGAGGACCTCCTTCAAGGGGGCCTTCGTGTCCCGGGGATAGTCGCGTTTGACGGCCACGAAGTACATGTAGACCATCAGGGCGGCCCCCAGCAGCAGACCGGGGAAGACGCCGCCCAGAAACAGCGCGCCGATCGAGACGTTGGCCGTGACGCCGTAGATGATGAACGGGATGCTGGGCGGGATGATCGGCCCCATGCAGGCCGCCGTGCAGGTCAGCGCGCCGGCCACGATCCTCGTCATATCCGGCTTTTTTCATGGCCGGGATCATCACCACGCCGATGGCCACCGCGGTGGCCACCGCCGCCCCGGAGATCGCCGCAAAGATGGCGCAGGCCAGGATCGTGGCATGCCCCAGCCCGCCGCGGATGTGCCCCAAAAGCAGGCGGGCGAAGCGCACCAGGTCCTGCGTGATCCCCCCCTCGTTCATGAGATTTCCGGCCAGCATGAAGAGCGGAATGGCCAGAAGCGGAAAGGTCGCCAGGCCGCCGAAGACCGTCTGGATCAGCGTGGTGATGGGCATGTTGCCGCTGAGCAGGGCGTAGACCAGGGAGCAGCCGCCCAGGGCCACGATGATGGGCGCGGAGATGCACAGCAGTCCGACAAAGGTGAGTAAGAAGACGATCATTGGCCTTCTCCTTTCGGACCCAGGCCGAGGAAAATCAGGAACTCCTCCAGCGTGAGAAAGAACATGATGAAGAAACCGGTCGGAAGCGCGGCGTAGGGGAGGCTCATCACCAGGCCGATGGCCGGCGAGGTCTGTTTCGCATTATACAGGGTCTGGAAGAGACCGTAGCCGAACATGGCGCCGAAGAAAAAGAGCGCGCAGAGATAACTCACCAGTTTCAGCGCCCTGGCCATGCCCGGAGGAACCGACTCCACCACCGACGTCATGCTGATCATGTAGCCCTTTTTCAATCCCACCGCGCCGCCCAGCATCGAGGCCCAGACGAGGGAATAGGTCGAAACCTCGCCGGACCAGATGGTCATTTTCTGGAACACGTAGCGTCCGATCACCTCGTAGGGGATGACGATGGCGATGACGGTCATGAACAGGATCGTCCCCCAGCTTCCCGCCTTCACCAGAAATTCGTTGAACCGCTGCAGTACGCGCATGACGCTGCTCCCCCGGACAAATCGAAGAAAGGGCGCCCTTGAAGTCGCGGAATCCATTGCTACGGCAAGGGCAGCATCGTTGCACGAGTCGTAGTTACTTCGCGTTCATGATGGTCTCGATCTCGGCCTTGCTGAACTGCGCGCTGAATTCGCTGTAGACCGGCGCCATGGCCTTCTTGAAGCTTTCGCTTGTCCACGTCGCGCGTCACGGTCACCCCCTCTTGGCCATGTCCTGCAGCTTCGCCTCTTCGGCGTCGCGGTTGATCTTGCGCTGGAACTTGGCCACCTCCAGGGCGGTCTTCACGAACAGCTGCTGGTCCTCCTTGGGCATGGCGTCGAAGGTCTTCGGGCTCATCAGGAACGGAGAGGGAGAGTAGACATGCTCGGTGAGCGAGAAGTACTTCTGGCCGGCATCCCAGAGCTTGTTGCTGTAAAAGACGGCGATCGGGTTTTCCTGGCCGTCGATGACCTTCTGCTGCAGCGCCGTGAACACCTCGCCCCAGGCCATGGGCGTGGGGTTCAACCCTGCGGCCTTCCAGGCCGCCAGATGCACCTTGTTCTCCATGGTCCGGATCTTGAGCCCCTTGCCGTCCTCGACCTTCTTGACCGGCCCCTTGGAGTTGGTCAGATGGCGGAATCCGTTTTCCCAGAAGGCCAGGGCCTTGATGTTGGCCTTTTCGAAGTCGTCGAGCAGTTTCTGGCCGATCGCCCCGTCCAGAACCAGGTCCACATGCTTGAAATCCCTGAAAAGGAAGGGGAAGTCCAGGATGTTGATCGACGGGCTGAACCCGCCCAGAGGGCCGGTGGATGTCACCAGCAGGTCGATCGCGCCCTGCTGGATCCCCTCGGTCATCTCGCGTTCACCCTTGCCCAACTGGTTGCTGGGATAGAGTTTGACCGTGATGCGCCCGTTGGTCCTCTCCTTGATCAGGTCGGCAAACTTCTGCGCCCCGACCATGTAGGGGTGATCCATGCTCTGGGTGGACGCCAGCTTCCAGGGTGGCCTTGTACTCCGCCGCCGCCGCCGGCCCGTCCATGCGAATGCCATCAGAACTGCGAAACCCAACATGAAAACTCTTTTCATTGTCATTCCTCCTTCGTGATTGATTGTATACAAAAACCTGCCCCAGTTGATCGGGGCTGAACCATATCCCTGTCTCTGCGACTCTCGATCGGTTTCGCTCGTAAAACCGGCAGGGTGTTTGCCCCTTGCGGCATCAGCGTGATTCGCGGTTGCTTTCGTCCCGCATAGCCTGTAGGCCATCTCCAGGGCCTCCTCCATCGTGGTGACGGGCAGCATGCCGGCCTTTCTCACAAGATCGGCGTTCTCGGGCCGGGTGACCATGATGAAAGAGGCGATCTCGCTGCACTCGACCTCCTTCCAGGCCACCCATCCGGGAATCGTGAAATCCGCCCGCAGGGCCCTTTCCATCTCCAGTTTGGAAGGATACTGGAACCACTGGGGGAATTCCGGCGGCTCCAGAATGTCCGGGCAGTCGCTGACGATGATCACCACCCCGTCCTTTTTTGACCGCATAGGAGGCGTTGTCCATCGTCTTGCCGGTCTGGTAGAGATTGATGTCCTTGGGGAACCCTCCCGCCGAGGCGATCACGATATCGGCCAGACCCGGAATCTCGACGCTGTAGATCTCGTCCACCAGTTTCGTCCCTTCCTGCCAGGCGGAGACCCAGTTGCCGGCGAAGATCCCGGCATAATCCCCGTCGGCATTGGGCACCACGTTGACGATAAAGTCCGGCTGGACGAAACCGGCGATCTCCATCATGTCTTCGTGGCATTCATTGCCCCGGGTCTTCCCCGATCCGGCGTTGCGGTTCGATCCGGAGCCCAGCTCCCGTCCCATGGCCCAGAGGTGATTCTGCTGGATGGTCTTGATGGAGCTGAAACCGGGGATAACGCTCTTCCGTCCCCCGCCGTACCCTACCATGTAATGGTAGATGATCCCGCCGGTCAGGATGATCCGGTCGGCCTCGGCGACGACCCGGTTGATCGCCACCTCCGTTCCCCGGCTCGTCTTGCCGAGGTAAACCATGTTCTCCAGATCCCGCGCGTTGTGGTTGACCACGTTCACCCGCCGGCAGACCTCCTTGCCGCAGAGCTGTTCCATCTCCTCCTCGGTGTTCTGACGATGGCCTCCGACGACGACCAGGATGCTGATGTTGTCGTCGGGGATACCCGCCTGGGCAATCGTGTCGAAAAGGGTGGGCAGGACGAGGTCCATGCGCTGCCAGCTCCGGGTGATGTCGCTGACGGTGATGGCCACTTTGTCCGTGGGGCGGAGCAGCTCCCGCAGGGGTGGGGAGTCGATGGGTCTCTCCAGGGCGGAACGGATGGCCCCGGGGATGTCCGAATGGCCGGATAATCCTTTCCGACCATTTCAAAGAAAATCTGCTCGGCGGGAAGGGAAAACATCACCTCCCCCTCGCCGTATTTGAGGTGAATGGACCGTGTCTCCAAGCTCTTCTCTCCGATAGGACAGTTACTTCAGTTCATCTCTCAGTAAAGGTTTCCTTACTTGAGCATCTTCTCAAGCTTCTCGACCTCTTCCTTTGGCATCTTGTAGCATTGTTCGGGACCCGGGAAAACACCCTGCTCCGTCTCTTCACCGAACACCTTGAGGGCCTTTACGATCTCTTCCCCGATATTAGCGAATTTCTTCGCAAATTTCGGGGTGAAGGCCTCAAACATTCCGAGGATATCATGGACGATCATGCATTGTCCATCCACATGGGGGCCTGCTCCGATTCCACAGACCGGAATCTTTGCCCTCTCCGTGATAATTTTTCCGACTTCCGGAGGAACGGCCTCAAGGAGCAATAGGCAAATCCCGGCTTCCTCAAGGAGCTTTGCATCTTCAATAATCCTTAAAGCCGTGTTTGCGTCCCGACCCTGAGCCTTAAATCCTCCCAGCATCGCGATGGATTGCGGGGTAAGCCCAAGATGGCCCACCACTGGGATCGTGGCCTTGATCAGCCCTTTGATGACGTCCAACACCTCGCGTCCCCCTTCGAGTTTGACGGCGTCGCAATCACATTCCGCCATGAAACGACCGGCGTTTCGGATCGCCTCCTGGACGCTGATTTGGTAAGTCATATAAGGCATGTCTCCAATCAAGAACGCATTGGGGGCTCCTCTTCGAACGGCAGCAGTATGGGGAACCAGGAGATCCATGGTTACGGGAAGGGTTGATTTGTATCCGAAAATCGTCATTCCGATCGAATCCCCAACCAGGATGATATCGATGCCTGCCTTTTCCTCCATCTGGGCCGTGGGGTGATCGTAGGCCGTTAGCCAAGTGATTTTTTTGTGGTTCCTCTTTTTTTCCATCAACGTTCTGATCGTTACTCGTTCCATATTTTCCTCCATTAAAATAAGTTTTTCAGTTCAAAGAGCCCAGTGACGTTGAAATTTCCCGGGCAGCTTTTTTCACCTCCGCCGCCATGCGAGGGATGACCTCCGGCATAAAACGGTGAACCGGACCTGAAATGCTGATGGAAGCGACTACCCGACCCGCCCGGTCGAAAATGGGCGCTGCAATACACTTCACTCCCATATCAAGTTCCTCATTGTCGTAAGCAACCCCTCCTTCCGCGCGCGCTCAATCTCCTGGAGAAGTTGATCGCGGGCGGTAATGGTGGACGGGGTATATCGCTTCAAGCCTCTCTCGGCAATGACTCGGTCGATCTCTTCGTTCGTCATGCCGATGAACAGGGCCTTGCCCACGCCCGTGCAGTGCATGGGATTGCGTCGTCCCAAAGAATGCATCATGCGGATGGGCTGGGAACATTCGACCTTTTCAATGTAGAGACACTGATATTGATCGACAATGCATAGGTAGGCGGTTTCGTGGACTCGATCGACCAATTGAGCCATAACAGGTCGGGCGACCGATTTGACATCCAGATTGAATTCGGCCGCATTGCCCAGAAACAGGATCTGCGTGCCAAGTCGATAAATTCGCTTTTCCGGTATGGTCCGAACCAAGAAGCTCTCGGCTTCAAGCGTATCCACGATTCGCTGGATGGAACTCTTGTGGTATCCGAGTTCCCGAGCCATGTCGTCAATCCGCCATTCGGCTTTCTCGGACGTGAACAATTTCAACAACTGGAGGGATTTCACAAGAGACTTCATCTTTTGAACGGTCATTCTCGTCTCGGCAAACCTTCCGGAGAAGCAGGTCTCCATCCCGATTGATGCATCACAATAAGATTAAGCACATCGTAATGCGATTCTCAAACCATAGATCCAAGAGTTTGTCAAGACGGAATGTCACACCCTTCCGGACTTACAACACCACGGAACTGATATTTGCCGATCAGGCTTGTGATTCGGGGAGTGAAATCACCGTGGGTATTAAGGCAGTGACGGCAACGGCGGCCTATTTTATTCCCTTGAACCAATGATCCGAACATGTTAGGAAACACCCTCCACTGAATCATCAGGAATTCATAGCCGATGGAAGCTTTCCGGTCATGGTGTTTATGCTGCACAGGATCATCTCTCTGATATTGGGTGTCGTCATCATTTTCACCGCCGCAGTATTTGCTCCGCGAGCAACCTCAGGGCCTGCGGCCTCGCCGGAGGACCGCGCCCGGGAAGATCTGAGCCGGTACGAATATCCCAGCATGGCGGGCATCCCCTGGAAGGCCCACTTCGTCATGCCTCAGGAGAGTCTGGAACGTCTGTTCGGGAAGGACTGGGTTGCCGTCGCCCGGTTCAACAGGATCGACCGCCGCCATACCTATCCGGGCATGACGATCAAGGTCCCGGAGAAGATGGAGGATATCCGCAACTACACCCCTCTGCCCTCCGTCTATGAGCCGGCAAGGAAGCATGCGAAGTACATCCTTCTGAGCGTCACCGAGCAATGGATCGGCGCTTACGAATCCGGTCGCCTGGTCTTCTCCATGCCGGCGGCGACCGGGATCGAGGGGCACCTTACCCCGACCGGGATATTCCGAGCGGAGGCCTACCACCGGCGGCATACCTCATCGCTTTACAAAACGGCAAAGGGAGACGCCCAGTACCCGATGGATTACGCCATCCGCTTCCTGATCGACAAGGAACAGGTTTCCTACTGGATCCACGCGCGGGACCTCCCGGGTCGGCCCGCCTCCCACGGCTGCGTCGGCGTTTTCGACGAGGCGATGCAGCGCCGGGTCTACGGTGTGCCGGACAAACCGGTCATCGAGGATGCCAGGAAACTCTATGCCTGGACGATCGGCGAGGTCGCCTACAGCTGGGACGACGGAACGCAGCAGATCATCCCCGACGGCCCGATCATCGAGATCATCGGCGAATTGCCCAAATATATCGCAAAATCTCCGCAGTAAAATACACCCTTCCGACCGAAGAGAAAAAGACGGGGATTTTTCCTGGAATCTGTGCTAGTCAATAACCGTGTATTCAAGGTGAACCAGGAACATCTACCTATCGCGAGGACTATCATGACCCCCCGAGCGAAACGCATCGCATCAGGAGAGATTCCCCGGCCCATCCGGCAATTCCGCTGCCGGCTCCGGCTCGCAGCCGTTTTTCTGCTCCTCCTGCTCGGCCTGGCTCAGTCCGCCGCCGCCGATTGGAAACCGCTTGCCGAACGTCTGACGGCCGACGGCTTCAATCGGGAGGCGATGGAGTCTCTTTTTTCCCATCCGGAATGCCTTTTCGAGCCGGACGCGATGGCCGGAAAATTGCGATCCTTGATCCGGAGCAGATCGGCAGAAGCGGATTCTCTGGCGGCAGCCTTGCGGAAGGCTTTCCGAAGGGATTACCTCAAACCTTGGGCCATTGCCCGGGCGAACGCGTATCTTGTTGAAAACAAAGCTGTCCTTGAGGAGATCTCCGTCCAGTACGGTGTCCCCAAGGAGATCGTCGTCTCGATCCTCCTTATCGAAACCCATCTCGGCAAAAACACCGGTCACCGGCGCGTCTTCAACCGCCTGGCCAGCATGGCCCGCGCCAACGATCTGGAAATGGTCCGCCCTTACCTGGACGTCGACCTTCTCACCCCGGAGAATGAGGAATTCGCCCGCCGCCGCTGTCGGGAAAAGGCCGACTGGGCTTACGGAGAACTCAAGGCTCTGCTCAACTACTCCGCACGGAACAGCATCGATCCGCTTGGCATCCGGGGATCGATCTACGGGGCGATCGGCCTGTGCCAGTTCATGCCGTCCAACGTTTTTCTCTATGGTGTGGACGCCGATGGCGACGGCCGCATCGATCCCTTTGCCAAGCCGGATGCCCTCCACAGCATCGCCAACTACCTCCGCGGACACGGTTGGCGGGAGGGAATGGATCGGGACGACCAACACCGCATCATCTTTGCATACAACAACAGCACCGTCTATGCGAACACGGTCCTTGCCGTGGCGGAAAAGATCAGGGAACGGGGTCGCCGCACTCCTGACGCCCGCAGGGAAACCGTCACTCGCCCGATCCCTCCTTATTGACACACTCAACTCCGCTGTTTATATTACGGCGTAACGTAGAATACATGTATCGAGGAAAAGGATGAGACCCGAACAGAACACCCTGCCGGAAGGGGACGTGAGAGACGAACAGGAGATCCGGGAACCGAAGTCTCTACCGGGTGATCCTTCACAACGACGACTACACGACGATGGATTTCGTGATCGAAATCCTCATCTCCGTCTTCCATAAACCGGCGGCGGAGGCGACGCGGATCATGCTCGACGTCCATAAAAAAGGAAAAGGGATCTGCGGAGTCTATCATTACGATATCGCGGCCACAAAGGTCGCCCAGGTCCACCAATTGGCCTGTCAGCGGGAGTTTCCGCTGAAATGCTCCCTGGAAGAAGCCTGAGTGCGCCTGAAGCAGGAAAGAAGAATTATGAAGATCAGCGAAAATCTGAACCGAATCATCATGGCGGCGTATGCCGAAGCCAACGTCCGGCGGCATGAGTTCATCACGCCGGAGCATCTCCTGTATGCCTGCCTATTCTTTGACGAAGGCAGGGATCTGATCCTCAACTGCGGCGGCGATCCCACCCGGCTGAAAAAGGCCCTCGAGAAACACCTCGAAGAGACGGATACCGTCGCCGCTGCCAACCCGGGCCATTCAGTCCCTCGGGTTTCAGAGCGTTCTCGAGAGGGCCGCCTGGCACACCTCCTCCGCCCAGAAACAGACGCTGGAACTGGGCGATGTGCTGGTCTCGATCCTCGACGAAAAGGAGTCCCACGCCTCCTTCTTCCTCCAGAGAGAAGAGATCAGCCGGCTCGCGATTCTCAACTACATCTCGCACGGCGATCTCGGTCCTCTCCGGCGATGCAGGCTCTCAGCGACAGAGTCCGGAAACCCATGAAGGGACTACAGTCCGGGAAGAGAAAGAGGATCGGACAAAATTTCTCCGGAACTACACGGTGGAACTGACCGCCCGGGCGAGGGCCGGTGAGATGGACCCCCTGATCGGCCGGGAGGATATCCTCGAGCGGACGATCCAGGTCCTCTGCCGCCGCTTCAAGAACAATCCGGTCCACGTCGGCGAACCCGGCGTGGGGAAGACCGCGATCACCGAGGGGCTGGCCCAGCTCATCGCCAAAGACCAGGTCCCGAAAAAGCTTCGGGGGGCCAAAATCTACTCCCTGGACATGGGGGCGGTCCTCGCCGGCACCCGCTACCGCGGCGACTTCGAGGAGCGGTTGAAACGGATCATCACCGATCTCCAAAAGCTGGAGAAAGCGATCCTCTTCATCGACGAGATCCACAACGTCATCGGCGCCGGCGCCGTCTCCGGCGGGTCGATGGATGCAGGAAACATCCTCAAACCGGCCCTCATCTCCGGAAAGCTCCGCTGCATCGGCTCGACCACCTACGACGAATACCGGAAATATTTCGAGAAGGACGGCGCCTTCGCCCGCCGTTTTCAGAAGATCGAGGTCCCGGAACCCTCTGTCGAAGACACCTTCCGGATCCTTCAGGGCCTCCGCGAGCGTTATGAAACCTACCACCAGGTTGCGTATACCGAAGAGGGTCTCCGGGCGGCCGCCGACCTCTCCCACCGCTATATCAGCGACCGCCGTCTCCCGGACAAGGCGATCGACGTGATCGACGAGGCGGGCGCCTTCACCTCGATCAATCGCTGCGATGACGCCGTGGACCGGGTGGAGATCGGGACAAAGCAGATCGAGACCGTCGTCGCCCGTATCGCCCGCATCCCGGAGAAGAGCATCTCCACGACGGAGATCGAAAAACTCAAGGATCTGGAGGCCCAATTAAAGGCCCGGATTTTCGGTCAGGACGAGGCGGTGGAAAAGGTCGTCGAAGCGGTCAAGCGATCGCGCGCCGGCTTCCGCGAACCGGACAAGCCTGTCGCCTCCCTCCTCTTCGTGGGACCGACGGGGGTGGGAAAGACGGAGCTCGCGCGGCAACTGGCCGCGACCCTGAGCGTGCCGCTGCTCCGCTACGACATGAGTGAGTACCAGGAGAAACACACCGTGGCCAAGTTTGTCGGGGCGCCTCCGGGCTACGTGGGCTACGAGGAGGGCGGCCTCCTCACCGAGGCGATCCGGAAGACACCCCACGCCGTACTCCTGTTGGACGAGATCGAGAAGGCCCATGGCGACATCTTCAACACGCTCCTGCAGGTCATGGACTACGCGACGCTCACGGACAACAACGGCAAAAAGGCGGACTTCCGAAACGTCATCCTGCTGATGACCTCCAACGCCGGCGCCAGGGAGATCGGCCGGCAGACCATCGGTTTCGAAGGGCAGCCCATCAACCGGGATGCCGTCTTCAAGGCCGTCGAAAAGACCTTTTCCCCCGAATTCCGAAACCGTCTCGATGGTGTCGTGAACTTCCACAGCCTCGATGAGCCGGTGGTTTTGAAGATCGTGAAGAAGGCCATCGCCGAATTCGCCGCGCAGCTCACCGACAAGAAGGTCCTTTTCACAGTCACCGATCGCTGCTGCGACTGGCTCGCCCGACGGGGCTACTCCCCCGAATTCGGGGCGCGGGAGATCGCCCGTCTGATCCAGGACAAGATCAAGCATTTCTTCGTGGATGAGGTTCTCTTCGGGAGCCTCCGGGAGGGAGGGGAGGCCGTCGCCGACATCGAAAACGACGAAGTGGTCATCCGGGTGACCCATGCCGGTCTATCGACTCCCTGACCAAACCGTCTTTCCCCCCGTTGAGCACGCCGTAAAGGGCGGCCTGCTGGCCGTGGGCGGAGACCTTTCGCCGGAGAGGCTTCTGGCCGCCTACCGGGAGGGGATCTTCCCCTGGTACTCCGAGGGGGAACCGCTCCTCTGGTGGTCGCCCGATCCCCGTTTCGTCCTGTTCCCCGAAGAACTCCGCATCTCGCGGAGCATGAGGCAGTTTCTGAAAAAAGGATCCCTCCGGATCACTTTCGATCATGCCTTCCGAGAGGTGATCGTCGCCTGCCGGAAGCCCCGCCCCGGCCAGGACGGCACCTGGATCACCAAAGAGATGGAGGAGGCCTACGTCACCCTCCACGACCTCGGCTACGCCCACTCCGTCGAGGTCATGGCAGGAAGAAACGCTCGTGGGCGGCCTCTATGGCGTCTCCCTCGGCCACGCCTTCTTCGGTGAATCGATGTTCTCGACAAGGGCGAACGCCTCCAAGGCGGCCCTCATCACACTCGTCTCCCGCCTGCGGGAGCGCCATTTCGACCTCATCGACTGCCAGGTCGAAACCCCCCATCTCGGGAGCCTCGGCGCCCGCCTCATCCCCCGTCGGGAATTCAGCGTCCTTCTGAAGGAGTCCCTCCGGCACGAGACGTTCCGGGGGAACTGGGGGACGCTGAACGCATCGCATCTCTTCCCGCGTTCAAGATACTTCTCGCCGAAGGCGTCACCACTGCGGATGAACCAAGGGGCTGATTCTGCAGATCCCCTATCCGATCGGTAGACGTTGGACGGGAGATTCCCCGGGATGGACACATGCCATCCAGGACATCTCCCCACCTCCGGAGACTTCGCTCGAACTTACTTCTGCCAGGGGTTGCCCATGCGTCGTGCAGCGTTGTCACAGGGTGAGAGGACTTCACCTCCAGGTGAGGCCCTCGGCGACTGTGGCGGACCGTCCGCACAGAACGATCCCCATCCGCACAAGGTTTTCGAACAAGTCTTCGTCCGGATCCCGATCAAGACTAAGCGCTCTTGAACAGCAGGTTATAAGCCGCCGGGTCGAAGCACGATCCCGCCGGGAAAACCCTGGCTCCCAACTCGCGGTCCAGCATGAACAGCCCCTCCTTGCTGTCTCCGACCATCTCCAGCTGCCGGCAGATCTTGTCCGTGTTGCTCTCCTCCTCGATCTGCTCATTGACGAACCAGGCGAGCAGGGGTTCCGCCGTATAGTCGTTCTCCTCCCGGGCGATTTTGAGCAGGGTGTGGATCTTGGCCGTGATGAACTGCTCATGGGCATAGGCGTCCTTCCAGGGTTCCAGCGGATTCTTCCATGTCGTCTTGATCTGCTTGAGATTCAGAAGGGTCATGGGCGCCCCACGGCTGATCAAGTGATCGAAAAACTTCATCGCATGGATCGTCTCCTCGTGGACCTGGACCCTCATCCAGTGGGCCATGCCGTCGAGATTCTGGGAGTGGAAATAGCCCACCATTGAGAGATAGATATAGGCCGACTCCAACTCGTTTTTGATCTGTTCATTCATTGCATCAAACATTTTTTTGTTGATCTTCATCACTGTCTCCTTTCATATCTCATATCTAGAAATGCCGACATGCAAATCATGCCGGAGGTCCCACCGACATCCATGAAACTACAGGTGTCATCTTCGCATCTTTCAGGATGGAGAGTAAAGAAAAAAAGCCTCCGCTGTGAAGGCCCCGTTCAAAAGGCAGCATGATCTGCTCACTCAAGCTCCCGGTCAACGATAAAAGACACTTGTTTGTTTTTTTTGTTTTTTCTTGACGGATCCATTCCCTGAGGATAGAATGCGCCCGCAATAGAGGATTTGCCGGTAAGAAATCGGCCAAAGAAAAAATTAACAGAAAGGAGGTGAGAAAGTGGGCAATAAATTCTGGAGGATTATGATCAGTCAGTATCTGCATCGTATGCTTTGCGGCCCTGGGTGTGGCCTTCGCTCAAAAGAAAGTGGGCGGAGGGGATGTCAAGTATGAATCCAAGGAGAAGGGAACGGTCCTTTTCAGCCATGAAACACACATGAAGGTGCCGGATACGAAATGTAACTCCTGCCATACAAAAGTCTTCAAGATGAAGAAAGAAATGAAACTGACCAAGGCGAATCATAGCGAGAACACGTATTGCGCGGTCTGTCACGACGGCAAGAAGGCCTTTGGCCTGACAGCCGAAGCCGATTGCGCCAAATGCCATAAGAAGTAATTTCCTTTAAACAGTTCTTGCATTTAACTGGCGTTGGGCTCCGAGCTCAACGCCAGTTTTTTGCCTTTACTTTATCCTTGTCCTGTGGCATAGGGCGCATGAACGATGCAAAAAAATGAGGGGTAATCAAATGGAAAAATCGGCATGTCCCAACTGCGGCAGCGCTCTGCAAAGCGGAATGGCGGTCTGCGGAGAATGCGGTAATGAAGTGAAGGAATCAAACGAAAAGGAAACCGGGCTCGCCTCAAGAAGAGCGACGGGATCGGAAAAATGTCTATGCCATTCTCGCTATTTTTCTGGTCGTGGTGGGAGGTGTCGCCCTGTTGATGTTCACAGGTGTGATACCCAATCCGATAAAAAGTGGTTCAACCGCAGCCATTGTCAACGGGGTAAAGATATCCACGGCAGAAGTGGACCAGAAACTTGAGGTCTTTAAAAAGATGTCCGGACAAGGCGGCAAGATGGATTCTTCCAGCCCGGCAGGCAAGGAGGCCATGGCGCAGATGAGGATGCAAATCCTCGATACCCTGATCCAGGAAAAAATACTGGTGACCGAAGCCGCGAGGGAAAAGATCACCGTCTCTCCGCAGGAGATCGCCGATAGAATCGCCACCATAAAAAAAGGGATGAATCTTTCCGATAAGGATTTTGAAGGTTTTCTGAAAAATCACGGCATGAGTCTGGACAACTTCGAAAAGCGGATGGAAAAGGATGTCTTGATTACCAAGCTCATCGCTAAAGGTACGCAGGAAAAAGGCATGACCAAGGATGCCTGGTTCAATGAACTGAACGCAAGGGCCAAGGTGGAGATATTGGCCAAATAGTGCAGCTCCCCGTACGCTTCCCGAAAGATCGCTTTATGGCCTTCCCGCAAGAAAGGACTATGATCCGCTTTTCATGAAACAACGGGAATCCTGATCGCCATAATGATCCCCGCATGGCGGAATGACAGTTCGTGGATTCACGATTTCCAGATATCCTTCGGAATCATCTTCCCCGCCCCTCCCGGTTTCCCGTCGAGGAACGCCAACACTTCCCTCTCCCTTTCGATCTCCTCGGAACAGTATATCCACAGGTGGTAGCCCTCCAGCCCAAGGATCGTCACCCCAGCCGCAAATACCGCCCAGAAGTTCTCCGGAAGTTTGCCTGAAAAATGGTAGAAGAAATAAAATCCCGCAATAAAACCCACATGGCTAACGCCACCGTACTTGCCTGAACCGCTCATCATGCGGGAGAGGATGAGGATGATGCCGGAGAATATATAAAGGAGCAGTACGGCATCGATCATGTTGACGGAAGGAGGTCTGCCCAATGTCGCCCTGATATTCTCCGGGAGAGAAGGGAAAAAAGTAAAATCGTATAGCGCGGCAATGCTCAAAAGAAGAAAAAGGGCGGCAGACAGAAGCTCCGCCGTAAATTTTCTTTGCAGCTTACGGATCTTGGCGAGCGCTTCCTTCCGGAGCCGGGCTCGGATCTTGTCTAAAGTCCGGCGGGCCCTTTTCTTCCGCCGGGTGATTTACTCCTCCTTTTTCCATCTCGCCGTTTCCCGTCGGATGCTGTTCAATTCCTTGACAAGATTCCTGATATTACCGGCAAGTTTTTCAATCTCCTCTCCGCAAGGAGGGATTTCCTGTTCAATTCCCCGAATGGTCTTCTCCGTAAAATCAACCAGTAATCTCAGAGGGATGAAGACATACCGTCTCAGCAGGGCCGCCACACCCCCCACTGTGACCAGAAGAACCATGAGACTGAAGATCACCATTCGGTTTCTCATGACCATCAGATTGTTGACCAGAGGCGCCGCAGACAGACCAATATCCAGCGTGCCGAGGATCTTCTGCTCCGCCTTATGGACATGACAGGCGGCCTGGGTGCAGTCCGGTTCGTTATAAACGGGAGCGGTAATGGCAATGACTTCATTCCCCTTTTCATTGGTAAAACGACGCGCCTGTTTCATATCGCCCAAGGTGGCGGCGGGAACGGAACCGCTGTGACACTCGATACAGCCTGCGGCGTTCTTGTCCAGGAGCTTCCCCGTTTCACTGTGGTTGCTGGAAAACATGATGAGCCCCTTCTTGTTGAAGATGCGAACATGTTCCACGCCTTGCTGGGTGCCGATATTATCAATGATGTTGGCCAGGGACTCCCGGTCGTCATGACGCATGGCGTAACGTGTTGACTTGACGATGGTCTGCGCCTGATTGGTTTCGAATCTTATCACATCGTTTATCATATCCGTCTTCATGAGCGAGTAGAGAAGAATGCAGCAGACGATGACGAAACCTGTCACGGATACGGTCACCGGTATAATGGCCCGGGCGGTTAATGATTTAAACATTTTTCCCCTCCATAAGCGCCTCTAACGTGGGTTTGGAGACCTTTCCAAAGACTACCCGATCCCAAGGTCCTTATTATATTTGAAATTACCTCACGATCATTCGGGCGGTCAAGGAATTTCTTGCCCTGCTTCATCAGATGTATTTCCATTTCTTCATTAGCGGGAGCATCCGGGATGGCGCCGCCGGGGAACGAATTTATCTTATTGAAAAGGGTTTCGCTTCTGTGGTAGGAGCTGGCGAAATATAAATCAGAAGGAGGGATATTGTGAAAAAAACCATTGTCATACTTCTTGCCGCCTTGATGGTCTCAGCCATAGGCTGCCAGAAGAAAGAGGAGACGGCAAAAGCGCCTGCTCCACCGGTTGCGGCTCAGACTGTTGCTCCTCAGCCGACTGCCCCGCAGGCAGTTGAACCGAAGGCCCCTGCACAGCAGCAGGCAGCACCGCCAACCACTGCCCCGCATCCACCCATCGGCGCCCCTTCAGGCGGTGACCCTCACGCAAACCTGAGGTTGAAGGAAATTCCCGCCGGCACCGGCCACAAAGGGAAAGTCCTGCAGGTGATGGAAGCAGGAAGCTACACTTATCTGGAAGTGGAAGAAAAGGGGCAGAAGCTCTGGATTGCCGCCCTCAAGACCAAACTGAACAAAGGCGATATCGTGGAATTTCCCGACTCAAAACCGATGGAAAAGTTCGAGAGCAAAACACTCAAGAGGACCTTCGACAAGATCATCTTCGCCGAAAGTATTCGGGTCGTGAAGTAACCAATACGCGACCTGGGTTGCACGGGGGAGGGATAGTGGTCTCTCGCTTCTATCCCTCCTCACTTGTAACAAATACTGATATCACGAACGGTGTCAGGACATTCTCTTAAGAACGACTTCCCCGGAACATCCAAGAATAATCTCACTCATAAAAAGATGAGGCCGGCCGCCTACACGCTTCCTATTCGTCAGGCCAGCGCTTTGCCTTCGGCTTCCTTCAGATTCACAGTCGCCACGACACCCTTGCCGTTCGGCTAACTCTTCCCCTTGCCGGGCGAGTAGAGGACTCCCACCTCCAAGTGAGTGCGCCCTGCCGGGTGCACCAAATTTAAGGCCGGCCCCCCTGCGGGAGGCCGGCCTTATTCATCTATGCATCCCTAATGATGCGGTTAATTATTGTTTACGGCCTGGCCGTACCCAGATATTTCTTGGCGCCTGCCTTTTGCGCGGCGGTAAGCGAGGCGAGCCCATCTATCGTCGCGGTCATGTTGATGTCGCCGAGGGTACCGTTGGTCATGAAATCGATGGAATCCCAGAGCAGCCGCTTCACGTAGTACCGGTTGTGGGCATATCCGCCCGGATCGTGGAGCAGCAGGTTGATGTTGAAGGCCGCTCCCATGACGTCCTTCCATTTGGCGAGGCCGTACACACCCGCCCAGTTGGTGAAGGCGTTCGCAGAACCTCCGGCGGGATCCTTATACCAGTAGGGATGCGCTTCGATGAAGTAAGCCCCTTGCTGGCCATCACTGCCCTGGAAGCGGCGATGGCGGCCTTGTATTCCTCATCTTCCTCGGTCAGTTTGGCCGGGGTCAAGGTGAAGTTGCCGGTATGGCATGCGGCGCACGCCGTGCTCGTTATCGCCGTGATGGCACCGGCTGCATCCTTGGTCACGTTGGTGAACGAGTGAGAATTCGGCGTCGACATATGGCACCCCGCGCAGGGGCCGTTCGAACCGGTGCCCGGGGCGGCGGAACTGCCGATCTTGTCGTGAGCGAAAAACGACGGATTGGCATAACTCAGCCCCGCGTACTCATAACCCGTGGTCCCGAACAGCTGTCCGCCGGCGGCCAGGTAATGAGAGTTGAGGAAGCTGCGAATGCCGTCCGCATCCGGATCGTTCTTGATGCTGTCGCCGGTTTCGCGACCGGTGTGACAGGCCATGCACACATTGGAGCCGGAGATGTCGGGATACGTGACCGTCGCTTTGTTCGTATAGGTGAACGTAAGGGCGCCCGGATTGCGGAGCGCACCCGTGCCGGCGTTGCTGTGGCAGCCCCAGCAGTAGAGGACTTCCTGCTGCGGCGACGGTGTTGTCGCTTTCCCTGCCGAGGCCGGCACCCAACCGGCAAGATGGGAAAAATCATTCTTTTTGTAGTCATACGTGGCCGGATTGGTCAGGAAATTTGACGAGCACCGGTCGACGTATGGCATTGCTGACAGGCACCCCGGTCAGCCGCACCGGCGGCATTCAGGGTCCTCTCCCATTGATAATGGGCCCAGCCATCGCCGACGGGAGGTTTTACGCGTAATGGTAATTGCGGCGCCGGAGGCATCTACGGAGGGGTAATCGGTGCTCGTCTCTGCGGAAGATGCACCGGAAATCATGACGGAATCGACCGCTGCGGCCCCTGTTTTACCAGCGGCAGCGGCGTACTTTGCCCTCAGCAGCCTACCCGCATGGGCGGACTGCCCCCAGTCGGTGTAAATCGTCGGTGTGGTGGTCTGGCCGTACCTCGTTCCCGCCTTCGCCTCATGGCCGTGGCAGTCGAAGCAGGGGGTTTCCTTGTTCCCGCGGAGGACATACCCCTCGATGACGTTGCCCGTGGCAAGGGCTCCGTCGGTCGCGTTCAACCCGGTTCCCGGGTTGTCATAGTGGGTGGTGGCGATGAGGCGGTACCAGCTCGTTTCATGGTGGCCGGCCTTCACCGTTGCCGGCTTGCCTGTGGCCGCATTGGCGGGAGTGCCCGACGCCATGAAAAGCGACCCCGATGCTTCTCTCCCGTTGCTGCCGATAACACCCGTGCCGTATGCCATCGTCGTCATGGTATGGCAACTGGTGCAGAGGTCATACTGGTCATGCTCCCTGTTGCCGTTCGGATCCCAGGCGACAACCGTCCCGTTGGCCGGATCCGCTTTAAAGGGGTTGTTGTACCGGGCCATGATGGTCCGCAGACCGCCTCCATGCTCGTGGCAGGTCTGACACTTGAACTGCGACCAGCCCTTGGAAGGAATGGGAATGGTCTGATAAGTCTTATTGTCCATAACAGCCAAGTCGCCGGTCAAGCCGGAGATGTTGCCGTGCAACGCACCTTCGTGCGTGTGGCAGCGCACACAGCCCGCGCTTTCTTCGATCGTTACAGAGGCGTGATTGGATGAGGCGAACTTCGTATTGAAGTTACCTGCGTATTTGCCGGCGTGGCAGTCCGCGCACCGCGCACCGCTATTGTCATAGGGATCTGGGTAAGCGATCGGACCTTTCCCCTGGTGCTGGGCGGCGCTGCCGTGGCAGGCCTCGCAGCCATTGCCCGCATTCGCATGCGCCGAATCCTTGTGGGGCGAGCTGTTTTCATACTGGGCAACCAGACCCTGACCCGTCAGCGCCTCCACATCCGCACTATGGCACTGGACGCAGGCGCGTATCACCCACGTTGGCCACCGCGGCTGCGTCTTCAGCCTCCTTGTTGTCCGACGAGCCGCAGCCGCTGATCAGCAGCAGCAAAAAGCAGAGCGTCATCATCGAAGCCAAACTAAAATATCTCTTGTTCATTGCCCCTCCCTCCTCATGAGAATTTATTTAATATGTTATATGACACTTTCTGCATGTCCTTCCATTGCTCTCATTCTTGTACCGGGAATTGATACTCTTCCAATTGCGGGGATGGGGATTCTGCTTGCCGGTGCTGTGACACTGTTACGCACACATCAGCGTCCGGATGGCACGACTCGCAGGACTGCAGATTCCTCCGCGCCTCCGCCGCATGGTCCGAATTCCAGTTATAGATCTGCGAACTGGCGCCCGCCTTGCGGTGCGATTTGATCTTCATGTTTCCCTTTTCCCGCGTCTTGGTGTGGCAGTCCGAACAGAATTTCGACTCGTGACAGCGATAGCAGTTCTGGGGATTATCCGCCGCCTTTATGGAATGGATCGAGATAAAATCGGACCGATGCGTCCGGGGCATGTATTCCCCCTTGCGCGACGGACTCCTCGTCAAATCCGGCTCGATACCCCCGCCCTTGTGGCAGTCCAGACAGAAGGACTGCTGATGGCAATCCGCACAATTGCTCCCCGCCTTCTGGGCCAGCAATCCGGTGCTCCTTCACGAAAAAGGCGCCGTGATTGCTCATCACACCCGGATCCGCTATGGCAATCCTTGCACTCATCAAGCTTGGTGCCCTTGTAGTCCCTGTGGTCAGTCCTGGCGAATGAGAGACAGACGAGCACAAGCAGAAAGGCCGTGGACATCACTACTATTTTAAACGCCTTATTGGTAATCATGGTCTCCCCTCACAAGTTCAGTAGTTGATTTGAAGCGCTGCATAACCCTGATATCTGTTGTCGTAACTGAAGTTGACATTGTCCTCAACCTTCAAAACGGCGCTGAAGATCTTGTTGAATTCATAATTCAGACCCGCCCAGTATTTTTTCGCGTTCCCCTCTCGGGAGATTTCCCTCCGGAAATCATCATAATCGATCCCCGCCAAAATCGCCGCCTTGCTGATCTTGTACTCGCCATAAAGCCGGATACCGCTTATACTCGCCGGCATACCCATTCCTATATCTCATAGCTGGCATTGAGCGTGAGATCTTTGATCGGTTTCGCAAGCAACCCAACCTCAAACAGATCCGCATTGGCGTCACTGTCGAAGCTCTCCCGGGCGTATTTGAAGCTCACCCTGTAGTTGCTGGTCACTGGTATTCGGCGGAAAGACTTGCCTCCTTGTACTGCTCAACGGCAAAAATACTGTAAATCGGAGGCGGTATCAAAGGTCGGATAGCTTTGATAGTACTCGCCTCGCAGAGCGAGATCCGTCAGAGGCGTAACCTTAACGCCAAAGAGCATTTCATTGTATGACTCCGATATCGTATCATATTTCAACCGCCCATATAAATTGACCATCCCATGAGGCGTGGTCGAAAAATCCAGACCGATGTTCTCGCGCGTCATGTCCGTATCGCCGTATTTCCTTCCGAAACTGACCTCCACATGGGTATTTTTTATCGTATCCAAATAGACGCTCATCCCCGCCAGGGCATCTCCCCTGTGTGCCGATCTCGCTTTTGTCATGAAATATCACATTCCTGCCGCCGAAAAGCGTAAACCCGACAGGTCCCAAATTCTTTACATCGGCGTAGAGGCCGTCGACGGTCCCGGATATCGCCGCCGCATTCACATAGGTTCTGCCGGCTCTCAAATCGAGATGATCCTTGAGGGCATCCCGGTAATCCACGTAAAAGTAATACAGCCTCCCCTCGAGATCCTCACTGGGCGATGAAACCACCTTCGTAGCCCGTCCGTACCCGTAAATGTTGAGCTTCCCTTCCTTGTCGAGCTTGGTCACGTTCAGCCGCAAATATTGCGGGAGCATCCTTCATCGCTCTGATCAGCCAAGATATCCTGATACCAGAGTAACTGGGTCGAGCTGGTCAACTTGACCTCTGCCGCATGAGAGAGCAATGGCACGCATAAAAGAGCCATCAGCATTACCAAAAATTTCATAACCCTCATTGCCCGCCTCCTTAATATCATTTTAATATCTATTTATGATGAAATGAACTTTTCCACTGCCCGTCACAGGTGTCCTCCATCATCCGATCACAACAATCCTCAGAGGCAAGCAGTGGTTGCAGTTAATCAATTTTTAATTAGCAATCAACATGCCACAGCCATTCTCAAAAAACAACTCATAAATTTAAACTATTAGACAATGGATGCCGTTTGTTTCCCCGGATGAACTGGTGAAATCACCAAGTCATACTGGTGATTTCACCAACCATGACAGAATCCGGACAGAGGATCATTACGCTTTTTACGCACAAATCTGCTTAATGATGAGACTTTAACATGCTGACCTGCCGTGGCACATTCATTGCGAAGTATTTTAAAGAGTTAAAGCAGCTATATGGAAGAAGGGGAAAAGTCAGATAGAATGGGGGCCTGATCCGGATATGAAAAGGATCCTGGTAGTCGATGATGAACAATTGCTGCTCCAGGGTTTTGACAAGGCCTTGCAGACCGACATGACCGAAGTCACCACGGTGGAAACGGGTGAAGCGGCCCTGTCGGAAATTGCTGCATCCCACTTCCATCTCTGTTTTCTTGACGTTTACCTGCCGGGTATGGATGGAACGGAAGTGCTGAAAAGAATCAATGAGATATCCCCGAAGACCAAAGTCATCATGATGACCGCAGGAATCATCAATGACACCATGACGGAAACCATCGAAAAGAACGCCCATATGTTTATCACCAAACCTTTTGACCTCCTCCAGGTGAAAATGCTTGCCAGAAGCATTATCGAGGAGCCGGAGTTATAGTCACTCCATATCCGCAGCCCGGGCGCATCTCAGGGTCCTGTTGCACCGCACCCTTACTCCAGACCGAATTTTTTCAGCTGATAACGGAAAGAATCGTAACTGATCTGCAGCAGTTTTGCCGCCTTGGTTTTATTGTGATCTGCCCTTTCGAGGGCTTGCAGGATCATGTCTTTTTCAAATTCATCCAGAGAGAGACCTGCCTTCCGGCAGAACGAAACCGTCTTGACGCCACATTCCTTTGGGTGCGGCCAAACCGTTGATCTCCAGAGGCAGATGCTCCGGCATGATCACCCTCGTGTTCTGGAGCACCACGATCCCCTGAATCACGTTTTTTAGTTCCCGCACATTGCCCGGCCACCTGTAGGATGACATCAGCTGTTCAGCTTCCGCCGAAAACCCGGCGATCTTTTTATTGTACTCCATGGCGAAGGAGGCAAGAAAATGTCTGGCCAAGACAGGGATATCGTCCCTTCTGTCCTTGTCCCGCAGAGACGGAACGTTCAGGGAGAAGGCATTCAGCCGGTAATAGAGATCCATACGGAACTCGCCTTTCTCCACCGCGTCGGACAGGTCTCTGTTTGTTGTGGCGATGACCGTCACATCGACGGGGATCTCTTCCTGCCCGCCGATACGCCTCACCACCCTTTCTTCCAGCACCCGGAGCAGTTTGCTCTGCAGGCTGAGCTTCATTTCGCCCAGTTCATCGAGCAGCAAAGTGCCTCCGTCGGCCACCTCAAAAAGCCCTTTTTTGCTTTTCTTGGCGTCGGTAAAAGCACCTTTCTCATAGCCAAAAAGCTCGCTCTCCAAAAGCGTGTCCGGCATAG
Source organism: uncultured delta proteobacterium (assembly GCA_963842685.1). GTDB lineage: Bacteria > Desulfobacterota > Syntrophia > Syntrophales > UBA5619 > JAKAFS01. The sequence goes on along the minus strand of CAWJHT010000048.1, from coordinate 31,937 downwards.
CGCTGCAGTTGACAGCGATGAAGGGAACGGATGGGCTCGCGGTCATCCCGTGCATCATCTGATGGATATTGCGCGCAATGACCTCCTTTCCGACACCGCTTTCCCCGGTGATCAGGATGCTGGAAACGCGCGCCTCGGCCATTCTCTCCACCTTTTCCTTCAATTCCTTTTTGGCCTTCGAGACACCCAGGAAATCGTTTTCAAACAGTGACGAGCTTATTTTTCTCAGGTACTCCAACTCTTTTTTAAGTTTTATATTCTCAATGGCATTGCCGATGACAATCTTGACCTCATCCATGTTGAAGGGTTTGGTCAGATAGTCCCAGGCGCCGATCTTCATGGCCTTGACCGCTGTCTCCGCCGTATCATCGGCGGTCAGCATGATCACTTCCATATGCGATGCATCATTTTTCAGTATTTTCAGCATCTCCATGCCGTTTTGCCCCGGCAGGTTGACATCCAGCAAGACCACGTCCGGATGCCATGACATGATCTTATCGATGAGATTTTTTTCTCCGGCGTCAGTGCGTATCTCGTAGCCTTCCTTTTCCAGCGTCCGCGAAAGCATGGCAAGAATCAATTCATCATCGTCCACAAGATAAATACGTCCCAGGTTTTTCATTGCGTCAAACCCCTATCGTCCATTTTGACGGGTAAAGTAATCGTGAAAGTGACCCCGCCGTCGACATTGATTGGCAACCTTAATACTGCCCCCATGCTCCTCGACGATCCTTTTGGAAACAGCCAACCCCAATCCTGTCCCTTTCCCTTTGGTGGTGAAGAAGGGCTGAAAAATCTTCTCCTGCAATTCAGCGGCAATGCCGCTTCCCGTATCCTTAAGCGAGATGGAAACGGTCTTTTCCTGCATGTCATGGCCCGTCTTGACCGTTATGTTCCCACTCTCCCCAATCGCCTCGGCGGCGTTAAGCAGAAGGTTCAGAAACACCTGCTGAAGCTGCTGAGGATCGCCGACAATCTCCGGTAGATTGATCGTCCAGTTCCTTTATAACCTGCTTGTGTGGATCGCCGGAGACAAAAGAGGGATGTTTCTCTATGAAATAGATGGTTTTCTCCAATATTTTATTGACATTGAAACGGACCGGCTGGGATGCCACCGGCCGGGCATAACTCAGAAGATTTTTCATGAGCAGTTCGATATTTCTGATCTGCTCAATAACTCTTAAAAGGACCTCCCTGTCCCTTTGCTTCAAGATTGAGTTCCGAAAGCAGGACCTCAATCGAAATTTTCATGCCGGCGAGAGGATTTCTTATTTCATGGGCAAGCCCTGCCGCCATTTCCCCGCATACCCGTAATTGCTCCGTCCGTTGCAGCTCCTGCATCTGTTTTTTAAGGGATGCCGCCATTTCATTAAAAGAAGCCGCCACTTCTCCGAATTCGTCATGCAGGTCCTCGATCCTGTGATCCAGATCGCCTGTCTTCAGCCTGCGCGTGGCGTCCAGCAGGCTGGTGACGGGTTTGGTCAACCCGTGGATCAGGAAAAAAGCCAATCCCACGGCAAAAAAAGGCCCAATCGTCACAAGCAGGAAAAGGAGGTATTTTCTCTCTTGTATTTTCCTGAGGATTTCCCTCTCCTGCTTTTCAAGATTGGCAGATGTCACATTGACGATGAGTTCCACTTTGTCGATCAGGTCATCCCCCATCCGCAGAGCGGCCACCGCTCGATTTTCTGAAATGAGCCGATCCCGGAGCGACCGTGAAAATATCCCGTGTCAAATCACGGTACATTTCAATCTGATTGATCAAATGGGCTATCCTCTCCCCGGACGGGGAAGAATGATGACAGATGGGGCACTTTTTCACTATCCCCATCATGCCGGCATCGACCGACGTTTCCTCCATCATGAAGCGCCTGCTGCGCAGAACGATGTTGCTCTGGTTTTTCTTGATGCTCAACAGCAGTTCTTTTCTGAGGGCAACGGTCTGATGCAGTTTAGACAGCCGGTGGAGATCATAGATGGTCGTTTCCGTGGTCGTAACGATATAGATGCCGCCGAAGAAAAACATCAGGGCAAAAATAGCGAGTCCGATAATGATTTTATTCTTCATCGTTAGATCGACCGTCGTATGTCGGGACTCTGCCGCGGGAGATGATACAAGCTACCGGCTTATTTGACAATAAATTGCGTTTCAGGCAGGCGGAGTATATGAAGACGGATAGGGTGTGTCAAGCGAATTAAACCGGCCCCATAAAAAATCCATATGCTGGATTTTGTTACATCCTACGCCTCTTATTTTCTCTTATTTCCTTGACAAAATAGGATTAGCATACATATACTACCATTTTACTCGACGAAGCGGTGGCTGATTCGAGGAGAAGTAAAATAGTGATTTAATAAGGAGGGTTGAGTGCCAGAGGACCGAAAAGTGAAAGAAAAGCGAACCGATTTTATTGACAGGATATGGGGGTTTTTTGTCTCTCTGAGGCTGGTCGTTATTCTTCTCCTTGTTCTCTCCCTGTTATCCGTGGCAGGTACCATCATCGAGCAGAACAAGCCTCTGGAGCAATATTACCGCCTCTTCCGACCCGAGACGGTCGAACTGCTGAGCAGGCTGGGTCTGCTGGATATGTATCACAGCTGGTGGTTCACTTCCTGCCTTGCACTTTTGGCGTTGAACATCATCGCCTGCACGATGGAGCGTTATCCCCTCATCATGAAAGGGATGAAAAAACAGAGCCCCGTTCTCGATGAAAAACTCGAGGCGGGATTGAAAGATCCGGCCAAGATAAAATATAACCTCCCCCTGGAAACAGTGGAGAAGCAGATTACGGCCTTAGCGGGAAAGGCTTTCTCTGCCGGCCCCGTGGTGACCGAGACGGAGATCGGGGCGACATTTTTTTTACGAAAAGGGGAAATATACACGCCTTTCGTTCTTTTTAACCCATCTAAGCATCCTGATCATTTTCATTGGCGCCATCTCCGGATCGATTTTCGGATTCAAGGGATATGTGAACATCAATGAAGGTGAGATGATCTCCGCCGTTCCAGGTCCGGCAGGGTCAAAACAAGGATCTGAATTTCAGTCTTCAGTGCAATTCCTTTAACGTCGATTATTACGAGAACGGCGCTCCGAAGGACTACCGGAGCGACCTATCCGTCATCAGGAATGGGAAAGAAGTGGTCCGAAAAACGATCCGTGTCAACGATCCATTGAGCTATGAAGGCATCACGTTTTACCAGTCGAGTTTCGGATCGATTCCTGAGAATGTGACTTTCGAAATCCAGGGCAAAGATGGCGGCTCCCTGGGCAATGTAATCGCACCCGTGGGAGAACAGGTGGATATTCCCAAAAGCGGGATCAAGATCGAGGTCGTCGATTACCGGGAGCATTTTCATATGCAGGATGGTTCGGAAGCGGGTACGGTGGTCGGAGTGAATCTCTACCGTCCCGGGGCGGCGCCGGAAGGGGTATGGCTTTTTGAGGCGCATCCAGAGATGAACCGCCATGGCGAGTATTCCTTCGTGGTAAAGGGCGTAAAATTGAGAAAATATACGGGCTTGCAGGTCAATAAGGATCCCGGTGTCTGGATGGTATGGGCCGGGTCGCTGCTGCTGGTGGCGGGCATCATGATGGCCTTTTTCATGTCGCATAAAAAATTCTGGATACGGATTGAAAAGGACAGGAAGGGCCGGGTGGAAGTCACCGCCGGCGGGACGACAAACAAGAATAAATACGCCTTTGCCGCCGAAGTGGCAAGGCTGGTTCAAAGTTTCCGGGAGGTTTCTTAAATGACAAATTCATTGCTGTTCGGGATTTCGATATTTGTATACTTCTTTTCCATGGTGCTGTACGTGTCCTATCTTGCCTTCCGGTCGGAATCCCTGGGGAAGGTCGCGACATTGACGCTGCTTGCGGGAGTGATTGTCGAAACCACGGCGATATTCCTGCGCTGGTACGAATCCTACGAGATGGGGATCGGCAGGGCGCCGCTGACCAACCTTTACGAATCGCTCGTCTTTTTCGCCTGGACGATCGCGATTGTTTATCTGCTCATCGAAAGGAAATTCAAGATCAAAACGGCAGGGGCCTTTGTGACCCCCTTTCCTTTTATCATCATGGCCTACGCGTCGCTGACCCCCAACGAAATTCAGCCTCTGGTTCCCGCCCTGCAAAGCAACTGGCTGATTTCCCATGTGGTCACCTGCTTTGTGGGATATGCGGCCTTTGCCGTCTCTTTCGGCGTCAGCTTTCTGTATCTATTCAAGGTCAAAGCCGAAAACAGACCGGGGAGAAAAGACGGCGTGCTTACTGGGCTACCTGCCCCCGTCGGAGGTGCTCGATGAAGTCGGCTATAAGACCATCGCCATCGGCTTCCCCCTACTGACGATCGGCATCATCACCGGCGCCTTCTGGGCGAATGTGGCCTGGGGAACCTATTGGAGCTGGGACCCCAAGGAGACGTGGTCTCTGATCGTCTGGCTCATCTATGCGGCCTACCTGCATGCCAGGATCACAAAGGGCTGGAGAGGAAATAAAGCGGCGCTGCTCTCCATCGTCGGTTTCAGCGCCACGCTGTTCTGCTACCTGGGCGTCAACCTGATACTTTCCGGGCTGCACAGTTACGGAGGCGGGCAGTAGCGAGGCCGGCAAATCCGTTTACGTCAATCCGGGCATAAAGTTCGTGAAAAGCCGGTAGTATAGACAAAGACACCCCGCTTTCTCTCCTCAGAGCAGAGAAAGCGGGGTATCTTCTTATGGACCGATCCTCGTCATGGAGGTTGTGAGCCGTCGCATGGTCTTTATGTCGATCGGATCTCCTGGCGCATGAAGACCGCGTAGCAGATCCCGAAGCAGACGAAGGTGATCGCGACCAGCGAGATCATGAAGGGCGCCACGACCACCACGCTCTGGAGGAGCGGGAGCGGGTTCTGGAACCGGGAGAGCGAGAGCCGTTCCAGCGGACCCATCATGATAAAGGAACGGGGCGTCTTCCGGAGCGGGTCGAGGATCGTCGAGGTCGCATCCCCATACAGCGTCGCGGGCGAGAGGAGCGATGCCGCCCGCTGGATCTCCGCGTTCCGGAGGAAGGATTCCTGCGCCTCTGCCATGTTGGCGGTCTGGGTCACCGGTGAGATCGCGTCCGCGACAAATCCGCCACCCAGGCCGACGAAGAAGGAGAGAAGGATCCAGACGGCGAGTGACGCCAGCGCCGAGGTGGCCGTGCTCCGAAACACGACCGAGAAGAGGATCGCCGCCCCCAGCCAGAATGAGATATAGAGGATGGAGAGGACGAGGTAGATCAGGAGCCGCCACAACTCGTCCGCGCCCGGAACCACCCCGACCAGGCGGATGCCGAGCCCGGAGATGATCAGCACCAGCGACGTCATGACGATCGAGATCATCGTCACACCGGCGAGAAACTTCCCGTTGATGATCGCATCCCGGTAGATCGGCTGGGCGACCAGCTTGCTCAGCGTCCGTCCGGTCCTCTCCCGGTTGATGGCATCGAAGCCGAGGATGATCCCGATCAGGGGTCCCGAGAAGGCCGATCAGCTGGACGAACGAGAAGAGCTTTCCCGTCGAGGTGAACAAAAGCAGGAAGACGAAGTCCGGCTTGGCGACCCCCTTGAGCTCCTCCTGCATGCCCATGCCGACCATCGACGCGATGATGACCCCGATCATGACGATCAGCGCCGTGATGATGAGGAACCGCATGCTGCTGAAGTGGTCCTCCATCTCCTTCAGGTATATGGTAAAGATCCCGTGCACCGTCTAGGCCTCCTTGAAATATTTCATGTAGATCTCTTCGAGGGTGTAGGACTCGCCCTCCTCCAACCCCAACCCCCGCTTGGCAAGATCCTCGATGGGACCGGCGGCGACGAGCTTCCCCTTGATCATGATCCCGATCCGATCGGAGATCCGCTGAACCTGGTCGAGCAGGTGCGAGGAGAAGAAGATCGTCATCTTCCGGTCGCGGCTTAGATTGCAGATCAGATCGAGCATCCGGTTCGTCCCGTCGGGGTCGAGCCCGATCGTCGGCTCGTCGAGGAAGATCACCTTGGGTTCCTTGATCAGGACCTCGGCGATTCCCAAGACGCTGCCGCATCCCTTTCGAATAGGAGCCTACCCTCTTATCCGCCTCTTTGGCCAGGTCGACCTCTTGCAAAAGCCGGTCGATCCGCGGCCCGGAGAGGACATCGGGGATCCGGTTGAGGCGGGCAATGAAGCGAAGGTTCTGCCGCGCATCCATGTCCTCGTAGAAACCGACGTTCTCCGGCAGGTAACCGATGACTTCCTTGACCTTCAGAGGGTCGCGCGCCGGATCGTACCCGCAGACCCGGACCGTCCCCGCGGTCGGTTCGGTGAGACCCAGGAGCATCAGCATCGTCGTCGTCTTCCCGGCCCCGTTGGGCCCCAGGAAACCGAAAATCTCCCCTTCGGCGACATCGAGGCTCAGGTTGTCCACGGCCGTCTGAGCGCCGTAGCGCTTGGTCAGCTGTTCGATCTTGATGACAGTCTCTCGTTCCACCGTTAACGTCTCCCCATCCTGACAAAAAGTATGCTCAGGCCTGCGATCACCAGGAGGATGAGGCCGATCCCGATCCACCCCCAGGCCGAAGAGGCCTTCACCGTTACACGCATCTCGACGGTCTTGTCCGACTTTTCCCCGGTGGTCATGATCCCCACGGAGTAGTCCCCGACCAGTGACTGGGCGCCCGGCTTGATCGTCACCTCGATCTGCTTCATCTCGCCGGGTGCGAGGGCTTCGAGCTTCTCCGGCTTGAAGGTCGTCTCCCAGTTCTCCGGCTTGAAAGAGGAGAAGCTGATATTGCGGTTCACGGCGGAGCCGTTGTTTCTCACGAAAAGCGAGAAGGTAACGGACTTGCCGGCCATGGCCTCCAGGGAGAGGACCCCGTTGGGCGTCCCTGCGTCGAGACGGTAAGTCCCGGTCAGGTTCACCGTCAGCTTCACCTCGGCCTTGCTCTCGCCGGAACTGATCCGGACGAGGACCGGGTACTCTCCGGAGGCGGCGTTCTGTGCGGGCGTCACCTCCACGGCCACGGTCTGACTCTGCCCCTCTTTTACCCGGATGCTGGAGATCTGCTTCTGCTCATAAGCCGGCTTGAAATTGATCTCCCACTTCTCAGGTCCGGCCGCGGCAAGGTTGAAGGTGCGTTCCATATCGCCCTTGTTCGTCACTTCGAGCGAGAACTCGAACTTGGCGTCGGTCTGTCCCCGGAGAACCGGGTAGGCGGCGTTGATCTGGATATTGTCCGCCCCGGCCTTCCGCTCCTGGGCGTCGATGGAAAGGGTATAGTTGGAGATGAATTTGCCGTCCGCGGTCTTCGCCTCGAACTGGAAGGGATATTTCCCCGGGGTGATCCCCTTGTCGGGCTCCAGGATCAAAGACAGGGTCTTGATCTTGCCGTTGGGAACATACATCCCCGTCACCTGGAAGCGGCCGCCCTTCAAAGTGGCCTTCCATCCCTTCGCCACCGAGGTGATCCGGACATCGATGTTCTCATCGGTCCGCCCCTTGTTCTCCAGGCTCATGTCCATCTGGACGGTCTCCCCACGGGGGACCGCAACGCCGGAATAGTCCGTATAGAGGGCGATGCCCCGCTCCGGACGGTTGTCCTTCTTATCCGTCTCCTGTTGGGCAAAAACCAGCGCCGGCGCCACTCCCAGCAGGATAAAAAGAATGCCTGCCAAGATGAATAACCTTCTCAAATGACTCATTCGCCCCATGACTACCTCCTCAATCTATTTCTCTGTATTGATCCCGTCACGATTGGACGGGGAATGCTTTTCGGTGCGTAAGATAGTGATCAATCTCCATTCTGTCAAGGAGAAGTATTGCCTCACCCTCCCCAAAAAAAACGCCTTGCCGCAGGCATGGCGTTTTTCTTAGATCTTGCTTGACAAACCGTCGAAGCGCATATGCCCGATTCCACCGCAGGCAGCCGGATGTCTAAAAGGTCCCGGGGTATTTGCCGCCGTCGATCAGCAGGTTCTGGCCCGTGATGAAGCTGGCCTGGGCGCTGCACAGATAGGCGCAATATTCGCCGAACTCGGCAGGGGTGCCGAACCGGCCCGCGGCGACCTGGGCGATCCTGATCGCCCGCATCTCCTCGTAGGTCCTGTTCTGGACCTTGGCCATCGCCTCGTGTTGGACTTGATGGCGCTCGGTATCGAAATCGCCGGGCAGCAGGTTGTTGACGGTCACGTTGTGCTTGGCCACCTCGCGGGCCACCCCGGCGACGAAGCCGGTAAGGCCGGAACGGGCGCCGTTCGAAAGCCCGAGGATGCTGATCGGGGCTTTCACCGCGCTCGACGTGATGTTCACGATGCGGCCGAACTTGCGGGCGATCATGCCGTCCACCGTGTCCTTGATCATGAATATGGCCCCCAGCATGTTGCCGTTGAGCGCCGCGATCCAGGCGGCGCGATCCCAGTCGCGGAAGTTGCCGGTGGGCGGTCCGCCCGAATTGTTGACCACGATATCGGGCGCCGGACAGGCCTTCAGCACCTCGGCCCGCCCTTCATCGCTGTTGATGTCGACCGCCACCGGCGTCACTTTGGCGCCCGTTGCGGCGCGGATTTCCTCGGCCGCGGCCTCGATGTTGGCACGCGTCCGGGCGACGATGGTCACGTCAACCCCCTCGCGGGCCAGCGACATCGCGCATGCCTTACCCAGACCGGCGCTCGCACCCCCGACGATGGCCTTTCTTCCGGCAATTCCCAGATCCATAATCTCTTCCTCTCTTTCTTTAATCGAACCTCTATTCATTTCTCCCGGTCATGGCTGAAACGGCTACCGGTTGCCGGCGTAGTACTCCACCCGGCGCTCAAAGTAGGCAATCCCTTCGGACATGACGAATGCAAAGGCGAAGACCACGATCACAAGGGACCAGAATTCCTCCATCAGAAAGTGCATCGAATAGAACTCAAACAGCTCGCCCACCCCGATGATGGAAATCAGCAGTTGGCCGATCACCACCCCCTTTACACCGCGGATCACCCCCAGCCGGATCCCGGCCAGGATCTCGGGCAGGGCGCTCAGCACCAGGATCTTGGTGAACATCTGGTATCGGCTCGCACCCAGGGACTTCCCCATCTCGACCAGCGACCGGTCCGCCATGCTGATCCCCACCTGCGTGTCGAGGATGATGATGAAAACCGCAAAAAGAAACACCGTCGCCACGACCGTTGCCTCCCCGATGCCGAGGATCCCCATCAGAATGGGCACCAGGGCGGAGATGGGCGCGCTGACGAAGATATTGACCCACATGCCGAGGATCTCCCGGACAATCTTTATCCGGGCCATCAGCGTACCCAAACCGATGCCCACAACCAGCGCCAGCGACATCCCCACGGCAAAGGTGCGCAGCGATATCTCCATCGCCTTGATGAATTTCTCGGTGGTGAACACCGTCGTTGCAGCCATAAGGATCTTGGAGATCGGCGGAAAGATGCTGGACAACCCCATCCATCCCGCCAGTTCCCAAAGAAGAAACCAGAGGAGCAGCGAGGCGCTAAAAGGAATTTTCTTGCCGAATATTTGCATCTCAAGCTCCGGTCAACAGAGGTAAACTTTCAGTTCACGCCAGATGTTGTCGACAACATCGAGGTAGTTCTTGTCCCGCCGAATGTCGTCGGCGCATTTTCCGCTGCGATCGATCCCGGGTCTGATCACCTGGGATACCGCGCCCGGCCGTGCGGAAAGAAGCACGATCAGGTCGGACATATACGCGGCCTCCTCGATGCTGTGGGTCACGAAGATGACGGTTTTATGCCTGTTCTGGAGCAGATCGAGCATGTCCTCCTGAAACTTCCGCCTCGTCTGTTCGTCCACCGACGAGAACGGTTCGTCCATCAGGATGATGTCGGCGTCGATCGTCAGCGCACGGGCCAACCCGACGCGCTGCCGCATCCCCCCGGAGAGCTGATGGGGATAGTTGGATTCAAAGCCCTCCAGCCCGACCTCCTTGATGTACTTTCTGGCGATTTCGAACCGCTCTTCCTTCGGAACCCCGCGCAGTTCGAGGCCGAAAGCCACGTTTCTCAGAATCGTCGCCCAGGGCATCAGCGCGAAATCCTGAAAGACGAATGCGCGGTCGGCGCCGGGGCCGGTGATGGGTTTCCCGTTCACCCATACCTCGCCGGAGGTCGCATCGATCAGGCCGCCGATGATCTTCAGCAGCGTCGTCTTGCCGCACCCGCTGGGCCCCAGAAGCGTGCTGAGCTTTCCCACGGGGAATTCGAAATTCACGCCCTTCAGCGCCTCGACGCCCGTATCGTAAATCTTTCCGATATTCTTCAGTGTAACAATCGAGTCCACAGACATAGTTTATTATCCTTGTAACTCCGGAGGGAACAGCCTGCGCTGAATCCTCTCCAGTCCATTGATCGTAACGGCGGCAAGAAAAATGATCGAAGAGACGGCCGCAAACTCTTCCGGAAAATCCGCCACCGAGGCGTGGTAGGTGATCAGATCGCCGATCCCCGTGGGCGTAATGAGCAGTTCGGCGATCACCACGCCGACGAACCCCATCGCCAGACCCATCCTGAGTCCCGTGAAGATCATTCCGGCCGCATGCGGCAGAATGATCTTCACAACCACCTGCGTCCTTGTCGCCTGAAAAGAGCGACACATCTGGATCAGGGAAGGATTGGTGTTGCGGATGCCCTTGTACGAATTCATCACGACCAGCGGCGTCGAGAGGACCGCCACCGCCAGGACCTTCGCGGTCAGCCCGATCCCATAGGTATAAGTGATCAGCGGGATCACCGCGGCCATCGGCGCCGCCTGGAGGATAACGAAGATCGGCAGGCTGAACCACTCCATCGTGCGGGAAAGCCCCATCCAGATTCCGAAGCCGACGCCGATGATTCCGCAGATCGTAAATCCGATCAGCAGGGGCTGCAACGTGGAGACGTATGCATTGAGAAAGCTGCCGTCCCAGGTCATCCTGAGAAAGGCCAGAAAGGTCAGGCTGAACGGCGGAAACGCGGCGCTGAGCGGCCAGCGGCCCACCAGTTCCCAAACGCCGAAGAAAAAGGCAAAAGACGCAATCAGCCTCAGCAGCCGGCGGCCTTCCCGCCGGCCGTGATTGTTTTGTGCATCCATATTCAGGCACCCGCTTTACGTGTGAGAAGAACTTCCTATTTCTTGAACCCCATCTTGGAGTAGGCGGCCTTCAGCGGCGCCATGTCCCAGAAATCCTCAACCTTCAGGTTTTCTCCCTTTGAGCTGCCCGGAGAGCGTGTAAAACTCAAGGTCGCTCTTCGCCGCCGCCTCGCCGCCGCCGTTGTCGGAGAAGATCCCGTTCTTGGCCGCGTCCTCGAAATAGGGGGTGATCTCCGCCTTCCAACTTGGCGGGAAGATCCTTCATGATCCCGAGCTTCTTGCGTTCCGCCGCCACGCTCTTGGGATTCGCGTTGATCTCACGGTTGACCTTGAGCAGTTCCTCGACGAAGATGTTCACGGCATCCCTGTTCTTGTCCAGGAATGCCTTGGTCGCAAAGATCGACTCGTCGCTGGCGCTCACACTGCCCATCGGCAGGACGATGAACTTGCCGGGGGCCTCCTTCTGGACGTAGTTCCAGTTGGTGCTGTCCAAAATCGAGGCCTTGATGTTCCCGCGGATCAGCCCGAGGGCGCGCACCTGAGAACCGGGCACAAAGCTGATGTTCTTGTACTTGATCCCGTGCTCCTTGGCCATCAGGTTCATGATCGCCTCGGTTCCCGATCCACGGGCGTGCACGGTGATCTCCTGGCCGTCCAGATCTTTCCAGCTCTTGTAAAACTCCTTGTTCACGACCGGGAAAAACTGCAGCGCATAGAGCTGATAGATAAACCGGACGGGAACATTGACCTTCTGAATCGCCGCATAGGGCGTGCCCTGCCCCATATCGACCTGACCGTTGATCACCGCCTGGGTCGCCAATTCCTCGCTCTTGAGCGGGATGACTTCCACATCCACCCCACGCGCCTTCGCCCTCTCCACCGCGATCAGGAGCTGCAGGTCATCCGTGGTGAGAACATCTCCCAGACCATACTTTATCTTTGTCCTGGTCTGGGCTTCAACCATTGGAAGACCAATAAACAGACTGGCCAGAAGGGCAACCGCTACCACGACTCTTGTTTTGATTCCCATTTTTTCCTCCTGTTTTGAAAGGAACCTGACCACATACCGCATAAAATGCAACGGACCAACCCTGGAACCAACGAGGGTTAATAGCTTGCGCCATATACTTTTGCAGCGCCTCCATCGTGCGCTCCTTCTGCTCTTTGATCAGGCAATCGGCCTGATCCGTATCCCCCGTCCGGAGCGCCTGAATGATCCTCTTGTGCTCCTCCACGGCCGCGGTGGCTCTTTCCGGCACATACAAAAAAACGCTCGGCCAGCGTTCGAACGTGTCCCAGAGATCGCAAATCATCTTGTAAAGCCTGGGAAACGATGCCGCTTTGTAGATTCTCAAATGAAAGGCCTTATTCATCGCGGCGAGATTTTCGTATCGGCCCTGCTGGATCGCCGCCTCCATTTCGTGGTTCTTCCGGTTCAGAAAATCAATATCCTTATCCACGATATACGGGCCGGCAAGCCTCGTCGCGAGTTCCTCCAGAGCAATTCGGATGAGATAGATTTCGACCAGCTCCCCCTCATCGATTTTCGTAACGATGGCGCCCATGTGAGGTGTGAAATCGATATACCCTTCGCTTTCCAGTCTTCGGATCGCTTCCCGGACTGGGGTCTCGCTCATCCCAAACTCCTTCGCAAGCTCGGCCATGACCACTTTCTGGCCGGGCTTCAATTTCCCCTTGATGATGCCCTGTCGCAGTTTGTTATAGACAGCCACATTTTTCGTTTTGGAGGCGATCGCCATTTTTTGCACCATTTCGGTCCAATAACCAATGTGATAAATGCTATATCCTATAGGATATTCGTAGTCAAGAATTTTCTTGATTCATGTCCGCTTGAAACACACATCAATCTGTTATGACTTATAATATTTTGAAAAAACCGACACGTCATTAACCTTGATTTCATCGACAAATTCAACAGAATAAATTTCTTGACAAACAGAAATTCAGCTGTTAGGTCTCGCTTGAAGTTCATGTTCACAACATAAATCAGAAGGGTCGGGAAGAGGAAAACAGGAGAGAATATGAAACAACACACACTCGGGACAAACGGACCTCTCGTCTCGGCGCAAGGTCTGGGTTGCATGGGCATGTCGATCAGCTACGGAGAGCCCAACGATGTGGAATCGATCGCGACCCTCCATCGGGCGCTGGAGCTGGGTGTCAATCTCATCGTGACGTCCGATGCATACGGAGCCGGGGTGAATGAGGAACTGGTGGGTCGCGCCGTGAAGGGCAGGCGCAGCAGCGCGCTGATCGCGACGAAATTCGGCAATCTCCGGCTCGCCGGCGTGAACACCCCCGGTTTGACCGGGGGCCATCCCGATTACGTGCCGCAGGCGTGCAACGCCTCTCTCCGGCGTCTCGGCGTCGACGTGATCGACATCTATGGCCTGCATCGCGTCGATCCGATGGTCCCGATCGAGGAGACCGTCGGTGCGATGAAGCGTCTCGTCGAGCAGGGGAAGGTGCGCTATCTCGCCTTATCGGAGGCGGGGCCCCAGACGATACGCCGCGCACACAGGTGCATCCGATCGTTGCGGTCGAGACCGAATATTCGCTTTGGAGCCGTGACGCGGAAAGCCATGTACTGCCCACGTGCCGGGAACTAGGGATCGGTTACATGGCCTACTCGCCGCTCGGCCGCGGATTCCTGACCGCCACCATCAAGACCCTGGACACGCTGTTGCCGAAAGACCGGCGGCACGACCACCCGCGTTTCCATCCGGACAATTTCAGTCATAATGTGCGGCTCCTTGCCCCGATCGAAAAAATCGCGGCCGACAGGAAGTGCACACCGGCGCAGGTCGCACTGGCGTGGGTGCACGCGCAGGGTGACGACATCGTGCCGATCCCCGGCACCAAACGCCGCAGCTACCTCGAACAGAACATTGCCGCGCTGGACATCACCCTCTCGGACGACGAGCGCGATGCGCTGACCAGGGCTTTTCCTACCGGCATCACCGCAGGAACCCGCTACCCCGAGCCGCAGATGAAGACGGTCGGTATATAGCCTTCCCCTGAACAATGAAATACTGCTTGACAAGCAGGCAGTCGGGTTCTAATCACTCTCTTTTTGAGGGTGATTTTTATCACGCATACAGTATGAAGACGGAGGTGATTTATGACGGACGATGTAAAAGGATTGACGAGACGGCAATTCATCAAAGGGACGGCGGCGGTGGCCGGCGCTGGGGCGCTCTGGGGATTTCCCCTGCGCGCCTTCGCGGCCTTTCCGGACAAGACGATCAGGGTCGTGATCCCCACCGAACAGGGGGGAAGCGCCGGCCGTCTGGCCCGCACGTTCTGCGACATCTGGAAGAAATCCCTCGGCGTCAATTTCGAATACGACTTCTATCCGGGGGCGGCCGGCCAGGTCGGGTATGAAACCTACATCGGGCGGAAGGACCGGAACGGCTACAACCTCCTGTTCGGCAACATGGGCGCGGAGATGATCATGTACACCCTCAGGAACCCGAAATACCGGTTCCCGGAGGACTTTTTCTACTTCTGCCGGGTGGACGTGGACGACAGCTGCCTGCTTCGTCCGTAAGGAAAGCCCCTTCAAGAAGATCGAGGATGTGGTGGAGGAGGGGAAGAAACGGGCGGTCACCACGGCGACCAGCCGCATCCCCCATCCCGCCTCCATCGGCGCCCTGGCGCTCGGCGAAGCCACCAAGTCCAAGTTCAACCTTGTCCCCTACGCGGGGGGAAACGCCACCATTGTCGCCGTCCTCAACGGCGAGGCGGACTGCGGGGTCCTGCCCATGGCCAATCCCGTCAGCATGCTGGACCGCATCCGTATCCTGACCGTTTTCGCCGATGAGAATAACCTCGCCAAACTCTCCGGGAACGCCCCGGTGGTGAACAAGGTGTTCGGCACCAAGATCCCGGAGCTCTATTCGGCGCGGGCCTGGGGCATCCACACGGAAGCCGCTCAAAAGTATCCGGACCGTTTCGAGAAGCTCAACAAGACCGCCAAGCAGGTCTTCGACGATCCGACCTATCGGGACTGGTACGTCAAGACCGGGGCCCCCTTCGAGACGATCCAGTACGGAGACCGCGCGGTCTGCACGAAGTATGTCCAGGAGATCGTCGAAATCACCAAGCGGTACAAGACGATCCTGGGCGCCGCGAAATAGGACTTTATGAAGGGTGGGAGAGGTGCTTCAGGACCGGTGCGCCGATCCCCCGTTGAAAAGATCGTCCGGGCGGCCGTAAAGCCGCCCGGACGCACAGCAAGCAAGGACTCATCCATGACTACATCTGACCAGGGAAAAACAAAGCGGCAGGCGATCGGCGCGGACCTCGTGATCCCGGTCCTGGCCGTCGCTTTTACGCTCTATTACTTCAGCACCATCTGGGATCTCGGCTGGGAAGCCAAGGCGAACGGTCTTGCCATCGGGACGATACTGCTCCTGCTGATCGGCATTTTCGTCGTAAGGACAGTTTTGCTCCTGAAACGGGGTGAAGCGACGCTCTCCCTGGACCGGCTCCTGAAGCCTCTGGAATCGCAGGGCAGGCGGCTGGGTCTGATCGCCGCCATCATGGGTTTCATCTTCGTCATCCCCTGGCTCGGCCTCACCCTCGCCATCTTCTGTTTCATGTGTGCGACCATGCTCGTCCTGGGCGTCCGGAAACCGCTGCCCCTTCTTGACGACGGCGCTTGACCGTCGCCGCCGGGGATACGTGGGGTTCATCGTCATTCTTAACACCCGTTTTCCGCACGGGCCGGTCGAGAACCTCCTGGCGCGGATCTTCGGATAGGGGGGTCGATATGGGCTGGGACTTCAATCTCTTGTTTGATCTGATCGGTACGGCCTTCGGGTGGTGGTACATCATCATTCCTGCGGTGATCCTCGGGACCCTCGTCGGGGCGGTCCCCGGATTCAACGCCGCCAACACGCTGATCCTGCTTTTGCCCCTCACCCTCTCGATGAAGGTCGAGCTGGCGATGGTCTTCATGGCCTCGCTCTACTGCGCGACCCAGCTCGGCGGGGGGATCCCCGCCATCCTCGTCAACATCCCGGGGACCGGCGGCGCCGCCGCCACGACCATCGACGGCTACATGATGGCCAAGAACGGCAAGGCCCAGCAGGCCCTGGTCTGCTGCTTCGCCAGCTCCGTCTTCGGAGGGCTGATCACCTCGATCGTTGTCGTTTTGGCGATGCCCCTGCTGGTCAAGCTGAGCTTCTACATCCGCAGCGTCGAGATGGTGGTGGTGATGCTCTTCGGCCTCACCCTGATCGCCGTCATCGCCGCGGAGGATATGCTCAAGGGGCTGATCGCCGGTTTCTTCGGCCTGCTGATCGGGGCGATCGGCGCCGACCAGATCTACTCGACGCCCGGGCGACCTTCGGATTTCTCGAACTCTACGAGGGCGTGCCGCTGGTCCCGGCGCTCATCGGGCTTTTCGCCATCTCCGAGGCCCTGGCCATGATCGACAAGCCCACCATCCTGACGGAAGAGGGGAAAGCGAGGGCCGTGCAGGCCCGGTGGGCCGACACCATCGAGGGGCTGGTCATCTCCGCCCGCCACTGGTGGCTGATTACCTGGACCGCCTTTGTGGGGCTCATCATCGGGATCATCCCGGGGGCCGGTGCGAGCATCGCGGCCTTCGTCGCCTATCAGCAGGCCCGGACCTTCTCCAAACATCCCGAACTGTTCGGGACCGGGATTCCGGAGGGCGTCCTCGCACCCGAATCGTCCAACAACGGAGTCACCTCGGGGACCCTGGTGCCGCTCATGGCGATCGGCGTCCCCGGCGGGAGCACGGCGGCGGTCATGATGGTCGTCCTGCAGTACCAGGGGATCGTCCTCGGGCCGCGGCTCTTCATCCAGAACCCCGAACTCGCCTACGGCGTCTTCATCTCCATGGTCGTGGCCTACCTCTTCATGATCCCCACGATCCTCCCGCTGGCGCGCTACCTCTCGAAGGTCACGCTGATCCCGACTCAGTACCTGGCCCCCCTGATCATCGGGTTCACCATCGTCGGGTCGTTTGCGCCCCGCGAATATATCTTCGACATGGGGCTCGCTCTGGTGTTCGGCATCATCGGGTACATCGCACGCAAAACGGGCTACCACGTAACGGCCATCCTGATCGGGATCATCCTCGGCCCGATCTTCGAGCGGTACCTGATGCGCGCTCTGCAGGATCTCCCAGGGGGATGTCTTGGTGCTCTTCTCCTCGGCCATCGGGAACGTCCTGTGGGTCATGCTCATCCTTTCCGTTGTGCTGCCCATTGTCAAGCAGCGCCGGATGCAGAAGACTTCGGCGAACACGGGGAGCAAGCGATAAAGGGCAATCCCGGAATGGGCGAAACAACCACGGGGCTGAATGAAAACTATAAAACGAGCA
Source organism: uncultured delta proteobacterium (assembly GCA_963842685.1). Taxonomy (GTDB): domain Bacteria; phylum Desulfobacterota; class Syntrophia; order Syntrophales; family UBA5619; genus JAKAFS01. Next base: position 14,465 of record CAWJHT010000048.1, on the reverse strand, counting down.
CGTTTTCTCCAGGTACGCCGGCATGGGCGGCGTCCGGGAATACGGATACAGAAATTCTTAGAAGAGGGAAATATGGAAAAAATCAAAGTCAAAAATCCCGTCGTCGAACTCGACGGCGATGAAATGGCTCGGGTGATCTGGGGCTGGATCCGGGAGGAGTTGATCCTGCCCTATCTGGATATCGATCTGGTCTACTTCGACTATCACCTCCTGAACCGCGACAGGACCGACAACCAGGTCGTTCTCGACGCCGTCGAGGCGATCAAGAAATACCGCGTCGGCGCCAAATGCGCCGCCATCAATCCCGATCAGGCGCGGGTGAAGGAATACGGCCTCAAGAAAGCCTGGAAATCGCCCAACAGCGGGACCCGCAACCGGATCGGCGGGACTCTCTTCCGTCAGCCGATCGTGATGAAAAACATCCCCCGGCTGGTCCCCGGCTGGATCAAGCCGATCGTCGTGGCCCGTCACGGCTTCGGCGATCTCTTCGGGGGCGCCGATTTCGACCTGCCCGCCGGGGGGCAGCAAGGTGCTGTTGCGGCAGCTCCCCCATGACGGGGGGAAACCCGTCGAGATCGAGGTCTGCGACATCGAAGGGGCCGGCGCCGCCCTCGGCATTTTCAACACGGAGGAGTCCGTCCGCGGCTTCGCCCTCTCCTGCATGAACTTCGGCCTGGAACGGGGATATCCCGTCTATCTGGGGACCAAGAACACGGAGTTGGAACATTACGACGGCCTGTTCAAGAACACCTTTCAGGACGTTTACGACACCCAGTTCCGGGAGCGCTTCGCAGCAAAGGGCATTCACTACGAACACCGGATGGTGGACGAGCTGGCCGCCTTCGCGATCAGGTCCTCGGGCGGTTTCGTCTGGGCCTGCAAGAACTACGACGGGGACGTCCTGTCGGATGTGGTGGCCGCCGGCTTCGGGTCTCTGGGGCTGATGGCGTCGATGCTCCTGACGCCGGACGGCAAGACCGTCCTCACCGAGGCGGCGCACGGGACGATCACCCGCCACTTCCGCGAACACCAGGCCGGCCGGGAAACCTCGACCAATCCCGTCGCCTCGATCTTCGCCTGGTCGCGTGCGGTGTATTACCGGGGTCTGTTCGACGCCACGCCCGCGGTACAGGCATTCGCCGACGCCCTCGAGCAGGCCTGCGTCGACACGGTCGAAGCGGGGCATATGACGAAGGATATGGCCATACTGACCGGCGTCAGCTCCTGGCTGACGACGAGGCAGTTTCTGGCAAAAATCAAGGAAGCGCTGGACCGAAAGCTGTCTGCAAAGGGATGACCGCGTCCCGTTTTCAGCGTATTCCCAAAGCTTCAGGTCGAATGTGTTTTCTCCTGCCGCATAGACAATGAATACAACCCGAATAGGGTCACCACCAAAATGGTCAGGTACGCCGGAATCATTTCCAGGGAAGTATGCTGGGCCAAAATGCCGGCGATACCCGGAAGAATCGCCGTTCCCAAGCCTGCTGCGCCAATCTGCATGCCAATCGTATTTGCCGCATAACGCGGCCCGACGCGCCCGCTGGTGCCGGAAACCAAGCCGGGAAAGATGGGCGCAATAGAAAAACCGATGATGATGACTCCAGACAAGCCAATCCATGCCGTTGGATTCCACCACAGGAGCACGGCTCCCCCGAATGCCGCGAGCAAGCTGATGCGAATCAAGGTGTGGACACCGATCCGTTTTGTGTAAAGGCCCGCTAAAACACGACCCATGGTAAATGTCGCCCAGTAACTGCCTGTCCAGAGACCCGCCACTTGGGGAAGGATGCCGCGCGACTCGGTCAGCAGCGTGTAGGCCCAACTGCCCAAGGTCGCTTCAATGCCGGTATAGAGGAAAAAAAACAGGATGCTCAACCAGACAGGGGGTTGACGAAGCGTTTCAAGGAAGGGTGTTTTATAATCCGTCAGCCGCTGACTTTTTTCGGATTCAATATGGCCGTCCCTTCGCTGCCACAGAGAACTCGTCAGCGCAAAACAAGCCGCGAGCGTGAGCTGGACTGCTCCAACCAAAACATAGCCCCATCGCCAGGAATTGAAGAATTTGATCCCGGTGGTCATAATCATAGGACCTATCGTCACGCCAATCCCCCAGCTCGCGTGCAGCCACTGCATCAATCCTTCCCCGAAATTCGAGGCGATGTAGGAATTGAGGCTTGCGTCAATCGCCCCTGCCCCTAAACCTGTGACAGCCCCGCATGCAACGATCATCCACCAGGTCGGCGCGAGGGTATACCCAATGAGACCTGCACCCGTAGCGGCACAACTGGCAGCGAGTAATTTGCCGACCCCCAGCCGGGCGATCAGGTGGCCGCTGAAAAAACTTGAGGTGAGATAGCCCGCCATGATTGCAAAAAGCAAGACTCCAAGCGAATCGAGCGGGCGTGAGAAGCTTCCCCGGATCGAGGGCCAGGCCACACCCAGCAAGCCATCCGGCAGCCCCAGCGAGATGAACGCAATGAAAGCGAGCAGGATTAAACCGATTTTGGACTCGGGTTTGTTTTTTGAGATGATCAGCCGTTTGGATGCCACTCTTCCGATTCCTCTTCCGCCGCCATCTCTTTCAGACGCCGGTTCGCCTGCCGTTTCTTCCGCGCGTACCCGTAAATGAAGATAAGCGCCGCAGCGAACCAGAGCGTAGTGACGCTCGTGATGATCGGGATCCACGAGACGCGGAGCTTCAGATAGACGAGCCAACGCTCTTCAAGATCAGCAAGGTTCATTCCCGTTCCCCGCCGGAGCGCCCCCGCCAGATCTCCGTAACGGATGTAGTCCCGGATCAGCTTGTGGAAGGCCTCCCGGCCCACCTTGTTGATCAGGAAAGAGATGAACATGAAACTCTCCGCATAAGCAAGCTCGGCGGGTTCTGCCTCCGCGGGAAACGACAGGGTAAGGACCGGCAGGGGGATCAACCGGTCCGTGAGGGAGGCCCTCGTCAGGACGGAGATTCGGGAAAAGGTCCACTCCCGCGCCTCGTAGATGGCGAGCCCCTCGTTCAGCCAGACCGGCACCTTCACCCCCGTGAGGGCACGACACAGGGCGACATGGCTGAACTCATGGGTGAAGATTTCAACCACATTCATCCGGCTCCCCTTGATTGCCCGCGGCGAAAGCAGGACGATGACGTTCTGCTCGGGATAGGCGACCCCCGCGGCCCAGAGGGGAATCCAGGTTCCGCCCGGCTGGGCCTCCCGGAAGGCCTCGATGGTCGGCGAGAGACGGAGCTCCGTCTTTTCAGCAAAATCCACCCCGATATCGGCGATGACTCTCTCCCGGATCCGGAGAGAGTCGCGTATCAGCTCCGCCGCGAGCCCATCGTCCCCGGCGATATAGTGGATAACAAAGCGGTCGTTTTCCAGCCGGAGACCTCCGGTTCCGGCGCTTGCCAAGGGCACAAACATGAGCAGGAAGCAGATGATCGCCGGTACGGTTTTTCTCATGTCACGGCGGCCCTCTTTGTGATGAAGGATATGCTGCCGTCTATTTTTTATCCAGTTCCTTCCGAAGAGCCACACCGATCTTTTCCATCACATAGGGTTTCTTGACGTAGTCACCCGCTCCCAGCTTCTGAGCCTTCTTGACTCGCTCCGTCTCCGAAAAACCGCTGACAATAATCGCTTTCTGCTTCGGATTGACTTCCAGAACCCTCTGATAGGTCTCCAGACCATCAATCCCCGGCGGCATGATCATGTCCAACACAAGAATATCTGCCTTTTTCCCCTTGAGATACTCCACCGCCTCTTCCCCACTGGAAACCACACGAACGCTATATCCCAAGCGCTGTAAGCAATCCTGCGGCAACGTCCCTCTGCTCGGCAATATCATCCACCACCAAAACCGATTCTCCCTGGCCCATGTAACGTTCCATCGGCATCTTTTGCTGTTTTGAAATCGCTTCCTCCCTCGTCACTGGGAAGTAAAGCGTAAAGGTGGTTCCCTGTCCCACTTCCGACTTCACATCAATATACCCGTTGTGATCCTTCACCGTACCCCAGACAATCGCCAATCCCAGCCCGGTCCCGCTCCTGCCCATCGTCTTTTTTGTATAAAAAGGCTCAAATATCTTCTCTCTGTTCTCAGCAGGGATGCCCATCCCCGTATCGGATACGGTCAGGACGGCATAATCTCCCTCCTTGACCTCGTCATATCCCTGGATGGCTTTGTCAATATAGCGGCTCTCCGTCCGTATCGTCACCTCTCCCTTTTCGGAAATAGATTCCGCCGCATTCGACACCAAGTTCATCAACGTCTTTTCCAGATGGACGGGGGAGCCTTTGATGTTCAGAAGATTCTTGTCGCACTCGGCCCTGAAGGTCACACGGGGATGATGGTCCTTCATCTTCTCAAATACCGGGGTTTTGAGAAAACCTGAACAATGTTGTTGAGATTGATCACCTCTGATACAACGACACTTCTCCTGGCCAACGTGAGAAGATCCTGAATGATCGCTGCCCCTTTCTCCGTCGACTGTCAAAATCTTTTTAGCATGGAATCTCCCTGGACTCGACTCCCCTCAGGGATTTCCAACAGCAATAGTTCCGAATACCCGACTAAGTATCCCCAAGACGTTATTCAGATCATGGGCTACTCCACCGGCCAGTTGCCCCAGGGCCTCCATCTTTTCCGCCCTTTGCAGACGCTCCACAAGCCTGATGTTTTCCTCCTCCGCCTGTTTCCGTTCCGCCAATTCCAGTTTCATCCGGTCGTAAAGCTGTGCGTTGTCAAGAGCGATCGAGGCCAGTTCCGCCAAACGTTCCAGTATGGCGAGATCGTCATCCTCAAAGCGTTTCGCCGCATCATGATGCGACAGGCCAAGAATCCCGGCCAGCTGTCCCTCATATCGGAGCGGAATGGCCACCGTTGCCCGGCGCATGTCGTACTCTCTGCCGCTTGCCCGTTTGGGCCAAACATGGTAGTCGTCAATCAGAACCGTTTGTTCCGTTCGCCTGACCTCTGCGCTGATTCCACTGTCGGCTTCGACACGCGATCCGATCTCGATATTCCCTTTTTCCCATGGCGGCTTTGTACTCGAAAACGCCCTCTTGGAAATGGTATATAAAAATCCACCCCTCGTCCGTTCCGAAAAAACGCATGGCCCGGTCAAGGATGGCCTGAAAGATGTCCTTCAGGTCTTTACGACGCATCAGCCCCAGAGCGGTTTCATTGAGCGATTCCAGATAGATGTTCTGGCGCTGCAACGTTTTTTCCGCCCGCTTGCGCTCGGTGATGTCGAGAGCCGTGAAGGTCACCCCTTTGGGAAGATCATCGGGATCAAGCGGCGTTGAACTGAGCATAATATCGATGATCCTCCCGTCTTTTCTTTTCCAGCGCGTCTCCACGGTCCCGATACGCTTTTCACCAATTTGACGATACTTTTCCTGTCCCACATAGTCGTAGTCTTCCTGAGTGGGATAGAGCATTCTGGCATCTCGTCCCAAGAGCTCCTCCAGGAAATACCCCGTCATCTGACAGAGTGTGTCGTTCGCTTCCTGAATCACCCTGTTGATGACCATCCCGATGCCGACTGGGGCGGCACGAAAGATACTCGATAGCTTGTTTGCCTGTTTCCGTAGGGAATCCTCCGCCTGTTTTCGCTCGGTGATCTCTCTGAAAATAGCTACCATGGCTCGTTTGCCGTCCGATAGTTCAATGCTTCTGGCGCTGATCTCAACGGAAATACGTCGACCATCGGATGTCGAAACTTCCGCCTCAACAAGATTCGGATTGGATATCTGCGACCGCTCAAGAAATCGCTTTCGGTGAAAATCGGCCTTTTCTGCCGGATGCAGCTGGGAGTGGTGAAGGCCTATGAGGGTTTCCCGGGGGAGATTCAACAATTGGGCCGCCTCATCATTGGCATCGAGGATGAGCCCCGTCGCAATATCGACGATAAAGATGGCATCCCGTGCTCCATTGAAGAGAGAGGTCAGTTGTCTGTGTGCTTGTTTCAGGTCTTGCTCTGCCTGTTTTCTCTCGGTGATGTCTTCGACCACGATCATATTACGCCCGGGTTTTTCTCCCGGATTCCAGAGCGGTGATACTGTGATATTCACACAGATGATCGTCCCGTCCTTCCGCACGTATCGCTTCTCCAGGCTATAGTATCCGATCTTTCCGGCCATCAGCAGCGCCATTTTTTCATCGTGCAGATGGAGATCATCCGGATGCGTGATCGCCTGGAAGGTGGTAGCCAGCAGCTCTGCCTCCGTCCTACCGACCATCTCGCAAAGACGCCGGTTTACAATGAGGAAACGGCCCGTGCCCATATCAATCTCGGCCACTCCTACCGCCGCTTGTTCCACCAGTGCACGGAACCGTCCCTCGCTCTCCCGTAGGGACATCTCCGTCTTACTGAGATTTTTGAACATCTGCGCATTGGCTATCGCTCCGGCAATCTGCATCCCGATCCTCTCTGCCAAGCTTATTACCGCATCGCTGTAAGCATTGTGTTTTTTTGACCGGAAATGGAGGACCCCTATTATGGCATCATTCGAGAACAGGGGAATCAGCATATTCGAATAGAATCCAGCCTGAATGGACAATATCTTGTTGATCTCAGGATACTGACGGCCCATATCCTCAGCGCTGGATGCTTCGAATATCTTTGTCTTCTGTCTGCGCATCACATACTCCGTCATCGTACCCTTGAGCGGAACATCAAGCCCTGCCACTCGCCCGGGGAGATTGAGACCCGAGAGGTAAGCGATGTGAAATAGATTTTGTTGAGATCAATCAGATTCACACTGAGCGTATCGAACGGAATCAGTTGCCTGGTGATGGAGGCGAACTGTTCATACACATCGTCGATATCGAGGGTTGAACCGATCACCCTTCCAATATCGGCAAGGGCGGTTATCTCCTGTTCAGACCTCCTGCGCTCGGTGATGTCGATCGAGGAAATTCAAGGTAGCGATTCTCTGTTCCCAAAAAATGACTACTGCGTTCAGTTCCACCCAAAGTATTTTCCCTGTTTGGTGAAGGATCCTGAAAGAATATTTGGAAGGCAGTTCGACGCCTTGCTGCCTTTTGATGTATCTATCCAGAACCAGCGAACGATCATCCGGGTGTATGAAATCAATAAAAGGTTTCGATATCAGTTGCTCCTTTTTATAGCCGATGAGCTCTTCCGTTTTGTTATTTACAAACCTCAACTTGTAGTCTTGGGCCACAAAAATCGCTTCTACCGCGTTCTCCACCAACAAACGATACTTCTCCTCGCTCTCCCTCAGCGCCTCCTCCACCTGTTTGCGATCAGCTTCCGATTTTTCCAGTTCCTGAATTCTCTTTTGTAAGCAGGATATCTCTTTCATCAGATTTTGATTTGTCCCGCAGGGATCTGTCATCTGGCGCTCCTTTGTCATAGTAGACGGTGATGCCCGATGAAAAAAAGGGCGATATGGGTTGAGTGAACAATATTTCCTGAAGGCTAATGCATGCCTCTTGATCTGTCAAATGGAAAGCGTTCCATCAACTCCCGAATATTATTTGAAAAAATGTTCAACCCCTACAAAAGCGCTGACAGAGAAGGAACGGAAGCGCGGCAACGGCGGGCAAGGGCATGGAGCCTTGGGAGGGTTCCCGTCCGGCCGGTGACGTCGATCAGGCGATCCAGGGCGGGAGCGATATGGACGAGAAAGCGGGATTTCCCCTGTTCGCGACCGAGAAAACCGTACGCCCCCAGGGCCTGCATCAGACGCTGGGCCGAGGCCAGATGGAAGAGCTTCTCGAATTCGTCCCAATCCTGCGACGGACGGGAGAGGTCGTAATAGATTCTCAGGAGGGAGGCGCGATCGGCATCCTCGGATCTCCACGTAGGGATCATAGAGAAGGGACCCGAGATCGTAGAAGAGGCTCCCGAAGCGCATCCCCTGAAAATCGATGAGGACCGGCTCACCTTTCCGGACCATCACGTTCTGGGACTGGAGATCCCGGTGAACGAGCACCGGGGGCGTCTCCAGGAGGCGCCGGGCAAGGGTCCCCAGCTCCGTCTCCAGTGCCTCATCCTCCTCGCCGGTCAGGCGGATGCCGCAGGTCTTCCTGACGCACTGCTCCCGGAAGTAGTCCCGCTCCCAGCGGTAGAGCTCCGGACCGAAGCCGGGCATCAGGCGGATGTCGCCCGCGGGGAAGCGCGCCGGCGGGAATGCGTGCAACCTGGAAACAATGGCCAGGGTCTTCTCGTAGAGTCTGCGGCGGAGGTCCCAGGGGGCATTGCGGCAGGTGAAGAGGTCCTCATCCCCGAGGTCCTCCATCAGCAGGAGCCCCCGCTTCGGATCGTGGCCGAGGATATCGGGAACCGCCACGCCGATTCTCCGGAGAAAACCGGCGATCGCGGCGTAATATGTGTTCTCCTCGCGCGAATCGCCCGTAACGCATGAGAATGAAGGGATCGCGGCCGGGAATGGTGACGCGGAAGTAGTCGCGGTCCGATCCGCCCTGCCCGACAGGGACGAGGGTCATATCGTTAGCCGTGGATAGACCGAGAATCGTACGGACAAAGGTCTCGTACTCGGGAATTTGTCCACCGTCCCGGAGTTCTCCAACGGCGGCAAATCCTTTTTGCATCGGCGGATCTTTACGGGCAGGAGCCGGTTGACAGACCTCATCCCGGATGCCGGTCGAATTCAATATCCGGTCGCAGGGGGCGTCCGGGGACTCGGTCATCATGACCCGCTTATCCTCATTGTCGTAACGGAGTCTCATCCCCGAGGTCTTGACCCGTTCATAGGCCTCCGGATCGCCGATATCCCGCCAGACTCCCTCGTCGATCACCACACTGCCGACGGACCCCGGGGTCTCCCGGATCATCTCCACAAGGACCGGAACGACCGATTCGACCTTGCCGGGTGTCAGACGCCGGAAGAAGCGCTTCTCCACCGCATAGATCCCCGTGAAGAGACAGAGACGTACGCCGGGATTCCCCAGCAACCCCCGCAGATCGCAGATGGCGCCTTCCGCGTCGAGGGCCACATTCATCAGAGGACCGTCGCTCCTCAGGACGAGGGTGACCTCCTTCCCTCCCGCCGCATGGGCTTCGAGGAGCCGTCCGAGGGGAAGATCGGAGAGGATATCGCCGTTGTAGACGAGGAGGGTTTCGTCCGCTGTAAGAAGGTCCTCGATGTTCTTCAGCCCCCCGGCCGTGTCGAGGAGGACCGGCTCGTGGCTGAAGAGAATCGGCCTTCCCCGCCAGCGCTTCTCGGGAAAGGCCCTGTCATAGGCAGCGGGACAGTGGTGGGTGTTGACGATGAACCGCTCGACCCCGACCGTGAGGCAATGGTCCATCGCGAAGGTGATCAGGGGGCGGCCGCCGACCGGGAGAAGCGGCTTGGGACATTCCTCGGTCAGGGGGCGGAGACGCATTCCCAGCCCCGCCCCGAGGATAAAGGCCGTCCGGATTGCGAAGTTCCCCGCCCACAGGGCGAGGCTTTCCTGCAAGGAAGAGTTCTGTTCTTTATTGCGCCCCTTATCCCCGCCTGTAAGGCGGGGCTTACGGGTTGCGCTCCCGGCAGAGGCGTTCATCGCCATCATGATCCTCTTCTTTCCGCTATTTTCCCTTCCCGAACTCGGGATCGATTTTGATCATCGCCGCCACAATGAAGCCGGGGATCGTGGAGAGGAGGACCCAGAGGAAGAAATGGGAATACCCCAGATGTTCCTGGATCCAGCCGCTCACCATCGCCGGGATCATCATCCCGAGGGCCATGATCCCCGTCGCGATCGCGTAATGGACCGTCTTGTACTCCCCCTCGGAGACCATGATCATGACGAGGGAGTAGGCCGTAAAACCGAAGCCGTAGCCGAACTGCTCCGTCGCCACGGCAAGGTTGATCAGAAGCAGACTCTCCGGCATCGCCTGGGAGAGCCAGATGAAGATCGCATCCGGCAGGTGCATCGCAAAGACCATGATCCAGAGCCAGTATTTGAGACCGTTCCGGGAGATGAGCCAGCCGCCGAGAAGGCCTCCCAGCATCAGCGCAATCGCCCCGACCGTCCCATAGACGATCCCCACTTCCGCGGTCGAGAGCCCGAGCCCCCCTTTCGTTCGCGGATCGAGGAGGAAGGGGGCGACCATCTTCACGAGCTGCGCCTCGGCGAAGCGGTAGAAAAGGAAAAAGGCGAGGACCGCAAGGATATCCTTCCTCCGGAAAAAGAGGACGAAGCCCCGGAGAAAAGCCTCGGAGCGGCTCCGGGACAGGTCGCGGGAGACGGGCCGGTCCGCCGTCGGGATAGGGCAGAACGAAAAGGTGGTAGAGAAACAGCGCCAGCATGATCGCCGCAAGGAGAAAAAAGGTCACCGACCAGGCCGTGGCGACGCTGAAGCCGCGCTGCTCCAGGGTTCCGGCCAGGACGACGAGGATCCCCTTGGCGGCGATCATCGCGATCCGGTAGAAGATCGTCCGCACCCCGATGAAGGCCGCCTGCTGGTACTCCTTGAGGCCGAGCATGTAAAAGCCGTCGGCGGCGATGTCGTGGGTGGCCGAACTGAACGCCATGATCCAAAAAAAAGCGAGGGTATAGCGCACGAATCCGGGCGCCGGGATCGTGAGGGCCACGCAGGCGAAGGACGCGCCGATCACAAGCTGCATCGCGACGATCCAGAACCGCTTCGTCCGGAACATGTCGACGAAGGGGCTCCAGAGGGGTTTGATCACCCAGGGAAGGTAGAGCCAGCTGGTATAGAAGGCGATGTCGGTATTGGAGACGCCGAGGCGTTTGTAGAGGATCACGGAGACCGTCATGGCCATGACGTAAGGGGTGCCTTCGGCAAGGTAGAGGGACGGGACCCATGCCCAGGGATTCCGAGGCGTTCGTTTTTCTTGTCTCATCGGCTCTCTTTCCTGCCAGTTCTGGAGTACAGGATGCCAGCTGCCCCTGCCTCCAATGTCAATACCGTTTTACCAGCGCCGCCCCGCGGAAGTAGTGCCGGAGGATCTCCTCGGCGGTGTATCCCTTCTCGGCCATCACTGCGGCCCCGATCTGGCAGAGCCCGACTCCGTGTCCCCAGCCCGCCCCGAAGAGGGTGAAGCGGGCCGGTATCCCGGAAGGATCCCGGGTCGTGCAGACGATGAAGGCGCTGCTGTACAGATGGCTCGGCGAGAGCCAGCGACGGATCTCCAGTTCCTTGCCGACGGCCACTGTGGCCTTCGATCCCTCGATCCGAAGCAGGCGGATCCGTCCGGAGGGGCCGCGCTCCAGCGGAACGAGATTGTGCAGGACGCCAAAGTCGATCCCCGATTTTTTCCGCAGAATCGCCTCCAGCTCCTCTCTTCCGTAGCTGACCTGCCAGCGGAAAAAATCGGCCGTCTCCCGGTCGAATGCGGGAAGAATACGCCGGAGGAGATCCTGATCCTGCGTGTGGCAGAAGACATCGGGGCGGGAGAGGATCCACCGCTCCGCCTCTGCTTCCGTCCGGACGGGGGCATGCGGCCTTGCGGAATCGGAAACGTGGGAGAGATAGGGAACCGATGTCTCCTCCCAGCAGGTCGCGAAATTCTCGGTCAGCCCGCCGCATGCCTTGTGGTAGCGGGCGTCGCAGATCTTCCCCTCGTGGATCAGGAAAACGCCCCGCGTCTCCCGGACGGCCTCCGCCGCCCTCCCGGACACCCGGCCGGATGATCCCCTGATACCGCTGGCAGTGGTCGTCGGCGCAGACGTCGAACAGGGCGTGGTCCTCGCGATCGTACCAGCGGACGACCTCCCCTTCCCTCCGGATCACGGTCTCCCGTCCGTCCCCCTTCTCCTCCCTGCCGCGACTGAGCATCGCGACGAGCCAGCTCCGCGAGGCGATGGCGTGGGCCTTGAGAAACGCAAAAGGCGCTTCGCCGCTCATCTCCGATGAGACGACGCTCATGAGGTACTCCTCCACGGAGATTTCGTTGACCGCGACGAGGGTCCCCTTCCCCGAAGGCAGGAACGTCAGGTCCCCGGAAAAAGTCTGCTCCTCCCGGCGTTCCCAGTGGAACCGGACGCCGATCGTCACCTCATGAAGGGTAAACGTGCCCTTCCCTTCGGCAAGCAGGTGGATTTCCGCGCGTCCGGAGGACCTCCCGGTCGAAGGCGTCGTAAAGAACGATCGCGCCCTCCCGCGGACGGGCGGTGAATTCGCCGGTAAGCGACGACCCATTCGTGCGGTAAACACCGTTCAGACGTCCCCGGATCTCGGGATAACCGTCGCAGATCCCCACTTTGATCTTCGGCTCGTCCATCAATACGGTCTTCCTTTTCTCACAATCCCTACGGCTCCCTGTTTCTCAAAGTGGTGATAATCCTTCATGTGCGTGAAATGGCCTCCCCAGCGCCACCCCCGCTCGCGGAAGGCGCACGACCACCGGATGCTCGTCGGTGAAGGTCCCCGGGCTGCCGGGCCGGTATACGGCTCCCGTTGGGGCGATCCGGCCGTCCGGATAGATCGCCGGATTCCGCCGCGGGTTGATGTCGACCGCCCGTCCCGTCGCATGGCAGGAAAGCCGGTCCGTTCCGGCAATCGTGCGGTAATTGAAGGCCGAGGTGTTATCCGCGGCCATGGACGCTTCATCGGACCATCCGTACCGGACGATGGGAACCGCACCGGCAACGGGGAATTTCAGAGGTCTCCATCAGGGCGAAAATCTCTCCCAGATCCGCCGCCAGCTCCCGGTGAACGACGAGCTGGCCCTCATGCAGGCGGCCGTCGAATCCGAGATACCGGACAGAGATCAGGCAGAGGGCCTCGATGACCTCCCGCGGCGCCGCCGTCCCGGCGATGACCCCGGGAAAATCCATCGCACTGTCCACAATCACGCCGCCTTCCGCCATTTCATCCTCTTTTCCGCTATTCCTACCGATCTCCGGGACCATCTCCGGACAAGTTGCTCCCCTTCTATCGTGATTTACGCGATTGATCAACCCGGAAAATCGGAAAATGGATGAGGGGAGGTTCCCTGTTCCTCAGCCTCCTTTACTCTGGGGCAGAAGGGAAAGAATTGCGATTGAAATATTTCCTGACATCGCATACAAGAGACCGAGGTCGTCGGATCGGCGATGTATCCTGCCTTCGGGCAACGGAAACGGAGATTTCATGAAAGATAGCAGTGCAATCGGTTTCATTCTTCTTGTCGGTCTTTGGCTTTTTCCGGCTGCAGCAGGCGCAGGCCGCCGCGAGCCGACAAGACCCTTTACGAGGGCGACTCCATCTACCACCACATCACCATCCGTCAGGACGGCATGGAGCGGTGCATGATCTTCGGCCGCCAGCGCGACCTTCGCCAGACCTGCCTCGATCTCGAGATGCCGGACGCCTCCCTCTTCGAGTACACCTCGATGATGTTCGCCGGTTTCCTCTTCCGGCCGGAAGCAAAGACGGTCTGCCTTATCGGCCTCGGCGGGGGCTACATCCCGACGGTCTTCCGGATGCATCTGCCGCAGGTCAAGCTCCAGACGGTCGAGGTGGACCCCCTCGTGGAAAAGCTGGCGAAGCAGTATTTCGGCTTCAGCATCCCGGCCGGCCAGTCGCTTTCCATCGACGACGGACGCCAGTTCCTCAAGAAAAGCCGGGAACGCTACGACCAGATCTGGCTCGACGCCTTCAATTCCGACTACATTCCCGCCCACATGACGACGAAGGAATTCCTCACGCTGGCCCAGTCACGCCTGACGGAAGGCGGGATCGTCATCCAGAACCTCTTCTGCGGCAACAAACTCTACGACGCCCAGATCGCGACCTTCCGGTCGGTCTTCGCAAAGGTCTTCGTCTTCGAGGGACAGAGAAGCGGGAGCTGCGTCATCGTCGCCTCCGACCGTCCGGCCGTCGAGCCCGCGGGGCTCCGGAAGCAGGCCGAGCGCCTGGGCGGAAGGATCGGCCGGATCGACCTCTTCGCGGAGGTGGGCAAATGCAAGGTCCCGCCGGTCGTCAAAAAAGCACCGATCCTGACGGACGACTTCAACCCGGCGAACCTGCTCCTGATGCAGAAAAAGTAAGAAATAGAGGGAATGGGCATGCAGATCGTTTATACCGTCTTCATCCTGCTGCTCGTGTCGTTCGGCGCGGTGGTGATGAGCCTGGAGATCCTCTCCTCGAACCTGATGTCCCCCTACTTCGGAGGCTCCATCTACATCTGGGGGAGCATCATCAGCTCCTTCATGGTCCACTTCTCCGTGGGCTACGTCGCCGGCGGCTGGCTCTCGCGGCGGTTCCCCCGGATCTCGGTCCTGGCGGCCTTCCTCGTCGGCTGCTCCCTCTGGGTGCTGATGATCCCGGTCATCTATCAACCCGTCTGCGAATTCGATCTCCGAGAACATCGTCGATGTCCGTCTCGGATCGCTCATCGCCATGAACGTGATCTTCTTCGTCCCGGTCTCGATCATGGCGATGGTCTCCCCCTACATCATCGGGATCACCACTGCCTGGCAGCGGCCGTCGGGATTCACCGCCGGCATGGTCCTGTTCATCTCCACCGTCGGCTCCTTCGCCG
>CAWJHT010000047.1:0-65949 GCA_963842685.1 uncultured delta proteobacterium | reverse complement strand
GGTTCCGTTAAAGGGGATGGAGATCGATCGCCGGGCGAATCCCTCAAAGGGATGTTCAGGATCGATCGGGTCCCAGGTGATGTCGTTGAGTTCATCGATGATGATGGAGGCGCCGTATTCCTCTTCCAGCATCTTTTCCAGCCCATGCCTGAACTGGATCCGGTTCTGTATCCAGAGCAGCCGGAATTTCCTTCCGGATTTGCCGTCCTCTGCCGGCATCGATCCTTTTCCTGAATTCGTCCCGGTAGGCCTCCGCGATGGTGATGGCCTGTTCGCTACCGAGAAAGAGGGACATGACAATGCCGAAATTGCTGAGGTCTCTGCTTGCGACCGGCGAGGGGACATGGCGGGCGAGTGCGAAGATCTCCTTCATGATCCCGCTGGCCCGGTTTGAATTTTCCACGGTTTTTCGGAGTGCAGCGTCGTCCAGTGTCCTGCCGGTGATACGCGACGCGAAGGCCACCATCTCCCGCATCTGGTCGGCCAGGAATCGAACGTTGCCGGCCGAATCGTCCTGCGGCACGTGCAGTACGAAGAGTTCCCTGCCGAAACGGCGGGCGAGGGTTTCCAGGACGGCCAGTCCGCCGCTGCAAGGATTTGTCGTGCCGATCAGAAATTCCGGCACCGGCATCATGCCTTTGCTGGCCGCGCCGCTCACGGAACGGTGATAACTGCACGCATCGGAGGAATATCCCGTACGGTCGGTCTCTTCGATGAATGAGCCGACCGCGCCGGTTGAGGCGAGCATGGCCCCGATGAATTCCACGAAGCAGGAGGTCACGCCCATGGCATTGAGCAGGTCGAAAGGGGCCGTGATGCCGCACCAGGCGATGGCATCGGTCCCTGAATAGAGCCTCTTCCCGAGGCGGGCGAGTTCAAGGGTATAGAGCTTTCTATGGCTCGAATTTCCATCGCGGATCGCCTTTACAATGCCCGCTTCCAGATCGGTAAAATATTCCTTCATCATGTCCGTCACCTCATCATCTCAATGAAAGCCTCTATCCTCGTTCTCTGTTGACCGATGGACCGGAGCGTGCAATCACCCTCGAGCAGAAGAAAGGGGATACCCTCTCTCTTCAGAGATTCCTGGACGCCGGGCAGACGGGCGATATAGGGATCGCAGAATTTCGCCGTGTAACCGATGACGCCCCGGGCTCCCGCATTTATCGCCGCTGCGGCAACGTCGTCGCCCAGGCTTCCTGGCCTTTCCGCGCTGAATGTCCGCGCGCAGGAGGGCCGTCCGAGGATGCCGCGCGCCAGGTTCAGGAGGATCTCGCCGTCGACCGTTTCGACGGCCGCAAACAGACGGGAACCGGTGCAGAGATCGTCCGACACGATATGCGCGCCGCAGGATTCGAAGAGGGTGAAGGCCTCCGGCTCGGGAAGCATGTTCCCGAAAAGATAGACGGGGACGCCGGGTTCGCCCTGCTTGATATCGGCGTCCTCTTTCAGGATCGCTTCCAGAAACGCGATGCTTTCTTCAGGGGAGGAGATGGAGGCCCTGTTATAGGCCTCCTGAAGCGCGGCGGAATCGCCCTTGAGCTCCGATCGCCTCGCCTTTTCCCGCAATGCCGTGAATAGAGAGGAAAGGCGGTTGTACAGGCCGATACTCCGGGCAAGGGCGGCGTCATCGATCGCTGTGCCGCCCCACTGTTCGAGGGTCCGCGATAGACGCTCCAGTTCATCGCGGAAAAATCCGATCGATGAATTCGTGGCCACAGCGGGAAGATCGATGAGGACGACATTCATATCGGCCTTGACCGCCTTCCAGGCGTCATAAAGGCGGCGCATGGAATCACAGCTGTTCATGAAGACCATTCCCTTCAGGTCGGGGAGCATCCCGCTCATGGCCCGGTCAAGCACGCGCTTGACATGGGGGCAGAGGTTGTCGTGCAGCAGGCGGCCCGCCTGGTCGGGGCAGTCGACATTCGGCAGTATCCTGTAAGGCGCATACCCGGCCGCGTGGATGAGCGGCAGAGGGGTGTATGCGCAGGCAAACCCGATCACTCCTTTATTCACACTCATGATGGCTTCCCCCGATCCTCTACCCTGATTTCCATGGCAATTTGCCCCCAGCCGCCGCACTTCACCCCGACATCGAAGCAGCTGGTTCGCTTGAACCGCATCTCATTGGGATCGACACCGGCATAGAAAAGTTCCTGAGCCCCGAAAATCAGTTTGGTCAGGGCCTCCAGCGCATAACAACAGATCCGCTTCGGACCCAGAGAAGTGATGAGATTTCCGGCGCCGTCGAAATGGATCTTGTCCCCGACTTTGTGACGGCTGGCGCATCCGTGAGATTTGACGACCTCGAAGATGATGGTCTTGTTCATCATGGCCTCTACCTTGGAAAGGACGTCGGCGTTGCGGGGATTTTCTACGAACAGTTTGGTTTCTTCGTCGGTGTAACCCAAATGGGCTTGCATCACCTTCTCCATTTCTTCGATTTTCATCTCTCTCCTCCTTTTCTTTTTCCCTGTTCCTGGCGCACTCCCGGCTGAGCCTTTTTCGCTGTCATCATATTCCTTGCCTTAGGGAACGGGAAGTGGCATAATCGACAAAAAGGAGGGGATAAACGACATGAAAAAAATAGCCATCCTTGCCTTGCGCGGCGCCTCGGCGTCGAGCATCACCGGACCGATGGACGCCTTCCTTTTTGCGGGTGTGCTTTGGAATGTGGCCTGCGGCCAGAAGCCATCGCCCTGCTTCGAGATCACCGTCGCCTCGCCGGACGGCAAGGCGGTGAAATGCGCCAATCGTCTCTATATCGAGCCCCATTGCGCCCTCCACGAAGTGAAAAACGCGGATTTGATCATGATCCCCGCCATCGCCGGCGACGTGGAGAGGGTCATCGGAAGGAGCAAAGAGGTGGTTGACTGGCTGGTCCGGCAATACCGATCCGGCGTCTCCATTGCCAGCATCTGCACTGGTGCATTTATCCTGGCCGAAACCGGGCTCTTGGAGGGGAAAACGGCCACCACCCACTGGGGTTATGTCGATCTGTTCCGGAGACGATATCCCCACGTTCATTCTCCGCCCCGACGCCTTGATCACGGACGAGGGGGATCTTTACTGTTCCGGCGGTTCAAACGCCTTCAACGATCTGTCCTTTTACCTGATCGAAAAGCTGAGCAGCCGCGAGATCGCCGTGCAGTGTTCGAAGGCGATGGTTCAGGACTTCGGTCGCGTCACCCAGGCCCCCTATGCGGCATTGCATTTCCCGAAAGGCCACGCCGAGCGGGACATATTGGCCGTCCAGCGATGGATCGAGGAGAATTACACGGAGGGCATCACCATCGCCATGCTGGCCGAGAGATGCGCCATGGGCCAGCGGACATTCGAGCGCCGTTTCAAACAGTCAACGGGTGAGTCTCCCATCGCCTATCTCCAGAAGATACGGATCAATGCGGCAAAAGCCTTATTGGAAAGACCGCACTCGACCTTTGAAGAGGTGACCTACCACGTGGGTTATGAAGACATCAGTTCCTTCCGGAAGGTCTTTCAGCGACATACGGGCCTCCGCCCGAAGGAGTATCAACGGCTGTTTCAACAGCGGAATCGGATGCCACCGGCAGGATAAGAAAAGTGGGCGGTAACCGATGGAAGAGTTCCCCAGATTTTTTTAACTAGATCATTCCCCGCAGCCTGCTGCGGGGAGATATCCTTTCGGTTTTGGTACCCTGCAGCTTGCTGTAGTGTTATTCATTGTGAGGCCTGTATTAGAAAAAAAGGGTGTTCGGCCTTAAACCTTATCGTTTTTGGATCAGATCTCGGAAAAAACGGACAACGTCAGGGGTAGCCCAGTCCATGGGGCCGATGATGATCTGTTCGATGTGCCCTTCCTTGTTGATGATAAAGCTCTCCGGGACACCGGTCGTTCCATAGAGAGATTTGGTTGTCCCTGCGGGATCAAGCAGAACGGGGAAACTCAGACCGTATTCTCTCACAAACGGTGCAACAGCCTTCGTCCCCGATGCATCAATACTCACGGCCAGGATCTCAAAATCTTGCCCCTTCAGCTCTTTATAGAGTCTTTCCATCGACGGCATCTCTTCCCTGCAGGGGGGACACCACGTGGCCCAGATATTGAGGAAGACCACCTTGCCTTTGTAGTCGGCCAAGCGGACCATTTTGCCGTCGAGGCCGGGAAAGGCAAAATCGGGTGCGGAATGCCCCGGCTGAAGCCGGGGCGTTGGGGCGAGATTGAATAATGTATCTTTCTCCTGCAGCAGAATAACGACCGCAAAGACAATCACAAAGAAAACAAGAAAGAGGATCGGTTTTTTATCTCTCATTTTTATCTGCCGTTCAGAAAAAAAGACTAAAGACCAAAGTCGATCCAGAAGAACTGGCCATAGGTCGATAACCATTGAAACAAATTAAAAAACAACATCGCTCCGACGATGATCAGGATCACTCCCATTCCTATCTCGATAGTGTGCATCGCTTTGCCATATCGACCCAGAGTTCCGGACAACCATCCGATACCCAGGGCGGCGATCAGAAAAGGGATGGCCAAACCAAGAGAGTATGAAATGAGCAGCTTGGCCCCCAGGGCAACAGAACTGCCGTTAATGGCCAGTGTCAGGATGGCGCCGAGGACCGGACCGATGCAGGGTGACCAGCCGGCTGAAAAGAACACGCCCATCAGGAAGGACGAGAGATATCCCCACTTACGGTCAGGGTTGTCATGGATGCGCACGTCATATTCCAGAAAGGGGATCCGGAATAGGCCGGTCATATGCAGGCCGAAAATGATGACCATGATCCCGCCGACGCGCGCCACCCCATGGCGCAGGTCGTAGAGCAGGGTGCCAAAGGCCGATGCGGCAACGCCGAGAAAAACAAAGACAACGCTAAAGCCCAATACAAACGCCAGACCGTGCGTAAAGGTCACGAAGCGATTTCCTGGCCTGTTTTCACCTCCGGCCGCGCGGCCGCCCAGGTAACCGATATAGGCAGGGACCAGGGAGAAAACACAGGGCGACAGAAAAGAGGCCAGTCCGGCCAAGAACGCCAATCCGATAGAAATGTTGAAACCCATCGTGACCTGCCTGTCTGGTGATGTACCCGTTTATTCCGCGGATCAGAGTTTACCTTTGGCTGGGGTGATACGAGGTCAGCTTTTAAACTTCATCAGCAGATCTTTGGCGTATTCGTTGTCCGGATTGATCTTCAGTGCGTTCTGCACGGCTTCCTTTGCCTCCTTCAGCTTGTTGCTTTTTGCATACAGAACGGCCAGATTATAATGGAGCACATCGGATTCGGGATCTATTTTCAAGCACTTCAGGTAGATGTCGGTAGCGTCTTCCAATCGGTCCGCCCTGCGGAGAGCTACGGCATAGTTGTTGAACACGGGAACCGTCTCCTTGATCGGATCCACGGTCTGCTTGAGACAATCGCCGGCCTTGTCCATTTGGTCCTGATCGAGGTAGATCTGTGCGATGCTGACCAGTTCCAAATCGGTGGGGCGGGCGTTCAAGATGCTGAGAATCACCCTTTCCGCTTCTTCTTTCCTTCCGGCGGCAAAATAGGCGCCTGCCAGATCGATCTTCCGTTCATAATTCAGGGGATTCATCCTGACCGCCTGTTCGAGGGCGAGGATTCCCTGGTCATATTGCCCGAGGCCCAGGTGAATTTTACCCAGCAGATTCGAATGCTGGCTGGACCTGCTTTTTTCGTCCGTATCGGCGATCATCGCTATCGCCTTGTCATATTCTTCAACCTGATAAAGGCACTCACAGGTCATCAGGGCGACCCTCTGGTTGTTCGTGCTCTTGAGGATCTCAAAGCCCAGCTCCAGGGCTTCACGATAGTTCTTGGACAACTTCAGCCGCCGCATCTCGCTGACTTTTTCCTTCATTGCGTCCGTAGATGCGTTCTTGGCCAATGCCAGTTTGATGTTTTTGATCAAATCATTTTCGCTGAACGGTTTTACCAGAAAACCGTCGGCTCCTTCTTCCACGGCATAAAGCACCTTGTCGGAAGCCCTCTCATCCGATACCATCATGACGGGTATGGTATAAAGCTGGGGATCGCCTTTGATGTGTTTGAGCAGTTCAATACCGGTCATGTTCGGCATGTTCCAGTCCGTAATCACCAGGTCTATCGGCTTTTGGGCGATATGCTTCAGGGCCTGTTTACCGCTCTCTGCCATGTTAAGATTGACATAACCGTTTTTTCTCAGCATCACCCGAAGCATATCGCGCATCTGCGGCAGATCGTCCACCGCGAGCAGGCTTTCATCGTTAGTCCTCTTAAACGATCGCGTGGGGCCTTTATAAATTGCCATCGGTATTTCACCTAAATTTACTTTACGACTATTTCTTATAAAGTTTGGCGAGTTCCTTGTGTAGCTCAAATTCCTCGCGCCAGAGCTTGCCGAATTCGTCGGGGCCGAGGTAATTGGGGGCGTCGCCGAAGCTTTTGAGCATGTTGACGACGGTTTTATCTTCGGTCATCTTCTTGAATGCCCCTGCCAACTTGTCGATCACCGGCCGGGGGGTCCCTTTGGGAGCAAGGATGCCTCGCCACATCAGGTAGACCACGTCGACCCCTTCCTCCCTGGCCGTCGGGACCTCCGGAAAGTCGGCGTCGCGTTTATAATCCAACACGGCCAGCATTCGCAGCTTTCCCGCCTTGACCTGGGGCAGACTCTGGGCTGCAAAGCCTCCCGTGACATCAATATGACCGCCGAGAATGGCTATGAGCGCAGGCCCGCCGCCGTCGTGCGGAACGACCTTTGATGTGATTCCCGTAGCCTTCATGATCATCTTCCAGGGCATATCGGCTGCGCCCCAGGGACCGGTATGGCCGTAGAGCAACTGCCCGGGATTGGCCTTGGCCCAGCTGATCATCTCCTTGAAGGTTTTGAAAGGGGCGTCAGGCCGGGCGGTGATGATCGTCGGGCTGTAGTTGATCCGGCAGACCGCCACCAGATCATCCGGCCCCTTCGATCGTCCCTCGACGGCGGGAAGGGTCGTGTTCCAGCCCGGACCGCCGGCAAGCAGGGTATAACCGTCCGGTTGGGCCTTGGCTGCCGCTTCCGAGCCGATTGCGCCTCCTCCTCCCGATTTGATCTGGACGATGACGGGCTGTCCCAGATAATCTGACGCCACGCTGGCGACTGCACGCATCGTGAGATCATGAGATCCTCCGGCCCCCATCGGATTGATGAGGGTTACCGGCTTCGTGGGATACTCCTGGGCCTGAACGACAGGAGTTCCGTACAGTGAAAGGGTAAGTAGAATGAAACAGACCAAGATCTTCCGTCCCGCTGCTTTGCTCATCGTTTTTCTCCTTTCTGGTTGATACTGATTCCGGAATCGACGTGCGGCCCCGCCATCGTGCCGTCCGCTGCCATGCCGATGATGCCGTGCGACATGTCCTTGCATGTGAAGAAGAGGACGTCTTCCTCGGGGAGGGCCTGTATATAGTGGACGATATTGGCCGGCAAGTAGATCAACGTACCGGGACCTGCGATCCTTTCAGGCTGCCCGTCAACGCTTACACGGCCCTTTGCCCTTTATCAGGTAGATCCACTGCTCGTTCGGATGGGTATGCGCACGCGCGCCTGTGCCTCGTTTCATCGAGATCAGACCGACCTGAATGCGCTCACCCTCCACAACCGGACCTTCGGCGCTTGAGTAGCCGACACCGGCATCCATGCGTTGAAGCCCGGCGAGATCAAAGATGTAATTGCCGTTGCCGCCTTTGACGGCGCCTTTGTTTTTCGTCTCGGAAGTGCTCATTTTTTTCTCCTTGGGTAAGGAATTGGTGTTCAGGGGCCTTTGTCGGAACATATCGAATCTATTTATAATCATACTGTTTTGGAAGTCAAGAAAAAACTGCTGTTTATGCTGACCTTTTTTATGGTAGAAACACAATCAAGGAATCCATACAATAGAATTCTATCGGGGGTAGAGGATGGAAGAACTGGTCAAAGCGGCTGTTGATAAATGTGAAGCGTACCGACTGAAGCGTTACCATTGCGCAGAAGCCGGCATCAGGGCCTGTTCCGAGGTGTTGAACATCACTTTGTCCGATGAGATCCTGCGCATCGCGAGCGGTTTTAGGGGCGGCGGGGGCGGCTATGGGGATCGTTGCGGCGTGTTGGAGTCAGGGATCATCCTGATCTCCTATCTTTACGGTCGAAAGGATTCCACCGTCGATGTCTCGAATTATAGCTATCTGATCCGGCTTCTCCACGACCGGTTCAATCAGGAGTTGGCAGGGTTCTACTGCCGCAACCTGAGGCCCTTCGCCTATCGGCTCAGCGGCGATGAGCAGAACTGCGGCTATGTCTATCGAAAAGGAGTGGAGATTGTCGCCCGGCTTCTCCTGGAGGCGGATCGACTGATCAGGGAGATGCCGGAGACGGAAAAGTATGGCAGGAGTCCTCTCCGACCCTACGAGAAGATCCCGACAGTCACTCCTGCAGCCTAGGATGTCAGAGAAGGCAACAAAAGGAGCAAATGGATCCGGACGGCTCAGGGCATAAACCGGACGCAGTGCACTTTAAAAGACAGATGTTCTATGGTGTGCGATTCGCTGAACTACACTGTTTCGGCAGAGGTCGCACTTGCCGCAGGCAGATAAAACCGTTCGGTATAATCTCTTACCATGCGGTCGGCGCTGAAACGCCAGCCGAGACTCTGAATGGCATGCTTCATCCTCTTGATCCAGTAATGGGGAATGCCGTCCTTGTCCCTCTCGTAGTATAGGGGGATCACCTCATTTTCGAGGGTGTCATAGAGATATTCGGCATCCCTCTGGTATTGTACGTCAGGATCGTTGTGCATCCCGCCGTGACCGATGGCAAAACCGTTTTCACCGTCGTAGGCTTCATTCCACCAGCCGTCGAGGACGGACAGGTTCAGTCCCCCGTTTAAAAGTACTTTCTGACCGCTGGTACCGCAGGCTTCCAACGGTCGTCGGGGGGTGTTCAGCCACACGTCTACTCCCTGGACAAGGTGGCGTGCGACGTTGTAATCGTAGTTTTCAACGAAAACCACCCGTCTCCTGTAGGCATCGGTATAGCTGAACTGGGCGATTTTCTGTAATAACCGTTTGCCGTCGTCGTCCCGGGGGTGGGCCTTCCCGGCAAAAATGATCTGGATCGGCCGGTTTGCATGTTCGATGAGTTTTGCCAGGCGCTCGGCTTGCGATAATATCAGGTCGCCTCGCTTGTACGTTGCAAATCTCCGGGCGCAACCGATGGTCAGAACATCCGGATCAAGGATCTCATCGATTTGGCTTATTGTCTCGCGATGGCCCAGACGTTCCGCCTGCTGCTGAAGGCGTCGGCGGACGAAGCGAATGAGGCGCATATTCAAATTCTGGTGCGTCTCCCATAATTCTCCATCGTCGATCTCCTCGACCTTGACCCACAGGTCCGGGTGCGCCATCCGTGTGGGCCAGTCTTGTCCAAGATGTGTCTCAAGCAACTGGTACTGCTGGGGCGCCAGCCAGGACAGTATATGCACCCCATTGGTGATGTGGCCGATGGGAACTTCCGTCTCGGGTCGCGTCGGCCAGAGGGAATTCCACATCAGACGGCTGACTGTCCCATGAATGGCCGAAACGCCGTTCGCCCGGCGTGAGTTTTTCAATGCCAGGACCGTCATGCAGAAAGGCTCCGTCCTGTCCTGCGGATTGACACGTCCCAGGGCCATAAAATCCTCATGCGATAGTCCCATTTTTTCCCGGAAGATGCCCAAATGCTCTTCGATCAGATCCGGCGAGAACCGGTCGTGGCCGGCGGCAACGGGAGTATGTGTGGTAAATACGGTATACTGGGATACGCGTCTTTGGGCGCGATGAAAAGGGATCCCGTCGTATTCCATGACTCGGCGGATTTCTTCGAGGATGGCAAATCCACTGTGTCCCTCGTTTAAATGAAGCACGCCGGGGGAAATATTCAGTGCCTGCAGGATACGCGCTCCACCGATTCCCAGCAGCAGCTCTTGTCGGATGCGCAATTTATTGTCGCCGCCGTACAGTCGCGAGGTCAGTTGACGATCTTCGGTAGAGTTCCCTTCGATGTTGGAATCGAGCAGATACAGAGGAACCCGTCCCACTTGTATCTTCCACACCTGAGCCTGGAGAGAGCCGCCCCGGGTGTCCATCTGTACAATGAGAGATTGTCCGCTCGACTGCATCACTTTTTGCAACGGTAGATTTTTGATGTCGAGATTGACGTAATCCTCCTCCTGCCAGCCATCCTTGTTCAAGCGCTGACAGAAATAGCCTTGCTGGTACAGAAGACCGATTCCCATTAAAGGAATTCCCATATCAGAGGCGCTTTTTAAATGATCTCCTGCCAGGATGCCCAATCCACCGGAGTAAATCGGCAGGGATTCATGCAATCCGAACTCGGCAGAAAAATAGACGACCAGCCGCTTGTGGAGATTGCCGCAATGTAAGGAGCCCCATGTTTTGCTCGCCTGCAAATACTCATTCATACGCCGGAAGGCGTAGTTGATCCGGCTGTGGAGCACCAGTTCGGAGGCACGCTCCTCGATTTGTTCCGGTGTGATGCGATTCAGAAAGGCAATGGGATTATGGTCAACCTGGCGCCAGAGAAGCGGGTCTAAATCCCTGAAAAGGTCTATGACCTCCGGATGCCAAGCCCACCAAAGGTTCAAAGCCAGCGCATACAGACGGTCATGGAGATGGTGATTTGGAGTGGTCATCAGTAAGCCTCCTACATATTATATGTTCACTATGCCAAGGGAATGTTTCCGTTCAGCCGCTCATAGACGGCGATATACTCGTTGACCATCCGGTCCAGACTATGCCTCTTCCGGACTTTCCGCATAATCCGCCGCAGCTGTTTTTCCCGCACTTCCGGAGGCCGGCGATGAAATTCGACGCTCCGGTGCAAACCGTACCAGAGGCCGCCCACGTCGTAATCCCTAAACAGAAATCCGTTACCTGAATCCTCGGGAGCCCCGTCAATAGCCAGACACAACTCCTGAATCTTGTCATGGTAACCCCCCGTATCTCGATTCGTTGCCGTTGCGGAGTCCGGTATCCAAACGTGAACCCAACTTCTTGTTCCGGACTGCCCTTCCAAGCAATATACCCAAAGGTTTTTTCAAACCGTGTTCCGCAGGTATATAGACCATCGATGCCGGGAACGTCATTTCAAACGATGGCAAAGAACGTATCTAAGAATCATTCTAATAGTAAGCAATAAATGGGCCAATAAACAAGAAGAAAGGAGCCGATGAAAGGTAAAGAGGATAACTGAAATAAACAAATAATATCTGTTCGATTAAGAGATTTTCTCAACCATCTGCATCAACGAGAGATCGCACGCTGACGGTCATTCCCTGCTTGATTGGCCGGTCTTCATGTCAAACAATTGACGAATTTGCCAATTATTCGCCGATCTTATCGTGTAAAATACCATGGACAGATCCTAAAAGGGGGAATTGAGTCCCGCAGATGCATTAAGCCATTTCAGCTTCAGACCGTTTTAGAATATCGGACAGCGAACAGCCCTTTTCACCGGTTGCGATGCCAAAGGACAGTTCCAACGGCATTCCCTTACAATGTTTATTGTGCGCTTCAAGGGTATCCTTGAGCCGTTTGAGGATGGTTTCTCCCAATGACCGGTCTGTAACAGGGAGGAGGGCCGCAAATCTGTCGCCGCCGATCCTGGCCACAATGTCTTCCGAACGGAATGCCTTCAGAACCTTGGCCGTATGTTTCAGCAGCTCGTTCCCCGCAGCGATGCCGTCACGCTCATTGACGGCCTGGAGATCGCTCAATTTTAAAGTGACAATACTTATCGGAAACTGTCTGCCTTTTTCAAGCCGATACATCTCCTCCTCAAAATACGCCCGGTTATAAAGGCCGCTAAGGACATCGTGACAGCTCAGATACCAGAGTTTTTCCTCCGTTTCCTTAAAATCGCTGATGTCCATTGCCATGCAGATGACACCGATGATGTTTCCCTTGTCGTCCCGATAGGGGACCCGGTCATTCTGAATCCATCTTCTCCCGCGGACCGAGGGGAGAATCTCTATCAACCCCCGCTTCGAATGACCTGAACTCATGACCTGATCACTGACTGCCAAGTAAATGAGATAGCTGCTCCGGCGGTAGATTCGGAAACAAGTTCCGCTAATGTCTTTCCGATGATCTGCTCCAGAGGAAATCCGAGGGATTTGCAGAACGCCTTGTTTGCCCTAATAAAGCGGTGATCCCTGTCCGTATAAAAAATGCTGGTCGGGATGGAATTCAACACAATCTGCAGATCGCTGCGCTGCCGTTGCAGTTCTTCGTCAATTCGCTTGCGAACGCTGATATCGCGGAGCACTCCATGAATGGCCACTCCCCATTTGTAAGGAATGAACAGTACAAATGTCTCACATTCGATTTTTGAACCGTCTTTTTTTAAACCGGTATATTCGTACTCCTGAGACGCAAATTCGCCACGAAATCCTTTCCTGTGATTCCCCATGACGAATTGGCGGCTTTCCGGCGCCACCAATGTCATCGGATCGAATTGGGGAGTGCAGACTTCTTCCGGTGTAACGCCAAACAGTTCTCCAAATTTCTGACTGATGAATTCGTACTTCCTGTCGAAAATAACATAAACGGCCTCATTCATATGTTCCGTCTGCGGGAAGTAGCGGTTCATGCTTTCGCCGAAGTCCCGCTGAACCTGCTCGGAGGAGTCCGTTTTACCAGCCTCAAGTTCGGAAATCCGCGCCTGTAAAGCGGCCACTTCTTCAATAAGCTGTTTCCGGGTTTTGTTTATGGCCTTCATATTTTTCAGCTCCTTCTCTAATCAATTATTTTGATTTCTGAAAGAACGGCTTCAGATACGATTACCGCCGGTTCTAAGCTATGTGATATTACGTTGTTTGTCAAGGCATTTTTCTGATCGCCCGCACAGGGGATTTTGTAAAGTATGCACGTGAAAAGTACTTGAAATCATGCCTAGAATTACAGATATCTTTTGATTTTTTTACCTTGCCATGCTAAAAACTCTTCATGACGATCATCAAGAGCTAAAGGGGGTCCACGATGGGAATGATGGGGCTGTTACGGAGATTTTTCAGGCCAAGAAAGCATCCCCGCTTTTATGCCAGCAAAGGGACTTTCGTTGTCGTCAGACGTCATACGTCCAGCGGGAAAGAGATAAAAAAGATCCAGCTCCTCGATATCAGCGAAGGGGGGTGCGCGTTTGTTTACAATGGCACCAGGGAGGAACTGGAGGAAGCGGGTTTTCTAAGCCTTATTGCCGGTGATGATCCTCAGTTTGACCGTGTGGATTTTGTAACTGCATCGGATAATCCCATTCCCGAAAAATACAACAGCTCCGGCTGGCTGAGAAGAAGGGGTGTTAATTTCAAGTGGCTCGGGATGTTTGACCGGAAGCGACTGCAAGAGTTTATCGCGCAGAATTCCATCGGTCGTATACCCTAGTGTGATCTATCCATGAACGAAAGGATAGACCGAGGAGATTATCCGTATGGCAGATCTGAAAAAAAACCCGAAGCGAATGTTGGTAGTGGATGATGAAAAAAGTGTGCGGGATCTCCTTGCCGAGTATCTCAATGAGTATGGCTATGAGGTGACCTGTGCCGCAAATGGTCAGGATGCCTTAAAGATATACAAAGAGGGGCACTTTGACATCATCTTGTCGGATCTCAATATGGCCCCGATGGATGGATTAGAGCTTCTGAATCAGGTCAAAGAGATTAACTCTGATGCCATATTCATCATGATCACCGGCTATCCATCCATTACATCCTCTATCGAGGCCATAAAAAAAGGGGCAAGGGATTACATCACTAAACCCTTCAACATTGATGAAATAAGAGTGAAGGTTGAAAGGGCTCTTCTTGAAAAAAGTCTTCACGGCAGGTTGAAAAATGCCCAGGGGATCGTCTGGGCCCTCATTATTTCCATCCCCGTATGGCTCGTTTTGGGAATCATCCTGGCGAGGATGTTGATGGAGTAAATTTCGGTAATAGCCGGATTCCTCTCGCTGGTTTAGGCGCCGCCGGATTTTTCTTTGCAGGGGATGATAAAGACGGGGATCGGGCTGCGCCTGATGATTTTTTCGGCGACGCTTCCCAGAAAGACATGTTTCAGTCCCGTTCTCCCATGCGTACCCATCACGATAATGTCGATATTTTCCTTTCGAATGAACTTAAGGATTTCCTCATCTTCGTTGCCGGATCGGGTGACGATTTGAACTTTGGTCTTATCCTTGATGTGGCTTAGATACTGATCGTGATATCTCTCCTCAATGTTTTCCTGAATGGCTTTCTTTATCTTTTTAAAATTCTCCCTGTTGGAATAAAGGGCTGAATAGTACTGATTGGGAATGTTCGGTATGACGTGGAGGATATAGAGCATGCCCTCATCTCTTTTCGCTACGCCGAAGGCATAATCGAAGGCACAATCCGAATTTTCAGAGAAATCGGTACAGAAGAGCACTTTTTTGTATTTTGGATACTCGATCATCTTTCGTCCTCCTTTTCTCAGCTATCACCATGCAGCCTTGTATCCGTTGACCCTTGATGAAACCGCCCGGTAAATGTAACGGGAAGGGGCGCATGTGTCAAGGAATTAAACCGCGGGCGGGTGTTAAACCACAGGCATATGACCAAAAAAAAAGTTGATCTTGCGTTCCGGCCAGACTGATTTGAGGAGCGCTGCGGCATACTCGTGATCGCAGGCCCCGTATGCGTCGCTGCCGCCCCAGATGAGAATCGAACCGTCCGCCTCAAAACGGAGGTGTGCTCCGCCCAATTCGTCGATCCTCGCCCCTGAAAGGCCGAGAGCCAGGATCTCGGCTTCCGTGTTCCGGAGGATCTCCCGGTGCCAGAGGTCCCCCGAGCGGAGGACCACCATGCGCTCCGCACCGACGGACAATCGATACAAGAAGAATCTTGCCGCAGTACCCTTCCGGAAGAACGACGGTGGGGATCAGCTTTTCCAGTCGCAATTTATCGGATTTCATCTCTTTTCAAAGCGTCAGTTAAGGTTTCTTTCTTCTCTGATTTTTCTCCGCTATCTCTCACGGACTTCATCGGCCTTATCGGGAGTCTTTTCCTTTCTGAGGAGTCCCAGGATAAAAAGGAAAACGGCGAAACCGGTGATGACCCAGATCCCATAGGACTTTGTTGCCGCAAGGATGACCACGCAGACAGCAACCAGTGCCAAAGCTATGAATACGCGCTTGAGAATCACATTCATGAAACTCCCTTTCCTCCATCCGTCGTTTGATCCGATACAACCCCCATCCGGACCTCTGAGATCCAAGTCGCATCCGTTCCGTATCGGACCGACGGCACATTGAGGACGTCAGGACTTCACCCCTGTACGGACCGCCTCGGTACTCAGACGAAGCGTGCCTTGATCTCCTGTATCCCTTCCTCCAACCGCCCGGGGCCGTAAACCTGTACCAACTTCGCCAAGACCGATTCCGAGCGCGCCCGTGCCCCTGAGTCCCTCAGGTCAGTCACCCCGGTGAGGAGGCCGGCCCTGCGACCGGCCTGGAAGAGACGCTGCTCCTCCGGGGGGAGTTGCAGAAAGGCGTCACACCTGATCCAGGAGCCCCTGTTTTTCACCGGGAAGCTGTCCCTCCAGATCCCCCAGCAGATTCATGATATGATCGCTCACCAGCCGGCTTTGAATCCCGTCCAGGGCTTCGATCAAACGGCGTATCTCGCCGACGATTTGCACCTCGGACAAGGGGGTGAGCCGGGCATCCGGTCCGTTGAAGATCTCCCAAAGAGGGAGGCCTGGCCCCAGCGAGAGGGTGCGGAGGCGGATGAAGTGGGGGTCGACGGCGTTAAGGACCCGGGCGGAGTCAAGAACGTGTCCTTCGCTCATCTCCCGTCCCCCCAGTCCGGGCATGACGTATTCCGAAACCTCCAATCCGGCGTCGACGGCATTTCGGCCGCCGCGGATGTGGAGTTCGGCCGTCGTCCCCTTCTTGATCAGTTCGAGCAGGGGATCGTGACCGGTCTCCATCCCGATGTGGGTCCGAGAGAGACCCAGCTCCCGGTAGGTTCGGAGGTCCTCCAGGGAGAGACGGGCCAAAGTTCGCGACCGGGCGTAGGTTGTGATCCGCATCACCTCGGGAAATCTCTTCTTGAAGTGGGTGAGGACGCGGCGCAGGTTGTCCGGCTTCATGACCAGCGAGTCGGCGTCTTGCAGAAAGGCGGTGCGCCCCCCGGCGGCGAGGGCATTGAGGACCATCCACTCCTCCGGGTTGGAGACACCATCCCGTAACCGGAATTCTCGCCATTCGGGAATCGTATCGGATGCAAGGAGACGGTCCCGAATCTTCGCCATGGCGTCGATGTCTCTTTCGATCTCCTCCGGGTCACGCAGACTGAACTTTTCGTTCTTATAGGTCCTGCAAAAGGAACAACGGTTCCACGGGCAGTTGCGAGTCAGTCGAAGCAGGTAACTGCCTGCCTCGCTGGGCGGGCGAATCGGTCCGGTTTCGAAGGTATTGGGTTCATCCATGTACGCAGCCTTTGACATCACTGGATGTGCGGATGTGATAGTTATTCGTAATCTGGCATACTTTTCAAGATCAGTCAATGAACAAGGGAAATAGCGTATGATATCTCCAACCGTAACCAGACTAAAGAGTTTATGTCTTTTTACCGATAAAATATCCGGAGGAGAAAAAATGAAGATATTTGCAACCGTTCCCGTGAAAGTGTTTTCTTCAAGAGCGATCAGGCGGCCCAGAGTGGTAAATTGCAAAATTTCATCAAGGCGGAGCCTGATGAGGCGTTTTGAACGTTTCATTGAATCAACGAACTGGGATGAGAAGTGTCTCCGCAGTCAGTGGATCGACAAAGTCTGTATCGGCGCTCTCTTCATTTCAATGCTTTACTTTCTTCCCGTCCTTGTGTCACTCTTTCTGAGATAGATCACGGAGAAATCACAACCATTGGGCTTCTTCCATGGACGATAAGACGATTTTAAGCCAGTTGGAGGAATTAGCGCAACGGGTCGGAATCACGGTCCGGTATGAACCATTGAAGATTGAGGGTTTTATTCATACCGGCGGATTCTGCCGGGTAAGAGGAAAAGACTTTGTGATCATCAATAAAAAAGCCACAGGCAGGGAGAAGATGCATATTCTCATTGACGCACTGAAACGGCATGACCTCAGCCAAATCTATGTTTTGCCTTCCCTCAGAGAGATATTGGATGTGGAAAACGGCCGGTGATCCGGTAAATTCTACTTGTGCCCTCGTGTTTTTTATCTCGCCAGCCGCAGACAGCTATATCGATGCCCGTGATCATGATCAATCGCCATTCTGAATGCTTCCGGTCACATCCAGTCTGCGGGCCAGTCGTTTGTGCTCTTCAGCCGTGATCCACGCCACGCGCAGATAATTGGAGATGTCGTCTTCGGTCAAACCGATTCGGCGGGCCTCCTGCACGGTAACCTGATAGGCCTCGACTTCCGTCTCTCGATCCACGTAAGCTTTGCTCCTGTCGTAGAGATTCCGCCCCTGCAGGTGTTGTTTGACGTGACACAGCTCGTGAATGATGTCCAGATACAGGAACTCCTCCGATGAGCGACGCAGATGCGTCAGGCCGATGGTGATGGAAGCGTCGTCGTTGTCCACGAACATCTCATTGGGCTTGTCTACGACAAACACCTTGGTATTCGTTATGACCCGATCGATTTCGTTCGCGTCGGTAAAGATGGCTTGCAGAATGCCATAGGTGCGGATATCCGCAAAAACGTCTTCCAGGCGGTATTGTCCCGGTTCAAGCCGGCGGTTGATGCGAAACACATTTTTCATCCGGATGGCCTCAGAACACTCCCTCTTCTTCGATATGAGATTCAGGCTTGTCGATTTCCTTCTTTCCGGTTGGGAACTTATCCTATCTGTTCGGTCGATGCAAGAGGAAGGCTCAAGAGTGAATGACCTCAAATGGAATGTGATCGAAACAGAGGTGATCAATAGGTCGCACCTTTTCAGTTGACACATAGAAACCATCTCCATATACTCACCCGCCAAATAACAGGTTCCTAAGAACCAAAACAGAGGGAGGATTGACCATGGGGAGAAAATACGTCGTACCATTGAAAGAGGCCATTACGGGGGTATTGCACGGTCGTGCGGGAACATTTCGGATCCTTATAGATGAAGAAACCAGCGGGGCAAAGCATTTTTCCCTGCTCGTCAATACCATGAACGCCGGTGTGGTGGGTGACTGAGCACAAGCACGATGTGGAACATTGCTGGTATATCCTTTCCGGGAAGGGTACGATGTATATGGATGGCAAGTCTTTTCCCATCGAACCCGATATGGCGGTTTTTGCCCCGGCCAATATGCTGCATAAGATCGTTGTCGATCCTGCCCAGGATCTCACCTATGTCGTCATCTATGCGCCTCCGGGCCCCGAACAGAAACTCAAACAACTCGGCGAGCATGCCTTCGACACCCCGAGATAGGATCTGTCGAGTCCTTCGTTCTTTATTCGTGCGAGGATGAGCGATAAGAGGAACACCCATGAAATTTGCCGTTCTGACTGACCTTATCGGTTCGAGATGACCTGTTCCCGAACTCAAGGACTGGAATACTGATTACGATGTTTTGAAGGTTACGGCATTCTGAAGAAGGTTGATTAAGATTCTGCTGACGCCTGAGGTTGAATCCCTGCGGGTTTAATTTTCACCATTTGCAGGGAGCAGGGATCCGAGTCAATAGGAGGAAAAGGTATGAAAGCGAATAGTGAAAAGCGAAAAGAGATCGGCTTGGCGGTTGTAGGAACCGGGACGATTGGAAAGATACGGTCGGTCCTTGCCCGGGATTATCCCGGAGTGGGGTGGCTCGGCGTCTGTGACGTCAATGAGACGCTGGCCAAAAAGGTTGCCGAGGAGGCGAATGCCGATTTCTGGACGACAGACTACAGGGAACTGCTCAAGCGCAGGGAAGTCAACGCGACCATCGTTGCGACCGATGAGAACAACCACGTTGGACCGATCCTTGCCGCCGTGGAGCGAGGACATCGTCTGTTCATCGAAAAACCTCTCGCGACGGATGTGAAGGACTCCCGGAGGGTGTATGACGCCATCCGGAAGAGCGGGGTCGATGCGGTGATCGGCTACACCAACCGATTCCGGAGACGGTTTCTGACTATCAAGGAAAGACTCCGCAACGGTGATATCGGGGATGTCACGACGGTCACGACCCGGGCCTTCATGAACCGGATGGTCCCCCTGGCCACGTTAAGGCGGACCAGCGAGAGGGCCAACCTGCAGCCGATGGTGGTATCCGGGACCCACAGCCTGGACATGTCGATGTGGCTCATGGAGGGAAAGGAGCCCGTCGAGCTCTATGCCCGTTCTGTTGATAAGGTCCTGGGGTCTATCGGGACAAAGGACGCGACCTTCGGCATCTTCACCATGAGCGACGGCACGATCTGGAGCATGAACATCAGTTGGGCCTTGCCCATCGTCTGGCCGGGAGCGGTTTACGGCCTGGAGATCGGGATCGTGGGCACCAAAGGGGTGATCACCGTCGACGACACCCATCGCGACCTGGTCCTTGCCTCGGAGAAACCGCAGTGGTCCGGTTACAGGCCGGAGGGCTACAAGCCGGAGTTTGAGCGTCACGTCGAGTTCCTCACCAGCTTCCCTGCCGGCGACATCGCCTACGGGCAGATGTGGGGACCGATTCGGGAGGAGACCAATTCGTGGTTTACCCGACTTTATATGGGCATCGAGACGCCGCATGCGACGGCTTGGGATGGCCATCGCAACCTCGTCCTGACGATGGCGATGGGTCTGTCTGCGGAGCGGGGCGTTCCCCTGAAGTTTCCCCTCGACGAGGAGGAGTTCTACATGTAGATGCCGCCGCCTTCTCTCGGGAGGCATCAGCCATACCCATGAGCACACTTAGAAACGCCCGCCCTCGATCCTGCGAGGACGGGCGTTTTCCTTAAAAGATTTTTTTCCTCCGCCACTGCTTCGGGCGTTCACCGGGGAACTTCAGCCCGCTGGCATCGACACCCAGATCGACGAACAGTTTGGCCAGTGCGATGGCGCTGCTGTACCCCTCCAGAACGGGTATCTCCCAGCCCATGTCGCCGAGGCGCTTTTGGAGAAACGACTGGAGCCAGAAGACATCGGAACATCCGAAGGTGATGACCTCCGCTCCGTCTTCTTGTATCGCGGCCACAGCCTCACTGACGGCCCGCTCAACGGCCTCGGAAGGTTCGCCTCTCAGGGCCTTGTCCCGCTCCGCATCGATGGTGCTCTCGTCCTTGTATCCGGGCCTGGCATGGTAGAAGTTGATGTTCCGGATGGATGCGCAGCGATCGGTAAAGCGGTGGCGGACCACGAGGTCGTAATAGAACATATTATGAGTCTCGGTAAAATCGATGATACTGAATTTATTGCCCAGCATGGAAGCGATGTGCATCTGGGAGAAGGCGCAGGCGGTGACAGGGATGCCGTACTTTCTGGCGATCTCGCGGGACTCCATAAAACCCGGTTCGCCGCCGCCAAGCAGGATGATGGCGTTGTATTTCCCGCTCTCGCAGGCTTCACGGACAATCGGCAGACGGGCGGCCGCCACGTGGGCGAACTCCTCGCGGGTCTCAACCGCCCAATCCCCGTAGGGAGGGGTCGGCCCTCCGTGGAAATCCCATTCCACATCCTCCAGCAAAGGCCTGATGTTGAGGTACTCCATCCTGAGGCGCTTTTCTTTTGACAGCTCGGCGGAGTGGTACTTGTCCGCGAACTTGCCGCCGGTCGACAACTCAAAGGGCTGGATGAATAAAAACCGGTACTTCTTTTTTCCCTCAGCCATGAATGATGACTCCTTTTCGGATATCCTCGCCCGGGTTTTACCGCGCAGGAATGAAAGAGTAGAGGGTTTATTTCGACAGTTCTTTTTTCACCTGGGACAGGGCCATCTTGGTCACGCGGTTTTCAATGAATCGCAGGGCCGAAGACCAGCGCTGCTCGATGCAATTGCACCTCTCCGGAATGGGCCAAGGCGATATAGATCAAATGGTCCTGTCCCTTTTCTTTGCCGACGCGTCCGGTGATTCCCAGCCCGAGATCCGACCCGGCCAGGCGACGGACCCCTTCGGCCAACGCCTTGGCCAGTCCCTCATTGACGCCGTTTCCCTCCTGCCATAAGGATGGTCGGGACGAACAGCAGACGTTGCGCCGTCTCCGGGTTGACGACCGTGACGCCGAGTTGAAGGAATTTCTCGCTTCCCTCCATCAATTTCAAGGTCTGGATGATGGAACTGCCGAAAGCCGTTTCCGCCACGGCCAGCGTGATGCCCGCGTTCCGGAGAAAGGAACTCAAAACCCCTTCATAGGTTTCCTCATCGACGCCGAAAATGAATTCCTCCAGGCGATCCCGGATCTTTCTCTCCAGCGAGGCATTCAAGGTCTCCGCCAGTCGCCTTTCGTTCGCCTTGGCCGTCAGCCGGACATGGATCTCCCCGATCTGGGTGTGGGCCAAAAGCCCGATCGTGGGATTGGTCCCCTGTTCGATCAGATCCTTGAGCCGTTCATCCACCAGGCTCTCGCCGATGCCGGTCAGTTTGAGGACCCGGGAAACGATCACCTCACGGATTCCCAGTTTCTCCCGGAGATAGGGAAGGACGCTGTGCTCCATAAAATAGCGCATCTCGTGAGGAACCCCGGGAACGGTGATGATCGCCTTGCCCTCCTGTTCCGCAATGAAACCGGGTGCGGTTCCGACCGGATTTTCGATCGGGATCGCCCCCTCGGGAATGTAAACCTGCTTGCGGTTGTTGGGACTCACGGTCCTTCCCTGGCGGGTGAAAAAATCGCTGAGTTGATCGAAAAGGTCCTGATGAAAAACCAGCGGTTTTCCCAAAACCTCGGCCACGGCCTCCCTGGTCAAATCGTCCAGGGTCGGACCGATCCCGCCGGTGGTGATGATGATATCCGACCGGCTCAGGGCATTGCGGAGCGTAGATTTAATCCGCTCCATGTTGTCCCCGACCGTGGATTTGAAATGCAAATCCAGACCGATGGTGGTTAACTGCTGGGCAATATGGGCCGAATTGGTGTCCACAATCTGCCCCAATAGAAGTTCCGTTCCGACGGCAATAATCTCAGCTTTCATTGTGCTCTCCTGTATTTGGGACGAATAACTGACGCAGTGCAAATGCAGATTTCGTTTCCCCTCTTTTGGTTCGGCTGAAAAATCCTGGGACTCTTTGCGGGCCGAATATATGAAGATTACTATAGTGTGTCAACACAAATCAACGTAACCTCAATCAACATCAGTCCGTTCGCTTCATTTATGTAAATGCTGGCATTCACTTGAGTGGGAATTCATTGGACAGTGCATCTTTCCAGGTAAAAAATGAGTTGACAGACAAGAGCGTTCTTCGTATCGTTCCCGCGCATAGTCAGCATGTTCTTGTCAGCCTGTCTGATTCAGAGAAGTCTCACTATCGGGAGGATTCGCGTGGGTATTTTCGGGAAGGTGATCAAGTATCTGCAGGATGAGGGTCTCTTCGGCGAAGGAGGAGGAAAACGGAAGTTGGAGGGAGGATTCGATCTCTCCCTGAAGGTCTTCTGCGCCGTTTACAGCCTCTATTTTCTCTACACCACCTTCTTCGGGCTCGTTTCCCAGGAAACCCACGTGGGTTTCTATTTCCTGGGGACCTTCGTCATCAGCTTCGCCCTCTTCAAGGCCGGGCCGAGGTCTCCCCAGAACCGGCTGAGCGTCTTCGATGTCCTCTTCATCCTCGTCATGACGGGCATCATCATCTACTACATCGTCGAGTATCCCGAAGCTCGCCGAACGGATGGGCAGCGGGGTCAAGACGATCGATGCCGTCCTCGGCTGGGGCATCATCCTCCTCTCCCTCGAGATGGCCAGGAGGACCGTGGGAAACATCATCCCGGCGATCGGGATCGTTCTGCTCATCTACGCCTATTTCGGCCCCTACTTCCCCCTGGGGCTGGGCCACTCCGGATTCTCGCTGGCCCGGATCGCCGAGAGCCTCTTCCTCTCCGGGGACGGGATCCTGGGGACCATGACCAACATCTTCGCCTCCTACATCCTGATCTTCGTCATCCTGGGGGCCTTCATGGAGGTGTCGGGCTGCGGCAAGGTCTTCGTCGATCTGGCCTACGCCATCACCGGGCGGGTGACCGGCGGGCCGGCCCTGGCCTCGGTCATCACGAGCGCCCTCTTCGGGACCGTCTCGGGAAGCGCCGTGGCCAACGTGGTCGTCGACGGCGTCTACACGATCCCGCTGATGAAGCGGATGGGCTACAAGCCCCATTTCGCCGGCGCCGTGGAGGCCGCCACGTCGACGGGCGGCCAGCTCATGCCGCCGGTGATGGGGGCCGCGGCCTTTCTCCTGGCGGAGATATCGGGGACGCCCTACATCACGGTGATCAAGATCGCCGCGATCCCGGCCATCCTCTACTACGCCTCGGTGGCGGTCATCATCCGCCTCGAAGCGGTCAAGCAGAACCTGCAGGGGCTGCCCGCCTCGGAACTCCCGAAGTTCCGCGACGTCCTCCGGAAGATCCACCTGCTCCTCCCCGTCCCGATCCTGATCGTCCTTCTGGCCTTCGACATGACCCCCTTCATCGCCGCCTTCTACACGATCGGCGCGACGATCATCGTCAGCTGGTTCAGAAAGGAAACGGGGATGGGGTTCACCAAGATCCTCGAGGCCCTGTCGGAAGGGGCGCGGGGCGCCGTCTCGGTGGGATCGATCGTGGGCGTCCTGGGGATCGTCATGGGGGTCTGCAGCCTGACGGGGCTCCCGAACTACTTCTCCCAGTTCATCATCTACCTCTCGGGGGGGTATCTCTTCTCCCTCGTCCTGCTGATCATCATCGCCGGCCTCTTCATCGGCATGGGGCTCCCGACGACCCCCTCCTACGTCATCCTGGTGATCCTGGGCGTCCCGGCCCTCGTCAAGATGGGCGTCGAACCGCTGACCGCCCACATGATCGCCCTCTGGGTGGCCGTCCAGTCCAACGTCACCCCGCCGGTGGCGCTGGCCGCCATCGCCGCCTCGGCCATCGCCAAGAGCGATCCCTGGAAGACGGGCTGGGAGGCCTGCCGACTGGCCTCCTGGATCTACCTGATGCCGTTCCTCTTCATCTACACGTCGATCCTCAACGTGGGGTGGAACTACGGCTTTCATCTCGACCGTGATCGCGTCCTGCTTTGCCCTGGTCTCCTGGGGCGGGGCGCTCACGGGATACCTGCTGCGGAAGACGACCCTCTTCGAGCGGGCAGCTCTTCTCGTCTCGTCGCTGCTGCTCCTCCACGAAGGGTGGACCACCGATATGATCGGCTATGTGCTCCTCGCCCTGGTGATCGTCATGCAGAAGATCTCTCTCGGGAAGCGGGCGATCCGTTGCTTCCGGGGCGTCCACGGAATGAACTATCACACCAATTAATAGGAGGTTTGTATGAAAACAAGGAAGATGGCCATGGTTTGGATCGGCGTGCTGCTGCTTCGGGCATCGTCTCCGGCGCGAACGCCGCCGAGGTCCAGAAGTACGTCTGGGGAAGCGGTCCCATGGGGGGCCTCTGGCGGATCGGCGTGGGCGCGGCGGTGCAGCTGATCAACGAACAGATGAAGGACAAGTATTTCTACACGGCCGCGGCCTCCGGAGGCGGCGTGGAAAACGTCCGGCGGATGATCGGCGGCGAGTTCGACACCACCTGGGCCCACACCAACATCATGCAGGAGGCCACGACGGGGACGGGCATGTTCGACGGCCAGAAGCCCTACAAGGACATGCGGGTGATGGTGTTCATGGGCGACCAGGCGGTCTGCGTGGTCGCGCTGGCCAAGTCGCCGATCAAGACCTTCAGCGACCTGGCGGGAAAGAAGGTGAACGTCGGCGCCCCGGGCGGGATCGGGCCTTCGATCGCCAAGAGCATGTTCAAGGCCCTCGGCATCGAGGACAAGGTGAAGCTGAGCTTCCTCAACCCCGAGGGGGCAGCCCAGGGGCTCAAGGACGGCCACATCGACGCGGCCCTGGCGCCCGGAAGCCCCTTCACCCCGTCCTTCACCGAGCTGGCCCGTTCCACGCCGATCCGGCTGATCGAGCCGACGAAAGCGGAAGAGGACAAGATCGAAAAGGGCCTGCCCTACATGGACGTGAAGGTGATCGCCCCCAACACCCAACCGGGGGAAAACAGCGACAAACCCCGGAACGCCTTCTTCTGGGGCCAGTACTGGGTCGCCAAGGCGAGCATGCCCGACCAGGCCGTCTACGACGCCCTGAAGATCACCAGGAGCCGAAGAACAGGGAGATGCTCACGAAGGTGATGAAGCTCTGGGGAGAGTCCGGACCGGTCTTCGGCCCGGTGGCGAAGATGGGGCTCAAGCTCCATCCGGGAGCGATCAAATACTGGCAGGAGCAAGGGGCCAAACTGCCGCCGGAGATGCTGAAATAAACACTGCGTCGTCGGTCGTGGCGGGCCGGATTCCTGGCAGGAAACAGCCGCTGTCTGAATGGTCGTGCCCCATTTCATGAAAAGTAGTCTCCATCAATGACCGGGGCCGGTCGGGATTTCGAAACGACCCGACCGGCCCCGGAAGACTGGGCTAACCACTCGGCAGGGTTGCGCCCCGCGTCAGGCAATCCATACCGCACGGTTCGTGTATCGTGAACATGGTTGAAATAGCGGGAGGTGTGCGATGAGTGTTGAACATCCCGTTGTCGTCATTACCGGTGCCGGGGCCGGAATCGGCAGGGCCTGCGCCGTCCGTTTCGCCCGGGAAGGCGCCCGTGTGGTCGTCGTGGACCGGACCGATGCGGACGGTCGGGAGACGGTGGAGATCTTGAAATCCAAAGGGG
Organism: uncultured delta proteobacterium; assembly: GCA_963842685.1. Lineage (GTDB taxonomy): Bacteria > Desulfobacterota > Syntrophia > Syntrophales > UBA5619 > JAKAFS01. The sequence continues at coordinate 40,093 of CAWJHT010000047.1, read as the reverse complement.
CGGAGGCCCTCTTCGTCCATGCGGATGTCTCGGCGGAGGATCAATGCCGGCATTTTGCCGAGTCGGCTTATGATGCCTTTGGCCGCATCGATGTCCTCGTGGCGAACGCCGGGGTGCGGGTTTTCGGCACCCTCCTGGAGTCGACCGAGGCGGATTGGGATAAAATCCTGGGGGTCAATCTCAAAGGGGTGAGCTTTTCCTGCAAGGCGGTCCTCCCGAAGATGATCGAACAGAAATCCGGAGCGATTGTCCTGATCGGATCGACGACTGCCCTGACGGGCCGAACGAACATGCCCCTGTATGACGCGACCAAATTCGGCGTCCTGAGCCTGACCCGAAGTCTCGCCGCCACCTACGGAAAGGACGGGATTCGCGTCAATGCCGTCTGCCCTTCCTTCACCCTGACGGACTTCCATTTCCGAAAGGCGGCGGCACAGGGGATCTCCCCGGAGGAACTCAGGGAACGTAACAAGGGTTATGGTTTGCTGGGCAGGCCCGGGGAACCGGAGGAGATCGCCGCCGTTGTCTCCTTCATGGCCGGCAAGGACGCTTCTTTTGTGACGGGACAGTATTTGATCGTCGACGGCGGGTATTCGATCGGCGCAAGAACCAGTCAAAAGTCTTGATTACCGCTTCAAGATGCGACGTGCGGAACCGTACGGTCCTTTCATCGGGCAGGTAAACGAAGGATCTTGTGTGGAATGACTCTGGGCATCTGCCATGACCGATTCGATTCAATACACAGTCAATGGTCCGTTTCATACCGGAAGAGATCCAATCGCTGATCAACTCTGCAGGACTCACCAAAATCCGGCCCTTGTCCAGAGTTGTGGGAATGGTTACCGGGTCCGACGCTTACGTCACGGCTCGAGTGGGGGACAAATTAATCGGCTTCGGTCGGTTGCTGACCGACAATCACAGCATCGCCTACATCAACTACATGGTGGTGGATCCCGCCTATCAGCGAAAGGGCGTCGGGCAAGCCATCCTTAAAAAACTTTTGGAAGCCTCCGGCGATGTAGAAAGAGTTTTTCTCTATACCGATACGGCGGATGCCTTCTATACGCGGCATGGCTTCACTCCGTCTGAAAAACGGTTGTATGTATACCGTAAAAAAGGGACGGAGCATGGCGGTCCATCCTGATTCTTCATGCGTCCTTTTCCCCGTCATGAAACCGACTGCTTTTCATTGACGGTAGGAAGATTTCCCTGAAAGGCCGATCCCAACCCTATGGAACACATCCCCTTCATGCTCCTGCTGTTCTTTGTCGGAATCGTCGCCGGGGTTCTCAACGTCATGGCCGGCGGGGGCTCGGCCATCACCCTTCCCATGCTCATCTTCCTCGGGCTGGACAGCCCTCTGGCCAACGGGACCAACCGCCTGGCCGTCTTCATCCAGTGCATCGCCACGGTCATCTCCTTCAGGCGGGAGAACTATTCGGACCTGAAGACGAGCATGAGGCTCGCGGCCTGTGCCCTACCGGGGGCGGTCCTCGGCGCCGTCGCAGCCGTCAAGATGGACAGCCTCCTATTTCAAAAGGTGCTCGGTGTTTTCATCCTCGTCATGGTCGCGACGGTCCTCTTCCCCAAATCCGCGAAAAACGCGAATCGGGTCGGGGAAACGTCGGGCGGATGGCTGATCTATCCCGTCATGCTCGGGATCGGGTTTATCGGGGGACTGCACCAGGTGGGGATCGGTTTTTTCATGATCGCGGCGTTGAGCCACCTGATGAACATGGACCTCGTCCGGATCAACATGCACAAGGCGGCCGTTTTTTTCATCTACACCATCCCCGCCATGGCCGTGTTTGCCATGACGGGAAATATCGACTGGACACTGGGATTCGTCCTGGCCGCCGGGAATGCGACCGGGGGGTGGTGGGCGGCAAAGATCTCCGTCCGACGGGGTGAAAAGGTCATCCGGATCGTCCTGGTGATTGCCATGGTCATCATGGCGGTCAAGCTGCTGATCAGTTTCTGACCGGGGCAAACTCTCATCCCCGCCATGTCAGCGGGGATGAGGGACGCAATCAAAACAGGACACTCCTTTGAGGGGGCGGGAACTTGAAGCATTAAATTTTGCAGACGCCGTTGTCGAGGACGACCTTCCCGTCAAAATAGACCGTGGCATCCCTGTACATCGCATCGATATGGTTCGGCGCCAGCACTTTCCCCCCGATGGCAAAGTTGCTGCCGATCCCCGCATGACAGTTCCCCAGGCGGCCCAGGTCCTCGAGATTGGTCGCCGCGAGCCTGCGCTTTGGGATTGAGGCCGATGCCGAATTCGGCATAATTGTAGGCCTTCTCGTCGTTCAGGCCTTTGAGGATCTGGCTGAGCTTGGCGGCGGCCATGCCTCCCTGGACATCCACCACCTTCCCTCCCTTGACGATCAAGGTGACATGGTCGTAGATCGTGACGCCGACGCTCATGATGCTCACGTCGCTGACGATCTTCCCCTCCGCCGTCCCTTCGATCGGGGAAATATTGATCTCGCTGTCGGGAAAGGCGGCGAACTGACCCGGGGGTTTTGAAGAGACCCGTTTCATACTGCACGGGCCGGCCCTTCACGTCGCCCCGGATATCCGTGCCCAGAGGCGTCGTGATGCGGACCTCGCTCGACTCGGCAAGGGCCGCCCCCAAGAGCCGCCCGAGCCGGTCGCAGGCCTCGTAATCCGCCTCGATGGCCCCCACGCAGAGGGCGTCCTCCGTCACCTCGCACATCGTGCAGCCGCGCTTTCCCGCCTTGATCGCCTCCACCCGCGCCCGGGTGTGGGTCTGCGACCAGGTGGAGGGCTGCAGGAAGACATCCGCCTCCCGGAAGGCCGCAACGACGGGCTCCGGCAACTGCCCCCCGTGGACGCCGACGGGAGGGATCATGATGATGATGGGCGTCGCCCCCACCGCATAGGCCGCGCCCCCGAGGGCCTCGGCGATCCTCATTTTATTGGTATCGGTGGAGATCAGAACCGTTTCGCCCTCCTTCACCCCCCCGCATTGCATGCACTTCATGGCGCCCTTCATCATCTGCATCGGGCTCGATGCGCCCGGCATATAATGCCAGTAAGACACAGACCATTCTTTCGTACTCATCCCCTTGTCTCCTTTCCTTTTATGATACCGTTCATACGATTGCTATTCGCAGAATAGGGCAGCGCCCTATCCCGGCGGCAAAATAGGGACGCTGTCCCTATTGATACCCTCGACGGGGAAGGGCGCGGTCGGAATTCTCCGTGCTAAACACGATTGCCCGCCAGGAAACCTTCCTCGACGGAATCCAGAATCCTCCGGGGCTTCACGCAATCTCCCGCCTTGATCGCCTCGATGCCCATGGATTTCAATTGCTCATACAACAAATCATCCGGTTTTGCACCCACGGAGAAAACCACCGTTCCCGCCTCGATCGGGATGTCTTCAAGCCCCTGGTGGATGATCGCCTGACGATCCTCCATCCTGACCAGAGTCGCCCCGGTATGGATCTTGACCCCCTTGTTCTGAAACCGGATGTCGAAATAGGCCTTGGTGTCCTTGTCGGCATCGCAGGCAATCTCCGGAAGCATCTCGACGAGCGTGACCTTCTCCCCCCGGTCGCTGAGGAGGTCCGCCGTTTCACAGCCGACCAGCCCCGCGCCCACGACCAGATAGGGTCCGCCCGCCAGCGGTTTTCCCGACAGGACATCCCAGGCCGTCACCCCCCGAGCCGCCGGGAGTCCCGGGACGGCCAGCGTGCAGGGCTGCGCCCCCGTGGCGATGATGACCGCATCGGGCTGAAGTCGCCGAATGGCGGAAGGGGAGACCTCCTCGTTCAGGATCACCTTCACGCCCTTTCGCTTGAGCCATCCCTCCATATAGTTCGTAAAGCGTTCGATCTCCTTCCTCCCCGGCGGAACGGCGGCCAGCAGAAGCTGCCCGCCCAGATGAGCGCCCTTCTCGATCAGGGTGACGTCGTGACCCCTTTCCCGGGCGCGGCAGGCCGCCTCCATCCCCGCGGGTCCGGCGCCGACGACGACAACCCGTTTGGCGGGGTCGGCCTTCGGGACGGCGGGATCGGCCTCCTTCCCCAGCATCGGGTTGACGGAACAGCGAATATCGAGCTGTCTGGAAGATCCGTTTGTAGCATCCTTCGTTGCAGGCGATGCAGGGCCGGATCTCCTCCTCCCGGCCCTCCGCCGCCTTCTTCGGCAGCTCGGGATCGGCGAGAAGGGGGCGGCCGATCGCCGCGATATCCGCCTTGCCCTGCGACAGGATTTCCTCGGCCAGCGCGATGGTGTTGATCCGGCCCACGGTGATGACGGGGATCTGCAGCGCCTTCTTGAATTCCGCGGCAATCGGAACCAGACAAGCCGTTCGCGTCATCATGGGAAGCGTCCGCATCACCTTATGGGCCTCGTTCAAATCCTCGAGCTTCTTTCCGCCCACGGTCCCCGCGGAGACGATCAGGCCGTCGATGCCGGCGTCCTGGGCCAGCCGGGCGATGCCGATCATGTCGCCGATACCCAATCCGCCCTCGATGTATTCATCCCCGCTGATCTTGATCGTCAGAGGATACTCCTTTCCCAACCGTTTTCGAATCCCCCGGATGGTCTCCAGAAGAAAACGGGTCCGGCCGGTCAGATCCCCTCCGTACTCGTCGGTCCTGTGATTCGTCATCGGGGAGAAGAAGGACGGGACGAGATAGCCGTGGGCGCAGTGGATATCGACGCCGTCGAATCCCGCCTCCCTGGCCCGGGCGGCCGCCTCGACATGCGCCTCGAATCAGGCCGGCGATCTCTTCGCGCGTCAAGGCCCGCGGCGTTTCCGCCCCCGGATAGGGCGGAACGGCCGATGGGGCCACCGGCTGAAGCCCGGTGACCTTCGAAGAAGCCCTTCCTCCGGCGTGATGGATCTGGAGAAAGATCCGGGTATCGTTCTTCAGCCCGTGGACGGCGTCCGTCAGCCTCTTCAACCCCTCGACATGCTCCTGCGAGGCAAGACCGATCTGCCGGACATACCCCTTGCCTTCCGGTGTGAAGTAGGTCCCCTCCACAAGAATCAGGCCGACTCCCCCCTTCGCCCTTTCCCGGTAGTAGGCGATCACTTTATCCGTGACCATCCCTTCTTCCGTGGCGTAGTTCATCGTCATCTGGGACATGGCCAGACGGTTCTTGAGGGTGAGGCTCCCGATCCTGCAGGGTTGAAACACGGTGGGATAACGCATTGTCGCTTAAACTCCTTATTGAGGATTTACATCTGAATTAAATGATCTGAATACGGCAACTTAATGTTTGTCTTTTTTCTTGCTGAGGATTCCCAGTGCATTGACAAGATTGTTCTGTGTCATTCTCCATTCCAGGGGATCCCGCTCACGGCTTCTTTCTTTCAGCGCCTCACGGTAAGCGGCCACCGCTTCCTCCAGGTGTTTTGTTCCCTTCTCCAGTTCTCCGAGATTCGTAAGTGCGGCGCCAAGATTGTTTTGTGTTTTTGACCATTCCAGGGGATCCCGCTCACGGGTTCTTTCTTTCAGCGCCTCACGGTAAGCTGCTACTGCATCCTCCTGGTGTTTTGTTCTTTTTGTACGTTCCCCGAGCCTAAAAAGTGCATTGCCAAGATTGTTCTGTGTTCCTGCCCAGTCAAAAGGAACCCGCTCACGGGTATATTCTTTTAGTGCCTCACGGTAAGCTGTTATCGCGTTCTCCAGGTGTTTTGTTCCACTCTCACGCGTCCCTAAGCTCGAAAGTGCATTGCCAAGATTGTTCTGCGTTCCTGCCCAGTCAAGAGGAACCCGCTCACGGGTTCTTTCTTTTAGTGCCTTACGGTAAGTTGCTACTGCCTCCTCCAGACGTTTTGTCCCTCTCTCACATTCTCCGAGCCCAGTAAGTGCAGTGCCAAGATTGTTTTGTGTTGTTGCCCAGTGAAGGGGAACTTGCTCACGGGTATATTCCTTCAGTGCCTCATGGCAAGCGGCTACCGCCTCCTCTAGACGTTTTGTACCTCTCTCACGCTTTCCCAGCTCAGTAAGTGCAACCCCAAGGTTGTTTTGTGTAGCTGCCCAGTCGAGAGGAACACGCTCTCGGGTTCTTTCCTTCAGCGCCTCCCGGTAAGCAATTATTGCCTCCTCCAGACGTTTTGTCCCGCGCTCACGCCTTCCGATCTCAGTAAGTGTAACCCCGAGATTGTTCTGTGTGTCTGCCCAGTCAAGGGGAACCCTTACACGGGTTCTTTCCTTCAGTGCCTCACGGTAAGCGGCTACCGCTTCCTCCAGGTGTTTTGTTCCGTTCTCACGTTTTCCGAGTCTCTCAAGTGCAACCCCAAGATTGTTCTGTGTGGCTGCCCAGTCAAGGGGAACCCTTTCACGGGTTCTTTCCTTCAATGCCTCACGGTAAGCGGCTACCGCTTCCTCCAGATGTTTTGTTCCGCTCTCACGTTCTCCGAGGCTCGCAAGTGCAGTGCCAAGATTGTTCTGTGTTTTTGCCCAGTCAAGGGGAATCTGCTCACGGGTATATTCCTTTAGTGCCTCACGGTAAGCTGCTACTGCTTCCTCCAGGTGTTTTGTTCCGCTCTCACGTTCCCCGAGGCTCTTAAGTGCAGCGCCAAGATTGTTCTGTGTTGTTGCCCAGCGAAGGGGAACCTGTTCACGGGTGTGTTCTTTTAGTGCCTCATGGTAAGCGGCTATCGCTTCCTCCAGGTGTTTTGTTCCGTTCTCACGTTGTCCGAGGCTCGCAAGTGCAACACCAAGATTGTTCTGTGTCATTGCCCATTCAAGAGGAGCCCGCTCACGGGTTATTTCCTTTAGTGCTTCACGGTAAGCTGCTACCGCTTCCTCCAGGTGTTTTGTTCCACTCTCACGTCCTCCGAGTTGCGTAAGTGCGGCGCCAAGATTGTTCTGCGTCATTGCCCAGTTCAAGAGGAACCCGCTCACGGGATCTTTCCTTCAATACCTCACGGTAAGCTGATATAGCCTCTTCCAGAGGTTCATTTTGACCGCTTTCTTGACCGCAGAATGATAGGGAATCTGCGAAAATAGAAAGTGCTTGTACATATTCTCTATCCGGCCAGCCGGGTTTTTCTTGACGGGATTTTAAAACCCTACGCACTTTTTCGATGAACGGCTTTATCTCGTCGCCGATGTATTTACCGGTGCTGGTATGAAATTGTGTATATTGGGTCATCATAAGAAGGCGAAGGACATCCGCCAGATCTTCCCAGAAAATGGCTGGGAGGCCTAAATTTTCAGTATGCGGATATCGCTCATACGTTTTTTTCTGTTGTACGTTTTCAGCGACTGTCCAGTAGAGTTTGGGGAGACTTTTACCCGAAGCCTTAATGACCGTGCCCCATATCAACACTTGGGCGCCGGTTTTTTGTAAGTATTCACGCGCCTGTTTATGCCCTTCCTGCTCGGCCTGTTCAGGATTTGTGCCACTGACTCTCATATGCCTATCTAATCGAAGGAGCTGTATTCCCTTCAATTCTTTTAAAGATTCAATCATCAGGTTTTCTATTTCTTTTTCTTTGTCATTTTCAAGATGAGCGACTAAAACTGCAAAAGTGTTGGGATCGGCTTGCGGCAACGGCTTTTCGCTTATCCAAGAAATAACCCTATTTACACCGGGAAGATGGCTTATTTTATCCCAGTTCCACAAAACAAAACCGCATAGGATTGTGAAAATGATAAACCCGAATATAAAGTTTGCTGTTATTTTGTATTTAGGACCAAAGTAATCCTGAAGGGTTTTGTAAAGCTGTTTAAAAAAAACAATGTATTTATTCTGGGCGAGACTCTCTTTAGGCATATTTTACTCACATCAAGAAATGAAATAGATAACCAAGTCTCGGTGTTTATATCCGGAAATGTTTTTTTGTACCATGTTTAAATAACGACGATCATACACGACGACCGCTCAAGGGTTTACGGACAAACGCCGTCCTTGCATCACGGCCAAAGGGAGCCGTGACGGAAGCCCATGTGTGGCGGCAATCCCGATGGCGCATGACTGATTCGGGTAAAGAGTTCCGCCGGGTTTTCGATGACATCTCCCCTTTTCATCCTGCTGAGGAAGAGACCGGCGCGAGAGGTGTCTCCGATCAGGATGAATCCGATCAGGACCCCGGACTTGAGAACGATCTTCCGATACTCATTCCCTTTCTCCTCCTGAAAAACCCTGATGTCGTCCCCCTTCGGTTCGAGGGAATGACCTGCGGAAGCCACCTGCAGGCCGTAAAGATTCAGGGCATTCAGGTTGAAATTGTGGACGTAGCGCCGGCGCCCGCCGGCCATGTTGGCGCCGGCCACCTTGCCCTGCCTTGTGGCGGCGGGCCAGACGGCATTGCTGAAGGGCGAGGAGGTGATGGAATCCCGTGTCGTCGCCACGTCTCCCGCCGCGTACACATGGGGCACGGAGGTCTCCATCCGCTCATCGACCGGAATCCCTCCCCCGGTTGCGGCGATCGGGGCCTCGATGAAGGAGGTATTCGGCCGCACACCCACCGCGACCACCAGGATCTGGGCGGGGAAAATCCGGCCGTCCTCCAGACGGACCCCCGACACCCACCCGTCCCGATTGGAAATTTCTGCGATTCCGGTGCCGGTTTCCACCGAAATGCCGTGCCTGCAGAGCTGCTCTTTGACGATATCGGATGCCCGCTGATCGAATATCCGGGAGGCGAGTCTCGGCTCCTTTTCAACGACCAGGACCGAAAGACCCCGTTCCCGCAGGTGGCAGGCCAGTTTGATTCCGATGAAGCCTCCCCCCATGATGCAGACCTGTTCCAGGTCCCGGCGGGAGGTCAGGATCTCCTCCGCATCGGCGAACGTCCGGAACGTGCAAACCCCTTTTGCGCGGATGCCGGGAATGGGCGGGATCAGGGGAACGGCGCCCGTGGCGATGAGGAGCCGGTCATAGGCGATCTCCTCGCCCGGGGAGAGAGTCACCACCTGTCGCTGAACGTCGATGGCCGTTACCTGCTTGCCGCAGCGAAGATCCACCCTGTGATCCGCTGCCCACGATCCCATCTCCCGGAAGAAAAGGCGCTCCTTGGGAGTATGGCCCGACATCCAGTAGGTCAGCATGACCGGAGAGTAGGCCGGATGCGGATCCGCGGTGATCATGGTGATCGGACCGACCGGATCGGTCTTTCTGATCTCCTCGGCGGCGGAAATCCCGGCAGGTCCGCTGCCCACGACCACATATCTCATGACCTGAGACTCCTGAGGATCGCTTCACAGGGATCTTCCCGGGGAGGGACTGTCAGATAGGCGTGACCGAATTTTCTCTTCAGGTCCTGCGTCAGGTATTTTTCCACAAGCGGGCTTCCCTGGATGGGATACCCCGGAAGGGATACGAGAGAAAATCCCAGGGCCAGCGCGCCCAGCCCCCGGATCATGGAGGAAGAGAAAACGACGGCGATGCTCTTGGTCATCGATAGGGGGATGCCCCATTTCGCGAACACCCGGCGGGCGAAAGAAGGCAAAAGGGCGACATGCGGCAGCCGGTAAATCCGCGCCTCTTTGCGGCAGGCCGTATCGATCTCTTTCATCAACGCCTCCCGGCCGTCATCCTGAAGACCGCCCTCATCGGAAATGAGCAGCAGAAGGGGAGACGGAGAGTCGGGCAGGGCGACATCGATCTCCTCCGGTGTCGAACCGGCCAGCTCCCGCGACAGGGCCTCCGCCGCAAGGGCCATCGCCGAGAGGCGAAGGGCATCCGTCAGAATCGCTTCGGGGTCCCGCCTTGCGGGCGGGCGCTCGGTGGTCGCATCCAGGAGCGCGGTCATCCACGACCCCGCGGGAAATCCCAGGGCGTGGAGAGAGGGAAAGGCCCGTTCGGGGTAAATCGCCTTCAGCAAGGCACTCGGCCCCCGGGAGAAGGGGGAGAGAAGGAGCTTCATCTCCTCCAGGCGCGACGCCTCGATCCGGTTTTCCGGGTCGGAGGTCCGCTCCAGCGCATCCCGGAAGGCCGCCATGGCCTGCAGGCTTTCCAGCGCGACCCGCTCCATGAGGTTGTTGGCGACGATCCAATCGCTGTCCTCCCCGCAGAATTCCCCGCTGCCCGCGTCGTCGAAAGGGCTTCTGCGGCAAGGTCCCCGCAAGCAGGAATCACAACAGAGCCCGAGCAGACCATAACCACACCCGACGGGACGGATCCCTTCCTGATCAGCCATTTCCCCGGTCTCCAGTCATCTCTTTGGCGTAATTCCTCTTCTTCTCCTGCGCATGGCGATCGCCGCTGCTTAGCGTAAGGGCGCCGGTCTGACAGGCGCCAACGCACCGCGGGGTGGCGTCCTCCGGACAGAGGTTGCACTTCGTCATGCAATCGCCCGTTTCATCGCGCGCGATGGCGTTGAAGGGACAGACGAGCTGGCAGGTTCCGCATCCCACGCAGGTTTCCGGGCGATGGCGAACCGCCGAGGACGTCTTCGTCCCGGACGATGCTCCCGCTGATGCAGGCCTCGGCGCAGGGCGCCTGGGTGCAGTGCCGGCAGCGCTCCGGCCAGGGCGTTCCCTCGGCCAGGATCATCGAGAGCCTGCGGGGCGGTTTCTGTCCGGAGTTCAGATCCAGATCACGCGGGTCCTCAACGCCGATGGCCTTCAACTCGACAGGCCAGGACGCAGGAGAGGCACATCAGGCAACGCTCCGGGTGAAAAACGAGGACTCTTTTCATGATCCGATCCCGTCCAGTTCCAGCTCTTTGAGTTTTTCCGGCGTCGGGCAGCCGGTGGTCCGGATCCCATCCCCTGGCCGTGTAATAATCATTCAGGAGGACCTCATAATCCGCGCGGTCCAGATGGGCGCCCTTGCCGGGTCCGTCGGGCATCGGTTCATCGAAGAATCTCGCCGGCGGGTAATCCGATTCCCGCCCCATGCCTTCCCGGTAGTTGAAGAGCTTTTCCAGATTGTAGACCCGCTCGCCGCAGCGGAGCAGGTTTTCCTTGGTCATCGGCAGGCCGGTCGCCGCCACATAGGCGTCCGTCACCAGGTCCAGCCCCCGCTTGATGAGCATCGAGAAGGTCCGCGACCGGTACCAGGCGAAGATGCAGAGCCCCATGAGGTTCGCCATGGTGATCCAGTCCTCGCTCCAGGCGACCAGCTTCCCCTTTCCCTCCAGGGCCTTGACGTCGCTGACCGCGGCGGTGCCGAAGTATTTCAGCCCCTCCTCCGGTTTGATGAATTCGTCGATGTAGGGAAACCCGCGCAGGTGGCAGGAGCCCCGCGTGGCCACGCTGAAGGTGAGGGCGCGGGTCACCAGGCTCCGCGGATCGCTGGCATCCACTTCCTGCCCCTTGATGTGGATGGCGTAATACTCCGCATGGAGGCGCTGCCCCATGATCCTTGTCCCTTCGGCGAGCAGGTCTCCGAACCCTTTGCGGTAGACGATCTTGTCGATGAGGCGCAGGAAGGCCTCGCCGTTGCCGAAGACGAGCTCCTCGCCGTCCACGTCCTCCTTTTTCAGGATCCCGCGCTCGTAGAGCTCCATGGCCATGCTGATCGCCGAGGCCGCCCCGTGCTCGTCGATCCCGTATTCATCGCAGAGATAATGCGCCTGGAGGATGAAGGCAGGGTCGATGATATAGGGCTTCGCTCCCAGGGCGTTGATCGTTTCGTACTCGGGCCCCTTCATGTACAGGGTGTTGGCCGATCCGTCGAGGATCGCCGAATAGCGGCGGCAGCGGACCATGCACCCCATGCACCCCATCGCCTTGACCAGGTACTTCTCCCGGAACACCTCGCCGCTGATCTTTTCCCAGTCGTCGATGGTCGCCTGCTGGAAGTTCCGCGCGCCCCAGATCCCCAGTTTCTGGCGGTGGGCGACCAGGTTGGGGGTGCCCAGCCGGCGCAAGGTTTCGGTCCAGACCTCGCCTTCGAGGGTCTTCCGGTAGGCGTCGATCACCTCCTGAAACCGCTCCGGGTCGGCGATCTTGACATCCTGGGAGCCGCGGACCACGACGGCCTTGAGGTTCTTCGATCCCATCACCGCGCCCATCCCGGTCCTTGCGCCGACGCCCTCTTCGTCGGTGACGATGCAGGCGTAGCGGACCAGGTTCTCCCCTCCGGGGCCGATGGCGCAGATGTGGATATCCTCGTCGCCGATCTCCGCCTTCAGCGCTTCGCTGGTCGCGTGAATCCGCTTCCCCCAGAGATGCTCCGCCGGGCCGCAATTCCGCCTTTCCGTCTTCTACCCAGAGGTAGACCGGCTTGGGGGATCTCCCCTTGACGATGATGGCGTCAAAACCGGCGTACTTCATCTCCGGCGCCCAGTACCCGCCGGAACTGGCATCCCCGACGCCCCCGGTCATGGGGGACTTCGCGGCGACGATCAGACGGCTGGCCGAGGGGAGCGGCGTTCCGCTCAAGGGTCCCGCGGCGAAAACGATGATGTTGTCCGGGGAGAGGGGATCGACGCCCGCCCGAAGCTCCTCGTACAGGATCCTGGCGCTGAAACCCCTGCCCCCGATGTACTTCAGGGCGAAATCCCTCTCCAGGGGTTTCACCTGGACCGATCCGTCGGTCAGATCCACGTAGAGCAATTTTCCCGCATACCCGCCCTGGAATATCCCCATGATCAAGCCTCTGGACGTTGTGAGTCCCGCAACAGGCGCTTTCCCCGAAGGCTGCATGCCTGGTAAGCGGATGAACAGGATAGACCGTGCCGTTTCTTCAGCGGCGAAGAAACCCCGACGTTTACCGCGGAGGGTTTTCATTCCGACCTTCCTCCGCCCGATTTTCATCAGCACTGACGAGCGACCGCGCAAAGGTCCGCATCCTTTTGCGGGAAACCAGATCCGCGTCCGTCAGCCGCAGCACCTTGGCGGGGCAGTAGGCGACGCACTGGGGTTCCCCCCCGCAGAGGTCGCATTTGGACGCCGTGCCGTCCACCGGATCCAGGGTAACGGCGCCCGCCGGGCAGACGCTCACGCACATGGAGCAGCCGATGCAGACGTCGTCACGGACGAGGACCATCCCGTCCGCTTCCTTGCGGTACAGGGCGCCCGTCGGACAGATGTTCATGCAGGGCGCATCCGTGCAGTTCAGGCAGGACAACCGGGATATCCGATCCCTTCCCCAGCGAGACGACCTTGATCCTCCCGCGCCGGGGGTTCCCGACCCGGTGGTGATGAAAGGCGCAGATCAGCTCGCACAACCGGCAACGGCTGCACTGCGCCTCCGGGTCCTTCCGGTCTTCAAAATACCCGACACGTTGTTTGGCCACCCTATCCTCCCGATCGGTTTATTCTGTTTATTTCAGCCCTCAGATCATTCAATGACCGGGTGAAATGAACCGATATCGCCTTCTCCACGCCTTTCTCGTTCCCCTTTTCCATACATCTGAGAATTTCTAGGTGCTCCTGAACGGACTTTTCAATCCTGCGGGGAATGTAGAGGGCATTCAGAATAAAGCGGTTCGTATGGGAATGGAGGTTCTCCAGTATTTTTACAATCCAGGCATTGTCTGAGGAACGAAAGATGATGGTATGAAATTCGAGATTTTTCCTCATATACCCTTCGATATCCCTCTTCTCGCACAACTCCTTCATCTCTCCGCATAGCGTTCTGAGGCTCTCCAGTTTTTGGGAATTATTGGCAATCGAAGGGGTGGCCAATTTCCCTGCCAGGCTGTCCAGAGTGATCATGAATCGTGTAAATCTGCTCCACATCGTGCATCGATATGGAAGTGACGACAAAACCCTTATGTTTGCTGGAGGAGATGAATCCTTCCGATTCCAGGTGCCTCAGGGCTTCCCGGATTGGCGTCCTGCTCACTTTCCAGCGGTTGCACAGCAGTTGCTCGGAGAGTTTCATCCCGGGCGGAAAATTCCTGCTCACAATCTCCATTCGAATTGAGGCGCATAGATCTTTCAAGGACATTTTACCTCTATCTGCTCAAGCTACCGCTTTAGATGGTGTTCACGATATAACACAGTGATTCACGAAATAATATTTTAGAATATTTCTAAACGATATACAATAATCATCCATATGTCAAGCGGTATTATACAATCAGAAAATAAAATTAGTAATCAATAACTATGCTGTATATATTGTCATTGTTAAATATAATACAGCCGATATGCAGCGTACCGGTCTGATAAATCAGTGAAATCATATTCGCGATATATAAAATATTGCTCATATAAATTGTATACAAATACTTAACAACTATTTGATTGATACAGATCCATATCATGGCCATCGTATTTCTTGACAGCCCGCTTTTTTTGCACTAAGAAGGGCATCGCTTGGCGTATATTGTATAATGTATAATTTCCAGGCGGGCTGACGATGAGTAACGTTCCGATACAGATGGCTTGTGATGGCGATGCATGCCACACCCAGGGTTTGGGATGAATCTCCAAAGGATTGAGGAATGAACATGAATACTGACCGGGTAAGTTTCAGTGGACTTTTCGTTCTGGCTCTATACGGCACAGTCTCCTCTTCCCTGATGCCTCTGGGGCAACTCCAGGAGCCGGGGCCGGGATTCTTCCCTCTCTGCCTTTCTACGATTCTCCTCGTCCTTTCCGGCCTGGGGATCCTCTCCGCGCGCCTTTCAGCAGAGGATCTCACGCGTTCCGAACCGTTCTGGGGCGACATGAAGACCCCCGTGAAAATCGTCCTGGCTACGGGTCTGGCCGTTCTCGCCTTCGAGCCGGTCGGATTTCTCATCACGAGTTCCTGTTTCCTCGTATCGCTCTTCCTCTGGGTGTCACGCTATCCTTGGTGGAAGGCCGTCGTCTTCGGGATTGCCGGGGGCATCTTCGGGATGGTTCTGTTTCGTCAAACTTCTCGGTGTTCCGATGCCGGGAGGTTTCCTGGGTTAATGAGAGATAGGCATGATCGACGCATTCATCGGCATGGGACAGGGATTTCTGATCGCGCTGACGCCTCAGAACCTCTACTATTGTTTCATCGGCTGCCTGTTCGGGACGGTCGTCGGGGTGCTGCCGGGGGTTGGCCCGCTGGCGGGGATCTCTCTTCTCCTGCCGGCCACCTTCGGGATGGAACCCGTCTCCGCCCTCATCATGCTGGCCGGAATCTATTACGGGGCAATGTACGGCGGGTCGACCACCTCCATCCTGATGAACATCCCCGGCGAGGCGGCATCGGTCGTCACCTGCCTGGACGGTTACCAGATGGCGCGGAAGGGGCGCGCAGGGGCGGCCCTGTTCATCTCCGCCTGGGGTTCCTTTATCGGCGGAAACCTGAGCGTTCTCGGGATCGCGCTCCTCGCCCCCGCCCTGGCCGGATTTGCCGTGAAATTCGGTCCCGCCGAAATGTTCGCCATCATGGTCCTGGCCATGATGCTCGTGGGTTACGTGGGGAGCGGATCGGTGCTGAAGACCATGTGCATGGTTGTCCTCGGGCTCTTCCTGGGCACGATCGGCATGGACACCATGACGGGGTACCTGCGGATGACTTACGGCGTCAAGGAGTTGGCCGACGGTATCGGCTTTATTCCGGTAGCCATGGGGCTCTTCGGAATCAGCGAGATCCTGTCGAGCACGCAGGATACGCTGGTCCGGGAGGTGCTCAAGCCGAAGCTTCGGGAGCTGCTCCCGAATCGGGAAGAACTGAGGCGCTCCTGTGGGTCCTATCGGCCGCGGCTCCGTCCTGGGTTTTTTCATCGGTCTTCTTCCCGGGGCGGCCCATATCATTGCGGGTTTCGCCAGCTACGCCCTGGAGAAGAAACTGGCGCACCGTCCCGAGGAGTTCGGCACCGGTCGGATTGAGGGGGTGGCCGGGCCGGAGACGGCCAACAACGCCGCCACCGGGGGGGCGATGATCCCGTTTTTATCCCTGGGAATCCCTTCGGGACCGGCGACGGCGGTGATGATGATCGCCCTGCTCATCCATGGGATCAAACCGGGGCCTTTGCTTGTCCAGGAGAATCCCGAAGTCTTCTGGGGGGTGATCGCGAGCATGTATATCGGCAACGTTGTGCTTCTCATCCTGAATCTGCCCCTGGTCGGCCTCTTTGTCAACCTGCTGCGCATTCCCTTTCGGCTGCTGTTTCCGATCATCCTCACCATCTGCCTCATCGGGGTCTACTCGGTCAATGCGAGCCCCGCGGAGCTCTGGATCATGCTGATTTCCGGCGTGGCCGGGTTCGTGCTGCGGCGGTTTCAGTTCGACGTGGCCCCCCTGATTCTCGCCCTGATCATCGGGCCGATGATGGAACTCGCCTTCCGCCAGTCCCTGATGCTGTCGGGCGGCAGTTTCAAGATTTTTTTCGGGAGTCCGATTTCGGTGACCCTGATTTCGGTTTCCGCCCTACTGTTCCTGGGAAGTGTGGTCAGACCTCTGCTGGCGGCCCGTTCCCCTAAAAGAATCTCTGACAAGAGATGAAAGGAGAATCCTATGGTTCGACGTATGCTTTTGGTCGTTTTGCTGCTGCTGGTTTGGGTTTCCCCGATGCCGACCCAGGCGGAGGAATATCCGGCCCGGCCCATTACACTCATCAACCCCCTTCCGCCGGGAGGAACCCTCGACCTTCAAGGCCGCGCCTTTGCGGCGGTGGTGGAGAAATACCTGGGGAAGCCGATGGTGGTCGTCAACAAAACCGGCGCGGCAGGGGCCGTCGGTTCGCTGACCGTCGCGCAGGCCAAACCGGACGGATACACGCTGGGGCTCGGTTGGTCGGCTCAGACGGCACTCATCATCAATGAGATCATCGAAGGCCGGAAGCCCTCCTTTACCGTCGATGATTTTATCGTCCTCGGCCGCTTCACCGACAGCTCGCCGGTCTTCCTCGTACCGTTCAACAGCCCCTGGAAGACGCTTCAGCAGGCCATCGAGGATATCAAGGCCCACCCCAATACCTATGCATTTTCCTCGGGCGGCATTCAGAGCATCAGCCACCTTCCGATGGAGGCCCTGATCGTTGAAATGGGGCTGAAGCTTCGCCATGTCCCCTTCCAAGGGGGAGGTCCGGCATTCACGGCCTTGGTCGGCGGCCATGTGCAGTGCAGCGCCCAGTATCCCGGAACGTCCCTGCCTAAGATCAAGGCCAAGCAGCTGCGGGTTCTGGCCTCTTTCAGTGAGCAGCGGTTGAAGAACTACGAAGATGTGCCCACGTTTAAGGAACTGGGGTATAATGTCTTCCATTCTTCCTGGGTCGGCTTGGTGGCGCCCAAAGGAACTCCTGCACCGATCGTCGAAAAATTGAGAACGCTCGTGAAGCAGGTGACTAGCGATCCGGCATTCGTGGATGTGATCGAAAAGGCAGGGGACGAGGTGGATTACGCAGACTCTGAAACCACCCGCAAGGCCTGGAGCAAGGAATACGAAAGACTGCAAAAGCTTCTTTCTCGCATGGAAAAGGAGAAAAAACAGTAAGGACGGGAAGGCGGTTTTTCTAAGATGAAGCCCGTAAGAATATAATGCCGGGAAATCACGCAATCGGTGATTTGCGGCGATCAGTGATATAAATCTGCAGAAGGGATATGACCATGGAATTGGACAAACTGATTCCAACCATCGAGATACCCGAACACAAGCCCGTTGTTCTGATCATTTATGAACAGCTGCTCCATGCGATCGTCACCGGGAAACTGGCGGAGGGGGAAAGACTCCTGGAGGCGAATCTTGCCAAGCTGTTCAGCGTCAGCCGTCAACCGATCCGCGAAGCGCTGCGGATGCTTGTCACGGACGGGTTCATTGAACTGATGCCGTATAAAGGGGTCATCGTTTCCAACATCACTCCCCAAGAGGCCAAGGATACGCTGGAACTGAAGGGAATGGTGGAAGGGTATTCCGCATGGACGGGCGCACAGAGGTTCGGACCGGAGAGGATCGCCGAATTGGAGGCGATTCTGCGGCAGATGGAAGCACACATACAGAATGAGGAATCGAGAGAAATTTTTCAGGACAATTACAACTTCCATTTCAAGATCGTCAGCGGCGTCGGGAACGAGAAGATGATGAAATACTACCAGGGACTGTTCAATGCCCACCAGCGTTATTACGCGATCGGATTGGCAACGCAGCCCGGCTGGAAGACCAGTATCAATGAGCATCGGCAGATTCTCGAGAAGATCAGGTCCCGAGATGCAGCAGGCGCCTTCACCTGTGCCCGGCAGCATGCCTCCAACACAATAGCCCGGGTTCTGAAGGCTCTGGAAAAACGAAAAAAAGGGACGGATGGATTGCCCTCCGCGCACTGACGACCATCAGGCGATAAAACAAGATCACACAGGACTGTTGAATGTAAATCAATAGACGAATAAGGAGAATGGGAATGAAATTCAGGTTTGAAAAAAATGTGCTGGCGCTGTTGGAAGGATCCATCGACATTCATATTCACTCGGCCCCCGATGTCTATCCGCGGCTGCTCAATGACGTGGAGCTTGCCTTTTCCGCGAAGGAAAACGGCATGAGGGCGATTCTGGTGAAAAATCACTATTTCGAGACGGCGGGACGCGCACAGCTCGCGACCGATGTTGCGGACTTTCCCGTCTTCGGGGGCATCGCGCTCAATCTCACCAACGGCGGGTTGAACAAGCACGCGGTCAAGATGGCGCTGAAGATGGGGGCCAAAGAGGTCTGGATGCCCACCGTGCATGCCGACTATTTCGTCAAGAACAAGAGCCACGTGGCCAACCTTGCCACCGAAATCGGCGCCGATGTCCAGGGACTGACTCTCGTCAATGAAGACGGCACTCTCAAGGATGAGCTCTACGAGATCTTCGACCTCATCAAGGAGGCCGATGCGATATTCGCAACGGGCCATGTCACCAAGGAGGAGGCGAAGATTGCCGTCCGTGAAGCGGCGAAGAGGGGGGTGAAAAAAATCGTCATCACCCATCCGGCCGCCACCTTTGTTCATTACAGTGTCGATGACATGAAGGAGATCCTGGACCTTGGCGCCACCTACCTCGAACACACCTGGAATGACGTCACCCGGCAGGTGTCGCATCCGCTGCAGATCTCCGCTTTGTTTGACGTCATCAAGGCCGTCGGCGCCGCCCATAGCATCATGTCCACGGATGCGGGTCAGTGGCTGAATCCCCCGGCCGCCCAGCAGATGGGGATCTATATCAAAGAGGCTCTGAAAAGCGGCATTTCGGCTCAGGATATCCGGATCATGGTTTCCGACAACCCGGCGAAGATTCTCGGCCTATAGAAGGACAAAGGAAGAAGTTTTGGAGGAATTGGAGATGAAAGAGAAAATAGGTTTTATCGGCCTTGGGACCATGGGGAAATGGATGGCGTTGAACATGATGAAAGCCGGGTTTCCTCTACGGGTGTATGACATCAATCCGGCGGCGGTTCAATTTCTGACCGGGCAGGGCGCTGTGGCGGCGCAATCGCCGGCCGACGTGGCCGCCAAGGTCGACTGGCTCTTCCTGAGCCTCCCCGATACGGAGGTTGTGGAAAAGGCGATTTTCGGAGAAAACGGTATCGTGCAGGGGGCCAGGCCCGGCCTCGTCCTGGTCGATCTGAGCACGATCGGCTACATCCCCACCCTGGAAATCAATCGCAAACTGAAGGAGAAGGGGATCCTCTTCGCGGATGCGCCGGTTTCCGGTATGGAGGCGCGGGCCAAGGAGGGGAAGATCACGGTGATGTTCGGCGGCGATGAGGGGCTTTTTCAGACGGTGCGGCCGGCCTTCGATGCGATCGGCAACCAGATCGTCTACATGGGGGCGGTCGGCAGCGGGCAGCTGACCAAACTGATCAATCAGCTCCTCTTCAACATCAGCTGCGCGGGGCTGGCCGAGGTGCTTCCCATGGCCGTCAAGCTCGGACTCGACCCGGAAAAGGTGGCCCAGGTCGTCACCACCGGGACGGGACGGAGTTTTGCCGCGGATTTCTTTCATTCCCCTCACGCTGGAGAACCGGTTCGACGAGGGATATCCGGTGAAGAGCGCCTACAAGGACATGATCAGCGCCGCCGAGATTTCCGCCCATAAGGGCATTCCCCTGCCCGTGGTGAACGCCACGGCGGTGACCTTTCAGATGGCCATGGCCGAGGGGTTCGGCGATCTGAGCAAGGGCGGATTGATCCGCGTCTTCGAGAAGCTGCTCGGAACGGAATTCCGAAAGAAAAAGGGGGCGAAATGAATCCCCATCGAGGGCTCCCGGAAGACATGACCGAGGCCTATTACCGCGGCTTGATGCACTCCGTGGGGTACCGGAGGAAAGATCTGGACAAGCCGCAAATCGTGGTGGTGAATTCATGGACGGACGTCAACCCCGGCCATCAGCCCCTCCGGGAGCTGGCCCAGCGGGTCAAGGAGGGGATCTGGGCGGCCGGCGGATCTCCCTCTGAATTCGGCGTTCCGGCCCCCTGCGACGGCATGGCCCAGGGTCCGGGCATGCATTACATTCTGCCCCAGCGGGACCTGATCGCCGGATCCATCGAGGCGATGGTCGGCGCGCACGGGTTCGAGGGGATCGTGATGCTCGGCTCGTGCGACAAGATCCTGCCGGGGATGCTCATGGCCGCCGTCCGGATGAACCTCCCGACGCTTTTCCTGACGGCCGGGGCGATGATGCCCTGCCGGATCGACGGAAAGGTCGTGACGACCCCCGATTTGAAGGAGGCGATCGGCCAGCGCAACAACGGGAAGATCGATCAGGAGACCTTCCTCTCCTGGCAGGAGCGGTTTTGCGGCACTTCCGGGACCTGCTCGATGATGGGGACGGCCAACACCATGGGGTGTTTCCTGGAAGCGACGGGGCTCGCGCCCTTCGGCTCCGCGACCATGCTGGCCTTCGACGCCGCCAAGGTCCGCCAGGCGCGCGATGTGGGGGAGCGGGTGGTGGAACTCACCCGGCGGAAGCGTCCGTTCCGGGAGTATCTGACGCCGCAGAACCTGGAAAACGGTATCCGGTACGTCTCCGCCTCCGGAGGTTCCACGAATGCCGTGCTTCATCTGATGGCCTGCGCCTCGCTCATGGAGATGGGGATGACCCTGGACGCATTCGGGAAGATCCAGGCCTCCGTTCCGGTGGTGGGCAAGTACAAACCCTCCTCCGGGTACAACCTCACCGACTTCCACGAGGCGGGCGGCGTTTTGGCCTTGATGGGGGCGATCAAAGAGTTCCTGCATCTCGATATCGAACTTCCCATGGGGGGCAAGTTGAAAGAATATCTGGAAGGCCGGCCCGCACCCGACGGGCAGATCATCCGGACCGCCGGCAATCCTCTGGAAGAGGGCGGATGTTTTGCCATTCTGAAAGGCAATCTCGCCCCCGACGGCGCCGTGGTGAAAAAGACCGGCGTCGAGCCGGGGATGCTCCGCCATCGCGGCGAGGCGGTCGTGTTCGACAGCGAGGAGGATGTCCGTGAGTTTCTGCTCCATCGCACCGTCAAACCCGGGTCGGTGCTGGTGGTCCGCTATGAAGGACCGAAGGGCGGCCCCGGCATGCGGGAGCTCTCCATCCCGGCGGCGATGCTCGTGGGGATGGGGCTGCACACGTCGGTGGCGATGGTGACCGACGGCCGTTTTTCCGGCGCCACCCGCGGTCCCTGCGTCGGCCATGTCTGCCCCGAGGCGTGGGACGATGGCCCGATCGCCTACGTCCATGACGGCGATCTGATTGAAATCGACGTTCCCGAAGGGCGGCTGCAGCTGCTCGTCTCGGATGACGAATTGCAGGCGCCGTCGTGAAGCCGGGGTTCAGAAGCCCAACCACCCGGCGCCGGGGGTGCTGAAGGCGTACCGGAAGATGGTCGGCAGCGCCGACACGGGCGCCCTATGGTTGTGATGGACGCGTCACGTTTTGACAATGATGAGGAGAAGACGATGAAAAAGCGACAAGCCCTGTTGGCCGGCGATGTCCCCTTTCGGCAAGTGGCCTGGGGTTTAACCAAGGATTTGGTCGGTCCGGAACGCATGGGATCGGAACACATCCGGATCAAGATCACCGAATACCAGCCGGGATTCAGCCATAAACTGCATGTGCACCCGACGCAGGAAGAGGTCATCTTCGTTCTTGAAGGCAGAGGGATTTCAGAGACACAGGATGACAAAATTGAAATCGGGCCCGGTTCGGTCGCTTTCGTTCCCGCCGGCGTCTATCACGCCACAACAAACCTGAGCCAGACCGAACCGCTCAGGGCGGTGATCGTCAAGTCCCCGCCCGATGACAAGGAAAATCAGTCCGATTCCTGACGTCGGCAGGCGCTGCGCCCTTTGATTTTCCGTCTCCGCGGCGTTGATACGATTTGTGATTTTTTTAGAACGGGATCTTTGCCAGTGGGTTGTTATCGCGGTGTTGCGTCGGGCAGGCCGCCGTCGACGGGCAGTGTTGCGCCGGTCGTCGGCGTCCGGCGGGTCACAAAGAATATGACGGCCCTGGCGACATGCTCTGCCGTGATCCTCGCCTTGAGCAGGTTTCTCTGCTGATAATAGGCTTCGAGACCCTTTTCGTCGAGGCCGCGGGCCTTCATACGGTCCGGGCCGACCTGCGCCCAGAGGCCTGATTTCTTTTCCCCGTGGGAAAACACGGCATCGGGCGCGACCATGTTCACGCGCACTCCCATCTCCGCAAACTCAAGGCTGGCGATGCGGCACAACTGGTGGGCCGCCGCCTTTGTCGCGCTGTAGGCGCCGAAGCCGGCGCCGGGCGCGAACACGTTCTTTGTCGAAACAAGGACGATGTCTCCGCCGATGTTCTGCAGCCGGAAGAGCTTTCCGGCCTGAGCCAGCAGCAGGAGGGTCCCTTCGACATTGACGCGCTCCAGCGCTCTGAACGCCTCAAGATCCATCTCCGTGAGCGGGGACACGTGTGCCAGGCCGGCGTTGATGACGAGGATATCGATTCCGCCGAAGGCGGCGATGGTTTTCTCAAATGCCGCCGCTACCGATGCGCTCTGGGTCACGTCAAGCGGCACGCCGAGCACCCGGTCGCCATAGAGGCCTTTCAGGGTGTGAACCATGGAGTCCAGAGGCTCTCCGGCAAGATCCGTCACCGCAACACTGCAACCCTGCCGGAGCAATTCATCGCAGATGCCCGATCCGATCGCACCGGCCGCTCCGGTGACGAGGGCCACGCTGCCCCGCAGCGACGGTCCTTTACCGGCAACCTTTGCCCGCTGAAACGCCCTGAATTCCATGTCGAACAGATGGTCTTCCGTGAGACCCAGATAGGTGCCGCCCGTTTCATGGATCGTCCGCTTGACAAAGAGGGCCTGCTCGGTGATGTCGCGGGCGATGCACGCCATCCCCAGGTCCGGTCCGGCGCAGACGGCGCCCAGTCCCGGCAGCAGGAGGACTTTCGGCAAAAGGTCGAATCCGTCGGCGGTGAATGCCGGGAGACGCGACGCGTATTTTTTCATATAGGCGTCGTAACGGGTGCGGAACGCATCGATCTCGCCGGTCAGATGGCGGCGGAGGAGATCCGGGTCGTCATAGTCCGGTTTTTCGATAAACAGCGGATAGGCCTTTGTCCGTACCAGATAATCCGGAGTCAGAGGCGCCGTGGAGGCGAGATCCCGGGCCTGGGGGGAGTCAAGAAAATCGAGCATCTCCCGGGAGAGGAGAGGAGCGAGGATGATTTTCTCGTACGGGTGGTCCGGATCAGCGGACGGCGGCGAAAGCAGGCCCCGGAGCAAGGGTGCGATTTCCGTATAGCGCTTTTGCGCGGTTTCCAGGATTTGTCTTTGTGTTGATGGAAAAGAGAGGCCGCCGGGATGCCTGTAGATAGCTCTTCGGCCCTGCTGACGATCTCTATCGTGCGGTCATACGCCTGTTTCGGAGTCTCTCCCCAGGTGATCAGGCCGTGATGCAGGATCACGATGGCCTGTAATTCTTTTCCCCTGTCATAGACATCGGCGACTGCCCTTCCCAGGGCCAGACCCGAATTCACATACGGCACTACCCCGATAGCGTCGCCCAGCGCGGCAACGAGGGTCTCTTCTCCCCCGACCCGATTGGCAAGGCTCAGGATCGCGGTCGGATGGGTATGCACGACGGCTGTCCTGTCGAGAAAGGCGTGCATCAGCGTCTCGATGGACGGCAGCGCATCGGAGGGCCTGAGCATGCGCGTGCGGAACTCACCGGCCATGGCTTCGTCGGTGAGGGACGAAAGGGCGCGCAGTCTCTTGAGGTACGCCTGATCGAGACAGACAAATCCCGCGGGCGTCATCGATATCCATGGCGATGCCGGAAGCCTTCACAAAAAGCGCCGCCGCCTCGTCGCCGGCGAGCGTCTTGACCCTGCCTTTTATGGAGGTGTTGCCGCCGCCATGCATGGCCAGATCCGGCCGGCTTCCCACAAGGCGGGTCGCGTATGCCAGGAGCGCGAGGTCGCGTCCCCATTGAGCGCCGTAGGTCTCGATATCATCGTTCGCTTCGGCTTCAATCCAGTCGTTGTTCATGGGAGGGGTTTCTCTTAAAGGGATTATGCCTGCTGGTTTTTCAGGTCGAGGAACATTTCGTATGCCTGGTCGGGCTTCATCCGTTCATGGACGACCTTGCGGACGGCCTTGATCATGGCGATGGGCGCCTCGGATTGGAAGATGTTCCTTCCCATATCCACGCCGGACGCGCCCTGGTCGATCGCCTCATAGGCCATCTTCAGCGCATCGAGCTCGGGCAGTTTCTTGCCGCCGGCGATGACGATGGGAACGGGGCAGGCGGCGGTGACCGTCTCGAAACCGGGCACAAAGTAGGTCTTGACGAACGCGGCGCCGAGCTCGGCGCACATGCGCGTGGCAAGCCTGATGTACTTGGCGTCGCGGACCATTTCGCTGCCGACTGCGGTGACGCCCAGCACCGGCATGCCGACCCGGTTTCCCATGTCGACGAGCCGCGTCAGGTTGATCACCGACTGCGTCTCGAATTCGCCGCCGACAAACACCTGGGTCGCAACGGCGCATGCATTCACGCGAACCGCGTCGTCCATATCCATGGCGATATGCTCATTGGACAATTCCTTCAGGATGCTCGGTCCGCCGCTGGCGCGAAGCACCGTGGCCTTGTTAAGAGAAGGCGGAATCACCGAGCGCAGTATCCCCCGGGTCAGCATGAGCGCATCGGCATGGGGCGCGAGCGGCAGTATGGTGATATCCGGCCGCTCCAAGCCTGTCGTCGGTCCCTGAAAATATCCATGGTCAAAGGCGAGCATGACGGTTTTCCCGGACGTTGCATCAAAAATGCGGGCCAGTCGATTCTTCATCCCCCAGTCATAGGAATTCGACCCTTTCAGGAAAGGGTCGGAAGACGTGGGATCTGATCGTGACGATGGATGATGCGACAAACGAGCATTACTCGATGTTTTTTGTGGACGAGGAAGGGACGGCCAGCAGTTTTCAAGGGGTACGGGATGTGATCGTTCAGAAGGGTCTGTTCAGTTCCCTGTACACGGACCGGGGGAGTCACTACTGGTTCACGCCCAAGGAAGGGGGCAAGGTCAGCAAAACACAGCTGACCCAGTTTGGCCGCGCCATGAAACACCTTGGGATTCAGATGATCGCGGCCTATTCTCCCAGAGGCGCGGGGGCGAAGTGAGACGGGCTTTCCAGACTCACCAGGACCGGCTTGTCAAGGAGTTGGCTCTTCATGGGATCACCGATATGGATGCCGCCAACCGCTATCTGGCCCAGAAGTATCTACCCGCCGTTCAACGCCGAGTTCATGCAGCCAGCCTCTGAAGAGGGGTCAGCGTTCGTCCCTTGGGTAGGAGAAAATCTTGATGACATCCTCTGTGAACAAGATGAACGAACGGTCAGCGCAGACAACTGCGTCAGCTTTGAGGGGATGAAACTCCAAATCCCCGCAAATCAGTATCGCTGCCATTACGTCAGGGTCAGGGTACGGGTTCATCGTTACCTTGATGGGTCGCTTGCCATCTTTCACGGACCGAGAAAGCTGGCTGATTATAACCCGCAAGGGAAACTCAAAGTAAGATGAAAAGCGGCAGCCTGACGGAGTTACCCACAACCATTTCCCGCCATGCTCCGCAAGGGCTGCGGGAAAATGGCTGTGGATAACTCCTCGCCCTCATAACCACTCGAGGAAAGCGAACGTCCGCCGCTCACCTCCTGTTCTCAAATAGAGCTCCTTTGAAGAACAGAAAAAGCGGACAATTCATTTGCTACAAAACCGGACGTTCAGGTGTCAAGGAAATTCGTCAATTCCCAAATCATCTCTTGACAATAACCTCCGATACATTAGAATACACCAAAGACTTAATCGGTATTTTGTGTGAAATCTAATGACAAGGGAAAGGAGGAGGAACATGCCCACATACGAGTATGAATGCCAGGACTGCAAAAAGAAATTTACCGTCATTCAGAGTATTTCCGAGCATGGAAAGACCAAAGCTTCCTGTCCGAAGTGTAAAAGCGCAAAAGTGAAGCAGAACATCTCCACATTTACCACAAAGACAAGCCGGAAGAGTTGAGAGGAGCCGATCTTTTCCTTTACGTATCCCCATTCCAGGGAGAATGGTCCGGCGGGGATTGGGATCTTTGTCAGCCCATCTGGCTTTTTTTATCAAGCCGCGAAGCGCTTAGAAATGCATAGAGCGACACGGGAGGGGGGTGTCTTCCGGCGCCCCCACGCAGAGGACTGCGATGCGACCGGTCTTTCCGATAAAGAACATCCCGGTAATCTTATTGTCTGCGCCCATGAGTCGCGAGTAACCGTATTATACTCTTCCCCCTGGATTTTATTCTTGTTGAGGAAGGTCTTTCCGTTTCGGAGGACCATCTCGATCACTTTCGGGTTGTCCATCTTCGTTCCAATGATGCGTTTACCTTCCCGCTGCAGGGTCGTCGAGACCCGCTCGTCCTGATCGAAAATAGTACACTCCACACCGAAGTCCTTTTTGATCTCATCGACGAAGGCGTTGTCTTTAGGCAGATCGATGCCGGAAGTTAACGTTCCTATGATGCGTCCGTCTATTTTGACGGGCGCCCCCGCTCGGAGGGAGAGCTTCACTACGGTTCCCGACTCGACACCCACGGAAACCTCACCGGTCATCGCTTTTTTCACATTGATCTGGTTGGTGACACTGTCGCCTGTTTTGTCCGAATGTCCCCTGGCGATGACGTTCCCCTCCTTGTCGGCGATGGTCACCAAACCGATTTTATTATTGGCCATGTAGGTCTTGCTGAGGTTCTGCAGATAGGTTGTGTCCTTTTTCTCCATGGCCGTGGCGACGTCCGGCCTTTCAGCAATGGCAGCGGTGGCGGTTTTTACACGCTGCTTCAGATCGTCGAAGTTTTTCTGAATCATCCTGGAGGTCATGGCGATATCCCTTTCGGCCTGTTCGTCATAACCCTTCGAAAGAAAATAGAAGGAAGAACCGAAGGTGGCGCCTCCGACAATAAGAACGGTCATGATGATCAGTCCAATAATTTTCCCCGTCAATGATACATTTCTTTTCTTCATAAATCATCCTCTCCGCACGATTAAAGTTGTCTTGTCAAAATGCCTATTCCTTCAGCATCGCTGAAAAAAGCAAATTATGTGCCGTAATGACAATTTGTATCTCTTTAATGACGTCTCTGAATGAATCAATGGGATAATAACCAAAAGGAGAGGATTTTAAATGGGAATTATGAAATGTAGCGCCTGGGTTCCACTATGCCTGCGACCGCCCTGTCGTTTCCTTTTTCGGTCATGATCACGCCTATGGCTTATCGCTACTTTTGGCAACTGATAAGAGCCATTGTCGCTGTCATATCCGGTCACGTTCGACAAATCGTTGACGTTAAGGTCATCTGGTTGACGTGGGTGGTCAGCCCCTGTGGCGCCAATGCCAACTCCTCAGTGCCGGAAACCTTCGGCAATGGTCACCGGTAAAACCGGTACGGCGTTTCCTTTTGCAGACCGTATTGTTATGATGCCTGAGCCACGGCAGTCATTTCCTCTTCCCGGAAGACCCGGTCGATATCGAGAAGGATCTTCACCGAGCCGTTGATCTTGGCCATGCCGAGGATGAAGGCGGTGTTCAGGTGGCTGCCGAAATTCGGGGTGTCTTCGATGTCGGCGGCCTTGATGTTGAGGACTTCCGAGACGGAATCCACGACGATCCCCATCAGGATGGTCCGGTCCGCACCCGTGATCTCCACCACGATGATGCAGGTCCGGTCGTTGTATGCCATGGCCTCCATCCCGAACTTCAGCCGGAAGTCCGCCACGGGGATCACCTTTCCCCGGAGATTGATGACGCCCTTGACGTAACCCGGTGTCTGGGGAACGGTGGTGATCGGCATCAGGCCGATGATCTCCTTGACCTTCAGGATGCCGATGCCATACTCCTCGCCGGCCAGGGCGAAGGTCAGATATTTTCCTTCCCGGTCCGCGGCGGCCTTGACGGCCTGATCAAACACTGCTGTTTCCATTGTCATCCTTTCCCTTATCGTTATGATGTACAGTGATGTATCCGTTCGGAAGGAGTCGGTCCATCAACGTCAGCACACCTCCGCCAAACCGAGTGCAAAAAAACCGATCCTGTATGAGTAATCGGCATTTTTCCCCGAAACTTGAATCGGATAATCAAAAAAACTTCTCTCTTGCGGGATTTAACACAAAATGAATGCCAAGGTTGGGGAGCATACTGGTAAGGGGTCGGTGAAGTCTCCCTTTCCGGACCCGGGGGAATAGGCTAAGACGGCTGTCTGTAGCGGTACGGTAAAGGCTGCAGTCAGTCCGACGCGAGGTGGGTTACGAAAACGGCCGGGCATGAAGAAGACGCTCTCACTGCCATTGATCGAGGTCCTACCGGTAAGCAAACCGTCCTGTTTTCAGTCAAATGCCTTTTGCCTGAATTCCTTTTCGACGCGATCCGCATCACCGGCGTTGTACTCGACGACCCGCCTGAGGTGAGCAAAGCTTTCTTCGTCCATCGCGACAAAACTGATGGCCGTCTCCTGTTCGCCGACCCTGAGCATCTTCGAATCAATCGTGATTTTAAGATCGTCGCGTAAAGAGATGATCACCTGGCAGGCGGCATTTTGCTCGAAAAGCCGGTTGGAGGTGCAGAGAATTCCGGTCAGGCTGATGTTGACGAGTTGTACCTCTGTTAATTTTCCTCCGAGCTTAACGCTGACGTCAAAATGTACGGGGACGCGCATGCGTTTTCTTTTCTCCTGAACCATGATGACATTCTCCTCCTTGGTGTCTATTTACCCGATATCCTGTCGGCGATCCGTCGTCAGTCCCGGGGGAAAGGGAGGGCCAGCTCCCGGCCGAGGGCGACGAAATCCTTTACCACCGGCTCGGGGATCGGGATGCCGTGAGCAAGGCGCTCGGCCTTCATCTCGAACTCGATCTCGCCGGGAATATAGATGCGTTCCACTCCGTCGGCCCTGGTCGATGTCTTGATCTCCCGAAGAGCCTTGTCGATGGCAGCCTTGAACTCCGGAAGGTCCATGAAGCTCTCGACATTCACAGCCGCGAAAACACTCCCGACGTCGGTCGGTTCGATCATATTGTCGGCCAGGAAGCCCGGGAAGTGGACCCCGTAATTTGAGCCGGTCATCACGCCGCAGAGGAGGTCCACCGCCAACATGATTCCATAGCCCTTGTAGCCGCCGATAGGGGCGAGCAGTCCCTTCAGGGCGATGTGCGGATCCGTCGTGGGTACCCCGCGTTCGTCGAAGGCCCAGCCGGGCTCCAGCGGTTTGTTTTGCTTGGCGTAGAGGTTGATCCGGCCGCGGGCCACTACGGTCGTGGCCAGATCCAAGACCACCGGAAGCTCACGGTCCGCGGGGACGGCGACAGCGAAGGGGTTCGTGCCGAACATCGCCGTGCAGCCGCCCGTGGGGGCCACGGCAGCCGGGGCGTTTGTCGAGCTGAAGCCGATCATGCCGTGCGGGAGGGCCATCATGGCCCAATAGGCGGCCGCCCCGTAATGGTTGGAGTGGCTCACGGCCGTGAAGGCCACGCCGGTCTGTCCGGCCTTCTCGATGGCCATCCGCATGGCCAGCGCCGCGCCCACCTGGCCGATGCTGTTGTGGCAGTCGATCAACGCGGTGGAGGCCTTCTCGCGTACGACGACCAAGTTGCGTCTTCGCGCTCATGACTCCCTTCTGGATCCGCTCCACGTAAACACAGAGCATCCGTGTGATGCCGTGGGTGTCCACACCCCGCAGATTGGCTTCGATCATTGAATCGGTCAGCAGCGCCGCGTCTTCCCGACTTACCCCGACCTTTTGGAAGATCTCCTGCGTCCAGCCCCGTAACCGATCCACGGGGAACATGATCCCTCCGTCAACACCTGGCATGCTTTTTCTCCTTTCTATTTCTGTCCTCTGAGGACTCGTCTGTTTTTGCGAGGAGTTCACCCTGAATTCTGAATAAGGGTGCGACTGTCATTTAATGATCGTGGGGGTATAACCGCCCTCCGTCATATCCATGGCGTTGAGGACCTTGATGCCATTGTCCTCCAGATCCTTCAGCAAAGCCTCTTTGGGGGCATCGGTCACCTTGACGGTGATGATGCGATCACTGGCATTCTTGCCGCTGAAGGTGGCCAGGGTGATAATGTTGCCGTTCTGTTTGGCGATTTCGTCGGCGATGACGGCCAGCTCGCCCTTTCTTTCGGTCACATCCAGGGTCAGGCGCAGTCCCTTTGTCGCGGCCTCCCAGGATCTCCACGAAGGTCTTGAAGATATCGGTCTCGGTGATGATGCCGACGAGCTTGCCGTCTTTTGTGATGGGCAAGCAGCCGATCTTGTAATCGACCATGATGCGGGCCGCCTCTTCCAGCGGGCAGTCGTCGCCGACGGTGACCACCCGCTTGGTCATCACGTCCTTCATCTTCAGTTTGGACAGGAGGTAGTGCACCTCAAAGACGCTGAGGCTGGTGGCCGCTCGAAGGAGAGGCGGAAAACAAATCCTTCTGTACGACAATGCCGCTCAGGCGCCCGCTCTTGCTGACGATGGGCAGACGGCGGATCTTCTTTTCCTTCATGATGTGCAGGGCTTCTTCGAAAGAGGTGTCCTCAGCGGCGGTGGTCGGATTGGGGGTCATACGATCTTTGACTTGCATGGGATTTACCTCCTGAAAAGAGGGAATACCAAATAAAGCCGCCGGATGGTTCAGGCAGGCGGGCCGCTCCACGATAGCCTTCTATCATGTCTGTCCCTGTGTGTCAATAACCATCGGGAAATATCATGAATCTGACGGGGAATGAGGCCCTGATTGCTCCATGGGTGAATCGGAACTATGTCCCTTTTACCCCGATTCGCCAAGTCAGACCGATGTGGCGAAGGGGACGTTCGGATCGGGCAGGGGGGTGTTGAAAGCCAGATGAACGACCGGCTTGCTACTGCCGTTCCAGTTGCGGTGCCGTATACCGGCAGGAAAGACGATAAGCGAGCCGGGAGAGCAGTCGTACTGCTTACCCTCGATCTCGATGCTCATCGTACCGCTCAGGATGTAGAAGATCTGATCGACGGCGTGGACGTGCATGCCGGCGGGTGAGCCGCCTCCCGCCGGCGTCTTGATGCAATTGATCGAGCAGGTCTTGGCGCCCGAGGTGTGATCGAACAGAATCTGAGTGACGCGCTCATCGGCGCCGCTCTTTTCGATGGCCGCGAAATCCACCCTGCGAACATATTCCATGGGGTACTCCCTCCAATAGGATTTATGAAATGTGTTTAACCGGGAGCTCAACCCGCGAGCCCCGCCTTGTAGTCGGAGAGAAGGGATCAATAAAGAACCGACATCTCCCTTGCCGGGAAATCCCGCCCTGTGGGGGACTTCACTTTTTGCGGCCGACTATAGGCAAGACAAACCTGTGTGTCAATACAATTCAGCAAACTATCAAACCCGCGGAAGCCGTCTGTCATGACAGCAAACATATTTTTATTGACAACTCTTTTTGGTTTGCCTATAAGTGCGCTGTCACCGTGTGTGTTTTTAAAAATAAATCAAGAGTGATGTCGATGAGTTATTTATCGTTATTGCTTCACCCCGTTAATATGAGGCGTTAACAGAGAACCCGTGCGGTTCTCCGGAACACCTCGTCTTGCCCTTTCACCGCCTTTGACCGATTAGCCGCCTTTAGGTCATGCCGGTGGTGGCGGCATGGCGCGAAAAGGAGGCGGTATTGGTTACCCCGTATCACAAGTTCCCCGGTTGTTTCGTAAGCATCAATCAGTTCTTCCATAAGGGGTTGAGCTATCCCTGGCCCTATCGGATTGTCCGTATGGCCTTGGCGGGCCTCTTTGTTTATGGAGGTGTGACCAAACTTTTCGATCCCAAAGCATTTGCCGCAACCATTTCCGCCTATGATCTCGTGCCGGAGGCGCTTCTCCCGATTGTCGCCGTGGGTCTGCCGTTGATCGAGACGATCGCCGGCCTCACGCTGTTCCTGGATCGGAGCTGGGGGCTCCATCTGATCACGGGGCTTCTCGTGCTGTTCGTATTTGTGCTGGGTTACGGAATCCTAGGGGATCTGAATGTCGATTGCGGCTGCTTCGGGGCCGAGGAACTGGACAAACAGGCTGGTCTGCGGGAGGCCTTCTATCGGGACCTGGTCCTCATTGGGGTGGTGGTGCCGTATCTCTATCTCGCCCGGCTGGTGCGGGGAGTTGCAGGAAACAGGAAGGAATGATGATTGCGAATTATATAATGAATCGACGTTCCCAATCACCAGTGTGAGTGCGATAACGGTGACGATGGGGTCAGCAATGATTGAGCGGTTTCAAAAGGAAACCATATTTTTTTCAAACAGGAAAGGAGAAGAGAGAATGAAAATGAAGAAAGGTTTGATCACGGTTTTGATTGCGGTCCTGCTTATTATGCGGCATGGCCGGGGATGCCCCGGCGGCCTGGGGGACCAAGGAATTGGAAACGGAAAAGATTGCCGTGACCTTCGCCAGGGAAGTGGAGAGAGGCGGATACAAGATCCTCACAACAGAAGAACTGAAAGGCTGGATGGATCAGAAAAAACCGATGCTCGTTGTGGACACCATGCCTTATGAATCGAGCTACAAAAAGCAGCATGTCGCCGGGGCCGTGCAGATGGAATTTCCGATTCCCGAAATGACGCAGTTGGACGACAAGACCAAGGACGCCCTGGAGAAGCTCCTGGGACCGGATAAGGACCAGTCTGATCGTGTTCTACTGCGGTTTCGTGAAGTGCACCCGGAGCCATAACGCGGCCATGTGGGCCGTCCGTCTGGGTTACAAGAACGTCTACCGTTATCCCGGAGGCATCAAAGCCTGGGACGAAGCGGACTATCCCGTCGGAAAGGTGAAGTAGAAAAGTGTCCGGTTTCGGTAAAGAGTGCGCGGAGTGCAGCGTTTGTTCAGACGTCTGTCCCTTCCTGGCCGAGTATGGAACGCCGGATCGGATCCTTTCGGAGTCCCCGGAGACGTCATTCTATTGCACCTCCTGCCGTCGGTGTGACGCCGCCTGTCCTCTGCATCTGTCACCATCCGCCGCTTTTTTCGAGGCAAAACAGCGGATGGTGCAGCGAAATCAGATTCCCTTCCCGATCCGGAAGCTTTTGGACGGTGCCCGGGGATTCGCAAAAACCGGGCATAGGGTCCCTTTTTCTTTTTACCAAGGTACGGATACGCTCTTCTGGCCGGGATGCGGTCTGGCTGCAAACCGGCCGGGGCTGGTCCGCAAAGTCCGGAAAATCCTGAGCCGCCATTTTCAGAAACGGGTCGGACTGGCGCTGGATTGCTGCTATGCCCCGGTGATCGACTTCGGCGATACGGAAACGACCTTCGCTGCCCTACAGGATATTCATCAAGCGACTCTGTGATCACGGCGTCAGGCAGGTGATCACCGGCTGTCTCAATTGTCACAAGCTCCTGTCAGAACATCTCCGGGACATTCGGGTCGTCTTTGTACTGGAGGTATTGCCGCCGGAGATCTTCGAGAAGCAACCGATGGAATCGATTTATCTTCATCACCCCTGTCCATCCTCAGGCTGGGAGACGATCCGGAACCAGGCCAAGAAGCTGGTCGAGCCGACAGAATTCGACCTGCGTCATTCCCAGGGCACCCTTGATTCGAAGCCTCCACCGCCTATTGCTGCGGCGCCGGCGGCGGCTTGAGCGCCTCATATCCCGACCTGTCGGACCGATTTCTGGACAGGATCGCGGTTGAGACGAGAACAGGACAACGGTCACCTACTGTACCGGTTGCCAAAACCGGTTCCTCAAGCGGGGCATAGAGGCGGTCCATCTTCTGGAATGTCTGCCGGGGGTCAATCCGCGCCGGCAAATTCCGTCTCCGCTCAGGCAGTGGACCAATCGATTGGTCCTGGCCACGGTCGAGAGAGTTTTGCACCGTCCTCTCTTTCGGAAGAACGGGAAATAGAGTATAATCCAAGGCAGTGATCTCAACCCAAACAAGGAGCCGCAGAGATGATCCCTCTCAAACCTCGGCAAAGGATTATCCCATCGCTCAGTGGCAGTTCTTTTCGGAAGGCGATCGGTTTGCTTGACAGGATAGTCTGTCGCAACGTGGCCATAAAGACCGCTGTGCTGCTTTTTCTTGTCGTGGGTCCGGCTTTCGGCAGCGGTCCGGATGTCCTGTTCCGGGAGAATTTCGACAGCCTCGCCCAGTGGGAGTCCCTGACTTTTCCAAAGATCAAGGCCCATTCGACCTACACACTGGTCAAGGAAGGGGATACATCCATCCTGAAGGCGGAAAGCCGGGCCTCTGCATCGGCGATGGTGTATCGCCGGACCTTCAATGTGTATGACAATCCCCGCATCCGCTGGCGCTGGAAAGTGGATCAGCTGTCGGACTGGGGTGACCCCCGGGAAAAGGCCCGGGACGACTATCCCATCCGGGTCTATGTCATGTTTTCATATGATCCCGCCCAGGCTTCGCTGGGGGATCGCCTCATATACGGCGCGGCCAAGGCGATCTACGACAAATACCCGCCCCACAGCACCCTCAATTATGTCTGGACGGGTCATAATCTGTCCGAAAGGATCATCGTGAGTCCCTATACGGAGAAGGCGCGTGTCATCATCCTTGAAAAGGGGAAGGAACGGGTCGGCCGGTGGGTGGAAGAGTCGGTTCATGTGCTGGATGACTACCGGAAGGCCTTCGGCAAAGATCCCCCGGCGGTGGCGGGTCTCGCCGTCATGAGCGACACGGACAACACCGGGGAAAGCGCCTCGGCTTATATCGATTTTATTGAAGCCGGGAAGGATAACTGAGGTTATTCTTAAGTTTGACAGCTTCGTAAACAGTAGATTTCCCCCTCCCCTGGTGGGAGGGAGTAAGGGAGGGGGAGGGATTTTCGAGACTGCTTACGAGGACATTCAGTTTGGACGAATAGAAGGAGGTTGGAAGATATGCCGGTCATCGTTGATGCTCGGGGACTCGCCTGTCCGCACCCCGTGATTTTGGCAAAAAAGGCGATAGTGGAGAACGAAGCAGTGACTGTCCTTGTGGACAATCCCATCGCCGCGGAAAACATCCGGCGCCTGGCGGAGAAAACGGCTTGCGGCTTCTCCGTTGCAGACAAAGGGGGAGGGATTCTGGAGATCGCTCTGACACGAAAAGGGGTGACGGGCGTCAGGCCCGTGGATTCAGAAGTGAAAGCAGAGGAACTGTCCTACACGTCCGCCCCGGAGAAAGGACTTGGCCCTTTCGTGGTCGTCCTTTCCGACAACCACATGGGAAGGGGAGACGACGTTTTGGGTGACGTCCTCATCCGGAGCTTCATCCATACCCTTCTGCAACTGAAGCCGCCGCCCGATACGATCATTTGTTACAACGCCGGTGTCAAGCTCGCCGCGAAGGATTCGGCGGTTCTGGATGATCTGCAGCAACTGGCTCAGGCCGGGGTGGATATTCTGGTTTGTGGGACCTGCGTCAACTATTTCGCTTTGGGAGAGCAGATCGCCGTGGGCCATATTTCCAACATGTACGACATTGCCGAAACGATGGCCGGAGCCTCCCGGCTGCTGCGTCCCTGATGGAACCGCAAAAATATGTCGTATTTCTCTTTCCCTCCGTCAGCTATGCCCTGAAGGCGGAAAAGATTCTCAAGGAACAGGGACATTGTGCACAAACTGATTCCCGTGCCCCGCCACATCAGTTCGGACTGCGGCGTCTGCCTCCGTGTCACGGCGGACCTGCAGGACGCTGCGGCAAATGCGCTGCGAGGACGGGTCTACTGGGAAGAGATAATTTCACTATAAACAGGAGTCAAACAATGCAACCCGAATCGGGCGAAGATCCGATCCTCTATTTTGATAACGCCGCTACCTCCTGGCCCAAGCCTGCCGAGATGATCGAGGCGATGATCCGGTACAACGGGATGATCGGCGGCAATCCCGGCCGCTCCGGGCATCACCGCTCCCTCGATGCGGGGCGGATCATCCTGGAGGCCAGGGAGGCCCTGGCGGAGCTTTTCGGGTGCGACGCCCTCCGGATCGTCTTCACCAAAAATGCCACGGAGGCGCTGAATATCTCCCTGTCGGGACTTCTTCATGCGGGTGACCATGTCATTACGTCGAGCATGGAACACAATTCCGTCATGAGGCCCCTGCGCTTTCTGGAGTCGCAGGGGGTGCAGCTC
This sequence comes from uncultured delta proteobacterium, assembly GCA_963842685.1. Taxonomy (GTDB): domain Bacteria; phylum Desulfobacterota; class Syntrophia; order Syntrophales; family UBA5619; genus JAKAFS01. Next base: position 3,650 of record CAWJHT010000047.1, on the reverse strand, counting down.
TCCGTGATTCCCTGCTCCGGCGAGGGTCTGGTGAACCCTGATGATGTCCGCACCGCGATTCGGCCGCAGACCCGCCTCGTCGTCGTGACCCACGCCTCGAATGTCACGGGAACGATCCAGCCCCTCGCCGAATTGGGACGGATGACCCGGGATCATGGAATCATCTTCTGTGTGGACGCCGCCCAGACGGCCGGGGCATTGCCTGTCCATGTGGATGAAATGGCCATCGATCTCCTTGCGTTTTCGGGCCACAAGTCCCTCTTCGGACCTCAGGGGACAGGGGGACTTTACATTCGGGAGGGGCTGGAAAAGCAGATCCGGCCTTTAATGATGGGTGGCACGGGAAGCCGCTCGGAATTTGAAAGGCAGCCGGATTTTATGCCCGACAAATATGAGTCGGGGACTCCCAATACGATCGGGCTTGCCGGTCTTGGCGCCGGGGTTCGCTTTGTGCTTGCGGAAGGGGTGAAAACCATCCGCAGTAAAGAGAGGTCACTGACGGAGCAATTTCTTCAGGGACTCGCTTCTCTGCGGGGCATCACCGTATATGGACCTCCCAACGCCGCGAGCCGGACAGCGGTGGTCTCTTTCAACATCGCCGGGGTTTCTCCTTCCGAGGCGTCTCTGGAGTTCGATGAGCGCTTCCGGATCATGTGCCGGCCGGGACTGCACTGCGCCCCTGCCGCCCACCGGACGATCGGGACCTTCTCCCGGGGACGATCCGCTTCGGGTTCGGCTATTTTAACACGGAGGAGGAAATTTCCCTTGCCCTGGAGGCTATTCGCTCCCTGATTTTATAAACTTCTTCATCTTAAAAAAGCCCTGGCAACCGTCGAGAGAGGGCTACCCGAATGGAAGATACGGCGGCAGGGTGCAATGAGAGAAAGGAATTGGTTGTCGGGGCGTTTCCCACAACCCGAGCATTGCTGGATTTGCCTGGGTGTTCTGTGTTGAATTCTGCGGACGTTATTTTCGGCTCGAACCGCCGAATATGCCGCCCAACACGCCGCGCCAGATCTGCCGGCCGATCTGGCTTCCCACGGTACGCGCCGCCTGTTTGGCCATCGTTTCCACCATGCCCTGCCGGCGTTTGGAGCCCCACAAGAAATCGCCCAACATCCCTCTTTCTTCGGACGGTTTCTCTGACTCGGCCTGATTTGTCCCCGCTTTAATCTCTCCCCTCTCCAGGGTTCGCCGGTTCAAGATCTCATAGGCCGATTCCCGGTTGACTGGGGTATCATACTTGCCGCTCAGAGGGCTCCGTCCCCGCACAGCCGACCGCTCTTCCGGAGTGACCGCCCCCATTCGGCAACGAGGCGGACAGATCATGGTGCGTTCCACCGGCATCGGTATCCCCTTTTCCTGGAGCGTGGAAACCAGGGCTTCGCCCACACCGAGTTGGGAGATCACCCTCGCGACGTCGAGTTTCGGGTTCGCGACGAAGGTTTCCGCTGCGGTTTTCACCGCCTTCTGGTCACGCGGCGTGTAAGCCCGCAAGGCGTGCTGGACGCGGTTCCCGAGTTGTCCCAGGATCTCGTTCGGCACGTCGTCGGGAAATTGCGAGCAGAAGTATACCCCAACGCCCTTGGAGCGGATGAGCCGTACGACCTGCTCCACCCGCTGACGCAGCATCGGCGGTGCGTCGTCGAAGAGCAGGTGGGCCTCATCGAAGAAGAACACCAGCTTGGGCTTTTCGAGGTCGCCCACCTCGGGGAGGTTCTCGAACAGCTCCGACAGCAGCCACAGGAGAAAGCTCGAGTACAGTCGCGGCTTCAGAACGAGTTGGTCGGCGACAAGGATGTTCACGATGCCCCGGCCGCTGAGGTCGGTCCTCAGCAAATCGGTCAGTTCCAGTGCGGGCTCGCCGAACAGGGCTTTTCCGCCCTCCCGCTCCAGCGACAACAGGGCGCGTTGAACGGCCGCCACGGACTGGGTGCTGACCAGGCCATATTGGGTCGAGATCTCCTTGCGATTGTCCGAGAGAAACCCCAGCAGGGCTCGCAGGTCGTCGAGGTCGAGCAACAGCAACCCCTGGTCGTCCGCCAGCTTGAAGGCGATCTCCAGCATTCCCTCCTGAGTCTCGTTGATCTCGAGGATCCGGCCCAGCAGGCTCGGGCCGATTTCGCTGATCGTGGTGCGCACCGGATGACCCGCCTTGCCGTACAAATCCCAGAACAACACCGGGTTCGCCTCGTTGACGTAACCTTCCATACCGATCTGGGCGACACGCTGTTGAATCTTCTCGTTGGTGATGCCCGCCAGCGCCAAGCCGGCGACGTCGCCCTTGACGTCCGCCATGAATACCGGCACGCCCATTCGCGAGAATCCCTCCGCCAGCACCATCAGCGAAATCGTCTTGCCGGTGCCGGTGGCTCCCGCAACCAGGCCATGGCGGTTCCCGTATTTGGCGAGCAGGTGAACGGGATAATCACCCTTGCCGATCAGTATCTGGTTCATGTCTTATCTCCTCTTTGACGATGCTAAACCTGTAGCCCTGCGGGTATGATGAAGGGTTGGTGGACCAACTGTTATTTTCTCACGCCGGAATATACGAACAACGAGGCTGCATTTTCAGACATTATGGTACGTACGCCCTTTCCGACATATAAGCCCTGACTTGAGCCTTCCATTCTTCATGCTCGCGGGGTGTATGATATTCCCGCATATGCTCGTTCCACTGTCTTGCATGGAAGATCAAGTTTTCCGCCAAGGCCGGCAGGGCAATCTCGGTGACTTTGTTGACGATACCCATGAGAGAGGACAGGTTGCCTCCTGGATTGCTGTCTACGTAGTAGATGCAGTCTGTCTTGAGAAGGTCTTCTTTACTTTTGATGAACTCCTTCGACAGAGGCGACAGGCGCCAGTTTCCTTCGTTTTTCTCGGTGATGATCGCTTCCGCTCGATACTTTTCCATCTGAGGATTGAGTTTATCCTGGCAACGCATCTCCGGTTCCTGCGACCATTTGCTTTCCCAAGGGAAGGCGGTACGGTCTGCGGACCGCTTCAGGGTAAATTGTCGAGGCGCAATCAGAGGCATGACGAGCAGCTGGTACAGATACCTGCCGTTCTCGCTGGTTGAGGAATCAAAGACATAGGGCATGAAAGTCCGCCGTTTGTCCGTCAACGAACCGTTCTTTGGGTACTGTGACGAGACCAAACTGAAATGGTGAATGTCAGAAATGATCTGCCAGATCGTCGGGGGATCGAAGGGTAGGAATACCCGCATGTAACCCGCCTTGAGGCCGCCGGGTGTATCCAGCAGGCGTGTGACAGGTTTTCCCGAGGATAGAAGCGCCAGATCCGCGTCGTTCATCGAGATTGCTGGAATGTTCTGCATAAAGGAACGGTCCGCTCCGAACCTGAAACCCGTGGTTGAATCTTTAGCATCTGCCAGAACATTTGAGGAAGAAACCAATAGGACGCCCAAAAGGACAATGAATAAGAGGAGGTTGAATGGCATTGCACTAAATGGAATGTTTCGATGGGACATCGTGTTCATTTTCCGTTTCACCTTTTGCCCTGCCGATACTGATTACTCTCGTGACAATAATTGTTCTCGCCGTTCAGAAAATTGATCCATGGTGACCAGATGACCGATAACAACTTCCTCTCCGCAAAGGAAGCATGGGACATGTCCCATTGTCTGTCAA
>CAWJHT010000046.1:0-78346 GCA_963842685.1 uncultured delta proteobacterium | reverse complement strand
ACCTGAGCGTCCTTGCTCTCTTCCCGTATGGTCGACGGCCATGCCTGCCAGGCGGAAGTGGCCATGATGACGCCGGCCACGACCAGGAAGAACAGGGAGATCGGGCGGGTGAAGAAAATGCTGAAGTCCCCCTGGGAGACCGACAGGGATTCGCGCAGGCTCTGCTCCATCAGGGGGCCCAGGATCAGCGTGAGGATCGCCGGGGCCAGCGGGAAATCCAGCTTCTTGAAGAGATACCCCAGCAGGCCGCAGACAATCATCATCCCGACATCGAACATGCTGTTGTTGAGGCTGTAGGCCCCGATGATGCAGAAGACCAGGATGAACACCATCAGGATATTGTACGGGATTTTGAGAAGCTTTGCCCACCAGCCGACGAGCGGCAGATTCAGGATCAGCAGGATGACGTTGCCGATGTAGAGGCTGGCGATGACCGCCCAGACAAAGGCGGCGTGTTGCGAGAAGAGGAGCGGTCCGGGCGTCAGCCCGTTCATGATCAGGGCGCCCATCAGAATGGCGATCGTGGGCGATCCCGGCAGCCCAAGGGTGAACAGCGGGATCAGCGCGGCATTCGCGTAGGCGTTGTTGGCCGTCTCCGGCGCCGCCACTCCCTCGATGATTCCCGTGCCGAACTTATCCGGGTGCTTCGAGAACTTCCGCTCGATGGAGTAGGACATGAAGGAGGCGACGGCGGAATTCGTCCCCGGAATCAAGCCCAGAAAGAAACCCAGTCCCGTGCCGCGGATGATCGAGGTGATCGAGATCCACCATTCATCCCGCCGCGGGAAAAAGGAGGAGACCTTGCCGCCTTCCGCCATCACGCCGACCAGGGACTTTTCCGCGTTGATCAGGATCTCTCCGATGCCGAAGAACCCCATGACCACCGGGACGAAGCGGATCCCGTCCATGAGGGGCGCGATGCCGAAGGTGAAGCGCGGCGCCCCTTCGACGGGGTCCACCCCCACGAAGGAGAAGATCAGGCCGAGAACCCCCATCACCAGGGCCTTGGCCAGTGACTTTCCCGCCAGGCCCATGACCAGGGAGAGGCCGACCAGACAGGAGCGAGAAGTACTCCGGGGAGCCGAACTTCAGGGCGAAGCGCGTCAGCGGGAGCGCCACGAGGACGAGCCCGAAGGTCGCCACCGTCCCGCCGAAGAACGATCCGATCGCCGCGACCCCCAGGGCCGCCCCGGCCCGTCCCTGTTTGGCCATCTCATAGCCGTCGAGGCAGGTCACGACGCTGGCCGCCTCGCCCGGGACGTTGATGAGGACCGAGGTGATGGTTCCCCCGTACATCGCCCCGTAGTAGATGGCCGCCAGCATGATGATGGCCGAGGTGGGTTCGAGTTTGAACGTGATGGGAATGAGAAGCGCCGTCCCGGCAGCCGGCCCCAGGCCCGGCAGGACGCCGATCAATGTCCCCAGGACACAGCCGATGGTGGCGAACAAGAGGTTCATCGGGGACAAGGCCGCTCGCGAACCCCGTCATCAGATGCTGAAATGCCTCCACGCGTCCCCTCCCTAAATTAAATGAAGCCCAAGAATCCCTTTGGCAGCATCACCTGCAGCAACCCGAACAGGTATGTGGTGCCGAAGCTGGCGACGACGGCGAGAACCAGGGTAAGCCACCAGGACTGCCGCCCCAACCTGCGCAGCAGGAAGATGCAGAATCCCATCATGGTCAGACTGAAGCCCAGGATGTTCATCAGAAACAGCGATGCCGCCAGGGCGCCGATGATGCTCAGCATCCGCTTGACGCCTTCCCGGTTCGGGATGAAACCGGCCGGCAGAGGTTCTGCCGGCCGGCGCTAGGTCATGACGATCTGGATGAGGGACAAGACCATCAACAGGATCCCCAGCCAGAAGGAAAAGAACCCCGGGCCCGGCCCGAAGTCGCTGCCGTAGTAGTTGTGGTCCAGCGACTCGTGAACGACGAAGGCGCCGAAGGCGAGCAGCACTCCCCAGACGATGGTGTTGACCCGGCTCATTTGCGGTACAGTTCGATGAGCTGCTTCGCACGATCATTCTGGCTTTCGAGGAACTTGCCGAACTCCTCGACGCCCATGAACTTCAGGGTGAGCCCGGCCTTTTTCATCCGTTCCACGTGTTCCGGATCGTCCATCGCCTTCTTGATCGACTGCTCCATGTACCTCACGATCTCCATCGGGGTCCCCGCCGGAAACACGTACCCGCGCGTGGAGGAGGAGACGAGGTCGAAGCCCCTCTCCTTGAACGTCGGCACGTTCGGCAGATCCGGGTAGCGCTGCTCCATCATCACCGCCAGGATCCGGCCCAGGCCGGACTCTACCGACGGCAGGAAGCCGCCGATGTTGTCGAAATTCGCATCGGTGTGACCGCCCAGGACCCGCGTGAGGGCCGTCGGGGTGTCCTTCAGATGGATGATGTTGAACTTGACTTTCGCCCGGCGCTCGACGTCCAGAACCGCCAGGTGGTCGTCGCTCCCGATCCCCGTGGTGGAGGCGTTCACCTGGCCCGGCCGGGCCTTCGCGTCGTTGAGCAGGTCCTCCAGTGTTTTGTAGGGACTCTCTTTCCTGACCAGGATGGCGCCCGGATCCTGCACGTGGTTTGCGACGGGCTGGAAGTCCTTCATGGTGAAGAGGGGCTTGCGTGCCGGGTCGAAGACGACGGTCTGCAGTTGCGGGACGTTGACCAGCGCCAACGTATAGCCGTCGGGCTTGGCGTTGTTCTTGAAATCGGTCCACATCACCTGGCCCCCGGCCCCCGCCTTGTTCTCCGCCAGGACGGGCTGTCCGATGATCTTCTTGAGGGACTCGGCCAGGAGGCGCACACCCACGTCGCTGCTCCCGCCGGCGCCGAAGCCGATCTGGATCGTGACGGGCTTGTTGGGATAATCTTTGGGTTTGTCGGCCGCCTGGGCCTGCGTCAAGAAAAGACCAAGGATCAATACCAGACCCAGGACCAAACACCTGATGCGCTTTTTGTTCATGGTTTCCTCCTCATCAGATTATTGTGGGATAAAAATCAACAAAGTGTGCAATGACTATATGGTTTGCCGTCTTTCGCGCTTGCGTCCGGTGAAACCTGATTCAAACGATCTTTATGTCATGGTCTGATCAATGGTCACAAAATAAACTATTTTATTAAGGATGAAAAGCAACTTTTGTTCCTCAAATGATCGGGGGATGGAAGACACATCAATCTCTTAGTATGTGGTGTATGATATATTACTGTATGGGAAGCTGTCAAGAAGAAATGATGTGCTCGTCTCAGGGGATCTCTCTCGTCAAAGCCGGTTTCTTAATAAATTTCCTTTAGATGTCGGATTTTCAATTGCACCTTCTATGCGAGGGGCGCCTATAATGATTGTCGTGAGCCTCAGGCGGAAAGGGTTATTGAAAAGGGCCGGAGTAATTTCTGTGATTATTTTGTTTTTCGAGATGCGGCGTCGGACCTGAAGGAAAAGGCTGTCAAGGAATCCGCAAAGACGAAGTTGGAATCGCTTTTCAAGACGGACTGAACAGGCATAAGAATCGGGCTTGGGCCGCGCTCTTTCTTCCTTACCCTTTCTGTCGTTTTGGATTTATCAGCTTGCTCGCACGGCGCAAAGGTCGATACCATATCGTTTCATGTGTGAATAATAGGGGATGTGACGGAGGTGTCCATGGAAAGCGCCTTACCGAAACGGAGCGGTCGCAGGCCTCTTTCGTTCTGGCCAATCCAGGGCGGAAGGTATACACTTAGAAACCGAGTGGGGTATTCCCTGACATCTTTTCATTCGAAGGGCCTGATGGGCTAGAGACAGGAAGCCGGCAACATGACCCGAACGCAATGATCATGCGGCAGGGGCCGTTTCTCGGCGAGAAACGTTTCTTACTGTCGACGGAATGACCCGCGGCGCCCGTCTCTGCCCTATATCTTTTTTCTCCTTCTGTTTGAGCGATCCCTGAGCGGCTCGGTCTGCTTGAATTGCAGGCGATCAGCGACCCTCCTGGCTTCCGATCAGCGGCAATACTTTCTCGACACTCGAAATAAACGATAAACCGATTCTTGACGTCATAACGCGAGTAATCACACTTCCGGCAAATCTCCTGAACGAGCTCCTCGTTCTTTTCTTCCTTCAGTTTTTTCAGAGTAAACCCTCTTGCCGGACCATCCCCCTCCCGTCTCCATGAAAAGATAGGCGGCCCATGGGTTCGACTTGCCTTTCTGGTTTATCTTGTTTGTTCACTTGGTTGCTGTATGGTATGAAAAGCAGGATGTGACACGTAAATCTCTGTGCCGTACTTCACATTTTACGGCCAATATTTCCTTGACATACAAGTCCGCTGTTGCTTATACTCCTCCACTAAAAGCGATGTTTTATCAAGTAAATATCAAACTGCGACGATGAGCTCGCTGTCCGATGCGAAGTCGCCCTGCAGCTTTCCGGCGAACGAATTCACCGAACGGCGCCGGCATCTCCGGGCGAGATTCTCGGCAAGAAGCTGCTGCGCCCGCTTGACCGTCATCGCCTTGATCGGGGCGGCTGCACCCGCCGCCGAGCTTGCCTCGGTTGAGGAGTAACCGTGACTTCCTCGATCTTCAACCGCGCAGCCGGCGGGGACGACGGCTGCGAGACATGCAGCGACAACCAAGATGAAGCGGCGGAGCATCAGCAGTGCCTTTCCGTAGCGTGACCGCCGGTATCGCACTGCTTTGACGCAATACGCGCCCCGCAGCGCGCTTAGACTGGAGAAATGATGCCAGACGAGTCCACACTCACGTCCTCCACAGCGCACGACTTCCTCTCACAGCTCGCGCTGGCCGACAGCGGCGCCATACGTGCGGCTTCGCTGGGCACTCTCATGCTCAACGTCACCCTGCGCTGCGACCTGGCATGCGCTCATTGCCACCAGTCCTGCTCGCCGAGCCGGACCGAAGAGATGTCGCGCGAAACGATGCTGTCGGCGCTTGAACTCACTCGGCTCGTCCGCCCGGCGCTGCTCGATATCACCGGTGGCGAGCCGGAGCTCTGGCCTCATCTGCGCGAGCTCGTGGCTCTCGCCCGCAGCGAGGGTGTGGCGATGCGCGTTCGCACGAACCTCGTCGCACTCTCCCGGCCTGAGGCCGCCGACCTGCCTGCGCTCTTCGCCGGTAACGGCGTGGCCCTGCTCGCCTCGCTGCCCGGCACGTCCGCCGAGGCGATCGCGGCGCAGCGCGGCCGCGCCGACGTTCGACCAGTCGATAACCGTGCTGCGCAAGCTGGACGCGCTTGGCTACGGTGCAGGCGACGGCCTCACGCTCGACGTCGCCTATAACCCGCCTCTCGGCGAGCTGGCGCAACCCGAGTCCATCCTCGCCGAACAGTTCCGAGCCGCACTCGAACCGCACGGCGTTCGATTCGACTCGTTGTATGCGATCGCGAACGTCCCTGCCGGACGGTATCGGCAGCGCCTGAGAGCCGAGGGCGGCCTCGACTCCTACCTCTCCACGCTCGCGGCGGCGTTCAACCCCGAGGTCGCGCAAGCGCTCGAATGCCGCCATGGCCTGGTCATCGGGTGGGACGGCACGCTCTCCGACTGTGACTTCAATCTAGGGGCCGGTATGGGACTGGCCGAGGGACCGCGCACACTCGCCGACCTGCTCGCCGCGTTGAGAGTCGGCGGCGCGGCGTCGCTCGAGACTCTTGCGACGCGACGTATCTCCTTCGCTGCGCACTGCTATGCCTGCACCGCCGGGGCGGGTTCGAGTTGAAGCGGCCAGCTCCGGTGACCCGGTCGGGTCGCGGCAACCGAATCTGCATCATTACCCGCTTCGCGCGCCTCGGGGAAGTGAAGACCCGCCTCATCCCGCCCCTCTCGGCCGAAGAGGCGCTGGCGCTACACGACAGAATGGTGCGCCACACGCTTCGCCGCGCGCTTGCCGTGGCCGCGACGGGTGAAGCGCGCGTCGAGGTCCGCACTGACGCCGCGTTTCCGCGCGCAGCGCACGATTGGCTTGGACGCGGGTTCTCATCGCGGTATCAAGGCGAGGGTGACCTTGGCGACCGGATCCGGCTCGCGTTTGACCAGGCATTCGCAAGAGGCGAGAAGCGCGTCGTCGTCGTCGGAAGCGACTGTCCGCGTCTCACCAGCGATCATCTGCGCGATGCGATACGCCGCCTCTCGCACATCGATGTGGTCCTGGGGCCCGCCGAGGACGGCGGCTACTATCTCGTTGCTCTCCGGGCCGAGTCGGCGAAGCGCTCGGTACTCGCGCTCTTTACCGACATTCCTTGGAGCTCGCCGGACGTCCTCGCCGTCACCCTCGACATCGCCGAGAAGAACGATCTCACCTACGCGCTGCTCGAAACCCTCCCCGACGTCGACCTGCCGCCGGACCTTGCGGACGCATCAGCCGCACTCTCGAATGCGGAGTTGCCCGCCGAGCCGACCGTCGTCACTTGTCGAATCATCCCGGCTCTTAACGACGTCGAATCTCGCTCGCCCGTTGCCATCGATCCAGCGCGCTGTGGCTTCCCGACGGTGCCGGACGCAGCACTGCTGATTCAGTGGTCGACGCGCGGATCAAGGCCATTGCTGCTTACGTTCGACCCGTCGGAAGCAGTCGATCATGGCCCGTCACGCCGTGCGCTCTTAAGCGTGGATCGGAATTCAAGACCTGCGGACGCGCGACCCAGATGGACGCGGCGAGGCCTGCTGAAGCCTCGTGGACGTTTTAGTCATCGTCTTCTTGCAACGTACCGAAACGGTGCTGTCTATTACGGCTTCAGTACGCATGTGAGACACGTCATCCGTGAAAGGCCTGGAGCATGACGGTGGTTTCCGGCGCGTTCTCTTTTTATCGCCTTGACGCAGGAATAGCCGCTCCCATTGTGGCTCATCTCTTAGATCAATCGGTCCTCAGAAACTGGTCTTTGCCGGCGGACTGGTCATGGGAGGCGGTTTCATCTATCGCAGTTACGTCAGTACCGTCTTGCCTTTCGCGCCGCCACGTGGCGATGATCTCGGTGGATATGGGGACCTTTGCCGCGTAGCATGGAGGATCCTCGAGATCGCAACGCGTTTGCGCCGGCTCGGCGTCGTCAGTCGGTGCGCCCGGAGTGCGCGGTCAGCCTCAGCCGGGCTTCGGGACCGAGTACGGCTTATCGGTATGGCCTTATGATCGCGTTCAGCCCTTGTCAATCATGGGAATACTTACCTGCAGTGTCCGGCGTCGATCCTGAGCGTATTGCGCGCTGGCGACGACGTATCGCACCCAGCCGCCGCGTGTGAGTTCCTCCCCCCGCATCGCACTTGCCGAGCATGAGGCCATCGATTAACGCAACCTGGTAGAGGAGGAGAAGGCCTGGGAGATCCGGCGGATCGGGTAGCAGTCCGCGATGCTCAGCGCGGCAGCTGTCGAGTTGTGAAAGCGCAAGATGATCCATAGAAATAAAAAAGCGGGACTTTAGCGGGAAAAAAATGATCCCCGCGGGGAAAGGGGCGACCAGGGTGCGCTTGCCCCCTTTTTGTCCTCTGTGTGGGAATAGTGTGGGAGGGACGATAGTAATGGAAAAAACAGGGGGTGGAAAATCTTCCTAACCCCCTGTTATCATTATTGGCGTCCCCACGGGGAGTCGAACCCCGGTTACAGGCGTGAAAGGCCCGTGTCCTAGGCCACTAGACGATGGGGACGTTCTTGATGTCAATCGGCCATTCCTTGAGAAGCGAGCCTTATATACCGTTGATCCCGGATATGTCAAGCGACAAATGAGGAAAATGAGAAAAATCATGAGGAATCATCGGGGTGATTCAAATACAACCGGTTCGCGCAGGATCGCCTCCCGCGCCTTGGCGGCCAGCGCCGACGTTTCGGGGTGGGTTTCCCGAAGCGATGTGATCTGCCGGAGGTTGTCGGCCGTCCTCATGATCAGCATCGCCATATCCCCGTCGGCGATCCCCGCCTTCCGGATGATCCGGTTCCAGTCGCCGCCCGCCGCCCATTCGTAGATCACCACCGCCGGCCAGAGGAAAAGGGGGGCGACGGGGAAGCCTCCCGCCTTCAGCCGCTCCATGAGATCCGAGAGGGTGGCGATCATCCGGTCATACGCGCGGGTCAGGCGTCGGGGGAGCTCCTTACGGATCACGGCAAGATCCTGGTCTCCGTCATAGACGAAGGGGGCGATGACGGCGGCCAGAAGCTTTTCGTCGCCATGGGGAAAGACGTTTTTCCGGAGACATTCGGCGATGAGCAGGGGCTGATCCAAGCGGAGCTTGGAGGCCCAGATGCCGTTGTCCGTCAGGCGGTCCGCCGCGTCTACGAATCCCTCCTCCTTGAGCAGGCGGAGGTGCCTCTGGAAATCGGTCCAGAGATCCGACCTGTTCCTCCCGGGGATGTCCCTGCGTCTCTCCGTGATGCCTCTGGTAGCTCGCCAGGGACTTTGCGAAGATCTCCCGGATGTCATCCGGCGTCTGGGAGAGGAGGAGATTGAGGACCATCGAAAAGTCGCTCCGGATCCGGCTCTCGATCGCTTCCGGTTTCTTCAGGAGAAGCTTCCGGATGTGGACGAGGTCCATGAACCGCCCCGGAACGGCCAGCATAAAGCCCACCCGGTCCTGCCCCCGTCTTCCGGCCCTTCCCGTCATCTGGTGGAATTCCGTGCCGGAGAGGGGGGCGAACTCATGGCCGTTGAAGAGGTCCGAATTCATCAGGACGATCGTCCGGGCGGGGAAATTGACGCCTGCCGCGACGGTGGAGGTGGCGAAGATCGCCTGCAGGTGTCCCTGCTTCATCATCGTCTCCACGAGGAATTTCCAGGCGGGGAGCTGTCCGCCGTGATGGGCGGCCACATGGGCCGTCCGGAGTTCGTCGAGCTGCCGGTGGTTCCGGAGGTAGGGAAAACGGTCGAGCAACGCCTCCAGCTCCCGCAGGAAGGTCTCGTCCTCCGTTTGGTCCGCCGCGGCGTTGCACGTTCTCAAGGCCGCATCGCATTCGGCGCGGGATTTGAGAAAAAAGATCGCCGGCAGAAGGTGGAACTGCCTGAGGACATCGATCATCTCACCGAACGGCGGGCGCCTCCCTCTCGGGACGGCCATGAAACCGCCGGCCGACGAAATCGCCGATCTTTCCGAAGAGCCGGTTCTCCTCGACCAGGGGCATGAGGCGGCCCGAGGGGTGGAGGAAGAGGGGGTAGAGAGGGACGGGCCGCTTCTCCTCCCGGATGACCCGGCAGGGTCTCCCCCGGACGGAGGCGAGCCAGGCGGCGATCTCCTCGCCGTTGCCGATGGTCGCCGACAGGAGCAGGAGGTTGATCCGGACGGGGAGGTAGATCATGATCTCCTCCCAGACGACCCCGCGGTCCCGGTCCCCCAGAAAGTGGGCCTCGTCGAGGATGACCAGATCGCAGTCCAGGTTTTCCCCGGTGTGCATCGCATCGTAGAGCTGATTCCGGAGGATCTCGGTGGTTCCGACGATGATCGGGGCGTCGGTGTTTTCCTTCGTGTCGCCGGTGACGATGCCGACATTCACCGGGCCGAAGAGGTAGCCGAATTCAACCCATTTGGCATTGGTCAGGGCCTTCAGGGGGGAGGCGTACCAGCAGCGCCCGCCTTTCTGGAAGACCGATCGGATCGCCTCTTCGGCGATCCAGGTCTTTCCCGAACCGGTCGGGGCCATGACGAGGCAGTCGTCGGCCCGGATGGCGTCGAGCGCTTCCAGCTGAAAGGGGTCCGGCCGGAACTCCGCGGCCGACGGGTTTGCCGATTTTCGCGAAGACCGGCTTCAGCAGCGGATCCGCCTCCGGTTTCATCCGAAGACGGGGCCGTGTCCGTCTCGCCTCGCGGGGCGATGCCCGGGGGAGCCTTCCGCTTGCGGGTTCGGACGGCCGCGGGGGCCGAGCGGCGATGGGATCGTTTATGCGTCATGGTTCATGTCTGTTACCGGAAGTCCTTTCATCGCGCCCGTGGGTTTCTTGGGGATGCGGCCCGTGGTGATGCACTCGGAGCGGAGCCGGCGCCCGAGGATGCGCTCGTACATCTGGCCGATCTCCAGGAGGCGGTCCACGTCCACGCCCGTCTCGATCCCCATCTCGTCCATCATGACCACCATGTCCTCGGTGGAGGTCAGCCCGACGATGTTGGGGTCGGCGTAATAATATTTTCCGGTTCCCGCCACCGGGCAGCCGTCGACGAAGTTGGCCGGCTGTCCTCCGGTGCCGCCGAGGGTGGATTCGAAATGGGTGATCCCCGCCTGGAGGGCGGCCAGCACATTGGCCAGGCCCCAGCCGCGGGTCACGTGGAAATGGGCGATGTGCAGGTTCGGATCGGGCATGGCGTCCAGGAGCATGGAAAAGTACTCGTACACCTTGTTGGGGGGCGCCGAACCGTCATGGTCGGCGTGTTCGATGTCGTCCGCCCCGATGTCCAGGAAACGCCGGGTGAATTCCACGGCCTTCTTCAGTTCCGTCGGACCTTCGATGGGACAGCCCCAGATGGTGGAGACCGTCCCGTTGACCTTGATCCCGTTTTCGTGGGCCATCTTGATGTATTTCTCGCACATCCTCCAGTACTCCTCCAGGGAAAGGCCGGAATTGCGCCGGTGGTGGGATTCGCTGGTCGAGACCATGAAGAGGATGCGGTCCGGCCCCCAGCCCTTCTGCCGGGCGTCGAACGCCCGTTCGGCGGCCTTTTCCCGGATGGTCACGGCGGTGATTTGGACATCCTTGAGCTTATCCTTCAACAGCTTGCTGCCATGGATGGCCTGCAGCAGTTGATCGGCGTCGGCGAACTGGGGCATCGCCTTGGGATTTCCCAGGTTGGTCACTTCCAGCCGTTTGAAGCCGGCCAGGACGAGCTGTTCCACGAGCCAGAGTTTGGCCTGGGTGGGGATGGTCTTCTGCTCGTGCTGGAGCCCGTCGCGAACGGTGATATCGCCCAGAACCACTTTTGTCGGATATTTCATCGTTGCCATTTCTTCCCTCTCCTTCCTTCATGAGATGCCGTATAGTGTGGTAACAAAATGTTGAAAGTCAAGAAAAAACCGACAGCGGCCCGGTAGGAGCTGGTATAGGACTCATCGCTCTGCCGGTGCGGAATGACTGGCGACTGATCCGATGGAAGGAGATGGGAAAGACGGTCGGAGACGCTTCGGGCGAGGTGCATCAGCAGGGTGGTGTCCATGCCGGGATGTATAGCGCTCCGGAGAGGCGTCGCCTTGGTTCAGGCTCCCGATCAGTCGTCCGTGGAGAGTGAGGGGTGATACGGCGAGAGACCGGATGAAATACTTCCGGTTGGGCGGCAGCAGGCGGAAAAAGGGTCTGAGATCCCCGCTGACCAGAAGCGGGGGCGCGCCATCGGGGACGACCGCGAGAAACGGGGCCTTTTCGATGAGGTTCAGGCGGTCCCGGAGGAGCGGTGATGCTTCCAGGTTCTTTTGAAGGCCGGTCGTCTCCGGGATGCGGATGAGGGAGAGCCAGACGAAGGGGATGCCGAATTCCGTTTCGATATCCGCAAGGAGCGCCTCGAAGAGTTCCACAGCCGACCGGCAGAGGGCGAGATCCGCTTCGATTTTCCGGAATTTGCGCGTGATCTCCTCATTGATCTTCAGGATGTCCGGATCGTTCATCGGGCTTTCCTAATCGGTCGTAAAATCGGCGACGAGGATCGTATGGTCGGACGGCTTTTCCGCCAGACGCGGGTTCATATCGATGTCGCAGCCGAGCGACCGTGCGGCGAGCGGTGGTGTGGCGAGGATATGGTCGATCCGCCAGCCGAGCCCCCGCTTCACCGCCTCCGGAACCCGGTAATCGAAGAAGGTGTAGCGGCCCGCCTCTCCCGGATGGTGTCGGCGGAACATGTCGTCCAGGCCCCACGACCGGACGGCGGCGAAGGCCTCCCACACCTCCGGGGTGAAGCAGACATGGCCGAGAAGCCGTTTGGGGTCGTGGACGTCGATCGCCTCCGGGGCGACGTTGAGATCGCCGCACCAGATCAGCGGGGCTGTCCGGGGAGTACGTGCGAGCGAAAAAGTTCCGCAGACGCTCGAACCAGGCCAGCTTGTAGGCGAAATGGGTCGTCTCGCGTTCCCGTCCCTGGGGGACGTAGGTGTTCACGACGGTGATCCCCGTGAAAACGGCGGCGATCAGACGGTCCTCGTCGGCCGGACCGTCCGTCGGGAAGGCCGTAGCGGACCGTCCTCCGGTTTTTCCCGGGAGGCGATCGCCACGCCGTTGTACTGCTTTGCCCCGCGGAAGGTCACATGATAGCCCGCCGCCAGGAACTCGTCCGCGGGAAACTGTCCGTCGGCCACCTTCGTTTCCTGCATGCACAGGACATCGGGCCGGTGTTCCCGCAGCCAGGGGATGACGATGTGGAGGCGGCTCCGGATGGAATTGACGTTGTAGGTGGCGATCCTGAAGATTCCCATCGTGATTGTTTCCTTTCCCTGTTGAATCAATAACACAACCCTCCCATCCGGTTCAAGAGGTTTGAATCCCATTTCTCTTGACATACCGCCGCCTTCTTTCTATAGTCGCCTGCTGGAAAAAAGTTCGGCACGAAGAAAGGTTTTTTTAAGTTGACTTCCTCTTCCGCAGCGATCGATGTTGGGGGCGGTATTCCCAAAAAGACAGGCCTGCTGGCGCTGGGCATCTCCGCGCTGGGAGTGGTGTACGGCGATATCGGCACGAGCCCTCTGTACGCCATGAAAGAAACCTTCTTCGGGGCGCACCCGCTGGCGCGCAACCTGGAGAATGTTCTGGGCGTTCTGTCGCTGGTCTTCTGGACTCTGCTGCTCATCGTGGGCATCAAGTACGTGCTGCTGGTGCTGCGCGCCGACTTTCACGGCGAAGGGGGCATCTTCGCCCTCCTCGGGATCATCAGGGAGCAACAGCCGCAAGAACGGCAAACCCACGAGGCTCATGTGGATCGTGACCACCGCCGTCATGATCGGAGCGGCCTCTCTCTATGGCGAGGGTGTCATCACCCCGGCGATCTCCGTGCTCTCGGCCTATGAGGGGCTGGAGGTGGTCACATCGGCCTTCAAACCTGCCGTCATCTGGCTGACCGTGATCACCCTCCTGCTGCTCTTCCTGTTCCAGAGCCGGGGCACGGCCCGCGTGGGCAGGATCTTCGGCCCGATCATGGTCGTCTGGTTCATCACCATCGGTGCGGCGGGTCTGGTCTGGATCATCGCCCATCCCGTCGTGCTTTGGGCGGTCAATCCCCTCTACGCCTTGCAATTTCTTCACACCCACGGCATCCGGGTGGTCTTCGTCCTCGGGGCGGTGGTGCTCGCCATCACCGGTGTCGAGGCGCTCTTTGCCGATATGGGGCATTTCGGGCGCAGGGCGATCCAGTTTTCGTGGTACTTGTTCGTCTTCCCCTGTCTGCTGCTGAACTATTTCGGACAGGGTGCGCGCCTGCTCGACAGTGCGCCCATCCCCAACAACCACCTCTTCTATGCCCTCTTTCCGCAGTACGATCCGATCATCTATATGGTCGTGGTGTTGGCCACGATGGCCACGGTGATCGCTTCGCAGGCCCTGATTTCGGGCGCCTTCAGCATGACCAGGCAGGGGATTGCCCTGGGTTTTTTCCCCCGCATCAACATCGTCTTCACGTCGGCCGAAATAGAAGGCCAGATTTATATCCCCGCGGTGAACTGGCTCCTCCTCACCGGCTGCGTGCTTCTGGTGATCGGCTTCAAGACGTCGAGTGCGCTGGCGGCGGCATACGGTATTGCCGTGACGGGAACGATGGCCATCACATCGTTCATCTTTTATTTCGTGGCGCGCGGCTGGGGATGGAAGTGGTACTTGATCGGCCCGGCATGCCTTTTGTTTCTCCTCCTCGATCTTTCCTACTTTTCCGCCAACACCCTGAAGTTTGTCGACGGCGGCTTCGTCCCGATCGTGATCGCCCTGTTCCTTTTTTACCTCATGAAGACCTGGCAGTGGGGGCGAGCCCAGCTGGCCTTAGCCTTCTCCGACTTTCTGAAGGTCCCCATCCGGCGCTACCTGGAGTTGAAGCAGCAGATTGTCGACAGCCCGCATCTGCGCACCCAGTTCGGCATACGAAGCCTGACCCAGGTGGAGCGGGCCATCGTGTTTATGACCTCGAGACCCGTCCTGTCGCCCGATGATCCTTGTCCGATAGGCCTGCGGATCTATATCAGGCGCAACGGTGCGATACCCAAGCACATCATCCTGCTGAACGTCGCCCAGCTGAGCCGGCCGGTCGTTCCCGAAGCGGAGCGCTTTGACCTGATCCCCCTCGGCGTGAATACCGTAGCGATCAACGCCCGCTATGGCTACACGCAAAGACCCAATGTTCCTGTGTTGCTGCGTACGCTCAGGGAAAAAGGCCTCATCCGGTTAAATGAGAGGCGCTGGACCATCCAAATCGGCGAGGAAGAGATTTTGATCGACCCTTCACTATGGCTCTTCCGCCGCCTGATGCTCCGGTTTTTCCTGTCGATCATGCGCTTCACCAACTCGGCCGACCGCTACTTCGGTCTGCGCGAGTTTGCCGGGCGCAACAAAACGGTCATTCCGGTCGTCATCGGGCGCAAATTCGCCCGGGTCATCGTCCTCGATGACGATCCCGCGGATCTGAATTCATCCGGTGCGGGTGCGAAAAGATAAGCGATTTTCAACGGGCGGATATGCCGGTTGAAACCTATTTCTTTTCTGCAAAGGGCGTTTCAGTCGCCGCGACATCAGTTTCCGGTGATTCTCTCGTCGCATCCTCTCATAATTACGAGCGATCCCTGGCGAATCCGTCAGGACGATTGGTGAGATAAACGCCGGTCATGACCAGGACCGCCCCCACCAAAAGGGAGAGGTTGATGGTCTCGTCGAGTATCAGCCAGCCGAAAAAGACACCACTCACCGGAACGAAATTGGTGAAAACCGATGCCCGGGAAGGGCCGATCGCCCGAATACCTTCATAATACCAGAAAAATCCGAGGACCGTCCCGAAGAAACCGAGATAGAGGATGCCGATCCAGTCTTCCGGGTAGAGGCTGCCGATCAGACCGGGGAGATCCTGCATACAGGCCGGGATAAGGAGAGCGGCGCCGCCGATGAGGCAGGAGTAAGTCACTGCGGCGAGCGGCGAGAAATCCTTCATGATGACTTTGCCGATGAGGGAATAGGCGACCCAGCTTGCGACACTGCACAGGGTGTAAATTTCCCCCCATCCCACGCTCCCCCTGAAGATCGAAAGGGGATCTCCCCTGGAAATGACGATCGTCGCACCGGTCAGGCACAGTAAGATGCCCTTCACCTTTGCTGAATTCAGCCGTTCCCTGAAGATCAAAGCGGATAAGAGCGATATGAAGACCGGATTGGTGGCCACGATGAGCGAGGCCCGGCCGGCGGGGATCGTCTTCATTCCGAGAAAGAAGAAGACGTTGTAAGCAAAAACCCCCGTCATCCCCAGGAGAAGTGCGGGGAGGACCTGGTGCCGCTCAAGGCGGGGAATCCGCCCTTCTTTCAGGATGATCATGACGATCAGAAAAAGGGAGGCCGTCAAAAACCTCAGAAACGATGCGGAATAGGGACCGACATGCTGCGCAACGATCCTGGCCGCCACAAAGGTACCACCCCAGAAAATAGCGGTGAGGAAGAGCTTGAGATAGATGACCATGAATACCCCTGAATCATTTAATGGCCGGCCTCTCCGGGAAAGTGGAGGGCAACTGGCATTCGTCAGTCTGCCACTTTTCGTGAAATAGGCGGCCCTGTCAAGAAAAAAAGCGGCGATGCGCATTGTCCTCGTACACGCTCATCACCATAAGATCATGAAACAAAGTGAAATTTTACTTGCGCCCGCTGATGGGACATATTATGTAGTACCCTGAAAATGATAAACTTTGAAGGAGTGGTAATGAAAGCGTTCCGTACGACATGGCTGCTGATTTTAGTTCTTTTCCCCGGCTTGATGCCGGGTTTTCTTATCCCCGACGGCACCCTGTATGCGGCCGCCGGGTCTGATAAAAGTGAAGCACGTCCGATTTGGGATGACGGGATCACCTACCTCCTGACGATGCTCACAAGCAAGGAGACCTCCTTTGACGTACAAAAAGTGTCCGGCCTGCTCGATTTTGCCCTTTCGGAAAAAGGCGCTGAAGCCAAAATGAAGCCGGGCGAACGCGAAAATGCGACCGGGGCCTACTTTTTTACCGACGTCAAGGCGCCTTTGTCCAAGGTCGTCAAATACGCCTACAATCCCAAAATCCCGGCCTACGTCACTCTTCCTTCGGTCGTCCGCCTTGGCGGTTGGCAGGTCAAGCCGACCGGGACGGTTGCCAGCTTTTGGGAAAAGGTCGGGGATGTGAAAGTCCCGCTTCTGATGCGGGGTGTGGAGTATGAGGAAATCACGCCGGACATGACCACTGGCGCCTACTATCGCTACACGATGGACCGTCTGATGGTCCTGCTTCACTATCGGGGAAAGGATTTTTTCATTTCCGTGACCCGCCAGAAAAATCCCTCCACCGTCGGCCGGAAAGGGGCGATCATCGGCCTGGACACGGACTGGAATTATTTCTATTCCGGCCAAAAGGGGCTGACCAAAACCGGCCTCGGCTGGGTGAATTCGTATATGTACGACGCCTTTTCGGTCTCCATCCTATTCGAGCCGGGCGCATCCAAAACACAGACCCGTTACATGGCCTTTAAATGGCTCAAGGCCGGCTGGGGCGGGATCAATATGGTCAAACAGGAAAATATCATGGAAGGCTGCAACCGCTTTGCCTCCGGTTTTAAAAAAGTCCTGGAATCTCCGCAGCTGCCCGAGGCCGAACAGGTGATTGACACGTATGCCAGGATCAAAAGTCTCTCGGATCAGGACCTGATCCGCCAAACTTCAGCCGATCGGCAGGGCGCTGCAAAAGCTCTGTCGAACGGATCCCGCACTCTCGTACAGTGATTTTAAGGAGATGATCGAGAGCGGGAAATATCTGGACGGGATGAGCCGGGAAGAACGGGAGAATCTGTTGATGGCCGAATGGATGAAGCTCTCCCTCGGCAAGCCGTCTTTTCTGGAGAAGTCGCTGTAAATTTAGAAATCCACACTATGAGGAGCGGTTATGAAAATCATCAAATGTGAAGACCTCTGTAACATAGAAAATCCGTCACCCGGTCAAGCCTATCGGCCTGAGATCAAACTGGATGGGGAACGTTTCGCGCATATCGGCGGGATGTTCGGCCTGTTGGTTCCCGGAAGCCAAGTGCCCTATCATTATCACAAGGACCGGGAGTCGATTTTGATTCCGCTCAGCGGTGAAGCGGTGGAGATTGTCGAGGGGAAGGAGACCGTTGTCAGGCCGGGCGACATCCTCCTCATCCCGTCCGGTGAAAAACACGGAACGGCCAACCGCTCCGACCGCGATTTCCGTTATGTGGAATTCTTTACCTGCCCCCCGTTAGGGGCTGATTTTATCAAAGCCGATTGAATCGAATCGCCGGGGGGCCGTCGTCCTGTATACTTTTGGGGATAAGTGGACGTCCGGTGATCCTTGTATCATGTACCATAACCTCACTGGCGGGATCGCTGCCTTTGCTTGAAACGACGATCCGCGGTTGAAGTAATACGACTCCCCGAAGACGAATCGCGTCGGGGTTCATCCGTGAACGGGAGGTGATCTCGATGCCGGTCTTTTTCCAGTGGAGCGGCTGGCCGATCCTGAAGAACATCGGCTGGAACCTGGGGCTGCTGATTCTGGGGAGCCTGCTGTGCGCCGCTGGCCATCAACGGGATTCTCATCCCCCACCGCTTCGTCAGCGGCGGCGTCACGGGGCTGGCGCTTGTCCTCCATTATCTGTTCCCGTTTTTCTCCGTCGCCCTGATCTATGTCCTGGCGAACGTACCGCTGTTCATCGCCGGCTGGTTTTTCATCAGCCGCCGGTTCTTCATCTACAGCATCGATCGGGATGCTTCTGTTTGCGGGAGCCGTCGCCTGGGTGGATGTCGGAGTTCCGGTCCAGGACAAGCTTCTTGCTGCCATCCTGGCCGGCCTGATCCAGGGAGCGGGATCCGGGATCATCCTGAAATCGGTGGGGTCGGCCGGCGGGACCGATATCCTGTCGGTGATCCTCCTTCAGCGCTTCTCCATCCGCCTGGGGACGACCGTACTTGCCTTCAACATCCTGGTGTTGTCGGCCGCGGCGCTGCTCTTCTCCCTGGAGGACGCCCTCTATACCCTGATCTACCTCTATGTCTCCACGAAGATCGTCGATCTGGTGGTGACGGGTTTGAGCCAGCGGAAAGCGATCTTCATCATCTCGCCACAGTGGGAAAAAATCTCCTCCCGGATTCTCAACGAGATCCACCGCGGGGTGACCATCCTCCGCGGTCAGGGGGCCTATTCCGCAGCGGGAGCAGCAGATCCTCTACACGGTGGTGACCTTTCGGGAGGTGGCGACCCTCAAGCAGATCGTCCGCAGCGAGGATCCGAAGGCTTTCGTCGTCGTGTCCGACACGACCGAAGTCATGGGGCATCGCATCGGCAACCAGCCCCACTGGTGACGGCTTTGCAACAGGTGTCGCTTACCTTGCCTATGGAGCATGTTTTTGCTGAGCCGTCACCGATGCGGTTATGGTTTGAGCGCCTCCCGGATCTGGCGGACCGTCTCCGGTCCCTCGATGGCCTTTTCCATGGCGTCGGAGAGGACGCCGTTGATCTGGCTCTCCAGTCTTCTCCTCCGAGAAGAAGATATGGTCGAGGGAGGAACTGCTCTCCGAGGTGACCCGGTAGAAGATCCTTTTCTTCTGGACGTCGGCGAAGATCAGCGTCACCCGCGCCTTGGCGCTGTAACGTTTCATCGTGAACGTCTCGAGACAGGTCACATCGAGCTCGTCGATGGTTCCGCCGACGAGGATCGTTCCCCACTCCGGCCGGATCGTTGTCTCCTTGAGATCCCAGGCCGGTCTGTCCGGGGAGACGGCGTATCCCGATTTGAACAGAAGCTCGCGGAGCGCCGCGGCGACGGCGTCCGTCGGTTTGACGTATCTGGGCAGGATCGGGATGGAGGTTCCGTCCGACTTGATCACCCGGCCGATCAGGAGCGTGTCCTCCATTTTTCTGCTGATCGATGAAGGAGGCCACGGTCAGGCTGTATTTCCGGCCGTCGGTCACCGCCGGCGGGATCACCTTCGTCGGTTCATACCGCATGTTGACGTTGTAGATCTTGGGTGCGCAGCCGTTCAGCAAAACCAGCAGACACAGGCAAACGACGGCTATCCGGACGAGCCGCCGGCCGGGATTTCCTCCCCTTTTCCTGCATGCGGCCGCGGTCGCCGCCTCGTTATCCCTGATTCATGCATCACGACCTCCTTGCAAGATGAGTTTCGATTCGCTATTTTGCCTTTCCCCCCTTCTTTTCAAGGGTCAGGAGGATCTCTCCCGTTTTCTTCAGCTCCTCGCCGAAGGCCCCCCAGTTCCCCTGCCGGAGGAATTCCTGCGCCTTCCGGAAATGGCCGAGGGCCTCGAGGGCCGTCTGCCGGTCGCTCAGCTCCGCGCCGGCCGCCGGCTTCTTCGCCTCCGCCTGCGGCTCCCGGTCCTTCATCGGCCCCCCGCCGAAGATCTTCTGGAGGGAGAGATCGAGCGTCTCCTCCATGGCGATGTTGTTCCCGTAGGCCACGATCACCCTTTTGAGCTCGGGGAGCTGGCCGTTGGCGGCGGCCAGGTAGAGGGATTCGACGTAGAGGATCGATTTCTCGATCGGGATCGCCAGCAGGCTCCCCCGGATCACGTTCGATCCATGCTGTTGCCAGAGCGTCAATTGCTGGGAGATCATCGTGTCCTGGTCGATCCGGGCCTCGATCTGGCGGGGTCCGTAGACCAGCTTCTGCTTGGGGAATTTGTAGACGATCACCTTCCCGTAATGGGGGGCGTCGCAGCGGGCGGCCATCCAGGCCGACATGTTGTCCTTCATGCTGGGCGTGAAGGGGGCAAGGAGGATGAACTCCTCCTTCTCGGCCCCGGGGAGCTTCATGATCGTGTAGTAGGGGTCCATGGCCTGCTGGCCGCCGGCGACCTGTTTGCCGGGGATGGACCAGAGGTCTTCCTTGTTGTAGAAGACCTGCGGGTCCTGCATGTGGTACGCCCGGTACATCCGCGCCTGGATCGCCAGCAGTCCCGGCGGATAGCGGACATGGCTCCGGAGCGCCTCCGGCATCTCGCCCATCGGCTTGAAGACGCCGGGGAAGATCCGGCTGTAGGTCTGCATGATGGGATCGGTCGGATCGCTGACGTAGAGCTGGACCGTGCCGTCATAGGCGTCGACGACCGCCTTGATGGTGTTGCGGATGTAGTTGCCCATCTCCGGGGTCGGCTCCGAATAGGGGAAGCGGTCCGTCGACCGTGTAGCCGTCGACGAACCACAGGAGGCGTCCCTCGGGCGAGATGACGAGATAGGGGTCGCGCATCCAGGTGGGCAAAGGGGGCGATCATCGAGACCCGCTCGCGGACGTTCCGGTGGTACACGATGCGGCTCTCGGAGGTGATGTCGTCGGACAGGAGCATCGTGATCGAGCCGAAACGGACCGCAAAGATCAGTTTCTTCAGGAAGGAGAGGGGGACGCCCCCCTTTCCCTCGTAGCGGGAGTAGACGTTCTTGTCGCCCACGGGGTAGTCGAACTCCGGCATTTTGGTCCGGACGAAGACATATTCGTTGGAGTTCTCCCCGAAGTAGATCTCCGGGCGGGTCACCTTGAGCGGCGTCGTCGAGACGGGGGGGATGTCCTTGATGAAGAATTCCGGGAGCCCCTCGGGGGAGATGCGGTTCACGGGGCCCAGGACGACGCCGTAGCCGTGGGTGTAGGCGAGATGTTCGTTGACCCAGGTCCGGGACGGCAGGGCCGGATAGGAGATCTCCCGCGGGGAGAGCATCACCTGCCGGTATTCGCCGTTGATCGTGTAGCGGTCGTTGTCGACGCCGGTGAACTTGTAGTAGGTCCGCATCTCCTGGAGCTGGCTGTAGGTCTGCAGGAGCGGCGCATGGTTCCACAGCCGGATGTTCTTCACGGTGAGGTTGTTCTTCTCCAGGTCCTTCGCCGTCAGATTCTCCTCCGTCGGGAACTCCTTCTCCTCGATCTGGGTCAGGCCGTAGGCGAGGCGCGTGTACCGGATGTTCTTCTCCAGGTAGGGGGTCTCGGCGACGATCTCGTTGGGAATGACCTGGAATTTCTGGATGAGGGAGGGGTAGATCCCCCGGCCCAGGACCGACACGGCGATGAGCAGGAGAATCGCCGCCGCCGGAAAACGCCAGTCCGGGCGGAAGGCGAAGAAGATCGCGGCGAGCCCGGCGAGGGCGTAGAGCCCCATCATGAGTTTCAGGACCCAGAGCTGGGTGGTCACGTCGGTGTAGCCCGGGCCGAAGACCACCCCCCGTTTCGTGAAGAGCAGATCGTTGAGGTCAAGCCAGGCGCCGAAGACGCCCCAGAAAAAGAAGAGGGCGACGAGAAGCGCGAGATGAATCCGCGCGGCCGGGGCGATCTTCCAGATCCGGGGCGGGATGAACAGAAACGATCGCCGGATCAGATAGATGAACCCGGTCGCCGCCGCCGTCACGATCAGGACGAACTTCAGCCAGCCGTAGATGTGGAGGAGGAAGGGGAGCTGGAAGACATAGAAGCCGATATCCTTCTGGAAGAGCGGGTCGGAGACGCCGAAGGGGGACGGATTCAGGAAGAGGAGAAGGTTTTCCCACTGGGCGGAGCCGTTGGCGGCGGCGAAAAGGCCGAAGAGGAGGGAGCCGATGAGGATCAGGACCTTGAGGAGGCCCGGCTCCATCTCCCGGAAGGGGATGCCGAACCCTCCGCCCCGCCTGATCGCCGAAAAGGGGTTCCCGCGACAGGCGAAGCGCGATCAGGAGATTGCCGTAGAGGATGATGAAGAAGCCCGCCCCGAAGAGGGCGCCGGTCTTGATCTTTGCCAGGAGGGTCACGGTGAAGATCGTCTCGTAACCCACCTCCTGGAACCAGAACCAGTCGGTGATCAGGCCGATGATCCGCAGAAAGATCATAAACAGGACCAGCGCGGCGATGAAGACGATCATCCCTTTCATCTGTCTGGCCTGGGCCTTGGTGGATGGATAATGGTCATGGTCTTGTCTCCTTAAGGATTTCTTCGGACAATGCCTTCCGGTATTCGCTTGACGAGAACTGTTTTTTCGACGCCGTGGTCGATGAAATCCCACGGCAGGATCTCCTCGGTCTCCTTCCGGCGGTAGACGTAGAAGTCGGGATTCACGTTCACCTCCCGGAAGGCCTGCGCCCAGTTGCCTCCGAGCCGGTGGACCGCCAGCAAGCAGCTTTCCCACCCTCCGGTCGCCCAGGGCGAGGAGGGCCTGGATGTAATTCCACTTCGGAAGATCGTGGGTGACCGAGACCGCCTTCTCGCCGCGCAGGCCGTCGGTGATCCGCCGGATTCTTCGCTTGACGACGGCCGTATCCTCCAGGGGGTGCCACTGGAAGGGGGTGGCGGGCTTCGGGATGAACTGGTTGATGCTGAGCGTCAGACGCCGGAACCCCTTCTTCCCTGCCGAAGTGCGGCGGGCCCGGTGTTCCATCCCCTTGACCAGACGGATGATGGCATCCACATCCTCGTCCGTCTCCGTCGGGAGGCCGACCATGAAGTAGAGCCTGAGACTGCACCATATCATATTCCAGGAGATTGTCCACTGCGGAAAAGATCTCCTCTTCGGTGATCCCCTTGCGGATCACGTCCCGGAGGCGCTGGGAGCCGGCCTCGGGTGCGAGGGAGAGGGTCTCCACGCCGGTCTCCTTCAGGAGCGCCGCCATCGGTCCGCTCAGGCGGTCCAGGCGGAGGGAGCCGACGGCCACAGATCCCCCCTTGTTCCAGAATGGAGCGGCACAGGGGGATGAGATCGGGGTGGTCCGAGACGGCCGTTCCCAGCAGGCCGATCGTCTTTCTCTTTTCGAGCCCCCGCCGGAAGGAGGCCTCCAGGGTCGCGGCGCTCCGGAAACGCGCCGGCCGGCAGACGAAGCCGGCGGCGCAGAAACGGCAGCCCCGCCGGCATCCCCGGCTGACCTCCGTGAGGAACATGCCGCCGAATTCGGTGCCCTCGGTGGTGATCCCCTGTTCGGTCGGGAAGGCGTCGATGTCGGGGGCCGAAGCGCCGGACGATCCGCCGGGGGAAGGCGGCGTCGAGGGGTTCCCGGGCGGCGATGCGCCCTTCCGGATCGGTGGTCACCCGGTAAAAGCGGGGGACGTAGGCCCCGGAAATCTCCTTCTGGATCCGGGCGAGGAACGCCTCCCGGGTGAGTTCCCGCCGGAGGGCAGACCGCCGCGTCGAGGAAATCGGGGAGAAGGGCCTCGCCTTCGCCGATCAGAAAGAGATCGAAGAAGTCGGCGAGGGGTTCGGGGTTCAGGGTGACGGCGATGCCGCCGCCGATGACGAGGGGATCCCTCTCCGTCCCGCGCCGCCGCTTCGAGGGGGATTCCCGCCATCTCGAGGATCCTGAGGATGTTGGGATAGTCGTTTTCAAAGGAGAGGGAAAAGGCGACCATGTCGAAATCGGCCAGGGGCCGCTGCGATTCGAGGCTGAAGAGCGGGGCGGGAGAGGCGGCATGGGCCGCCTCGTCGCCGGATCGGGGAGAAAGACCCGTTCGCACAGGCAGGCGGGATGGCGGTTGATCAGGGCGTAGACGGTCTGAAAGCCGAGGTTGGACATCCCCGTCCGGTAGACGTTCGGATAGGCGAGGCAGACCGTCAGGGCCTCCCCCCAGACCTTCCGGACGTAGCCCTCTTCCCCGGCGAGGAGATCGAGGCATCTTTTTCTTCAGCTTCCAGGACATCTGACCCTCCATCATGCCTTACGTCCCGGCAAGCGCGCGATCCTGCGGCTGAGGCGTCCGCGCATGCCGCCTGAGGAAGCGATGAGGCGATCGTCCAGCATCGGGATTTTCCGAAGCCGTCTAGTCCGCCTGACGCCTAAGAACGTGGATCTCCAGATCGGGATTCCTCCTCTCGGCCGTCCCGGCATGCAGGCGTCCGCCGGCTTTTCGTTCCGGATGAAGGTAGGAACGGCAAGATTGCTCCGCCGGAGGCTGCCCAGCGGCGTGACGTTGCTCCTCGGCATGTCCGCATTTTCAAATCCGGTCGCGATGACGGTGATCCGGATCTCATCGCCCATCGTCTCGTCGACGACGGTGCCGAAGATGATGTTCGCATCCTCGTGGGCCTCCGACTGGATCAGCGAAGAGGCCTCGTTGATTTCGTAGAGGGTCATGTTCGGACCGCCGGTGATGTTCAGACAGGACGCCGCGGGCGCCCTGGATGGTATTGTCCTCGAGGAGCGGCGAGGAGATCGCCCTCTGCGCCGCCTCCACCGCCCGGTTTTCGCCGCTGGCCGATGCCGGTCCCCATCAGGGCCATGCCCATCTCCGACATGATGGTCTTCACGTCGGCGAAGTCGAGGTTGATCAGCCCCGGAACCATGATCAGGTCGGAGATCCCCTTGACGGCGTGGTAGAGGATGTCGTCGGCCTTCTTGAAGGCCTCGAGGAGCGAGATATTCCGACCGCCCAGGCTGAGGAGCCGCTGATTGGGGACGATGATGAGGGTGTCCACCATCTTTCGCAGTTCGGCGATCCCCGCCTCGGCCTGGCCGTTCCGTCTCTTTCCCTCGAACTGGAAGGGTTTCGTCACGACCGCCACGGTCAGCGCCCCCAGCTCCCTGGCGATCTCCGCCACGATCGGTGCGCCGCCCGTGCCGGTGCCGCCGCCGAGGCCCGCGGTGATGAAAACCATATCGGCTCCCTCGAGCTGTTCGCGCAGCAGTCTCCCGGGTTTCGAGGGCGGCCTGTCTGCCGATGTCGGGGTCCGAACCGGCGCCCAGCCCCTTGGTGACCTCGGCGCCCAGCTGGATCTTGACCGGCGAGGCGGACGCTCCCAGCGCCTGTGCATCGGTGTTGGCCGCGATGAAATCGACCCCCCGAAGGTTGTAGGAAATCATCGTATTCACCGCATTTCCCCCCGCGCCGCCGATGCCGATCACCTTGATCTTGGCCGCGCTCACCACACCCGTATCCGACAATTCGAACATAACGCCTTCCCTCCCTAAAAGAATTCAAGAACCCACTGTTTGAGTCTCTTGAACATCCGACTGATGAAATTTCCCTCCGCCCGGCTCAGCTTTTCCCGGGCGATGTTTCGGCTTCCGTAGAGCACCAGTCCCACGCCGGTCGCATACAGGGGGCTGTTGACCACGTCCGTGAGCCCGCCGATGCCCATCGGGCAGCCCCGCCGGACCGGCATGTTGAAGATCTGCTCCGCCAGTTCGGGGACCCCTTCGAGGATCGACGCCCCGCCCGTCAGGACGACCCCCGCGGCGAGGATGTCCTCGCAGCCGGATTTGGTGATCTCCTTGTAGGCCATCGTCGAGGATCTCGTCCATGCGGGGCTCGATGATCCGGCCGAGGATCTGCCGGGAGACCTCCCGCGGTTCCCGCCCCCCGACGCTGGGGACCTCGATCGATCTCATCCTTGGGGATCAGCGGCATGTAGGCGCAGCCGTAACGGATCTTGATCCTCTCCGCCTCGGCGATGGGCGTTCTGAGGCCTGTGGCGATGTCGCTCGTGACGTAATTGCCGCCGACCGGCAGGACCGCCGTGTGCTTGATGCTTCCCTCCGAGAAGATCGCGATATCGGTCGTGCCGCCGCCGATGTCGATCAGGGCGACGCCCGAGGTCCTTTTCGTCGTTGCTCAGGACCGCCTCGCTGGAGGCGATCTGTTCCAGGACGATGTCGTTGATGTCCAGACCCACGCGGTTGACCGATTTCACGATGTTCTGGATGGAGGTGACGGCGCCGGTCACGATATGGACCTTCGCCTCCAGGCGGACGCCCGACATCCCCACCGGATCGCGGATCCCGTCCTGTTCGTCGACCACGTAGTACTGGGGCAGGGTATGGAGGATCTGCCGGTCCAGGGGGATGGCGATCGCCTTGGCCGCGTCGATCGCCCGCTCCACGTCATCCTCGTCCACCTCGCGTCCCTTGACGGCCACGATGCCGAGGCTGTTCTGTCCCCGGATGTGGCCGCCGGCGATTCCGACATAGACCGAACGGATCTCGCAGCCGGAGATGCGCTCCGCCTCTTCCACCGCCCGCTTGATCGATTCCACGGTGCTTTCGATGTTGACGACGACGCCTTTTCTCAACCCTTCCGAAGGGTGGGAGCCGATGCCGATGATGTCGATTCCCGTCTCCTTGACCTCACCGACGATGGCACAGGTTTTCGTCGTCCCGATGTCCAGACCGACAATGACGTTCTCTTTTTTCCCCATGGATCCTCCAGCCCCTTATGGACATGACTCTGTCTTGCCTCACATCCGGTATCCCTTCCCGGCGCCGGCCGGTCCTGCGGGTCCGCGGGTCAGGATGTTGCGCTGCTGGACATTGATCTTCGCCGGGTCGCTCAGGTCGATGAGCAGAAAACCCGCTTTCAGATTCTTCCGGTCCAGATCCGCCATGACGGGGGTCAGCCGTTTGAGTTTGTTTTCATAGCCGTCGAAGCCCAGCTGCAGGCAGAGGCCCGTGTCGGTGAACAGGGAGAGCCCGAAGGTCTCGTTTCCGTGGATCTCCGACACCGTGCCGATGGCGGGGATATCCTTGCATCCCGCAAGATAATTCAGCAGGGCGAGGGATTTCTTCACCAGCGCCTCATCGGTTTTCCCCTCCCGGACGCAGCCCGTGAGAATCGGGAGGTCTGACTCCTCGTCCGGTTCCAGCTTCTTGAAAGGCGTCCCCTCGCCGTCGAGGAGGTAGAGCCCTTCTTCCCCCTGGAGGAGGGCGACCGCCTTTCTCTCCCGGACCAAGATGACCAGCCGGTCCGGGAAACTCCCGCCCGATGAAGACCTCCCGGATCCAGGGATTCGTCCGGATCCGGCGGGCGATGGCATCCGGGTTGATCGTCAGGATGTTCGCCGAAGGGCGGACGGCGGCCAGGGTCAGGATCTCCTTTTCGGTCAGCTCCTTGCATCCCTGAACGACGGTCTCCCGGATGCTGAGATAGGGGGAGCGGATCGTCCGGTCGTAGCCGATCAGGAGCACGGCGGTGACGACGGCGATGGCGCCGGTCAGGAGGATCACCCGGCCGATTTCCCGCAGGACCTCGCCCGCACGGCGTCTCAGCCGGTGTTTTTTTCGCTTCCAGTTGCAGGCGAAACGGCTTCTTCATGTCGTACTCTCCGATGATCCTGACCTCGGTTTCGAGGGTATGCCCCGTCGCCTCGAAAACCCGCTGCTGAATCAGGGCGATCAGGCCGAGGATCTCCTCCGCGGTCGCCTGCCCCCGGTTGACGATGAAATTGCCATGTTTTTCCGAGACCTGGGCGTCGCCGATCCGCATCCCCTTGAGCCCCGCCGCTTCGATGAGCCTGCCGGCGGGGATAATCCCGCGGGTTCTTGAAGATGGAACCGGCATTCCGGAATTCCAGGGGGTGCTTTTCCCTTCTCAGCGCGATGATTTCCCGGACCCGTCCGGCGATTTTTTCTCCGTTCTCCCCGCCGCAGACGAAACGCTGCGCCGATGATAATCGTTTCTGCCGGCAAGTCAAGGTTTCTGTATGCAAAAATGAGAGCTCGTCCCGCGTGACGGTGCGGATCCCTCCCGGACGCATCGAGGAGACGCACCGAGTCAACGATATCCTTGATCTCCCCCCCGTAGGCCCCGGCGTTCATCCGGACGGCGCCGCCGACGCTGCCGGGGATGCCGGCGCAGAACTCCATTCCCGTGAGCGCTTCGCGCATCGACAGGTTCACCAGTTCGGACAGCGGGCAACGCCGGCCTCCGCCTCCAGAAGGACGCCGCCGTTTCCGCTCATCCCGGAGGTTCAAGGCCAGCGCAGGCGCGTAAGCGAGATGAGGACGCCCCGGTAGCCGCCGTCCCGGACGATCAGGTTGGTCCAGTTGCCGACCGGAAGAAAAGGGATCCGGCGCGCTCCGGAGAAAAGCGACCGATCTCCGCGAGTTCCCCTTCATCTTTCGGGAAGACAAGGGCGTCGATCCTCCCGCCGACGCCGATCGAGGTATGGCGATCCGCCGGTTCGTCGAAGAGGATCTCCCCGGTCATCCGCTTCCGGAGCTCCCCGCGGCAAGTGTCTTCATCCCCGCTCATCCGCTTTTTCCTCCCCGATCCGCTTCAGAAACGCCTCTCCCACCTTCCAGACGCTTCCCGCCCCCTGGGTCAGGATGACGTCGGTCGGCTGCGCGATCTCGAGCCAGATGTTCCACAATGGCGTCAAAACTCGGAAAAATGGACGGCGTCCGGATGACCCGCGCGCCGGATCGCCTCGCAGAGGACCTCCGCGGTCACCCCGGGGATCGGCTCTTCGCTTGCCGCATAGATGTCGGTGACGATCAGGAAATCGGCATCGCCGAAGGCCGTCAGAAACTCGTGAAGAGGGCCTGCGTCCGGGTATAGCGGTGGGGCTGGAAGATGACGATGATCCGTCCGGGCCAGACCTGCCTTGCCGCGGCGAGCGTCGCGCGGATCTCCGTCGGGTGGTGGCCGTAGTCGTCCACGACGGTGACGCCCTGTGCCTCTCCCCGGACCTCCAGACGGCGCTGAACGCCGGTGAAGCGCTGCAACCCCTCCCGGATGACGGGAAAGGTCAGGTCCATCTCCCGCGCGACCGCCACCGCCGCCAGGGCGTTATAGACGTTGAACAGTCCGGGGACGTTCAGCTTCACCGTTCCCAGCAGAACATCCCGGTAGTAGAGGGAGAAACGGGAGGAGGACCCGGAGAAGGAGATCCCCTCCGCCCGGTAGTCGGCCTCGCGGCGACAGCCCGTAGGTGATCACCTTGCGCTTGATCCGGGGGAGGATCTCCCGCACGTTGGGGTCGTCCAGGCAGAGGATCGTCGAGCCGTAGAAGGGGACGATGTTGGCGAACTGCAGAAAGGCCTCCTTGATCTCCTCCAGGTCGCGGTAGTGATCGAGGTGCTCCCGGTCGATGTTGGTGATCACGGCGAGGCAGGGGCTCAGCTTCAGGAAGGAGCCGTCGCTCTCGTCCGCCTCCGCCACGATCACCTCCCCGTCCCCCAGCCGGGCGTTGCTCCCGATGCTGGCGAGCTTGCCGCCGATCACCATCGTCGGGTCCAGGCCGCCGTGGGCGAGGAGCGTCGCCACCATCGAGGTCGTCGTCGTCTTCCCGTGGCTGCCCGAGACGGCGATGGAGAATTTCATCTTCAGCAGTTCGGCGAGCATCTCGGCCCGCGGGATGACCGGGATGTTGCGCTCGATGGGCCGCGATCACCTCCGGATTGTCCGGCCGGACGGCCGTGGAGGTGACGACGACGTCGGCGTTGCCGATATGGGAGGCGTCGTGGCCGCGGTGGATCGCGGCGCCCAGGTCGTCCAGACGCTGGGTGATGTCGGTGGAGCCGAGGTCCGAACCGCTGATCTCATAGCCCAGATTGAGGAGGACCTCGGCGATCCCGCTCATGCCGATGCCGCCGATCCCGACGAAATGGATGCGCCGGATCTTCCGGTACATGCTGCTCTTCTGAAGGGACTCTTTCATCTCTTTCCTCAAATGGGCCCTGCCGGTCGCCGGTCTTCCGACCAGCGCCAGACAGGCATCGACGATGTCCTCCGCCGCGTGTCGGTTGCCCAGGGCGGCGGAGGCGGCTTCCATTTTCCGGACGGCCTCCGGATCGCGGTAGAGCCGTTCGATCAGCCGCCGCCAGCAGCCGGCCCGCTCAGATCCTTTTCCGCGATCATCTCCGCCGCCCCGGCGCGGGCGAGGACCTCGGCGTTTTGCGTCTGATGGTCGTTCACGGCGAAGGGGAAGGGGATCAGGATGGACGCCTTCCCGCCGGCGGTGATCTCCGCGATGGAGGTCGCGCCGGCCCGGCAGAGCAGCAGATCGGCCGCCCGGTAGGCCGCGGCCATGTCCATGATGAACGGGGAAACCTCGGCCGTAAAGCCCCGTTTCCGGTAGGCCGTCCGCGACCGTCTCCCGATCCTTCTCCCCCGTCTGATGGATGAAGCGGAGCCGGTCCTTCAGGTGCCGCAGGCCGTCGAGGGCCTCGCTGACGATCCGGTTGATCGCGTGGGCCCCCTGGCTCCCGCCGAAGATCAGGAGCGTGAAGCGCGGATCGCGTTCTTCCCGTCCTCCGGTCTTTCCGCGAGGAAGGCCGCGCGGATCGGATTTCCCGTGACCCGCGTCCGGCCGGTCGGGGAACCACCTCTGCGATGCCGAAAAGGTGAGAAAGATCCGGTCGGCGAAACGGCCGAGGATCCGGTTGGTCAGACCCGGAAAGGCGTTCTGCTCGGCGATCGCCGTCTTCATTCCCATGAGCCGGGCGGCGAGGACCGCCGGTCCCGAGGCGTAACCGCCCACGCCGACGACGATGGCGGGTTGAAATTCGCGGAGGATCCGGAAGGAGGCGAGCAGGCTGCCGGGGATCTTCGCGAGGGCGCCCGGGGTCCGGACCGGCCCCCGTCCCTTGATGCCTTCCACCCGGATGCGTCCGGAGGGGGAACCCCAGTTCGCCCAGAATCTTCTTTTCCAGACCCCGTTCCGTGCCGATGAAGAGGACGCGGTTTGCCGGATCCCTGCCGGAGGAACTCCTCGGCGATGGCGATCCCCGGAAAGAGATGGCCGCCCGTCCCGCCGCCGGCGATGATCATCCCGAGGCCGCGGCCATCCGGTGAGCGGCCGCCGGTTTTCTCCCGCCCCGTCCTCCGGCTGCGGCTCTGCGATGCATCGCGTTGTCGGTGTTCAGTCCCATGCTTTTCTCACAAGCTGTCGTCGCCTTCATCCTTCATAGGCGGAAATATTCAAGCAAAATGCCCACCGCCATCAGGGACATGATCAGAGATGTCCCCCCGTAACTCAGAAAGGGGAGGGCGAGCCCCTTCAGCGGGATCAGCCCCATGACGCCCGCGATGTTGATGAACGCCTCCAGGGCGAGCATCATCGTCAGCCCCGCGGCCAGCAGGTTTCCGAAGAGATCCGGCGCCTTCAGCGAGATCTGGAAGCCGCGGACGATCAGGATGATGTAGAGAAAGAGGATCAGCCCGACGCCGATGAAGCCGCTCTCCTCGGCGATCACCGAGAGGATGAAATCCGTATGGGGTTCCGGGAGATAGAAGAGCTTCTGCATCCCGTCCCCGATCCCCACGCCGAAGGCGCCGCCGGAACCGAAGGAGATCAGCGACTGGATGATCTGAAAACCGGAATGGCGGGGGTCCTTCCAGGGGTCGAGAAAGGCCATCAGGCGGGTCAGGCGGTAGCTCTTGTGGAGGAGAAGCCAGACGGCGACGGGGAGAAACAGCGCGGCGAGCCCCGCCAGGTGGACGATCCGGCCGCCGGCCAGATAGATCATCAGGAAGGTGATGACGGCGATGATGACGGTCGTGCCGAAATCCGGCTGCAGCAGGATCAGGCCGACCATGACCCCCGTGACGCCGAGGGGGATGAGCAGTCCCTGGCTGAACTCCCGGATGTGGTTGGCCTTCTGCGGTCAGGAAATGGGCCAGAAAGAGGATCAGGGCGACCTTGACCATCTCGGAGACCTGGAAGGAGAAGACCCCGAGGTTGAGCCAGCGGACGGCGCCGCCGGCGCGGATCCCCAGATGGGGGATCCAGATCGCGCACGAGGAGAACAGCCGAAACCGCGATGCCCGGCCAGGCCAGTTTCCGGAGCTTGTAGTAGGGGATCCGGGTCATCAGGACCATGACCAGCAGGCCCAGGACAAGGAAAAAGAGCTGCTTCTTGAGAAAGAACTGACCGTCGCGGAACCGCTCCATGGCGAGGATGGAGCTGGAGCTGTAGATCATCACCGTCCCGACGGTCACCAGGAGCAGCGTGACCAGCAGGAGGATCAGATCCGGTTTCTTTTCTCTGGACGCGCTTTTCATCTTCACAGTGTCCTGACCAGTTCCTGAAACACTCTCCCCCGCGCCTTGTAATCCGTGAATTCGTCGAAGCTCGCGCACCCCGGCGAGAGGAGAACGACATCGCCGGGAGACGCGAGATCCCCGGCCGTCGCCACCGCCTCCTTCATCGTGGCGGTGAGGCGTCGTTTCGACCACGCCGCCGATGAGGCCGTTGATCTTCTCCCTTGCCTCGCCGAAGAGGATCATCTCCCGGACCCGCTCCCGGATCAGGGGGGCGAGCGTCTCGAAATCCCCCTCCTTGTCCCGCCCGCCGAGGAGGAGGACGACCGGTTGGGAGAAGCTCTCGAGCGCCCGCATCACGGCGCCGACGTTGGTTCCCTTGGAATCGTCGTAGAAGAGGACGCCGTTTTTCTCGCCGGCGTATTCGATCCGGTGGGCGATGCCGCGGAAGCCCTCCACGGCCCGGATGATCGTCCGGGGGGTGCAGCCGCACGCCCGGGCCGCGAGGATCGGCGGCCATCACGTTTTCGATGTTGTGACGTCCCGGGAGGTGGATCATTCCGAGGGGGTATTCCTCACGTTCACCGTCCTGCGGGAGACGTGGACCAGTGTCTCCTCCGGCAAGGAACATCCCGCGGGCGACGGCGCCGGAGGAGCTGAAGAGCTCCGTCTGGGCGGTCAGGCGGCCGATCAGCGACTCCGTGGATGTCTTCGTCGGCATTGAGGATGGCGAGGTCGCAGGCGGTCTGCCGGGCGAAGATCCCTTCCTTGATCCGCCGGTAGGCGGCGAAGCTCCCGTGATAGTCGATATGATCGCTGGTGACGTTCAGCAGAAGGGCGATCCGGGGATGGAACGTCTGCGCCCACTGGAGCTGGAAGCTGCTCACCTCGACGACCGCCCAGTCCGCCTCCTGGGGGCCGTCCACGTAGCCGATCAGGGGGGCGCCGATGTTGCCGCCGACAAAGACCTTCTTCCCGGCCGCGCGGAGGATCTCCCCGATCAGCGTCGTCACGGTCGTCTTGCCGTTCGTGCCGGTGATGGCGACAAGCGGGGTTGAGAGGAACCGCGAGGCCAGTTCGAGTTCGCTCAGGATCGGGATCTCCCGCCGGAGGGCCTCCAGGAGGATGGGGTTCGACGGATAGACGCCCGGCGAGGGAACGACCAGATCGGCGCCTGTCAGGACCTCCGGTCCGTAGGGGGTGATGGTCAGATCCGCCTGTAGATTTCTTCAGCGCGGAGAAGGCTTCTCCCCAGGCCGATACCGGCTTTTCATCGGTGAGGGCGATCCGGGCCCCCCGGCCCGCGAGAAAACGGGCCGTCGCGAGTCCCGTCTTCCCGACGCCGATGACCGCCACTTTTTTCTCATTCAGATCCATGAGCGCCTTCTTACCTCAATTTCAACGTGCTGATGGCCACCAGGGCAAGCAGGATGGAGATGATCCAGAAGCGGACGATCACCTTGGGTTCCGGCCACCCCTTGAGCTCGAAATGGTGGTGGATCGGGGCCATCCGGAAGATCCGCTTCCCGTTGGAGAGCTTGAACCAGCCGACCTGGAAGATGACCGAGAAGGTCTCCAGGACGAAGATCCCGCCGACGATGGCCAGCAGGATCTCCTGTTTCGTCAGGATGGCGAGGGCGCCCAGGGAGCCGCCCAGAGAGAGGGAGCCGACGTCCCCCATGAAGACCTGGGCGGGATAGGTGTTGTACCAGAGGAAGCCGATCCCGGCGCCGACGACCGCGCCGCAGAAGATGGCCAGCTCCCCGGTTCCCGCCACATAGGGGATCTGGAGGTAGGAGGCGATCTTGATGTTGCCGGCGAAGTAGGCGAACAGCAGATAGGTCATGAAGCAGGTGATCGCCGGGCCGATGGCGAGGCCGTCCAGGCCGTCGGTGAGATTGACGGCGTTCGCGGCGCCCACGATGATGAAGGTCGACAGAAGGATATATCCCCAGCCCAGGTTCGGCAGGACGGTCTTGAAGAAGGGGATCGTCACGCTGGGGTTGAATCCCGGCTTGATATAGAGGATGATGCTGACGAACAGTGCGATCGCGATCTCCGCGGTCAGCCGGATCTTTCCCGGCACGCCCCGGCTGTCCTGCCGGGTGAACTTCCGGTAGTCGTCGAGAAAACCGATGAGGCCGAATCCGAGCATGACCATGACCACGAGCCAGATGTAGCCGACGGTCAGATTGGCCCAGAGCAACGTGGAGATCGTCACGGCGAAGATGATCAGGATGCCGCCCATCGTCGGCGTCCCTTTCTTGGCGAGATGGGAATCCGGTCCGTCCTCCCGGATCGTCTGGCCGATCTGGAGCGCCTGGAGCTTGCGGATCAGCCAGGGGCCGATGACAAAGCAGATGACGAGCGCGGTGATCGCCGCATAGATCGTCCGAAAGGTGATGTAACGAAAGACATTGAAGAATGAGTATGTCTCATGTAGCGGATATAAAAGATGAAAAAGCATTTTTCTTCCCTTACCGGTGCCTCCGGTTTTTTTTGTGACGGACCTTTACACCGTTTGCGGTTTCAGGTCAAATGCCGAAATGATGCTTTCCGCCACCACTTCCATTTTCATCTTTCGGGATCCCTTGATCAGGATCCAGTCATCCTTTTTCAGGAAAGGCCGGAGCGAGGCGAGAACCTCTTCGGGAGTCGTCGAAAAAGGCGATCCGCTCCGCGGGAAATCCCTTTTTCATCGCCCCCGCTGCGATGGACCGGGAAAGGGATCCCTTGAGAAAGACCCGATCTACGCCGGTCTTTACGAGTAGCGACCCGATTTCCTCGTGCAATTCCCGGGTCTGTGTTCCAAGCTCCAGCATATCGCCCAGGATCGCTATGGTCCTGCCTTCTTTCCGCAGCCCCTGCAGGGTCTTGAGCGCCTCCCGCACCGAGGCGGGATTGGCGTTGTAGGTGTCGATGATCAGGAAGGCGCCGTTTCCCAGACGGCGGATCTCCATCCGTCCGGGAACGGGGCGAAAGGCGGCAAGGCCCGCGGCGATCTCCTGCCGGTCGAAACCCAGCGCCCATGCGGCGGCGGCGGCGGCCAGGGCATTTAGGACATTGTGCCCTCCGGGGGCGGCCAGGCGGACCGGGACGTCGATCCCGTCGATGACGAGTGTGAAGCGGACCCCTTCCGGTCCGGCCGTTTCGACCCGCCGGGCGGTGATATCCGCGCCCGGTTTGAGGCCGAAGGTGATGCGATCGCCTCGCCAGCGCCCGGCCAGAATCCCGACTGCGTCGTCATCGTGATTGATGATCGCAGTCCCTCGTCCGTTCATGACTTGGAAAAGGGCGCCCTTTTCCTCCCGGATCGCCTTCGAACGAGCCGAGCCCTTCCAGATGGGCGGGACCGATGTTCGTGATCAGACCGATGTCCGGTGCGGCGATGGCGGCAAGCCTCGCGATCTCTCCCGGGCTGTTTGTTCCCATCTCGACGACGGCAAGCTCATGTTCCTCCCGTATCTTGAGCAAGGTCTGGGGAAGGCCGATCAGGTTATTCAGGTTTCCCTCCGTCACGAGGATCTTTCGCGATCGAGACGGCGATCGCAGCGAGCATCTCCTTGGTCGTCGTCTTTCCCGAACTCCCCGTGATCGCGACGAGCGGGAGGGAGAATCGCCGCCGCCACAGGGAGGCAATGTCACCCAGCGCCCTGCAGGGTGTCCGGGACGCCGATCACCGGCAGCTCTTTTGGCACCGCGTCCAGTTTTCCAAGGCGGTCCGTCCGGATGAGGAGGCCGGCGGCTCCCTTTTCTGCGGCTGCGGCAAGGCAGTCATGGCCGTCGAAATTTTCTCCCGTAAGGGCGATGAAGAGGTTTCCCGCACGGAGGGTCCGCGTGTCCGTGGAGATGCCGCGGCAGGACCATTCGGCGCCGCCCCGGAGCGGGGTCCCTCCCGTCGCCTTCAGTATCTCTCCGGCGGAGAGGACCGGCGCCTCCATCGTCATGACCCCTCCCTCGCCGTCTTGCCAGCGTGTCAGCTCCTCCCGGGCGATCACCCGGTCGTCGAAGGGAAACTTCTCGTGTGCCGATGATCTGGTAATCCTCATGACCCTTCCCGGCGATCAGGACGATGTCCTCGGTATCGGCCAGGCCGATGGCCGCGGCAATGGCCGCTCTCCGGTCGGGGATGACGAGATAGCCCCGATCGGCCGGATGTCTTGCCGAATCGTCGGCATCCGTGAACTTCGGCGTCCGGATGCCCGTTTCGATCTCCCGGATGATCGCCAGAGGATCCTCCGTCCGCGGATTGTCCGAGGTCACGATGGTCAGATCGCTATAGGCCGTTGCGGCCTCGCCCATGAGCGGCCGTTTTCCCCGGTCCCGGTCTCCGCCGCACCCGAAGACGGTGATGATTCTTCCCGTCCGGAACGGGGAGAGATTCTGGAGGACCCGTCGCAGGGCGTCGTCCGTGTGGGCGTAATCGACAAAAACGGCGGGCTGCCCCGCCGCGCTGACCTTCTCCAGACGTCCCGGGACATGGATCAACGCCGCGATCCCGTCCCGGATGGGCCCTGTCGGGGATGCCGAGGGCCAAAGCCGCCGCGGCGGCGGCCAGGATGTTGTAGAGGTTGAATCTCCCCATGAGACGGGAGGAAATGGAAAGCCTATCCCCGCCGAGAAGGAGCGTCGCCTCGATGCCGTCGAGGGAAAGATGAAAAGAGGACGCAGTGACGTCGCAGGGGGTTTCGAGACCGTAGGTGAGGCGTCCGCCTCCGACCTCGCGGAGGATTCGCTGTCCCCAGGGATCGTCGGCGTTGATGATCATCTTTTGCGGATGGGTTTTCCCTCCGGCGGGGAGCACCTCGGAAAAGAAACGCTTCTTTGCCTGGAAGTAGTTCTCCATCGTCCGGTGATAGTCGAGGTGGTCCTGGGTGAGGTTGGTGAAGATTCCCAGATCGAATGCGCAGTCGTCGACCCTCCTGAGGTCAAGGGCGTGAGAGGAGACCTCGGCGACGACATGGGTGACCCCGTGATCCGCCATCTCCCGGAGGATCCTCTGCATCTCGAAGGATTCCGGGGTGGTGTTCGGTGCGGGGAGACGTCTTTCCGCCGTAACGGTAGTTCACCGTTCCCAGGACGCCGACGGGATATCCCGCGGCCCGGAGGATCGATTCGAGGAGATAGGTGACCGTGGTCTTGCCGTTGGTTCCCACGACGGCGATGAGGCAGAGTGCGGCGGAGGGATCGCCGAAGAAGTTTTTTCCGAGGATGCCGAGGCAGCGCCGGCTGTCCCGGACGCGGATGGCGGTGACGCCGGCGGGGGGATGAAACTCCCCTTCATGGATGATGAAGCCGGCGCCGCGGGTCAGGGCGTCGGCGATGAATTCATGGCCGTCCGCCTTCAGGCCGGAGATCGCCACGAAGAGGCTGCCCTTGTCGGCATTGCCGGGAATCGTAGCAGACCGACGCCACCTCGCCGTCCGGATGCCCCGTGATCCCCAGCGGTTCGATTCCTCTCATCAGCAGCGAAAGTTGCATCGGAACCTCTCATGAACCCATGCTGAAGGTGACGGTGCAGAGGCGGTTCTCCGGCGCGGGCCGGCCGGCCGCCGGTTTTTGCGCGGTCGCCCAGCCGCTTCCGATGACCTGGACCTCCAGTCCTTTTTCTTTCGATTTCTTGAGGACCTCGCGGATCGTCATTCCCCGGAAGTCCGGGATGAGGGTATCGTCCGCTTCCATTGCCGTCTGGACTGCTAGCGGCGCCGGTGCGGACGCCAGTTTCACCTTCATGTCGACGCCCGGCTTTTCCTCTTCCGGGACGGGATTGTCCCGGATGTTCGTCCTGAAGCGGGTCAGAAGCTGCTCCCCGATATCCCTGAAGACCGGGGCCGCGGCGACGCCGCCCCACTTGTCCCGCTGCGGTTCGTCCAGGATGACCAGGATCGCGACCTGCGGATCCTCCGCCGGGAAGAATCCCATGAAGGAGGTCTTGACCCTCTCGCTGGAATAGACATGCCGGGCGAAATCGAATTTCTGCGAGGTTCCCGTCTTTCCGGCGACGGCGACGTTCACGATGCGGGCATGTTTGCCGGTGCCGTCTTCCGCGCCGACCACGTCGGTCAGGATGGCGGTGAGCCGTTTTGGCGGTCTCCGGGGAAACGACCCGGCGGACCACGGTGGGATGATAGGCCTGGACAAGCTTTCCCTTCCGGTCCATGAGCCCCCGGACGACGAAGGGTTTCATCAGGACCCCCTGGTTGGCGATGGTGGAGAGGGCGGTGATGAGCTGGATGGCGGTGACGGAAATCCCCTGCCCGAAGGCGATGGTCGCCGCATCCACCCGCGTCCAGTTTTCCACCGGCCGGAGCAGCCCGCTCACCTCGCCCGGGAGGTCGATTCCGGTCTTGGCGCCGAAACCGAACTTGCGGATGTACTGATAGAACTTCTCCTTGCCGAGTTTCTCCGCCATCTTGACCGAGCCGATATTGCTGGAATACTTGAGGATGTCGCGAAAGCTCAGGGTGCCGTGACGCTTGCGCTGCGCCTCGTGGATCACCCGGTCGGCGATCGCATAATTGCCGTTTTCACAGTTGAACATGTCCGTTTCCTTGACGACCCCCTCTTCGAGCGCGGCCGCCGCCAGAAAAGGTTTGAAGGTGGAGCCGGGATCGAAGCAGTCGGTGATGGCCTTGTTTTTCCCGGTGGCGGGGTTGACCGCGGAGAAATGTGTTGGGATCGAATCCCATTTCGTTGGCCAGGGCCAGGATTTCACCCGTCCGGGGATCCATGACGATGGCGAATCCCCCCTTGGCCCCCTTGTCCTTCACGGCCGCCTTCAGATGGGATTCCACGAGGTGCTGGATGCGGCTGTCGATGGTCAGGACGAGGTTGTAATTCTCCTTCTGGGCGGTTTCGGGTCTCTCCACGCGGGGATAGAGCCTTTTCCCTTTGGCGTCCCGCGTCCAGAGCAGTTTTTCGGGGGCGCCCTTGAGGTAGCTGGTCATAGCGCAGTTCCAGCCCTTCCAGACCGGTGGCGTCCATGCCGACGAAACCGATCAGATGGCCGGCCAGCTCGCCGGAGGGATAGAAGCGCTTCGGTTCCTTGACGATGAAAATCCCGTCGATGCCCAGTTCCTGCACGCGAGCGGCCTGTTCGGGGGCGATCCGCCGGGCGATCCAGCAGAAATTCTTCGCGCCGGACAGTTTCTTCTGGAGGGCCGTCTTGTCCGTCTGGAGGATGGAGGCGAGGCTGCCCGGCCACTTCGCCGGGATTGTCGATCTTGGACGGATCGGCGCAGACGGAATCGGCCATGATGGTGGCGGCCATCTTTTCGCCGTTCCGGTCGAAGATGATCCCCCGGTCGGGCTGCAGCAGGAGGGTCTGGGTATGCTGCTTTTCGGCGAGGGCCTTCAGTGCCTTGCTGGAGAGGATCTGGAGCTGAAAGGCGCGCGAGCCGAGGGCGATGAAAAGCACCAGGAAGAAGGCCAGCAGGGTGGCAATCCTGAATTTCATCCATTTTCTGGATTCGCCGGTCATTTGAGTAGGATCACCTGTTCCCTTTCCGGATAGGTCATCTGCAGTTTTTCCCGGGCGATGGTTTCGATCCGCTGGGGTGATTTCAGCGTGGCGAGTTCGACCTTCAGCTTCGTCTGCTCTTCGGTGATCTGTTCCCGGCTGCTCAGCTCCCGGGCGATCTGGTACTCCAACTCCGTCATGTGGATATGGCTCCAGACATAGAGGAGCGGCCACCGCCATCAGGACGGAGGCGATGAAGATCCAGGTGGAGTATCCGATGTCGCCGGATGTCCTGTCCTGCTCGCGAACCGTCTGTTTGAGAACCTCTACGGCCTGCATGGTCAGATCCTCTCTGCTGTTCTGAGTTTTGCGCTTCTGGCCCGCGGATTGTCGCTGAATCTCCGCATCGCCGGGAATGACCGGTTTTCGTGTCAGGACCTTCAGCGTCGGCTTCCGGCCGCAGGCGCAGACGGGAAGATCGGGGGGACAGATGCAGCCCTTTTCCCCGGCGCGGAAGGCGTTCTTGACGATCCGGTCTTCCAGGGAATGAAAGGAGATGACCGAGAAGCGTCCCCCCGGCTTGAGCCGTTCCATCCCGCCGGCCATGGCCCGCTGAAGACTGGCGAGTTCGTCGTTGACGGCGATCCGGAGGGCCTGGAAGGTCCGGGTCGCCGGATGGATCCTCTGGCGTCCCGCCTCATGGGGAAACGCCCGGACCACCACGGCCGGCAAGATCGGCCGTCGTCCGGATGGGGAGAATGGTTCCTGCTTTCCACGATGGCCCGGGCGATTCTTCTTGCCATTCTTTCCTCGCCGTAATCCCTGATGATCCTCTCCAGCTCCTCCCCGGAGAGGGTGTGGACGAGATCATAGGCGCTGGTTCCCCGGCTGCTGGTCCATCCGCATGTCCAGGGGGGCGTCCATGGGAGAAGCTGAATCCCCTCTCCGCCGTGTCCAGCTGGTGGGAGGAAACCCCCAGATCGAGGAGGATCCCATCCACCTTTTCGATGTTCATTTCGGCCAGAATCGTTTCCATGTCGGCGAAATTCCCCTTCACCAGGATCGTTCTTTCGCCGAAGGGCGCCAGCCGTTTCTCCG
This sequence comes from uncultured delta proteobacterium, assembly GCA_963842685.1. GTDB lineage: Bacteria > Desulfobacterota > Syntrophia > Syntrophales > UBA5619 > JAKAFS01. The sequence goes on along the minus strand of CAWJHT010000046.1, from coordinate 37,961 downwards.
CTTCCCGGAGCGCATCCCCGTCGGCGTCGATGCCGATCAGAAGACCGTCAGGCGCCGTGTTCTGCAGGATTGCCTCGGCGTGTCCTCCGCCTCCCACCGTGCCGTCCACGTAGACGGCCCCCGCCCGGCAGTGAAGGGACGCGATGACCTCTCTGACCATGACCGGTGTGTGGAAGACGTCCATTCCCCGGGCCTTTCATATTCCGAGATCCGCCATATAGTCGCTGAAGCCGTCCAGGTTGTCGCCGCTCTTCTTCATCTCCGCCTCGAACCTTTCCTTGCTCCAGATCTCGATGACCTTGATCATGCCGGCCAGGACGATCTCCTTCTCCAGCTTTGCAAATTCCCTGAGATTGGGGGGGATGAGGATCCGTCCCTGGCCGTCCAGGGTGCAATCGACGGCGCCCGACATGAAAAACCGCTGAAAGGCGCGCACTTCTTTCCGCAGGAGGGACTGGTGGGAGACCTTTTCCTCGATCACCCGCCACTCATCGTAGGGGAAGACCATCAGATAACCGTCCCAGTTCGTGATGACCAGACGGTTGTCGTATTTCTCGGCAAACACCTCGCGGAGTCGTGACGGGAAAATGACTCTCCCCTTGTCATCGATGGTGTGGTAATATTGACCCCGAAAGACGGACATTTTGGGATTTTTCCTCCACTATAATCCACTTTACTCCACTTTGAGGCCAAGATAGAGGAGGAATTTCGCTTTGTCAAGAAATATTTTTTACTTTTTTTGTCTGTTAATCTGATATTTTGAGACGGCTTGGTTGTGCGCGTCGAGGCTGGCGGAAAATTGGTGTGATCCGTCGTTCTTCGCCACGAAGTAGAGGTAATTGACGTTGGCGGGGTAGAGGGCGGCCCGGAGGGAATCGATGCCGGGATTGGCGATGGGTCCCGGCGGCAGGCCGTTGATCCGGTAGGTGTTGTGGGGCGTGTCCGTTTTCAGGTGTCTCCGCAGGACGGTTTTCACGGGAGTGCCTTCCTGTTCGAGGTGGTAGACGGCGGTCGGATCGCTCTGCAGTTTCATCCCGCGCTTCAGGCGGTTGTGGAAGACGGCGGAGATGAGCGGTTTTTCCTCCTTGTTTCCCGATTCCTTGCCGATGATCGAGGCGAGGGTCACCCACTCGTTGAGGGTCAGGCCGATCTTTTCCGCCCGCTTCCTCATCTCCGGCGTGATCTCTTTCCAGAATTGCCGGACGATGATCCGGATGACCTCTCTGGTGGTCATGGACCGGTCGAACTGATAGGTGTCGGGGAAGAGGTATCCCTCGATGCTGTCCGCCTCGATGCCGAGCGAGGCCAGGAACTCCCTGTCGACGGCGAGGGCCATGAATTCCTTCTCGTTGATGAGCTTGTCGGCGAGAAGCCGCTTGGCCACCTCGTTCACCGTGATGTCCTCGGGCAGCATCACCGTGTACGACTTGATCTCCCCCCGGACCAGTTTGTCGAGGATCTCCGACGGCGACATGCGAACCGGTGAACTCATATTCGCCCGCCCGGATCTGTTTCGTCGCCCCTTTCCCGAGGGCGAGCAGCCAGAAGAAGGGACGGTTTGCAACAAGACCGGCGTCGTTCAGGATCTCCGTAATCCGGAAAAAACCGGCCCCCTTGGGGATATCGACGATCTTCGTGGCGGTGAGGCGGTTGACGGGGGACGTCGGCATAGCGGGAAAAGGCGACGCCGGTCAGTGATGGCGACCAGGATGAGCAGGAGGGCCGTTTTCCGCCGGTGAGCCGACTGCAGTCTTCAGTATCCGTTTAATCGATCTTCATCTGTTTTCAGGGAGTTGTCCGTTTTTCCCCCGCGCGCTATCGCGTCGAGGTATCCTTGAAGGATGATGGAGGCGGCGACACGGTCGACGACCTCCCTTCGTTTCTCCCGGCGCACGCCCGCTCCGCGGAGGAGCTCCTCCGCCTCCTTCGTGGAGAGGGTTTCATCCCAGCGAATGACGGGAAGCGAGAAACGCATCTCCAGTCGCCGGATGAACCGGTTGATCTTCTCGCACTGGATCCCTTCGCTGCCGTCGAGCCGGAGGGGATAACCGACGACGATCCGTTCGACGCCGTGGCGTCTGACCAGTTCGGCGATCGCATCGAGATCCGCCTCGCGGTTCTTTCTGGACGATGGTCGCCACCCCCTGGGCCGTCATCCCGAGCTCATCGCAGAGGGCGACCCCGATTCTCCGGCTGCCGTAATCGAGCCCCAGTATCCTCACTCCCTCCCTCCTTAATTACCAATAAGGCGATATTTTTAAACCCTCCGCTGGGAAAAGTCGATCATTTTTTCCCATGAACGACTCCTGTTGTCAACCCATAGTGAGGTGGCCAAAGCGATTTTTTATTGATAATCTAAAAGCGAGAAATAGACCATCGTGACGAGAGGGATGAATAACAGTTGGAAAATAGGGATAAACGGTTTATGATATCCCATCACAATTGCAGGAGGACAGCATGGCAGACTCAGAAGGAAAAGAGAAAAAAGTCAAATTCAACCAACAAAACCTTCACCGGGAAGAGGTGTTCAGCGATCTTACGATAGGTTCCATCCGTCAGCTGACGCCGGTTAAACCGAACGGAGAACCGGATAAAACCCGTCCGATTCTTTTTGTTGGGCAATCGCAAATATACACCCAGCAAGGCCCCATGCCCGTTCAGTTTCCAATCGATGCCAAAAATCTTCAACTGGCTATGGAAAAATTTCCCGCGGCCATGGAGGAATTCGTGGCTCACCTGGTCGAACAGGCCAAAGAAATGCAGAGGCAGGAGCAGTCCCGGCTGATCGTTCCGGGCGGCTCGACCGCTGGAGCAAGCAACATCATTTTGTAGTCATTTGGTATCTATATTTGCTGTTGTGAAAAGCGGATGAGTCTGCTACTTTCCCGTCCATGAAGCACATCGTGATGGGTACCGCCGGCCACGTGGATCACGGCAAGACGGCGCTGATCAAACGTCTTACCGGTGTGGACACGGACCGGCTCAAGGAAGAGAAAGAGCGGGGGATCACCATCGAGCTCGGCTTCGCCTCTCTGTCCCTCCCCGACGGTCGGGTCCTGGGCGTCGTCGATGTCCCGGGCCACGAGCGGTTTGTCCGGAACATGGTGGCCGGCGCCGCCGGCATCGACCTTGTTGTGATGGTGATCGCAGCCGATGAAGGGGTGATGCCGCAGACGCGGGAGCACCTCCAGATCTGCACCCTCCTCGGGATACGAAAGGGTTTCGTTGCCCTCACCAAGATCGACATGGTGGATGAGGAGTGGCTGACGCTCGTCCGGGAGGACGTCCGTGAGTTTCTCCGGGGGACCTTTCTGGAGGATGCGCCGGTCGTTCCGGTTTCTTCCCTGACGGGGGCGGGTTTTCCCGAACTCATCGAGACCATCGCCCGGGTGGCGGACGAGGTGGAAGAGGCGGCCGATGTCGGGCTCTTCCGTCTGCCCGTCGACCGTGTGTTTACGATGAAGGGATTCGGCACCGTCGTCACGGGAACGCTGACGTCCGGACGTGTGACGACCGGTGAGGAGGTGGAGATCTATCCGGTCGGGCTCCGGGCCAGGGTGAGGGGGATTCAGGTCCACAACCAGCCTGTCGATACCGCCGAGGCGGGGCAGAGGACGGCCGTCAACCTCCAAGGGGTTGACCGGGCGGTGATCGAGCGGGGGTATCTTCTCGCCGGCAAAGGCGCCCTGGCTGTGTCGCAGCGCCTTGATTGCCTTTACCGCCATCTTGCCGGCGCCGCGCGGAAGCTGAAGAACCGGACCCTTGTCCGGTTGCATACGGGGACAAGCGAAGTCATGGCGCGGATGATCCTTCTCGACCGGGACGAACTGGAACCGGGTGAAGAGGCCAACGCCCAACTGGTGCTCGATGCCCCTCTGGCGGTGGTGGCCGGGGACCGGTTCGTCGTCCGGAGCTATTCCCCTGTCACGACGATCGGGGGCGGGATGATCCTCGATCCTCTGTCCGCGAAACACAAACGATTTGCGGAGGAGGTGCTGGAGGAATTCCGGCTTCTTTCCGGCGGAGGAGAGATCGAGAAGTTGACCGTCGTGATGGCGAGGGCCGGGATCGGCGGGATCACGGAACCCCGCCTTGTGATTCGGACGGGTATCCGCCGGGCCGAACTCCGCAGGCGCCTGGAGGGGATGTTTTCTGCACGGAGTGCCATGCTTGTCGACCGTGAAGAGACGAGGGTCCTGTCCGGACCGGTCTATGCCGACCTGCAGGTGGGGATCATCGGGGAATTGAAGGGGTACCACGAACGGTTTCCCCTGAAGGAGGGACTCTCCCGGGAGGAACTCCGGACGACGCTCGGAATGGGCGATGGGGCGGGACAGAAGATCTTCAGCATGGCCCTCCGGGAGCTCGAAAAGAGGGGAGAGCTCATCGCCGAGAAGGAGCATGTCCGCCTGTCGGGGCATCATGTCCAATTGAAGGGGGAGATGGGGGATCTGCGGGAGTCGATCGCCGGGGTCTATCGGGAGGGCGGTCTGTCGCCGCCCACGGTGAAGGAGGTTCTGGAGCGGTTTCCCGACCGGAAAAAAGAGATTGCGAGCCTGATCCAGGTGATGACCCGCGAGGGAGAACTGATCCGGATCAGCGAGGATCTGAACTTCCACCGGGATGCCCTGGCGCGGCTCCGTGAGGAATACCGGAAGTTTCTCGATCAGGGAGGGGAAGGCGACGCCGGCGAGCTTCAGGGAATTGACCGGGCTTACACGGAAATTCATCATCCCGCTCATGGAGTATTTCGACATGACGAAGCTGACCATGCGGGCGGGCGAGCACCGGATCCTTCGGGAGCGGCAGGAATCAATGATCATCTATTTGACGAAGGGCGGGTAGGGCATTGAAATCAAAATCGATTTATGTAAAGGATATCAAGACCGGCGACAAGGTGAGCGAGGTCTTTCTGGCGGCGGAGAAGAATCTCGCCTATTCCCAGAAGGGATCGCCCTACCTGAATCTCCGCCTGAGGGATCGGACGGGGGAGGTGGACGGGAAGATCTGGGAAAACGCCCTGGCCTGGGACAAGGCGTTCAAAAAGGGCGATCTGATCCGCATCCAGGCGCGGGCGCTCAGTTTCAAGAACGCCATCCAGCTTTCGATCATCGAACTGAAGAAGGTGGAGGATGGGGAGGTCGAACTGGCCGACTATTTTCCGGTGGCGAGGGGGGATCACGCGGAGATGTTCGCCGGGATTCTCGGCTATGTCGAGCAGGTCAAGACCCCCTGTCTGGCTGCACTTCTGCAGTGCATTTTTCAAGGATGAGAAGATTGCCGCACTCTTCAGGAGGGCGCCGGCGGCCAAGGGATTTCACCATGTCTACATCGGCGGTCTTCTGGAACACACCCTTTCCGTTGTCCGACTCCTCGATCAGGCGGCCGGCCATTACGCAGGGATCAACCGGGATCTCCTGATCGCCGGCGGCATCCTCCACGATATCGGGAAGATCTACGAATTTTCCTATGAACGGATCGTGGAGTACAGCGATCCGGGACGGCTGGTCGGTCACATCGTCATGGGCGTCGAGATGGTCGATGCAAAGATCGCGACGATTCCCGATTTTCCCGAACAGACGGCCATGGAACTCCGCCACCTGATCCTCAGTCATCACGGTGTTCTCGAATACGGTTCGCCCAAGCGGCCCAAGACCCTGGAGGCCCTGATCGTCCACTACATGGACGACCTCGACGCCAAGGTGAACGCCTTCCAGGAGTACATCCGCGACGCCCGCGACGAGGAGTCGGACTGGACGCCCTATCACCGGCTGTTCGACCGGTACATCTACAAGGGGCGGATGCCCCGTGACGCAGAGACGGAAAGACCGGTCACGCCTCCGGATCAGCCGTTCCCGGCTGGAGGAGACGGAATCTGAACACCCTTGATCAGTAACGGAAAACGGCGACCAGGTCTTTTGGCTCCGGCATTTTTTCCGGGGGCAGGATGAAGACCGATCCTCCGTTGAGATAGGTCTGGATCGCCGCGATCTCCAGCAGATCCTCGTCGTCGGCCTCCGGTTTCTGGTGCAGTTCGACGGCGCCGCTTTCCCTGTTGAATGTTCCCCAATTCCGGCTCCCTGCGGCGATGAAAAGCATGCCGACCCGTCCGTGGAGGCGTCCGGGACGATCTCCCGGATGTCGGCGGAGGTCAGGCCGGTTCCCGAAGATTGCCGGTACTGGGCGATGGCGTCGTTTTCGGCCTTCTGAAAGAAGGGGCTGACGATCTTCAAGGCCATGCGGTAAAGAGATTCCGAGCTGGTTCCCTTGGGATTTCCCGGAATTCCCTCCTCGATCAGGTGGGGAAAGGTGTTGGCCTCACGGTAGATGGGAAAGAGATATTCCACCCCGGCGAGGACGAGGGGCGCGCGTTCGTCCTTGAGCAGGTCGTGGAGACCCCGGTCGATCAGACGGAAATACTTAAGGAGGTTGTCTTTCGTGTCGTCGGCAACCCCTCCGTGTCCGGAAACCATCGCCATGCCGGTTCCGCCGCTGACGGAGCCGGTGCGAAAACGAACCTGTTTTTCAAGCTCGTCATACTGCAACGCCTCGTCAAGGCTTTTGGGAACCGCTTCCAGTTCTATTTCCTGAACGTTCTGCCCCGTCCCTTCCAGAAGCCGGACCTCTTTCTGGCTGAGGGCCAGGATATAGAACCGTTTGTCGCCGCTCAGGACCGGCAGAAGGGGTCTGATGTGAAAATGGTCGGCGACGACGATGAGCTCGTGAAATGCCTCGGGAAGACAAAAATAGCGAAACAGATCGGCGGAGAGAAAGAGCGCCAGACCGTCGCTCTGCCGCCGCCAGAATAGGACATTGCCCGGCAGCGCCTGGGCCGGTTCCAGAAGCTCTTTGATTTCCTGGGAACGCAGACCGGCGGCCAGCAGTTTTTCCTCCGCGCTGCGCAGAAGATTCCTGAACCGGATCTGGTTCTGCTGGCTTTCCGCGCCGGTGCGGAAGGTGGGCATGAAAATCGAAATGCACAAGCCCTGATGTTTTCCCATCAATGTCTTTAATTCATCCTGCGATAATGCATTCATTGGGCCATCTCCCTTCTTGTGGTTAAACCCTCCTTGCAAGGGTGCGTGGAAGATTATCCGGACAATGACGGAATGGGCCGAACCGGGCCCCGGTATGAGGCGTGAATCGGGAAGACCACTATCCCATCCAGGGAGTTAAAGATATAAAATCCCCGAGGACAAAGCAAATCATTTCTTGCGGACGCTCTGAGATAAGTGGTACGGATTTTCCTCCTTTGCGGTTTGTCCATTCTCCTTTGCAGGGGACGGAGATTGTGATAGAAAGCGTCCCTTTGAAGAATTCATCTTAGGGCTTTGAAGACATTGACGAGGCCATCCGGATTGAAAAATGTAGACGGGAGAGCAGCCCGCAAGCCCTCACTGGTATGCTTGGATAAGGGGCGCAACAAAAAACGGAGTTCTTCCTTGCCGAAAAGACCGGACGCGGTGGCGGGAGCTTCATAAGCGGCAACAAGATCGGCAGGGAACCCTGGAGGAGGGTGTCCGTTTCGCAGTGGGGCGACTGGAAATGGCAGTTCCGGAATCGGGTTCGCTCCCCCAGGCAGCTTGCCTCAATAATGAACGAGCCTGTCCTGTCATCGCCGGCAGTACGGGTCTGTCGTCAGAACCTATCCCATGGCGATCACCCCCTATTATCTGTCGCTCCTGGATGCGGCGGAGGAAAGCGATCCCCTCCGCAGGCAGTGTTTTCCCGATCTCCGGGAGCTCGATCTCTCTTTGGGAGACGCCGACGATCCTCTCGATGAGGAGAGGGCGATGCCGGTTCCGGGGCTGATCCACCGCTATCCCGATCGCTGTCTGGCGATCGTCACGAGCGTCTGCGCCGTCTACTGCCGGCACTGCAACCGCAAGCGGATGTGGCGCGGTAAAAAAAGATCCCCGGGGACGCGGGAATGGCTGCAGACGATGGTGGATTATGTGGCCCGGACGCCGGCCCTGCGGGAGGTGATCGTCTCCGGAGGCGATCCTCTCCTCCTCTCCGAAAGCCTCCTCGACTGGTTTCTGGGGGCTCTCCGGGCGATTCCCCATGTGGAGGTCCTCCGCATCGGAAGCCGGGCGCCGGTCACCCTGCCGATGCGGATCACGCCGGAGCTCTGCGCGATGCTGAAGCGGCACCGGCCGCTCTGGTTCAACACGCAGTTCAATCATGCCAGAGAGATCACACCGGAATCCACGCGGGCATGCGAGATGCTGCTGATGGCCGGGATCCCCGTCTCCAATCAGTCGGTCCTGCTCAAGGGGGTCAACGACGACTACGAGACGATGCGGGATCTTCTCTACGGTCTGGAGCGGATCTCGGTCAGTCCCTACTACCTGTTTCAGTGCGATCCGGTCCGCGGTGTGAATCATTTCCGGGCGGAGATCTTTCGGACGGCATGGAGATCATGGAGAGGCTCTGGCGCAACATCTCCGGGCTCTGCCTCCCCCGTTACGTGCTGGATTGCCCGGGCGGGAGGGGTAAGATCCCCCTCCAGCCTTTTTCCCTTCTGCCCGAGAGAGAGGCCTGTCGCGATCAACATTCTTTTGACAAGATAAAACGGATGGATTAGAAAATGTACGGAGGATATGCAGGGAGATTCCTCCGCCCGGAGAGGCGCAGGGACAGGAAGGGATTGTTAGGAGGCGTTTTTTGACGAAAAGGAGAAGGGAAGAATATGTACACAGCCAGCGATTTGAGAAAAGGACTGCGGATCAAGATCGATAACGATCCGTATATCGTGACGGAATTCAACTTTGTCAAACCGGGCAAAGGACAGGCGCTCTACCGCTGCAAGCTGAAGAACATGGTCAATGGAAACCAGTTCGAGCGGACGTTCCGTTCCGTCGATATCTTTGAGGCGGCCGATCTGCAGGAGAAGAAGATGCAGTACCTCTATCAGGAAGAGGGGAAGTACTGCTTCATGGACAACCAGAGCTACGAGCAGGTCTTCCTCACCGAGGATCAGGTCGGCGAGGCGAAAAATTTTCTCCTGGACAACATCGAGGTGGAGATCCTCTTCTTCGAGGACCGGCCGCTGGGGATCAGCCTGCCCAATTTCATCGATGTGATGGTGACCAAGGCCGATCCCTGGGCCAAGGGGGATTCCGTTTCGGGAAACACCAAACCGGTCACCGTCCAGACGGGTTATCAGCTCCAGGTTCCCCCCTTCATCGAGGAGGGAGAAAAGATCCGGATCGATACCCGCAGCGGAGAGTACCTGACCCGGGTCAAGGGATGACGACTTGGTCATTGATTTGGAGTGAAAGCCGATGCGCAATCGAGAGGACGTGGCGAGACTGAAGCCGCCTGTAAAGCGGATGCTCTGAGAAGCTTCCGGGCGGCGATGATCCGGGCGATCCGCCGGTTCTTCCTGGATCAGGATTTTCTCGAAATCGAAACGCCCCTGCGGATTCCGGCGCCGGCGCCGGAATCCCATATCGATGCCGTCGCCTCGGGCGAATGGTTCCTCCAGACCTCCCCGGAGCTCTGCATGAAGAGACTCCTGGCGGCGGGTTATCCGAAAATCTTCCAGATCTGCAAATGTTTTCGCGCCGGGGAGCGGGGCGCCCGTCACCTGCCGGAATTCACCATGCTCGAATGGTATCGGGCGGAAACCGATTACCGGACGCTGATGGACGACTGCGAGATCCTGATCTCCCGGATTGCCGGAGAGCTCGGCCTGGGCGGACGTTGTTTCCTGGCAGGGAGCGGAGGATCTGTTTGACGCCTCCCTGGGAGAGGATCACCGTTCGGGAGGCCTTCGCCCGTTATGCAGGGGTCAGCGTCGAAGAGGCTCTGAGCAGGATCGTTTCGACGAGATCATGGTCTGCGCGATCGAACCCCATCTCGGCAGGGAACAGCCCGTTTTCCTGTATGAATATCCCGCGGCACTGGGCGCCCTGGCGCGGGTGAAGGCAGAGGACCGGGAGGTCGCCGAACGTTTCGAACTCTATATCGCCGGTCTGGAACTGGCCAATGCCTTTTCCGAGCTGACCGATCCGGTGGAGCAGCGACGGCGATTCGAGGAGGCCTCCCGTGACCGACGTCTGAAAAACGGCCTCCCCTATCCCCTGCCGGAACGCTTTCTTGCCGCCCTTTCCCGGATGCCTCCCTCCGCAGGTATTGCCCTTGGCATGGACCGCCTTGCGATGATCCTTGCCGATCAGACGACCATCGATGCCGTGGTGGCTTTTACGCCGGAATCTCTTTGATCTTCTTTCACTAAAGGGCCGATTGGGGTCATCGGTCCTTGACAAGTCCCGTCTTTTCCATTAGATGTGGTCGCCGTCTTTTCTATTTTGCACATAAGGAGATTGAACGTGAAAGAAGTTTCGACAGTGGCCGCGATGAACCTGGGAGGAAATTTCAATGGCAGTCTTTTCGACATGGTGGTTCATGCGGGATTCGTCGTCCAACTGGTTCTGCTGCTCCTGCTGATCTTTTCCGTCGTCTCCTGGGCCATCATCCTGATGAAATACTTCAATATCCGGAAGATCAAGAAAGAGAACGAATTCTTCCTGAGTTCCTACATGAAGAGCACGAAACTGTCGGAGATCTTCCCCGAGGCGAAGAAGTTCCGGAATTCGACGCTGGCGGAGGTATTCCGGGCCGGGTATACGGAACTTGCGAAGACTCACCAAGACGGTGCGGGGGAATCCCCCGGGGAAGGACGCCCCGGAAGCGGGCGGCCAGGGGATCGAAATCGCCGGCATCGACAATGTGGAGCGGGCGATGAACCGGGCCTGCGGAGAGCAGACAACCAAACTGGAAGCGGCCCTCGGGTTTCTGGCGACCACGGGAAGCGCCAGCCCCTTCATCGGCCTGTTCGGAACCGTCTGGGGGATCATGGATACCTTCAAGGGGATCGGCGCCCGCGGATCGGCGACCCTGGCCGTCGTGGCGCCGGGGATCTCGGAGGCGCTGATCGCGACGGCGGCGGGCCTCGCGGCCGCCATCCCGGCCGTCATCTTCTACAACTACTACCTGAACCGGATCAAGAGCATGACCCTCGAGATGGACAATTTCGCCTCGGAGCTGCTCAACATCGTCGAACGGTATTACGTCAAGAAGTGAGGGGTCATGAGATACGCAAAGCGCAGAAACAATACCGACAACCGGCCGATGGCCGAGATCAATGTCACCCCCCTTGTGGACGTGATGCTGGTGCTGCTGATCATCTTCATGGTGACGGCGCCGATGCTGCAGATGGGAATCGATGTCAATCTGCCCCGCGTCAAGGCGAAAAGCGTGGACGTCGCGGAGGAGAAACTGGTGCTGACCATCAACGGCGCGAAAGAGATCTTCCTCAACAAAACGAGGATGTCGCTTACGGATCTCGGTACGAAGCTGGAACATATCTTTGCGTCTCGGATCGAGCGCGAGGTCTATTTGCGGGCGGACAGGAACGTCCCTTACGGATTCGTGGTCGAGGTGATGGCCGAAGTGAGAAAGGCCGGTGTGGACAAGCTGGGGATGATCACCGAGCCGCCCGAGGAAACCAGGTGATGTCTGAAAGGTCCGACATGGGCAGGCAAGACGGATTCCGTCTGAACGGCATGATCTTCATCTCCCTGCTGTTCCATGTTGTGGTTCTCTCCCTCCTCTTTCTTTCCCCTTCCTTCCCTTCGCCGAAACTGACCTTCGGACCGGTCTATACCGTCTCCCTGGTCAGTCTTCCCGGAAATGTCCTGGAACAGAAGAGCGCTTCGGCGGTGGCCAAGGAGCTCATGACCGCCAACCGTCCCGAGATGGTCCTGAAGAAGCAACTGGAGCCGGCACAGGAAATCCCCATCCGCAGCCTGGAGACCCGGAAGAAAGAGGATCCGACCCTCGATAAGGCGATGGAGGAAATCCGAAAAAAGGCGGCCGCGACCGGTGCATCCAAGCAAGCCCAGGTGAAGGCTGCTCCGGAGAAGACCGAGAAGGTAGAGAAGACGGAGAGTACCGCTGGTTCTGCTTCTCAACCCGGGACCGCGGAGATGAATGCGCAGATGCGTGCCTACTATGCGATGATCTGGTCGCGGATCAAGGGGAAGTGGGCGCTTCCCCAGGGGATCCTTCCGGGCGAGGTGCTCGAAACGGTGATCGATGTGACCATCCTGCGCAGCGGGGCGGTTACGCAGGTCAATTTTGAAAAACGGTCGGGAAACCGCTATTTTGATGAATCCGCCATGAAAGCCATCCGGAAGGCGAGCCCCTTGCCGCCTCTGCCGGCGTGGATCGGGGAAAACAGTCTCGGGGTGGGGATCCGCTTTCATTCGTCGGAATTGAAGTCCTAATGGGCTGATTTAGAAAAGGGAGGTTTGCATGCAAAATCCGAATGCGTCTGGCGATTTCAAGTCTCTTCCTGCTCTTGCTGTTTCTCAGCAGCCCGGTGTACGGAAAGGTCTATATCGACATCGATTCTCCCTCTTTTCAAAAATTCCCCATTGCGATCACTGAGTTCAAATCCCTGCGGCCCGGAGCCGAGACGGGTGATTTCCCCGTCTGGTTTGCCGATACCCTCTCCCGGAATCTGCTGATCACAGGCTACTTCAATGTCATCGACCGGAGGGCCTTTCTGGAGGATCCGAGCCGGGCGGGAATCACGGGGGAGGGGACCCGTTTTGCAGACTGGGTGACGATCGGCGCCGAATATCTCATCAAGGGCGGATTTCAGACGGACGGCCGACAGTTGACTTACGGAGTTCCGCCTGTTTGATGTGGTGAAGGGGGAGCTTGTCGTCGGGAAGAGGTATATCGGGACGCCCGATGACAAAAACCGCATGGTCATGCAGTTCGCAAACGAGGTCCTACAGGCCCTTACGGGAGAAACGGGTCTGTTCGACACCCGGATTGCCTTCGTCAAGAAAACGGCTTCCGCTGCGGATCTCTATACGATCAATTTCGATGGTTCCGACCTCCGCCGGATCACAAACTACAACTCCCTGACCCTCTCGCCGCGCTGGTCTCCCGACGGCCGGCTGCTGGCCTTCACCTCCTACAAAGACGGCAAACCGGACATCTATCTCCGGGATCTTGTAACTGAAAAGACGGAGAAAATCATCTCCTATCCGGGGCTCAACCTTCCCGGTTCCTGGTCCCGCGACGGTGCGAGGCTCCTGGTGACGCTGAGCCGGGATGGAAATCAGGAGATCTATGACATGACCGTGGGAAACAAGCTTCTTCAGCGCCTGACTCGTGAATTTTCCATCGATGTGTCCCCTGTCCGTTCCCCTGACGAAAAGCGGATTGCCTTCGTCTCGAACCGCAACGGATCTCCGCAGATCTATGTCATGGATGCCGACGGCGGCAACGTGCGGCGGTTGACCGTGGAGGGAAATTACAACACCTCACCCGCCTGGTCGCCGAAAGGGAAGATGATTGCCTACGAGGGGTCCGTCAATGGCCACTTTCAGATCTTCGTCATCAATGAGGAGGGTGGCGTCCCCCAGCAGCTGACCTTTGCACGGGGCGATCATGAATCTCCCTCCTGGTCGCCGGATGGCAGGTATCTGGCTTACAGTGTACGGGGAAACGGCCGAAGCAGGATCGAGATCATGAACGCGAACGGCCAGAATCCCCGGGTGCTGCATGAGGGGAATGACGGCTGCCAGAGCCCCTTCTGGTCTCCCCATCTGCGCTGATACAGATCGGTGATGATTCTCATGTGTTACAGACAGATTTAAAAAAATTCCCATTTTTTGGTTGATTTTTGTCGACAGTAGTGGTTTATATTTAGTGAGTCACTTATTTGGGCCACTAAACCGATTGATCCAAGAAAGGAGAATGATAATGAAAAGAAACTTGTTTTGGGTAGGGCTGATCGCCCTGGTTTTATGTCTCTCCGTCACATTCCTCACCGGTTGCGCCAAGAAAGCGGGGCTGAAATCAGACACGGCGACTACCCAGGAGCAGAAGCAGCGGTCACAAAGGGGCCGGCAGGGCGTCTTCGGCGGCGGATCAGGCTGCCGCCGCCAGGGAAAGGGCGCTGCGTGAACAGGAGTTGAGGGAACAGGCCGAGAAGGAAGCGGCGGCGAAGGCGGCGAAGGAAGCGGCCGAAAAGGCCAAGAAAGAAGCGGCGGCGAAGGCGGCGGCGATTCTGAAAGAACTCCAGATTCCGGATATCAACTTCGATTACGACAAGTACAACCTTAAACCGGCGGCCCAGGCGATCCTGAAAGCGGGCGCCCCGGCGTATCTGAAATACAGGGAGTATAAACTCGTGGTGGAAGGTCACTGCGACGAGCGGGGCACCGTGGAATACAACCTGGCGCTCGGCCAGAAGCGTGCGGATGAAGCCGCCAAATACCTCGCCGATCTGGGCATCGAGAAGGAAAGAATCAAGACGATCAGCTACGGCAAGGAAATGCCTCTGGATAAGGGGCATGACGAAGCGGCCTGGGCAAAAAACAGAAGGGCCCACTTCGTCATCTTCCCGCCGGTGAAGTAATGTTCTCCTGATTTGAGGATAGGGACGGCTCAGCCGAAAGCCCACCGCTGGCTCACGGTGGCAGGTAAGGCAGGTGAATCCTGCCTGTTGTGGAAGTGTGGATCATGGGGCTTGACCTGTCTGAAGGAAGTAGGATCCTGTGAGTCCTGTCGAAGCGCCGGGCTCACAGGATCCTTATTCGATAGCGCAAAGCATACAGGCGGTCTATAACCGCAAAAGGAACGGTCTTGCAAAGACATCTGTCCATCCTGGTTTTCATCGCAATCCTGTCCGTGGCCGGATGCGCCACGACGGATGATCTTCGGCGGGTTCGCGGTGATCTGAACCATCAGATTCAGCTGACCAACGAGAAGATCGCCGGCGTCGAGCTGGGATCGGTCGGCGTAAAGGGTGAAATTGCCGGTCTCCGCAAGGAGATTGAAAAAGCCAACGAAAAAACCGCCGAGGCGTTCAAACCGCTCCGCAGCGGACAGGCGGAAGGCCGGGCCGATATGACCGAGATCAGGGACCAGATCCAGCAGATCAGAGGGACCATCGATGGTCTCAGAAAGGATCTGTCCGCCAGCGCTGCCAGGACGAGCAAGCGGGAGGAGGAGGAGAAGGCCCTCCGGGAAAAGCTGGACAACCTGACGTTCAAGATCAACTTCATCGAGAATTTCCTCGGGATCGGCAAGAAGGAAGAGACGGTGGACGCCGCAGGGGAGAAGAACGGAAAACCGCCGGCGCCCGCCACCGAAGGATGCGGCCGGCAAGGTCAAGACGGACAAGGAATCCCTTTACGCAGCGGCCTATGAGCTTTTTCGAGAGGCGAAGTATGAGAAGTCGAGAGAGGCATTCGAAAATTTCCTCAAGCAGTACCCCGATACGGAATTTTCCGACAACGCCCAGTTCTGGATCGGCGAATGTTACTATTTCGAGAAAAAATACGAAAAGGCGATCGTCGAATACGAAAAGGTCACCAAGAACTTCCCGGAGGGTAACAAGGTTCCCTACGCCCTCCTGAAACAGGGCCTCTCCTTCCTGAAATTAGGGGATAAGGCGAGCGCCAAACTCCTCCTGCAGCAGGTGATCAAGGATTTTCCCAATACGAGTCAGGCGCGGATCGCGCGGGCGAAACTCCTCGAAATCAAATAATATCGAAAACCCGTTTCTATTCGAGCGGGAGAGGGGTGATCCCCTCCGGGACAGGCAGGGCGAAGGACTCACCGTCATTGTCCAGGCGGACATCCGTGTAGCGGACCGTCAGCGACACGGCCCCTCTGGTAATCGTCAACCGCTGCGGCAGGAAACCCTCTCCCGCACGGGTATGCTCTGCAAATTCGGCGGTATATGCGATATCTCCCTCCCTCTGTAAATGTCCGAATCCGGAGGAGGAGATCCCCTGCCGGATCGATCCAGAGAGAGAGGATTTTCCCTCCGGATCTGTACTGATCGACCCGGTACATGCCATCCTCCCATTCCCCCGCAACCAGGAAGAAACCGTCTCCTCTGTCTCCGGCAAGCGGCCCATCAGGAGGGAGACTGTCTCTGCGGCCGGCAGGGCCAGTGGGAAGAATCGGGAAAGATTCCCCTCTGTGGCCCGATCTACGTAGAAAGTCTCCTTTCCCGGGAAAAAGACGCGGATTTCGCCTGCCTCGATCGAAAGGAAGAAATCGGGAGGACCGAAGAGAGGAATCGATTCCAGCCGGAGATGCGCCGGTCTTTTCATCATCAATGCGGCCTTCAGGAGGTGTCGCTCGCTGTGCCTTTTGATTTCGATCCGGGCCGTCACCGTGAGTGTCCGATCGCCGGGATCGGACGATGCCAGCGCCCTGAGGGCGGCTTCCGGCGAGAGATATTCACTTCCGGACACGGCGACTCTCCTGCCGGCGCAGCCGGACAGGAGGGAGCCGAGGCCCATGATCAGCAAGCAACAGCAGGATTCCATACCGAATGACCCTCGTTGCGGAAGTATTTTTGTATGCCATGAAAAGTCGCATTTCATAACAGGCCCGCATCGTCGGAAGACGACTTTCAATGCGATGGCCATCAGGGAAGATCAGGGGGTCTTCCCTCCGAGCAGATCATCCAGCTTCTTCTTCAGGGGTGCATTTTCGGGATTGAACTGGATGGCGCGTCTGTAGACTTCGAGGGCCTCCTGGATCTTTCCCGCGCGGACATAGGCATCACCGAGGTGATCGAGGATTGCCGCATCTTCGGGCAGGGCCTCTGACGCCTCCTTAAGGTACCGGATGGCTTCATCCAGCCTGTTTTTCCGGAAGTAGAGCCATCCCAGCGAATCGGTCATGTAACCGTTTCCCGGTTTCAGCTGGAGGGCCTTTTTGATCATCCTTTCCGCTTCGTCGAGATGAATCCCCCGGTCCGCGTACATGTACCCGATGAAGTTGAGGGCTTCCGCATGATCCGGATCGAGCTTCAGGACCATCTGCATTGCGGAGATGCTCTCCTCAAAACGGCCGGTCTTTTCGTAGAGAACGCCCATGCTGTAGTGGAGATCGACGCTGTCGGGAATGGTCCTGAGACCCTCACGGAGGATCTCTTCGGCTTCCGGGAATCTCTTATCCTCCTCATAAAGGGAAGCGAGTATAGGCGTAGAGTCCCGGGGCGTCCCGCTTCTTTCGGATGGCCTTGCGCAGGGAATCGACGGCCTCGCTTACCCGCTGCTGTTTCTTTAAAATCATCGCGATGCGGAGCTGGGCGCTGGCGAACTGCTCCGCCGTAACGGGGATCCCCTCCAGGATCAAAAGGGCCTTCTCAAAAAGGCCGGTCTCTTCATAGGTCGTTCCGAGCAGATAAGCAAGACGGTATTCTCCCGGGGATTCCTGCACCAGCGAAGCCAACTTTTCGATGGCCTTTTCCTGTTGACCTCTTTCCAGGTAGATGAGCCCCAGCGTCAGACGCGCCTCCCGGTTTGCCGGATCTTGCTTAAGGATCTCCTGGAACGCCTCTTCCGCCTCGGTGTAACGCTGCTCCCGCAGGAACAGTTCTCCCAGCTTGATCCGGGCCTGGAGCCGGGCGGGGAACAAGGATGTGTAATTCCTGTATACTTCGAATCGCCTCGGGGATCTTCTTCTGTTTTTCGTAAAGGGAGGCAAGATCGATCATGACCGCTTCGAACTGGGGTCTGAGGGCCAGGGCCTTTTTGAATTGAGCCTCCGCCTCGTCGTAGCGCTTCAGATCGGCGAATATCCTGGCAAGATAATAATTCGCCATGAAATGGTCCGGATCTCTGTTGATCAGCTCTTTAAACGAGGCGATGGCATCATCGAACTGCTTCAATTCCGCCTGGCTCGTCCCGAGATAGAAACGGGCGGTGAGATTCTTCGGGTCCAGATCAACCACCCGCCGGTACTCCGCTGCGGCGCTCCGGTAATCCTTCTGATTCAGGTAAATACCCCCGAGAAGGAGGCGGGTATCGATATCGTCCGGATGTGCCTCAAGTGTTTTTTTACTGATCGCCAGGGCCTTTTCCGTCTCCCCCTTTTCCGTATAGAGCGATGCGACTTCCTTTGCGAGATAGGGGGATGAGGGATCGAGTCGGCGGGCTTCTTCCATCTCCCGGATCGCCTCCTCCATATTGTCATTGAGAGCCTGAAGGACGCCAAGTGCGTAATGAAAGGAAGCGGAGGATCGCAGGGCCGTCTGATCGGGTGCTTGCGGGAAGGCGTCCTGCCTGACGGAGGAGAGAGTGCATCCGCTCAGAACCAGGATCGTGAAAAGAAGCCGAGCCGGTCTATACGGAAAACTATTTGTATCATTTTAAGACGTCCTTCCTGTCGCATTTTACAGTTACCGATATTTCACAAGGGCATTTTTCTTTTCTGCTCCACCGGGCAAACTGATAAAAGCCGATATGGGGATCACCTGTATTTTCCCCTCGTGCCAGTGGGATTGGGCTTCTCCTAATGCCCGAATGGTTTCATCATGGGGGTGGCCGATCAGCAGCAGAGGCCTTCCCTTTTCCCAATCCGACCGGTGCGGCTGAGTGAGGTTCGCAAGAGCGGCTGAATAACCACGGTGATGGTCGATGAAGACGGCCCGTTCCGCGAACCGGACACCGGCCCTGGCGGCCGCCTGCCTCCCCAGGGAATCGGGGGTAGTCCGGCTGTCTACAAAGAAGAGGTTCCTCTTAGCGAGTTCCTCCATGACGACGGAGAGCCCCGCCTCATTTTCCATGAACAGCGAGCCCATGTGGTTGTTTACCCCGGAGGCATAAGGTACCGCAGTCAGATTCGTCTTCGATCTGCCTGCGGATCTCTCCGGCATCCATGTTCGCGAACAGCGCCCCCGCACCGGGGTCTTCCACCGGGTAGGACCGGGGTTCCATCGGCAGGTGGAGGAGGATCTCCTTCCCCGCCCCATGGAGGAGTCGGGCCGCCTCCGCCGCATGAGGGGCGTAGGGGAGGACGGCGAAGGCGATCGGCGCCCTGATCCGCGCCAGTTCCTCCACCACGCGAAGGTCGAAACCGATATCGTCGATGATGACGGCGATCTGCCGGCCCTCTGCGTCTCAGCTCTTTCCGGGGCCCGCGCCGGTGTTTCCGGTATGGACGCCTTTTCCCGCGGTCTCACTTCCCTGCCGTCGGGGATGGCCTTCTTATCGGTCAGATGTGTGTCCCGCTCCAGGAAGATGACCGCCGCCGTCACGATCAGGGAAACGACGATCATGACCGTGAAGAGAGGAAATCGCTTTAAACGCTTCAAAAAACGCATGCATTCCGGATTCCGGCGCCGGTCATCCCTTCATGTTTCTCTTGAGAATATCCCAGCTTTTCAGGATGTCGATCGCATTCTTCAACTGGTTGTCCTTGTCCAGATTATCGACTTCCTTCTTCGCTTCCCCCTTCGGATCCTTCTTCGGGTCCTCTTTCGGATCCTCCGGTTTGGATTCAAGTTCCTTGGCCGATTTGATATGGCCCTTCAGGTCCCGCTCCCGGATCCGCATCAGCTGTTCTTCGGTGCCGTTCTTCTCTTCAGCCGGCCGGATCAGTTTCACGACGATGTCGGGGGTGATCCCCTCCGCCTGGATGGATCGTCCCTTGGGGGTATAGTATTTGGCCGTCGTCAGCTTCAGGGCCGCGCCGTCTTCCAGGGGGATGACCGTCTGCACGGAGCCCTTGCCGAAGGTCTGTGTCCCCAGGATCACCGCCCGCCCGTTGTCCTGCAGGGCGCCGGAGACGATCTCCGCGGCGCTGGCCGTTCCCTCGTTGACGAGGACGACAATCGGGCAGGTCGGTTCGTCCCCGTCGTCTTTCGCCATGGCTTTGCTTTCCATGTTCTTGGACCGGCCGCGTGTGGAGACGATGATCCCCGATTTCAGGAAGAGGTCCGACACCTCTATGGACTGGTTGAGCAGACCGCCGGGATTGTTTCTCATGTCGATAACGATCCCCTTCAGGGGGCGGGCCTTTGCTTCGATCTCCTTGAGGGCTTTTTTCACATCGTCAACCGTCCGTTCCTGAAATGAGGCAATCCGGATGTAGCCGATCTGATCGTCGTAGAGCTTTGACTTGACGCTCTTGATCTTGATGATGCTGCGGGTGATCACGAAATCCTTCGGTTTGGTCATCCCCTCGCGCATGATCGTGATGGTCACCTTCGTGTCCTTGGGCCCCCGGAGCTTTTTGACCGCTTCCGTGATGGTGATGTCTTTGGTCGATTTGCCGTCGATCCTGATGATCTGGTCGCCCGCCTTGATTCCGGCGATGTAGGCGGGGGTGTCTTCGATCGGGGAGACGACGGTGAGCACATCTTTCAGAATGGTGATCTCGATCCCGAGCCCGCCGAAGCTGCCGCGGGTCTCCACCTCCAGTTCCTTGTACATATCCGCGGTCATGAAGCTGCTGTGGGGATCGAGGGATTTGATCATCCCGTTGATCGCCCCCTGCATCAGCTTGTCGTTCTCCACCGGTTCCACATAGTTTTTCTCCACCATGTCCAGAACCTCGCTGAAGGTCTTGAGATTCCTGTAAGTATTCCGGTCGATGGCCGAGACGCGGCTGTCGCCGTACGGGCCGAGCAGGATCATGACGGTCAGAAAGGCGAAAAGTAAAAGAGCCCTTTTGCTGAAAAATGCGTTCATCTATGTTTCCTCCACAGTTTGAATCTTGCGCCATTATAATGCCTGAATCACGATATCACTTTTTTAATGCAAATTTCCAACACTTTTTAGAGAGCCGGCAGGGAAAAGGATTCGGATCGGATGTGAGGTCGGGGGATTATGCCGGTGTTCATTATGAAGAGACGGTGGAAAATATTTCTACATATTGTGCGAATAGTATTTGCCGAAGAAGGACATTTGTGTGTAAAAGTACTCGATATCTTCCTTACATGAAAAGAGAGAACATGTCTGAGCAGAATTGGTTGAGAAGGCTTTTCCGATCAAGGCAGGACCGCTGGATAGGGGGCGTCTGCGGGGGGTTGGGCCAGCACACGCCGATCCCCTCCTGGACATGGCGGGTCATATTTTCCCTGCTCTTTTTTTGCTTTGGCACGGGATTGCTCTTTTATATCCTGTTGTGGATATTCATGCCGAAAGAACAACCTTAAGGAGAAGACGACTATGAAGAAATCCGACTTGATCCTGGCGCTGTCCGAAAGGGAGGGCTTGCGGGAACCTGAGGCCTTTGAAATCGTAAATCTGGTGTTTTCGGGATTCACGGATGCCCTTCGGAAGGGGGAGAGGATAGAAATCAGGGGATTCGGGAGTTTTACGGTTCGCGACTATCCTCCCTATCTGGGGAAAAATCCGAAAACCGGGAAGCGTGTCCAGGTCGGCCCGAAGAAATTGCCTTACTTCAAGGTCGGGAAGGAATTGAAGGAAGGGGTCAACAAGGGTAATGCATCATAAATAAAGCGGTGTCACTGAATAAAGCGTTTGCTTCCCCGGTATGATTGGTACAGGGGCACTATCGCGAGAAGGAAGGAGCAGATGATCGCTCCCAGCGCTATGGGCCTCGTAAGAAAGATGGAGAAGCTGCCCTGGGAAATCAGCAAGGATCGGCGGAGATTGACTTCAAACATGGGGCCGAGGACAAAGGCCAGGATAAGGGGCGGGCCTTCATACCCTTTTTTCTTTAACAGATAACCGACAATTCCGAAGACGAGCATCACAACGATATCGAAGACGTTATTGTTGATGCCATAAGCCCCCAGAATGCAGAAAAGCAGGACCAGAGGGTAGAGTATTTTACCCGGAATCCTGAGCACCTGGACCCACAGAGGGATCAAAGGCAAATTCAGGATCAGCAAGACGACATTGCCGATATACATGCTGCCCACCACACCCCAGAATATATCGGGATGATCCCTGATCAGGAGGGGACCCGGCAATATCCCATGGATCAGGAAAGCCCCGAAAAGGACCGCCAACACGGGGTTGGGCGGGATGCCCAGCGTGAGAAGGGGGATAAAGGAGGTCGAGGCGGCGGCATTGTTGGCCGATTCAGGAGCTGCAACACCTTCTATCGCCCCCGTGCCCAAGCGCTCCGGATTTTTCGCCGCCCACTTTTCCACTCCGTAGGCAACGAACGTGGCAATCACGGGCCCCCCTCCCGGCAGAATTCCCAGAAAAAATCCCACGCAGGTTCCCCGGAAGATGGCCCATCTGGCCTGCAGCCAGTCCAATTTGGTGGGGAATAGATTCTTGATTTTGACTTTCAGGATGTTTCCGGAAGCAAGGGTTTCGAAGTTCTTGAACACTTCCGCCACTCCGAACAGACCCATGGCAAGCGGGGCCACTCCGATACCCTCAAAAAGATTTAGAATTCCCATGGTCATCCGCTGTTCGGAAGTGATGGGATCAAGACCCACACTGCTCAGGAGCAGACCGACAAACGCCATGATAACGGCCTTGAGCCTGGAGCCGTGGGAGAGGTACGTAATGAAGACGAATCCCAGCGTGATGATGGCAAAGTATTCGGGAGGACCGAATTTCAAGGCCATTCTGGACAGGGGAGCGGCAATGAGCTGCAGACCGATCAACCCTACGGTGCCGGCGATAAAGGAACCGAAAGCGGCAATACCCAAGGCCGGGCCGACACGGCCCTGACGGGCCATCTGATAACCGTCCAGACAGGTGACCACCGAAGCGGTTTCACCCGGCACATTGACGAGGATAGAGGTGGTCGAACCGCCATACATCACCCCGTAATAAATTCCCGCCAGCATGATAATCGCCCCTGTCGGTTCCAGTCTGGAAGGTGATGGGCAGCAGAATGGAAATGGCGCCGACCGGGCCGATTCCCGGAAGGATGCCCACCAATGTCCCCAGAAAACAGCCTGCAAATACGAGGATGAGATTGTCGAAGCGGAGAGCGACCGAAAAACCGTGGAACAAACCGCTGAAAGTATCCAAAGAAGACTCCCCTCCTGTGAAAAAAGATCAAAAGCCAAAAATCCCTCTGGGGAGCGGTGTTCCTAAAAAATAAGCAAACAGGCCATAGCTGGACAAAGAGGTGATCAGGGAGCCGAGAATAATCGCCCAGGGCTTTCATTTTCCCCAGGCTAAACAACACGATCATCAATCCGAAGGTGGCGAGGAGATAACCGAGTTTCTGAAGGGTCAGGCAGTAGAGGGTCAGCGCGGCAATCACGATGAGATGATTTCCCCAGTCTGAATCTTTCGTACCGTTTTCCCGGCGTACGGCTTGTGCTTTTTGCAGCCAGATTGAACCGCCAGCAGGATGCAGGCAAAGAAAGCCAAACCGATGCTTGCCCAGAAGGGAATGAAGCCGGGGCCGGGGCTGCGAAGCGCCCCGACACCCAGGCGAAGGGAAGCGGTAAAGACAAAAACCGAGAGGATAAGCCAAACAGCGCAGCCCACAAGATCCCGTTTATCCATCATCCCGTCCAATCGCCGGTCTGTAACAACCTTAAATCAACATTTACTCCAATGGTGTCGCCGCTTTTTTAATCAGACCGCTTGCGATCAAATGTCTGTTAATTTTTTCCCAGTTGCTCTTCAGGAAATCTTCGAATTGCCTGCCGTCGTAGATATACGGGAATCAGATCGATCCTGTCGAGCGTTTCGAGATATTCCTTATTTTCTATGGCCATGGCAAAGGTCTTCTCCAGCTTTTCCACAATTTCCCGGGGAAGATTGTGCGGGCCGACGATCGAATAAACCGCATCGTTGACAAAATCATAACCGGCTTCTTTCAAGGTAGGAAC
The DNA here is from genome assembly GCA_963842685.1 of uncultured delta proteobacterium. Taxonomy (GTDB): domain Bacteria; phylum Desulfobacterota; class Syntrophia; order Syntrophales; family UBA5619; genus JAKAFS01. The sequence goes on along the minus strand of CAWJHT010000046.1, from coordinate 14,341 downwards.
ACCGGGAAATTTCGGCGATCGTTTGTCGCTCATGGTGGCCAGTAAACGGCTCTGACCTGCCTTCACCGAGGGAATGAATTCCGAGGTCAGCGATCCGAAATCGACATGCCCGCCCAAGAGGGCCATGAGCGCTTCGTTGCTGCCTTTATAGGGCACATGGATCATTTGCGCCTTTTCCTTGCCGGCGATTTCTTCCACAGCGGCATGGGTTGTGCTTCCCACGCCGGTGGTCGCATATTTTATCTTACCGGGATGCTTCACTGCGTCGTCCACCAAATCTTTCAGGGTCTTCCAGGGGGCATCGTTTTTCGTTACGATTCCCAGTTGGGGTGTGCAATAGCCGATGATGGGCTTGAAGCTCTTTAAAGGTCGGAAAGGAACCTGTTGCATCTGAGAGACGCGGATCAAAACCGAGCTGGGGGTTGCGCAAAGGGTGTAACCATCAGGATTCTGGCTGAGCATGGCGGACAGAGCGACCGTTCCGGTGCCGCCCGGTTTGTTTTCAATCACGACCGGATTTCCAGTGACTTTTTTCACTGCATTGGCCAGGGCTCTGGCGCTCAGGTCCAAGCTCCCGCCGGGAGCAAAACCGACCAGAAGGGTGATGGGCCTGTCCGGGTAAGCGGCTGCTGCCGTACCGGCGTCCATAACAGCGCTTGTCATGAACAACCCGCCTGCGATGGCCAAAACCGACCATTTACTTTTCTTGATCATGATATCCACTTCCTCCTTCAATCCTCCCCGTGCAGCGATAGTCCCGACATTCTGGTGCGGCCCTGGACATAAGCCCGATCCTCTTTCAGGTCCGCGCCTTGAGCCGCTGCCGTGGCGAGCTCGTCGCAGCGCTCGTTCTCGGGATGACCGGCATGCCCGTGCACCCAGACGAACCGCACCCGGTGCGAATCGCATAGATCCAGGAGCTGCGCCCACAGATCGCTGTTCTCGGCGGCTTCGCTTTTCGTGCGCATCCAGCGGTTGGCGCGCCATTTGCGGGCCCATCCCTTGTCGATTCCGTTGACCACGTACCGCGAATCACTGTACAGGATGACGTCGGCCGGTGTTTTCAGCGTCCTGAGCGCCGCGATGCAGGCCATCATCTCCATGCGGTTGTTCGTCGTCAGCCGAAAGCCCTCGGCGAATTCAATCCGCTTTTCCCCCGTGACGATGATCACGCCGTACCCCCCCGGTCCCGGATTTCCGCGACAGCCGCCGTCGGTATATATGGCGATCTCTCCGGGAGACGGGCCGGCGGCAGGGACTTTAAGGGTGTTCCCTTTATCGGAAGTGCCCCCGGCGGATACCGGATTTTCCAGCCACCGCCGCGCCTCAGTCAATGAGGCAAATCCCTTGTAGAGGGCGCCGGCATACCCGCGAACCTGCTCCTCGGCGCCCTCCGGGCCGAACCAGTCGGTGTAGATGCCGGGCTTCCTCCCCCTGGCCACGGCATAATGTTTCTTGGTTTTTCCCATGCGCGGCCCTCCCAATGGGCGTCAATCAAAAGACAAAACAGGGATGGTATAAACTCTCTTAGTGCGGTGAATGTATGAAAAGTGGAGTGGTAAGTCAAGTAATACCGAACAGGCCGGTTCGAATCGGCAGAGGCTGATTTGTTGGATGGACCGATTTCCGTAAGCATTCCTTTTAGGGGTTGCTTTAAAATGGATCGAGGAAAATGACTGTCAGGTGGAAGCGGAACGTCCGGCCAGCCATGCCCCTGCGGCAATCAGGACGGAGCCGGGTATCAGTCCCGGTCCCATGGACTCCCGGAAGAGGAGGGATATCAGGAGGGTCGATCCGATGGGGATGAAGTAGGCAAGCGTGCTGATCAGCGGTACGTTGCCGCGTTTCACGCCGATCTCCCACCAGTGATAGGCGAGTCCCACCGGACCGATTCCACCGAAGAGCACCCAGAATAACGCTTCGGCGCCGACCGGCGGCAGGTTCTGCCACTCCCCCCGGAAGCCTGCAACAACGGCGGCCATTATCGCGCACAGGGTGAAATGAAAGGCCGTTCCGCCCTGCTCCTCGGGGATCTGCCAGCGGCGGAGTAGAACACTGTAACAGGCCCAGAGAAAGCCTCCCAGGAGCGCCAGTGCCAGGGGAAGCGGCGCCTCCGGCATCCGGAGCAGATCCGACCAGCCGCGGGCGGTGACGATTCCCGAAAAGCCTAAAAGGACACCGGTCGCCATGGGGAGAGGGCGGATCTTCTCCCGGATCAGGAGTGCGGATAAAAGGACGATCCAGACCGGCCAGAGGTAGTTGAGGAGGTTCACTTGTCCGATGGCCTGTTCCGGGGCCGTGCCGAAAGCGAATGCCAGGATGACCGTGTAGAAAGCGACTCCCCAGAAGCCGGCCACGATGACCCGGAAAGGAAGACGTACCAGATCGCCCAAGGGGCGTCGCCGGAAGAATTGCAGGACGGCAACCGTGATCACGCCGGTTGCCGTCATCAGCGTCAGATAGGCCATCGGTCCCAGGAGCCGCGATCCGCTGGTAAAACAGACACCGCTGGTGCACCAGAGGAGAATCGAACCGACGGCGGCAGCGGTTGCGCTGCTCCTCTTTCCTTTGTCTGTCTGGAAGAAAAAATTCACCCCTTCTTCCTTTGTGTACTGTTTCAAGTACGCAAGTAGGGCATCAATGCCTGCCTGGGAGACGACCTCATCCTGGTCGGAATGGCCTGAACTGCAACCGATTCCACCGACAATCTGGTTGTTGACAAAAATGGGAAGACCACCGGGTACGATCATGAAACGTCCGTGGTTGCTGACATGGATGCCGTAGGAAGGACCACCCGGCATACTTGTCTCCCCGTATGCGCGTGTGGACTTGCGTGCGGCCGCCGCCGTAAAAGCCTTGCTGATCGCGATATCGATACTGGTGATGCGTGCATTGTCCATCCGATGAAACATCAAGAGACTGCCGCTGTCGTCGGTGATGGCGATATCCATATCGACACCGATTTCGCATGCCTTCTTCTCTGCAGCGGCCATCATGACGCGTGCATCATCCAGAGTCAGCCGGGGAACCGTTTTCATCGGATAAACCTCCTGTTTTTTTAATAGAGAATGACGGAAGGTGATCAGCCCTTCTGAAACGAATGGAAACGATAACGAGCCTGTCAATCATTCGCCTAATGTTTTTCTCAGCACGTTTGATACCTTGAATGACACCACTTTTCGGGCATCGATGGTGATCGACTTGCCGGTCTTGGGATTCCTGCCTTTTCTGGCATGTTTGCTCATTATCGTCCACTTTCCAAATCCAGAGATCTTGACGGGGTTTCCTTGGATCAGTTCGTCCTTCATGATTTCAAAGAGACTGTCAACGGAGGCCACCCCTTCTTTCTTGGACAAACCGATTTCCTCCTGAATTAACCCAACGAGATCAATCTTTGTTAATGCCATAACTCCCTCCTTTGCGTTTATGTTGATGATGCATGTTGTCTTTTATCAGATTCAAAACGCTTTTTCAAAGACGCAAGATACCCGGCTGATGATGCATCCCCTTCTTTAGGAGCCCAAAACGCCTTTTCCTCCTCGGTCAAAGGTAAAAAGGGTCCCGCCTTGGATTCAAAAAATACACTCCGCTCTTCGAAAGAGATCCATGTGTGAAATTTCCCATGAGGGATATTGACGATCATGGCATGATCGGCCAGTTCAAGAAGCGCCTTTTCTTCTATGTTACCGTGATCGTCAAACAGGATCAGACCCATTTTCCCCCTTATGACGACCAGGGTTTCATCTTTATTCCTGTCCAGATGCCGGTGCGGCTGAATATACGAGCCGGGTTCCATCGCATTGAGAAGGCGGTGGCAGATATCTTCATCCGAATGGTGAAAATTATAATTCTTGCGTAACCTGGGTGATTGTTTTGCCTGAACAGATATCTCGTCAAGCATCTGACCGGTAGTCAATTGGGTTTCAGTCATTTTCTTTCCAGTTAAAACAGCCATGGTATTTGTTCTTCTCCTGCGCGAATGGTGCGCGCCAAACCTCTCTTTGCGTCCGCCTTTGCCTATGCCGCGGTTACGCTTTCAGAAATGTCAGGATTTCAGTGATATCGGGCAGCTCCTTGATGGGATAGACCTTGACAAAGACCACCTTGCCGGTTTCGTCGAGGATGATGTTGGCCCTTTCGGAAAAACCCTGGATCGGCCGGAAGAGTCCCAGAGACTTAGCCGCCTTTCCATGGGGCCAGAAATCGCAGAGCAATCGGGTTTCTTTGATCTTCAGCGCGGCGGCCCAGGCCTTTTTTGAGGGGACCGTATCCACACTGAGTCCCAGAGCCACAGTGTTGAGTTTTGCGAAAGCACGCCGGTTCTTTTCCAGCGTTTTCATCTGCTCGGCGCATAGGGACGTCCAGGCAAGCGGGTGCCAGGAGAGGAGAACCTTTTTACCCCGAAGAGTGGACAGCCCGACCTGCTGTCCCTCATGGTCCGGTAGAGAAAAATCCTGCACTCGACGCCCGACAGTGATGACCTTTTTTTCAGCCATAGAAACCTCCTTTTTTCAATTTGTCTCTGCTGGCCACAGCACCTTAAAAAACTGTTTGTTGGTTCACATTTCAGTACGGCGTGAGTGTAACGACTGGAGAGATAAGTGTCAAGGATATTAAACTGAGGGATATTTGAGCGCTTTCCCGAGCCTCAACTCAATCAGTTCGACCGGTTTAACCTGCTGATCCCTTTGCCTATTATGGTTTCGACACACTTCGCGATGGCCCGGGAGCGGTCATGGTTTATGTATTACAGGTCTCTCAGGATCCTCAGCGGTAAGGTCACGGTGATAGATCGGCGGGGCTCGCAATATTTCGGAAGCCACCCCCGCCTCCAAAACAGATGCGGTAGACGATCTCATCTGGTTCTTCAGGCGTTATCGTTCCGGTGCTCAAGCCAACCCTTAATGCTTGCCGATAAACCCGTATGGCTCTTCCACCCTCTCCGTTATTAATCACCGCTAGTCTAACGGGGCATTAAATAAGTTCGTGATCTGTGCCTCGTTCGGTCTGCGCGGATTCACCTGCGTCGGAACCGCGGCCAAGGCCTCCGCAACCATCTTCGGACTCAACTTGAAATTGACTCCGAGGTCCGAAAAATGTCATCGGAATCCCAACATCGGCGAACAACTCCCTGACCGCCTTGACAGCCTCCTTTGCGGCGCGACGGGCTGTCATGCCCCTGAATATCCTCCCCCAGCGCTGCTGCGATGGCAGGCAAACTTCTCCGGGCAGGTGAGGAGGTTGAATTCCATCACAACCGGAAGGTAAAGTGAACAGGAGACACCATGGCTCAAATGAAAGTGAGCCCCCACCGGATGGGCAAGGGAATGGACAAGTCCGAGACCCCCGTTGGAAAAAGCGAATCCTGCCAGGTAGCTTCCAAGCTGCATGTTCTCCGCCGCTTCCATATCCGCCGGATTTCCCACCAGCCTGCGAAGGTATTTGCCGATCAGCGTGATCGCCGAAAGGGCCAGTCCTTCCGTAATGACAGTGCTGTTCTGCGAAACGTAGCATCTCGACCGCATGGGTCAGGGCATCGCCTCCCGTCTCCGCCGCTACCCGCGGCGGGATAAAGGCGAGAAGTTCAGGGTCAAGGAAAACACACTTCGGGATGAGATACGGCACACCCCGCAGCACCATCTTCACCTTGTTCGCACGGTCCGTAATGACGGACAGCCCCGTCACTTCAGACCCGGTGCCGGCTGTCGTCGGAATCGCATAGATGGGTGTCACCGGGCCCGGCACGACCTTTCCCCGCCGTATTCGCTGATGTCTCCCGGATGGGAAACCATCAAACTAACGGATTTCGCCCCGTCAATCGAGCTTCCTCCGCCAAGCCCAATCACCATCGTACATCTGTTCTTCCGATAAAGCGATACGGCCTTTTCGATGACTTGCATGGGAGGATCGGGCTCGATTCCATCAAAAATATGGTGGCGGATGCCCGCACCTTCCAAAACATCCGTGACCTTCTTGAGAATGCCCGATTTGGAAACCCCTTTGTCCGTGATGACGAGGGGAACCGCATTCGCAGGGATCTCATTGGCCAGCTCATTCAAAGATTTCGGCCCGAAGACCAGCCTGCCGGGATTATTCTGCATATAGACTCTTTGTAAATTCATATAAATGTTCTCCTTCCTGTGAGGTTATTGCATTATCCTGGAAAAGTTCCCGCAATCGAGGCCCGCGTTCTCCCGATCACTTCCCTGTTCACAACCACCCTTGGCCATTTCCCCAGAAGCACAGCCGAGACGCCCTCGGCCGCGCGTCGTTTCAGCTCACGAATCGACTCCTCGGAGTAAAACGCGACATGAGGAGAGAGGATCACGTTGTCCATCTTCAACAGAGGATTATGGGGATCGGGCGGCTCCTTCTCCAGTACATCCAATCCCGCACCGGATATCTGCCCTTCGTTCAATGCCTGAATCAACTCCTTTTCTTCAACGATCGGTCCGCGGGCGACATTGATAATAAATGGCTTCTTCTGCATTTTTTTGAATTCCCGTCCTCCAAGCAAATGCCTGGTCGATTCGTTGAGAGAGCAGTGTATCGAGATGAAATCCGACTCTTTCAGGACGGTGTCCAGATCAACAAATGCAATCGCACCGCCGGTATCCGCAACCCAGGGATCATAGGCAATCACCCGCACCCCAAAAACCGACATCTTTCGTGCTACCTCGCGGCCGATTCGTCCACAGCCAATGAGCCCCAAGGTCTTGTTTCTGATCCGGTGGATCGGCACTCCCCTGACGAAAATCCCACTGGTTGGACTTCACCTTTTGATCGAAGAAGGTGATCTTTCTTGCCAGCGTCAGCAGCAAACTGATCGTATGGTCGGACACCTCATCAAAACAGTAGTCCGGTACATTCGTAACGATGATCCCGAAATCCGTGGCAGCCTTGAGATCGACAGTAGTCTACTCCAACCCCATATTTCGCTATGACCTTGCATTTCGGCAGGCGTTCAAAGGACTGCCCTGGTCAACGGTGCATATTGGTTCAGAAGCCCATCGGCTTGTCCACACACCCGAATAACGTCTGCCTCGCTCTTCACTTGAGCCAGAGTCATCCTGGCTCCGATCCGATCCATCTCTTCCTTCTCGAGTGTCACGAAGCCGTGGTCGCAGTCAGTAATGACGACCTTCCACCGCTCGATGATTTTTTTTTGCCTTTTCATTATGAGACATGTCATTCCACCTTATAAGCAATTCATTACACTATCTCGCTTCATTCTTCGTAAAATAGTGCATCCTCATCCCTGTGGCAACGGAATTGGAGACCACAATTCTGACATTCTACATCTTCACGATTAATATGCAAACAACTTATTGCCAGTCAGACAATCGCTTGAGCCGGATGGCCCCGCACCAAGGACACAGATGCCGTGGTTAGGGAATCTCCTTTTTTTTCATTTCCACGGTCCTAAAGTCGATGGTCTGGAGCTCTGCTGCTTCACTCCCGGCGCGACCTTCTGGGGTCAACCTTCTGGTGGGCATGCATGCAGTATGGAGAATGACCTGAGGCCCCGGTAGTGTGAAATGTATTCAGCGACACCTGTACGGTAGATGTGATCAGAATCACCTGACAGTGAAAAATGGTCTGCCGAAATTTCAGAAGTGGCAAAATAGCGGTAATAAATCGATAGGCAAAGAAAAAGGGGCACAGGATTAGGTTCAAGTACTAAGGTCGATACACCTCAAATGTGATTCCACTGCGGACTTCGATTTTGACAGTTTGTACGCAGTCCATCGACTATGGGGGGAAGTACTATCAGTAGGACAAAGGCTGCGCAACTCTTCAGCATCTAAATTTAATTACCTTTGCCTTTACTTTTGTCTTGACAAAAAAGGCTTGGAAATGATAAAAAATGGAACATATGATCCGCATGGTGGAACGAATGAGTGAAGAGAAAAACGTCAATTCCATTATTCGAGCAGTCAACGTGCTCAGGGTCATTTCCGAAGGTACCAATAAACTCAGTTCCATCTCAAAAAGACTACAATTGGCAAAGGGAACGATTCATCGAATTTTGAAAACCCTTGAAGGAACTGGGATGATCAAACAGGACTCGATTAATCACCAATATTATTTAGGCCCCTTGGCTATCAGACTTTCTTCGTCTTTCTCCGTTACACACGATTTTCTACTGTATTGTTCTCGTCAGGAATTAATTCGCCTGCGAGATTTCAGCCGAGAAACGGTAAACATCCAGATTCGCATGGGATTGCAACGGATTTGCATTGAGGAATTCGTAAGTCCAGAGGAAATCAAATACATTTCCGGAATGGGATCTATTCATCCCATTTATCTCGGATCGGCAGGGAAGATGCTCCTTGCAGAAATGAGCGATGAAGATCTGATGGTCCTTTTAGAGCATATCAGTTTCGATCCGGTTTGTATCAACACCATCACAAAAAAATCGGACATGCTGAAGGAAATAGGGGGGATTCGAAAAAAGGGTTATGCCGTCAGTTTTAGTGAACGACTGAAAGGAAGCGCGAGTATCTCAGTCCCGATAAGAAATTATCCTTTCCCCGATTGTGCTTAGTATTCTTGGCCTCGAAAATCGTTGCGATGAGAGAACTATGAAAAGAAACTTGGAGGAAATGTTAGAAAGCGCCGCTCGAATCTCACGCCTTCTCAACGTAAAATGAATTGAAATGCGATCAAAAGAAAAAGCCGTCTAAAGATATCCGATAAACCTGCAAAAGTATAGGAAGGAGAAAATCTGTATGTCAAAACCATTAGAAGGTATTCGAATTCTAGATTTAACACAGTTTCTTGCCGGTTCTTATTGTACGATGGTCTTCAGTGGGCTTGGGGCGGAGGTAATCAAGATCGAAAGGCCCGATAGTGGAGACCCCGCCCGTCTCTTTCCACCCTATGCCGGAGAGAAAGGGTTGAGTTTTTCTCGGCAGACGAAGGAAGATATTTCATTGACCATTCTCAAACGCTGCCGGAACAAAAAGGCGATTACATTGAACCTGAATTCTCCTAAAGGAAAGGAACTCTTTCTTCGTTTGGTAGCAAAAGCGGATGTGGTAATGGAAAATTTCCGTCCTGGGACCATGAAGAAACTAGGATTGTCCTACCCCGTGTTATCGGAGGCGAACCCAGGGATCGTCTATTGTGCGTTGACCGGTTTCGGGCCGGAAGGTGCATACGCCAATCTGCCGGCTTTCGATATTGTCATCCAGGCGATTGGGGGTGCCATGAGTATGAATGGCGATCCAGATGGACCTCCAATGAAATCAGGTATTGCCGTCAGTGATCTAGGCGGGGGGCTTTTTTCTTGTATCGGTATTTTGGCCGCACTAGAACACCGGCGTAAAACGGGAAGAGGTCAGGAACTAACGGTTTCGATGCTCGAAAGTGTTCTGTCAATGATGATGGATGAAGCTCATGATTATTGGGGGACACAGGGTCAACCACCGCGTAGCGGAAGTCGATTGACCAGACTGACACCCTTCAACGCCTATAAAGCCAGGGATGGCTACTATGTAATCGCCAGCGGTGGCAATGAACATTGGAGAAAGATTCTTACGGTAATGGGAAGGGAAGACCTGTACGAGGATGTGCGATACAAGGACCAGCTGGGGAGGCTCAAACTTGCGGATGAAGTGGATGCCATAATCAATGCATGGTCTGAGAACCGATCGGTCGAGGATGTTCTGAAGGGATTAGAATCCCAAGGCATTCCCTGTGCCAAGGTCCGTAATATCCCGGAAGTCCTGGCAGACAAAAATTTCCTGGATTCCGGTGCGGTTGTTCCGGTCCTCCATCCTCTCTACGGAGAGGTTCCCTCTGTGAAGGCAGCTGGCCTACCGATCCGCTTTAGTGTGTCCAAAGCAGGTTTTGACAGACCCGCGCCCAGCTTGGGACAGAACAATGCCGAAATTTACGGTGAATGGCTTGATCTGAATGACAAGGCGCTGGCCGAACTTACCGATGAGGGAACCATTTAGACGAGGCTTTGTTCCTGGGAAAGGTTACGTTCATAGAATCGGGGGTAGGAGCATGAATGAGTCCGACAAGAAGTTATCGGTTTCCCGGCAGCGTTGGGAGCGGGAAATTCGGGGGAAATACATCGAGAAGAAGCCGGAGCGCCGGTCGCATTATGTGACCGATGTCGGGATTGAGGTGAAGCCGGTTTACACGCCTCTGGATTTGGCGGAGGCGGGTTTTGACTACGAGAGGGACCTGGGTTTCCCGGGGGAGTTTCCGTACACGCGGGGGATCAACCCCAGCATGAACCGGGGGGAGCCGTTCAACGTCCGGATCTATTCCGGGTTCGGCAACGCGGAGGACTGCAACGAGCGGTACAAGAAGATTCTCGCCTGGGGGGCCGACGAGGTACAGATCGCTTCTGATCTGCCCGGCCAGATCGGTTATGATTCGGATCACATCATGTCCAAGGGGGAGATCGGTCGGGTCGGCGTGGCGATCAATTCGCTTCAGGACATGGAGATTCTTTTCGATGGGATTCCCCTCAATAGCTTCAAACGGGTCGGCATTCTGGGGAACTCGATTGGGCCGATTGCGTTGGCGCTGTTCATCGCCCTGGGTGAAAAGCAGGGTTTGAAGCCTGAGGAATACGTGGTGGATCTGCAGAACGATCCGATCAAGGAGTATATTGCCCGGGGGACCTACATTTTTCCGATGGACCGGGCGGTTCATTTTGCCTGTGACGTTGTCGAGTGGTGTGCCCGGAAGGCGCCGCACTGGTATCCGATGACGCTGTGCGTGAACCACATCAACGCCGCCGGGGCGGGATCGACGAAAGGGACGGCCTTCGCGATGTCGAACGGGCTGGTGTACATTGACGATCTGATGCGGCGCGGATCTTTCGATCGACCAGATCTGCACCCCTGCTGGATCTGTTACGCGGATGAGCGGGAGGATTTTTTTGTGACGATCGGCAACTGTCGTGCGGCGCGGAAAGTGTGGGCCGGTTTGATGCGGGACCGCTTCGGCGCGACAGATCCCCGTGCGATGGCCATCAAGACTGAACTCCTATTCCCATGGGGGCGAGACCCTCAAGGAGCCGAAGAACAACATCGTCCGGATCGCCTTTGCCGCCCTGGCCTATGCATTGGGCGGGGTGCAGTTCCTTCAGGACGCCTCCTACGACGAGGCGATGGCGACGCCCAACGACGAGGCCTGCAAGGTTTCGATCCGCACCCTTCAAATTATCGCTCATGAGTTGGGATTTTCCAGGACGGTGGATCCTCTGGGCGGTTCGTATTATCTGGAGAGCCTGACCAAGGAGATCGAGCGGGGCATTCTCGCGGAGATGGCCAAAGTGGAGGAGTTGGGGGGAGTCGCTTTTGGCGATCGAGAAGGGGTATTGTCAGGGGGTCATCACGCGGGGTGCGGTCAAGCGGCAGCGGGAGTTTGAGTCTGGGGAGCGGGTTTCCGTCGGGGTGAATCTGTTCAAGAGCGACGAGGCGTCTTCCTCCGGGAGCCTTTCGTGTGGATCCCCGGGTGGAAGAGCGGCAATTGGCGAGACTGAAGGCGCTGAAGGCGGAGAGGGACGGGTCGAGGGTCAGGGAGACCTTGTCCGGTGTTCGGGAGGCGGCCCTACGAGGGGAGAATATGGTGGAGCCTGCTCTGGAGGCGGTAAGGGCGTACGCGACGGTGGGTGAAATGTGCCAGGTTCTGCGCGAGGTCTACGGTGAACACCGGGTTGTTGCTCAGTTTTAGAGGTTGTTTTCAATGTCTGCAGGCCTGTTGGGGGTAGGGGAGATGGATGGACGGGAGATAGGGAAGAGAGTCCGGGTTTTGGTTGCCAAGGTGGGTCTGGACGGCCACGAAGTGGGAGCCAAGGTGGTGGCCCGTGCCCTTGCGGATGCGGGGATGGAAGTGATCTATACGGGTCTTCGTCAGACACCGGAGATGGTGGTTGAAGCGGCGATCCAGGAGGATGTGGATGTGATCGGGATCAGTATCTTGTCCGGTGCGCACATGACTTTTTTCCCGGAGATCCTTCGCCTGCTGAAGGAGAGGGGTGCGGAGAAGATTGTTGTGATCGGTGGAGGGGTGGTTCCGGTAGAGGATATCGTGACGCTGAAGGAGATGGGGGTCCGGGAACTGTACCCTGCCGGCAGTTCATTGAAAGAGATTGTAGAATTTGTACTAACGGTCGGAAGTGAAAACAGGCATTAATGACATTGATTTGCACCTTGGATTCATATTTTCGGGACCGGGGGTAGGAGCATGAATGAGTCTGACAAGAAGTTATCGGTTTCCCGGCAGTGTTGGGAGCGGGAAATTCGGGGGAAATACATTGAGAAGAAGCCGGAGCGCCGGTCGCATTATGTGACCGATGTCGGGATTGAGGTGAAGCCGGTTTACACGCCTCTGGATTTGGCGGAGGCGGGTTTTGACTACGAGAGGGACCTGGGTTTCCCGGGGGAGTTTCCGTACACGCGGGGGATCAACCCCAGCATGAACCGAGGGGAGCCGTTCAACGTTCGGGTCTATTCCGGGTTCGGCAACGCGGAGGATTGCAACGAGCGGTACAAGAAGATTCTCGCCTGGGGGGCCGACGAGGTACATATCGCGGCCGATTTGCCGACCCAGATCGGTTATGATTCGGATCACATCATGTCCAAGGGGGAGATTGGCCGGGTCGGCGTGGCGATCAATTCGCTTCAGGACATGGAGATTCTTTTCGGTGGGATTCCCCTCAATAGCTTCAAACGGGTCGGCATTCTGGGGAACTCGATTGGGCCGATTGCGTTGGCGCTGTTCATCGCCCTGGGTGAAAAGCAGGGTTTGAAGCCTGAGGAATACGTGGTGGATCTGCAGAACGATCCGATCAAGGAGTATATTGCCCGGGGGACCTACATTTTTCCGATGGACCGGGCGGTTCATTTTGCCTGTGACGTTGTCGAGTGGTGTGCCCGGAAGGCGCCGCACTGGTATCCGATGACGCTGTGCGTGAACCACATCAACGCCGCCGGGGCGGGATCGACGAAAGGGACGGCCTTCGCGATGTCGAACGGGCTGGTGTACATTGACGATCTGATGCAGCGCGGTCTTTCCATCGACCAGATCGCACCTCTGCTGGATATGTTTCTGGATGAGCGGGAGGATTTTTTTGTGACGATCGGCAACTGTCGTGCGGCGCGGAAAGTGTGGGCCGGTTTGATGCGGGACCGCTTCGGCGCGACAGATCCCCGTGCGATGACGCTCAAATTCACCTCCTATTCCCATGGGGGCGAGACCCTCAAGGAGCCGAAGAACAACATCGTCCGGATCGCCTTTGCCGCCCTGGCCTATGCCTTGGGCGGGGTTCAGTTTCTCTATGACGCCTCCTACGACGAGGCGATGGCGACGCCCAACGACGAGGCCTGCAAGGTTTCGATCCGCACCCTTCAAATTATCGCTCATGAGTTGGGATTTTCCCGGACGGTCGATCCTCTGGGCGGTTCGTATTATTTGGAGAGCCTGACCAAGGAGATCGAGCGGGGCATTCTCGCGGAGATGGCGAAAGTGGAGGAGTTGGGGGGAGCGCTTCTGGCGATCGAGAAGGGGTATTGTCAGGGGGTCATCACGCGGGGTGCGGTCAAGCGGCAGCGGGAGTTTGAGTCTGGGGAGCGGGTTTCCGTCGGGGTGAATCTGTTCAAGAGCGACGAGGCGTTTCCTCCGGGAGCCTTTCGTGTGGATCCGCGGGTGGAAGAGCGGCAATTGGCGAGACTGAAGGCGCTGAAGGCGGAGAGGGACGGGTCGAGGGTAAGGGAGACCTTGTCCGGTGTTCGGGAGGCGGCCCTACGAGGGGAGAATATGGTGGAGCCTGCTCTGGAGGCGGTAAGGGCGTACGCCACGGTGGGTGAAATGTGCCAGGTTCTGCGCGAGGTCTACGGTGAACACCGGGTTGTTGCTCAGTTTTAGAGGTTGTTTTCAATGTCTGCAGGCCTGTTGGGGGTAGGGGAGATGGATGGACGGGAGATAGGGAAGAGAGTCCGGGTTTTGGTTGCCAAGGTGGGTCTGGACGGCCACGAAGTGGGAGCCAAGGTGGTGGCCCGTGCCCTTGCGGATGCGGGGATGGAAGTGATCTATACGGGTCTTCGTCAGACACCGGAGATGGTGGTTGAAGCGGCGATCCAGGAGGATGTGGATGTGATCGGGATCAGTATCTTGTCCGGTGCGCACATGACTTTTTTTCCGGAGATCCTTCGCCTGCTGAAGGAGAGGGGTGCGGAGAAGATTGTTGTGATCGGTGGAGGGGTGGTTCCGGTAGAGGATATCGTGACGCTGAAGGAGATGGGGGTCCGGGAACTGTACCCTGCCGGCAGTTCATTGAAAGAGATTGTAGAATTTGTACTAACGGTCGGAA
>CAWJHT010000045.1:0-57035 GCA_963842685.1 uncultured delta proteobacterium | reverse complement strand
CTGCTAAATCACCGGCGCAAGAGCCGGATCCGATTCACTGAACACATAAACGGGAGCACAAACTATGCGAGTGGGAAGCGGCGATTTCATGTATGAGTTCATTCCGAATTGGGGGAAGCCACCCGCCGGATATGAGTTCGGTGGGGTACCGGGCGGGGCGGTCGATGGCCGGGGCCGGGTGCATGTATTCACCCGTACCCCCCATCCTGTTCTGATCTTCGATGCCGATGGCAGCTTCATCAAGTCCTGGGGCGAGAACGTTTTTTCCCGGCCTCACAACGCCTTCATCGGTCCCGATGAGTCATTCTACTGCATCGACGACTTTGATCACACCGTCCGCAAATGCACCTACGACGGTGAGATCATGATGACCCTGGGCGCCAAGAACCAGCCCACCGATACCGGCTACGACGGGAAGGACTACCACAGCATCAAGCGAGGCGCGGGACCGTTCAACCGGCCGACCAGTCTGGGCATCGGCCCCGGCGGCGAGTTATACGTCAGCGACGGTTACGGCAACTCCCGGGTGCACAAGTTCTCGCCTGACGGCAAGCTCATCAAGTCCTGGGGAGAGCCGGGCACGGGCCCGGGTGAATTCAGCATCGTGCACACCGTCTGTGTGGCCAAAAACGGAACGGTCTACGTTTCCGACCGGGAGAACTACCGAATCCAGCTCTTCACCCCCGATGGCGATTTCATCGAGGAATGGACGGATTTCCATAGACCGTGCGGTATGTTCATCGGCCCGGATGACCTGCTGTACATCACGGAGCTCAAATGCGACAACCCGCGGGTACCGCATCCGCTGCCGCCCCGGTTCAACATCTTGACCCTGGATGGCAAGCTGCTGGCCCGCTGGGGCGCCGACGACATGTGGCAGCCGGGAAACTTTTACGCCCCGCACGGCCTCTGGGGCGATCCGGAGGGAAACATCTATGTGGGCGAGCTTGCTGCCGACAGCGAAATTCCGCCTCGCCCGGCGGGATTCCCGGCAGTCCACAAGATGGTGCGCATTCGGTAGGAGGGTTTTCTCCTGCAGCCAGACAGTCCAGGGCACAAGAACCCTGCCATGGCCGGATAGGCGATACGGCCGGGTTCTTTATGTGACACCCTTTTTATCAACCGCACACTCACTGAGTTCAAATCAAAGTGGCGGAAGGGACATTTTCCCTCATGAGGAACGATTCTGATGGATGACCAGAGGGATTTAAAAATCTCCAAGAACAGGCTCGAAGCTCTCGTTGACGGCATTTTTGCGTTTGCGATGACCTTGCTCGTCACCGGCCTAGTCATCCCCCACCTTTCAAAAACGGAGGCGGAGGCAAAGCTTGCTATCAGCATTGCAGAAATGCGATCCGAGTTCATTTCATTTCTGGTTGCGTTCTTTGTTCTCGCTTCGTTCTGGCTTATGCACAACCGGCAGTTTCACTATGTCCGCAGGGTCGACTCCGGTATCATGAGGATCACGCTGTTCATTCTGGCGTGTGTGGTCCTGATGCCGTTTACTACGAATATCAGCGGGGATTATTCCGATGTGCAGGTTGCCGTCGACCTCTTCCATGTCAACATGTTCAGCCTCGGGCTGTTCTTCCTCATTCACTGGTGGTACCTGACGAGAAACCCGGATATCACGTCTGTTGCGATCAGCAGTCGCGATGCTTCAAACGGGATGTATCGGTCCCTGATCACACCGGTTATCTCCGCATTGGGATTCGTCCTCTCATTTATCAGCCCATCGTGGTCGATGGCTACATACCTCCTTATTATACCCTGCGGCGCTATCGTAAGGAGATACTAATATTCCTGGGTGGTGAATCTTTCATTGACACAATGGGACACTTCCCTTTATGCTCTCTCCCCAAGAAGATAACTCTTATCAATCAGGTCTCTATAACAAAAGAATATCAGAGCGGAATGAACGCGACCGATTTCGGTGTCACAGAGGAATAAGGATATCAAGTTATGGGCAACGTAGAGCAACCCGGGTGTGAAGCAGGGGAATCCCAGTGGGCAAATTTATCAATGATAAACCAAAGTATAAGGAGGCATGAACATGATTGACTATCCGAAGTATAAAAAAGTGCTCTTCTGTACCGATTTTTCAAAAATTTCTGATTGTGCCTTTGATTATGCCTTCGGTATTGCGAAGCGAGACGAGGCTGTTCTCTATATCCTCCACATTATAACGCCGAGGCCCCAGCCAGATATTCTGAGGCTTCACTTGACCGGTGAACAGATGGACAAGGTAGAGGCAGACCACCAGGAATATCTTAATAAGATGTTCAATAATAAATATTTGAACCATATCAAGGATAAGTCAAAGGTCAAGATTGTCATCATATCTGGGCGTGAAGATGATAAAATCATCGAGTTTGTCCAAGAGGAAAAAATCGATATCCTCGTGATCGGCACATGTGGAAGAACGGGAATGGAACATGTCCTCCTTGGCAGCGTAGCCGAAAAGGTCATCAGGCGCAGCCCGATACCCGTCTTTGTCATACCCTGCAAAGACAAGACAGACCCCAGTTGATCGGTATCAACGTGGATGGCAAGGGGGGAGTATAACCCAGCGCTCTTGGAGATCATGTAGTGAATGTCTCTGTAGATGCTTGGCAGGGATCTGCAACCGCACTTATTTGCCGGCTATGAAATGGCTTAATTGATCGATGTACAATTCATTCGCAGAGAGCGTGCATCTGACAACGTCACCTATAGAAATAAGACCCATATATTTACCGTTCTCAAAGACAGGCACATGCCTTATATGCTTATCTTCCATGAGCTTGTAACACTCTTTAACGGTGGTATCGGGTGTGACTGAATAGACATGATCTGCAGGGGTCATGATTTCTTTTACCAGAATTTCAAATGAGCTTTTTCCTTTGAGGACAACTTTCCGCGCATAGTCTCTCTCAGACATAATGCCAACCACATTATCATTCTCGTCTCTGACGATTAAGGCCCCGACTTGCTTTTCACCTATGAGCTTTAAAGCGTTAAAAACAGTTGCGCGGGGTGAAATAGAATACACAACTTTTGTCTTTTTTTTCAGCAGATCTCTTGCCCTTTCCATAGATTCCACCTCCTTACGGGAATACTGTTCATGGATTTATATGAAACACACTTTTAGAAGGGTTGCTCTATGCTCCTTTATAGGCTCGCATGAAAGATGCCAAATACATAAATATTTGATTATACGAAGATAATATTATTTTACCGGAGATAGTGCACAGGCAATTGTGTAAATATATTAGACGCTTTTTGTGTGTAGAATTGAGTTTTTCAAGTAATTATGTAATTATTATAGATATATACTGAATGTTTATGCACCTGTAAACTATTTTAACGATATTAGGATTTTTTACAAAAACATCTTTCAGTATTTTATGTCGAGACATGGTCGGCATAGGTTCCTTATGTTTCATCGACGACATCAAGGCTACTACTCAAAAAGCCAAGTCGCTCGGCGCCACCGTGATGATAGATGTCATGGAGGTCATGAATATGGGATGGCTAAGCATCATTACGATCCAACCGGAGCAGTTTGTCGGATTTGGCAGCCGAAGATGAGGGCTGGGGAAGGTTAACAATAGTCGGCATGAGTATGGGATGGTGGCTTATCCACCTGGCCGCCGTCAGTCATGTCTATTACCTCTTGATTATATTACATTTGACATTTTAGTGGGTATCCGGTATCTTTCGCACGTCATTATCAAAACCAATCGTCCATTTTTGTATCAAACCATTATCGCTTGTCATGGCAGAGGTGGCGCGGAATGAACGAACAGACAAAGACAAATCCGGAACTGATCGAAGAGATCTCCGTCTTAACGCAGAGAATCAGGGACCTGGAACAATCGTTATCAGAGCGCAAACAGGCGATGGTGGCACTGCGCGAGAATGAGGCTCGGTATTACACGATTCTTGTGAGCATCGAGGATGGCTATTTCGAGGTTGATCTTGCCGGCAACTTTACCTTCTTTAACGACTCGGTTTGCCGAATGCTCGGATATTCCCGGGCTGAATTGCTGGGCATGAATAACCGTCAATACACCGATAAGGAGAACGGCCAAAAACTGTATCAGGAATTCAATAAGATCTTCAGGACAGGGGAACCCTCAAAAGGATTCGATCATGAAATCATTAGAAAAGATGGGACAAAACTGTATATTGAGTCCTCTGCATCTCTCATAAGAAACATATACGGTCATCCGGTAGGGTTTCGCGGCATTATGCGAAACATCACCGACCGAAGGCGGGCTGAGGAGGCGTTGCGGAAGAGCAAGGAGCGGTTCCACGCCATATTCAAGCAGACAGCGGTGGGAGTGGCCGAGATCGAAATGGTCACAGGCCGTTTCCTCACGGTGAACCGTCGGCTTTGCGAACTCGTCGGCAGGTCTGAAGAGGAGCTGCTGGCCACCACCTTCCAGGCAATTACACATCCGGATGATCTTCATTTGCATGAGGAAAAAACGGCACTGCTGCTGGCCGGGAAGATCGAGCACTACACCCTGGAGAAAAGATACATTTCGAAGGACGGGGCGATTATCTGGGTGAATCTCAAGGTATCGCCGATCCGGAAACCGGGGGAAGAACCTGGGCGCAATATCGTCGTGGTTGAGGACATCACCGAGCGCAAGCGGATAGAGGACGAGATATGGGAGATGTCCTTCGCGGACAGGCTAACGGAACACTCATCATCCGGTTAAGTGGTCTTCCATCCAATATCCATCTCTTCAAATCGCATCTTCCGGATTTCCTGTAGTATTTTTGTACATCATATCAAGCACTTTCGCGAATTAAACTCATACGGACAAATTTGTGCTAAAACACCGAATGGTGTGTATTTGTTGTTGACAATACCGAATCGCTCATGATAGCCATGCCCGCGATGAGTTGCCGATTGCCGCATGAAAACTGCTTACTTGCCGGGAGACATTGAGAGAAAAGCGGAGCTCATCCTGAGAATTCCGGGCGGTAATTCGGAACCTGCCGGCGCCCGTCAGATCGCCAATCAATTACAAAATCCTCCCCTGAAGAAGAATGGAAAGGGTGGAGAAATGACCGTGACCGATCATAAGAAAATGAAATTGTCTATTTTTTATTGTTCAAACTGTTTCGACGGAACCGAACTTGACCGGATTGCACGCGAAGAGGAAGGCGTTGAATACACCATCATCAGCCTTCCCTGTTCCGGCAAAGCGGACCTCCTGTATCTCTTGAAGGCATTTGAGACGGGGGCGGACGGTCTTGCCTTGGTCACCTGCCCGAAAAATGAATGCCATTACCTGGAAGGCAACCTGCGGGCGCCCAAAAGAGCGGAAGAGGCGAATCGCCTTCTCGAAGAGACGGGAATGGGCCATGATCGCGTCACAGTCCTGCCCATGAACGGCAAGGGAATCGGAGAAATCGTGGCGAAGTTGTCGGCGTTTCGTGAAAAAATCCGCAGCCTGCCGGCATAGGCTGCAGGCCATGTGAATGAACGGTGTCAGTGAGTATATCCCTGCCCGGATAGGGTAAAACATAACGGATCGGTGAGCATAGTGAAAAACGAAAAACCATTTCATGACCAGTTAAAGAGCGGAGATTTCATCGTTACGGCCGAATACCTCCCCAAGGCGGAAACCGGAGGGACGGCGATCGAGGCGGTCCTGGAAGCGCTGGCGGGAGTCCCGTCGGCGGTCAATGTCGCGGATAACCCATTCGGCGTTGCCATGTCCAGCCTGGCGGCCTCGGTTATCCTCGCCCGGGCGGGAATTGAACCGATCTACCAGGTCGTCACCCGCGACAGAAACCGGATCGCCATCCAATCCGACCTGCTTGGGCGCGGCAGCCCTGGGAATCAGGAACATCCTCTGCCTTTCGGGTTACCATCAGACTCTGACGGACAACCCCGAGTCGGCGAACGTCTACGATCTCGATTCCACGCAGTTGGTTGCCCTCGTCACGAAGATGCGCGATCGAGGGAGAACTCCTGAACGGCGAGAAGATAAACGGCCCCTTTCCGGTGACCGCCGGCGCCGTCGCCAACCCCTCCCTGAAACCCATGGATCTGGGCATCATCCGGCTGATGCAGAAGGTCGAAGCCGGAGCGGCTTTTATCCAGACCCATGCCGTGTTCGACGTCGAGGAATTCGGGCTTTGGCTCGATGCGGCCAGGCAGGCCGGCATAACCGGCAAGACGGCGATTTTAGCAGGGGTCTTCCCCCTGGAAAGCGTCGAAGAAGCGGAAACGCTCGCGAAGAAGTATACGGAGTTCCAGATACCCGCCCCTGTCATTGAAAGATTGAAGTGCCGCCGGAGACCGGGAGGCCCAGAAGAAAGAGGGGCTGGCGATCTGCGTCGAGACGATCGATAAACTTAAGAAGCATGAAGGGCTTGCGCGGGATACACCTTCTTTCGGGCGGGAAAGAAGAGACATTGCCGGCGATTCTGTCAGCCGCCGGACTGTCCGGTAAACGATAGCATGACGATGGAGAGCTGATCATATGCCGGAAAAATATCACATCACGACAAAACCCGTCCCTCCCCGGCGTCCCCGCATCGGCAAGTACGGCATCGTCGACTGGCGGGAAGACTGCGCCCGGTGCCACAACTGCGTCAAGAAGGCCTGCGTCTATGACCGGCACCGGGATGAGATAAAGTACATCCGGAATATCGAGAGCGTGGACGCCCTTTTCTTCGACTGCATGGGCTGCTTCTCCTGCGTCCAGGACTGCACCAAGAATCTTCTGTGCCTCTCCATCAACCCCGAATACGAAAAACTCGGCAACAGCTATTGGACGCCCGAGATCATTCAAACCACCTGGACCCAGGCGGAGACGGCGAAGATTCCCGTTTCCGGGGCGGGTTACCGCGGGAAATTCTGCGGCGAAGGCTTTGATTCCATGTGGACCGATATGTCGGAGATCGTGCGGCCGACCCGCGACGGCATCCACGGGCGCGAGTACATCAGCTCCGCCGTCGATATCGGGCAAAAACCCGCCTTCCTCGCCACGAACGGCGATGAAGTGGTTTCTTCCCTGTCTCCGATCCTGTCCATTCCGATGCCCCTGATCATCGACCGGATTCCGGAGAACTACTCCCTCCCGAAGCTCGACGCCGTGATCGCGGAAACGGCGGTGAAGACCGATCTCATCGCCGTCATGGATTCGCAGAAATGGCCCCTCTTCGAGAAGGACGCCGAAAAAGTCCTGCCCCACATCGCCTTTTATTTCGCGTCCGGCGCCGGGATGATTCCCGGGGAAATATTGAAAAAGACGCGGCTTGCGGAAATAGAGGATGATCGGGACGTGAAGGGCCGGATCCGGGAACTGAAGCAGATCCATCCCGGGATCGTCGTTGCCGTGCGGGTGGAGACTGACGGCCGACGGGATGCAGCGGGCCGTCGAGCTCGCGGACGGGGACGTGGAGGTCATTCATATCGTCGCCGACATGAACGGCCGGCAGATCGGAGCGGAAGACCCCCTGTTCATCAAGGACATGATCCGCAAGATCCACAAGGCCCTGATCGAAAACGGTAAAAGAGACAATGTCACCCTCATCGCCGGCGGCGGCATCGCCCTGCCGGAGCATCTGGCGAAGGGGGTTCTTTGCGGCGCCGATCTGGTTTCGATCGAATTGCCCCTGCTGGTGGGGCTTGAATGCCACCTGTGCCGGCGCTGCGAAGAGGGCTCGGCCTGTCCCGCCCGGATTTCGGAGATCAGTTTTGACTACGGCGTGGGAAGGATGACGAATTTAATCAGCGCCTGGCACGACCAGTTGATCGAACTGATGGGCGCCATGGGGATGCGCGACGCCCGGCGCCTGCGGGGAGACGTAGGACGGGCCATGTTTTTCGAGCAGCTCGAGGAGGAAGCTTTTGGCAGAATTTTTGGAAACAGATTGCAAGCTTGAAGAGATCATTCCGGAGAAGACACTGAAGACGCGTACGCCGCAATTCCGGCAGGAGCGCACCATCCGGCCCGCTCTGCCCAGATACCGGAACGAGATCTCCAAATATATCATCCTGCGGGACGAGGAGAAATGCGCGGCCTGCGGTCAGTGCGTCGCCCTGTGTCCCCAGGGCGTGCATGTCAAAAAGCCCGGGTATAAATACTTTGCCCTTCCCAAGAGCCACCTCTGTTTCGGGCCGAAATGCGAAGAAAAAGGGTGCTATTGCATCACGGCATGTCCCCGGGGCGCCCTGCGCATCCAGGAAAACCCGATGATGAAAGTCCTCGGCGATTACCGGTGGCCCGCCGCGATGATCCTCGCCACCTGGAAAATGGCGGAAAGCGGCGAGGTTCCCGCCCGCGGATTACGGGTATGAATTCGAGACGGGCGACTCGGGCGGCGGCTTCGACCGCATCCGGTTCAAGTTTCCGGAAAAACCGCCCGTCGAGCTGGGGAAAGACGAAATCGATACGAGCCTGGAACTGAACCGCCGCAACGACGGCCGTCGCCAGGATCAGGATCGATGTGCCGTGGTACGGCGGCGGCATGTCCTTCGGCTCCGTCAGCAATACGACCCAGCTTTCGAAGGCCCGGGCGGCCGTGGCCTGGAACACCTTCACCTGTACGGGCGAAGGCGGCTTCATGGAACGGATGCGGCCTTACGACGATCACATGATCACCCAGGTGGCCACCGGCCTTTTCGGCGTCCGCGAAGAGACCATCCAGCGCGTCCGCATCGTGGAATTCAAATACGCCCAGGGGGCGAAACCGGGCCTGGGGGGGCATCTGCTGGGGGACAAGAACACCGAGGCCGTCGCCAAGATGCGCGAGACGGTCATCGGGATATCCCTGTTCTCCCCCTTTCCGTTCCACAGCGTCTACTCCATCGAAGACCACATGAAGCATATCGATTGGGTCAAGCACATCAACCGGCGGGCGCTGATCTCGACGAAGGTATCGACCCCCAACGACGTGGACATGGTCGCCGTGGGAAGCTACTCGGCGGGAACGCACATCATCCATCTGGACGGCGGTTACGGCGGCACGGGCGCCGCGCCGGACATCGCCAAGAAGAATATCGCCATGCCGATCGAATACGCCATCTCCAAGGTGCATAACTTTCTCGTGGATGAAGGCGCCCGGGATCAGGTGACGCTGATGGCCAGCGGCGGTATCCGCAACCCCTACGATGTCGCCAAGGCCATCGCCCTCGGCGCCGACGGCGTGGTCATCGGCACGGCGGAACTGGTGGCCCTGGGATGCGTCCGGTGCGCACGCTGTTCGACGGGCCGCGGCTGTCCCCGCCGCATTGCGACGACCGACAAGATGCTCGCGCCCAAGATCGATCTCGAATGGGGGGCCCAGAGGATCATCAATATGTACAACGCCTGGCGAAACGAACTCGTCACCATCCTCCAGCGCCTGGGCCTGAGAAGCGTATCCGAGCTCAGGGGACGTTCCGATCTCCTGATGCATCTCGATTATACCAACGATGTTGTGGGGAATAAATCGTGAATAACGAACTGATACAACGACTTCTGGACTCCAAGAAGAAATTGATCGAAGGATTCGATCTGCCGGTCACGGTCAGGAAGGGCGAAGAAGAGGGCGGGTGCGGCGTCGTCGGCTTCTGCTGCACCGAGCCCGTTCCCGGCAAGCACATCTACGAGCCTTCCAAGCAGATGCACAACCGGGGAAACGGGAAAGGCGGCGGGATCGCCGCGGTCGGATTCGTCCCGGAACAGCTGGGCGTCAGCCGGGAAATCCTGGAAGACCATTACATGCTCCATGTCGCCTTCCTGGAGCCGGACGTCAAGGAGGACGTGGAGGGCCGTTTCATCACGCCCCATTTCGATGTCGCCGCCTCCCGGATGCTCGACACGGTTGACGACTGGAAAACGATCCCGGGCCTGGAGGTGAAGCCTCCCGACGTGTGCCGCTATTTCGTGCGGGTCAAGGCCGATGTCCTCGACCGTTTCATCGCCGAACACAAGCTTCAGGATCTCGACCGCCGGGAAGCCGAAGACGAGTACGTCAACCAGAACAGCTTCAAGCTCAACGAGATGTTCTACTCCGCCGTCGGCGACAAGCGGGCCTTTGTCCTCTCCCACGGCCGGAACATCATGATCCTCAAAGTGGTCGGATTCGCCGAGGCCATCGTCGATTACTACAAGGTCCGGGACCTCTCGCGCCCATGTCTGGATCGCCCACCAGCGTTTCCCGACCAAGGGGCGCGTCTGGCATCCCGCCGGCGCCCACCCCTTCACGGGCATCAACATCGCCCTCGTCCACAACGGGGATTTCGCCAATTACCATTCCGTCTGCGAGCATCTGCTGCAGCGCCACATCCGGCCGCAGTTTCTCACGGACACCGAGGTCTCGGTCCTGCTGTTCGACCTCCTGAACCGGACGTACCATTATTCCCTCGAACACATCATCGAGGCCCTGGCCCCGACCTCCGAGCTGGACTTCGACCGCCTTCCGGAAGCGAAGAAGAAACTCTACCGGGCCATCCAGGCCACCCATATCCACGGCTCCCCGGACGGGCCCTGGTTTTTCATCATCGCCCGGAACAACGTGGCCGAGAAACAGTTCCAGCTCCTGGGCATCACGGACACGGCCATGCTGCGTCCCCAGGTCTTCGCCTTCTGCGACGGCGAGGTGCAGGTCGGGCTCATCGCCTCGGAGAAACAGGCCATCGATGCGACGCTGCTGAGCCTCTCCAAAGACGACATCCGCATCTGTCCCGTGGCCGACCGCTACTGGAACGCCCGCGGGGGAAGCCATACCGACGGAGGCGCCTTCATCTTCAACCTCACGCCGGATGAATCCGGCCGGCTGCGGATGACCTGCACCGACAAATTCGGCAAACCGGTTTCGCTGCCGAAGGGTACCGAGCCGTACGATTTTGCGTCGGAAACCTACCTGAAGCGGGAACTCGGCCATGATATCGAACAAACGATCAAACAATTTGCGGAAAGCGACGCCGCGGGTCTGTACCGGTATCTTCGCGACCATGTATCCGCCTGGGGTTATGACGATATCCGCGCCGCCTGCCGGCTGATCACCGATAACGCCAAGAATACGAACACGATCGGGATCGCGATCAAGGCCCTGACCATGCTCAACGATCTCCGCTACCCGACGGGCACGAAGAAGCGAAGCCATCTCCTCCATATCCTGCGGGGCGAACTCGCACAGGTTTTTAAAAGGCCTGCCGCGCCTCGACGCGGGACCAGGATGCCCCGGGCATCGAGTACCGTCTGATCGACTTTGCGTCCCGCAGCGCCCTGCGCGCCCCGCTGCAGAATGAAACGACCCTGGTGATCGACGCCTTCGGCTTCCCCCCGGAAGGGGAAAAGAGCGATGCCTCCCTCCTGATGGACGCCTACATGAAGGGATGGCGGCGTTTCATCTCCTTCGGCTGCATCGGCCAGCGGTACATCGGCAACGGCCTCGGGCCCGAGACCGATGATGTGACCATCGACGTGTACGGCAGTTCGGGCGACTATCTGGCCTCCGGAATCGACGGGATGACGATCGCGGTCCACGGCAACGCCCAGGACCAGCTGGGGCAGATCATCAAGCGGGGGAAACTGGTCATCTACGGCGACGTCGGCCAGACCTTCCTCTACGGCGCCAAGGGCGGAGAGATCTACGTCATGGGAAACGCCGCGGGAAGGCCGCTGATCAACTCCGTCGGGAAACCCCGGGTGGTCATCAACGGCACCTGCCTCGACTTTCTGGGCGAGTCCTTCATGGCGGGCGATCCCCACAACGGCGGCGGCTTCGTCGTCCTGAACGGCGTGAGATTCGACGACGACGGCAGCCTCATCCTGATGGACGAACCCTATCCGGGCAGCAACATCTTTTCCCTGGCGTCGGGAGGGGCCATCTATGTCCGCGACCCCGGCAAGACCCTGGTGGACCAGCAGCTCAACGGCGGGATGATCGCGCCGCTCACGAAAAAAGACTGGGAGCTCATCCTGCCCTATCTGGAAGAGAACGAGCGGCTCTTCGATATCAGAATCGAAGACCTGCTGAAAGTGAACGGCCGAGAGGCAAAGCCCGCAGGAGGTCTACCGGAAGGTCGTGCCCTTCGTCGCGGGGAAAGTTGCCGAAGAGCTCGAAGATGACCTGCTCGACGAAGAATTCCTGGAAGAAGAGCCGCTCATGGAAGCCGGCGTCACCGGCCAAATAGACAGGGGCGTCAGCCGTCCTGAGAACCCGGATTATTCCGACAACCCGGAAGAGTAGAGAGACCCTATGCCAATAAAAATCAAAAGAGCGGCCGCCGGCCGGGGAATCATCGATCAGGTCAAGGCCCTGTCGGGAATCGACATCAACGCCTGCCTGCAATGCAAGAAGTGCACGAACGGATGTCCCGTGGCGGGCTTTACCATCGTCGTCCCCCTCGGAAATCATCAAAAAGCTGCAGCTGGGGGCCGGGGAGGAACTGCTGGACAGCGAAATCATCTGGATCTGCGCCTCCTGCGCCACCTGCTTCAGCCGCTGCCCCATGGAAATCAACATGGCCGAGGTCATGGACGCCCTGCGCGTGATGGCCGAAGCGAGGGGCGCCGCGAAGCCCGAGGGGAACATGCCCCTGATGAACAAGCTCCTTCTGGGGACCATCAAGACCTTCGGACGGACCTACGACCTGGGGGCCATGGCCCTGTACAAGGCGGGCACGGCCTCCTACGGAAAGGATCTGGATAAACTCCCGACGATCCTGAAAAAAGGGAAGATCGCCCTTCTGCCCCCCCACGGCGCCGACAGGAAAATGGTGAAGCGGATATTCAACAACCTGGAAAAAACAAGGAAAAAATCGACATGAAATACGCCTATTTCCCGGGGTGTTCGGCGGAATCGACGGCCCGCGACCTGTACCTGTCCACCCTGGCCGTGGCCCGCGCGCTGGGGATCGAGTTTGCCGAACCCGAGGCCTGGACCTGCTGCGGCACCACCATGGCCCACCAGGTCGATCACGACCTCTCCCTGTCGCTTGCCGCCGCCAATCTTCTGAAGGTGAAGGAGATGGGGCTCGACATGGCGGTCAGCTGCGCCTCCTGCTACAGCCGGATGAAGATCGCCAACCATGAAATAGCCACGAATCCGAAAAAACGGGAGATCGTTTCGGCCGCCCTGGGGAAGGACTACGACGGCACCGTCAAGGTGCGCCATTTCGTGGAGATCGTGATCGAGGATATCGGGCTTGACGCCTTCAAAAAGGCGCTGACCCACTCCCTCGGGGGGCTGAAGGTGGCGTCGTACTACGGATGCCTCATGGTGCGCCCACCGGAGGTCGCGGGGCTCGACGACCCGGAAAATCCCGTTTACCTGGACCGGCTCATCGACGCCATGGGCGGCGTAGGGCTTGGACTGGCCGCACAAGGTCGAATGCTGCGGCGGTTCGCTCACGCTCACCCGGTCGGACCTCGTCGTCAAGCTCTCCGAATCGATCCTCGCCATGGCCAGGGATTCCGGGGCCGAGTGCTGGCCGTGGCCTGTCCCATGTGCCAGATCAACCTGGATATGCGGCAGGACGACATCTTCAAGGCCACCGGCAGGCGCTACGACATGCCGATCATTTACATATCGCAGCTCATGGGAGCGTGTCTGGGCCTGTCGGAGGATGCGCTCGGGCTCGACAAGCTGATCGTTTCGCCCAAAGCGGCGATGAATCATGTTCGGTCATCGGTAAGGTCATGAATCATGGAAAAAGGTAAGAAGAAAAAAATCGGCGCCGTACTGGTGCAGGGAGGGGGCATCGCCGGCGTCCAGGCTTCCCTCGATCTGGCCAATTCCGGTTTCAAGGTCTATCTGGTCGAGAATTCGGCCGCCATCGGCGGGATGATGGCCCATCTGGACAAGACCTTTCCCACCGGCGATTGCGCGACCTGCATCGTCTCCCCGAAGCTCGTCGAGTGCGCCCGCAACCTCAACATCGAAATCCTGACCCTCTCCAAGCTCGAGAAGCTGGAAGGGACGCCGGGGAATTTCAAGGCCACCGTCAAGAAGTCCCCCCGCTACATCGACGAGAAGATCTGCAACGACTGCGGCGACTGCACCAAGGCCTGCCCGGTCGAAATCGACGACCGCTACAACCGCGATCTGGGGAAAAGGAAGGTCATCCAGAAATATTCCGCCCAGGCGATCCCCAACAAGCCCAGGATCCTGAAATTGGGCCATTCCCCGTGCAAGATGGAGTGTCCGGCCAACATCAACGTCCAGGGGTACATCCAGCTGATCAAGAAGAAGGAGTACGTCAAGGCGGCGGACCTCATCCGGGAGAGAAACCCCCTGGCCGCGATCTGCGGCCGGGTCTGTCCCGCCCCCTGCGAGAGCGCCTGCACCCGCGCCGACGTGGATGCGCCGCTGGCCATCACGGCAGCTCAAGCGATTCGCCGTGGACCAGGAAATCGGGATGGTGAAAGCGGGCGAACTGGCGCTGCCGGAGGAGAAATCCCCCGCGGCCGATGCCCCGAAGATCGCCATCATCGGCGCGGGACCGGCGGGACTCACGGCGGCCGGGGATCTGGCCGACAGAGGGTTTGCCGTGACCGTCTATGAGGCCTCCGGCAGCGCGGGCGGCATGCTCCTCTGGGGGATCCCGGCCTACCGCCTCCCCAAGGACATCCTCGAGTACGAGGTGGAACTCATCCGGCGCAGAGGCGTCAGGATCGTCCTGAACTGCCGCATCGGCAAGGATAAGACGATCGAGGAGCTGCGGAAGGAAAACGCAGCCGTCTTCATCAGCGCCGGCGCGCACGTGAGCAGGAAACTGGGGGTTCCCGGCGAAGAGAAGTCCGGCGTCGATTTCGGCGTGGAATTCCTGCGGCAGGCCGGCAGCGCGGACGACAAACCCCGCGTCGGCAGGCATGTCCTGGTCATCGGGGGCGGCAACGTGGCCGTGGATGTGGCGCGAACGGCCCTCCGGCTCGGGGCGAAGCAGGTCGAGATGGTGGCCCTGGAAAAGCGCGACGAAATGCCCGCCTACAAGGAGGAGATCGAGGCCACGCTGGCGGAGGGCATCACGATCAACAACGGCTGGGGGCCGAACCGCATCGTCGGCGACGGCGCCGTCACCGGCATCGAGCTCAAGGAATGCACCCGCGTCTTCGATGAAAACGGCCGCTTCAGCCCCGCTCTACGATGAAAACAATCTGAAAACCATCGACGCCGACCAGATCATCGTGGCGATCGGCCAGGCGGTGAGCCCCGATCTGCTTCAGCACTGCGGCGTGGGGACCGGGCGGGGCTGCTTCACGGCCGATCCCGTGACGCTGGAAACATCGGTCAAGGGGATCTTTGCCGGCGGCGAAAACGCGACCGGACCGGGGAGCGTCATCCAGGCCGTGGCCGCGGGAAAACGGGCCGCCGAGTCGATCGAACGCTACCTGAACGGAAAGGACCTCCGGGCGGACCGTTTTACCGATACGCTTGAAACCCCTGCCGGACGAGCTCCTGCCCTCCACGGACGACGTCGAAAAGAGAGAACGGGCCGAGGCGGCGGTGCTTCCGGCGGGCGAGCGGACGGCCGATTTCCGGGAGATCGAAGCCGGATTTTCCGAGGAGGAAGCGGTGGCGGAGGCCGAGCGCTGCCTGAACTGCGCCCTCTGCTCCGAATGCATGGCATGCGTGGCCGCCTGCGACAAGAAGGCCGTCGACCATGCCATGGAGGAAGAGACCATCACCCTGGATGTCGGCTCCGTCATCCTGACGCCGGGCTTTGAAGAATTTGACGCCAAACGCAAAGGGGAATACGGGTTCAACCGGTACCGGAACGTCCTGACGAGCGTCCAGTTCGAGCGGATGCTCTCGGCCGCCGGCCCCTTTGCCGGACACGTCGTCCGCCGGGATGACGGCAAGGAAGCCAAAAGAATCGCCTGGATACAGTGTGTCGGTTCCCGGGACGCCAAATGCGGGAATCAATACTGCTCCTCCATCTGCTGCATGGCGACGACCAAACAGGCGCTGGTGGCCAGCGAACACACCGCGGGCCTGGAGGCCACGATCTTCAACATGGATATCCGGGCCTTCGGGAAAGACTTCGACCAGTACTACGAACGGGCCAGAAGCAAGGAGAATATCGAGTACATCAAGAGCATGCCCTCCCGCGTCATCCAGGTTCCGGGCTCGCTGGATGTCCGGCTGCGCTATATCGGACGAGCATTTCAAGACCGTGGAGCGCGATTTCGACCTGGTCGTCCT
The DNA here is from genome assembly GCA_963842685.1 of uncultured delta proteobacterium. Lineage (GTDB taxonomy): Bacteria > Desulfobacterota > Syntrophia > Syntrophales > UBA5619 > JAKAFS01. The sequence goes on along the minus strand of CAWJHT010000045.1, from coordinate 40,886 downwards.
GGCCGTCGGCTTGGATCCCAAGCCGGAGATCTCGGCAGGGCATGGCGCAGCTGGGGATCGAACTCAACGAGTTCGGTTTCTGCAAAACGAGCCGGTTTTCCCCGCTGGAAACGTCACGGCCCGGTGTTTTCGTCGCCGGCGCCTTCCAGGAACCCAAGGACATCCCGGAGACCGTGACCCAGGCCAGCGCCGCCGCCTCCATGTCCATGGAGCTTCTGGCGCCGGCGCGCAATACCCTCATCACGAAGAAGACCTATCCGCTGGAGCATGATGTGGGCGACGACGAACCGAGGATCGGCGTCTTTGTCTGCCATTGCGGGATCAACATCGCGCGGCACGGTGGATGTGGAAAAGGTGACCGCGGCCATTTCCGGCGATCCCCACGTGGTCGTCGCCTCGCACACCATGTACACCTGTTCGGACGCGAGTCTTTCCGAAATCAAGAAGCGGATCGAGGAGCACCGGCTGAACCGGGTGGTGGTCGCCTCCTGCACCCCGCGGACCCACGAGCCCCTTTTCCGCGAAACCCTGCGCGAGGCGGGATTGAATCCCTACCTGTTCGAACTGGCCAACATCAGGGACCAATGTTCCTGGGTCCACTCCTCCGAGCCGGACGTGGCCACGGAAAAGGCGATCGAACTGGTGAGGATGTCCATCGCCCGGGCGAGACTCCTGAAGCCCCTTGTCGGAGAATCCCTGGCCATCAACCAGGACGGTCTGGTCATCGGGGGAGGATTGAGCGGCATGACCGCGGCCCTGTCCCTGGCGGATCAGGGATTCAAAGTCACTCTCATCGAAAAATCGGGAGCCCTGGGCGGTCAGATGTTGAACGTCCATTCCGCACTGGAAGGCGATGATCCGCTACTTCTTTACGGCGAATCTTTTATACCGGACGCAGAATCACCGGAACATCAAGGTGTATCTCCAGAGCGAAGTGACGAAAGTCAGCGGCCATATCGGAAAATTCGTGGTGACCGTCTCCGAACGGGAAAAGGGCAACGGCCAGGGCGAAATCACCAAGACCGACATCTCCTGCGGCGCCATCATCGTGGCCACCGGGGCGGAGCCGGCGAAAACCGGGGAATTCCTCTACGGCGAGTCGGAAAATGTCCTGACCCAGATGCGAACTGGAAAAGCTGCTCCATGAGGACAGCTTTGACGGCGGCGCCAAGAACATCGTCATGATCCAGTGCGTCGGCTCCCGCAATGACGAGCATCCCTATTGCAGCCGCATCTGCTGTTCCATGGCGGTGAAGAACGCCCTGGCCATCAAGAAGAAAAATCCCGATGCCAATATCTACATCCTTTACCGCGACATGAGGACCTACGGCTTCCGGGAGAAGTATTACCGGATGGCCCGCGACGCCGGAATCGTCTTTATCCGGTATAATGAAGAGAAGCCGCCGGTGGTCTCCCGGGACAATGGGCTTCTCGTTACGGTCGACAGCCCCGATGTCGACGACCGGGTGGAAATCGAAGCCGATCATGTCATCCTGAGCACCGGGATCAGCGCGCCGGCCGGCAACCGGCAGCTGTCGGACATGCTCAAGCTGCAGCTCAACGCCGACGGGTTCTTCCTGGAGGCGCACGTGAAGCTGCGTCCCGTGGATTTCGCCACCGAAGGCATCTATCTGTGCGGTCTGGCCCATTCGCCGAAGATGATCGATGAAAATATCTCCCAGGCCCGCGCCGCCGCAGCACGGGCGGCGACGGTCCTCTCCAAGACGCATCTGGATGTCGGCGCCCAGGTCTCGGAGGTCAACCAGGACAAGTGCATCTCCTGCATGACCTGCGTTCACGTCTGCCCCTACGGCGCGCCTTTTGCGAACGTTGACAACAAGGGGGAGATTGCGGCGGCCAAATGCATGGGCTGCGGCATCTGCGCTTCCGAATGTCCCGCCTGTGCGATTCAGCTCAACCATTTCGAGTCCAGGCAGTTCAATGCGATGCTGGAAAATCTGTTGGAGCACCATTTGACCGTCGACTGTAATTGAAGATAGATAGAGGCCTTCTATGAGAATGAGAATTTTGAACCCCTGCTGATCGCCTTCTGCTGCCAGTACTGCTCCTATTCCGCCGCGGATCTGGCAGGTTCCATGCGACTGCAGTACCCCCCGAACGTGCGCATCATCAGGACACCCTGCACGGGAAGGCTGGAGGTGGAGTTTTTCATGAAGGCCTTCGAAAAGGGCGCCGACGGAGATCCTCGTCGCGGGATGCCTGGAAGGCGGCTGCCATTTTACGGAAGGCAATCTGCTGGCCAAAGGCAGGGTCGGCTATACACGGAAATTCCTCTCCGAAAGCGGGCTGGAGGAGGAGCGCATCCGCATGATCAACATCTCGGCGGCGCAGGCCAGGCCCTTTGTCGATCACATCAATGAGATGCTGGAGACCGTGAAAAACCTCGGGCCAAGCCCGTTAAAGAACATGAATCCATCAAAAAATGCGGAGATCAGGATATGATAGTCGCACAAAGAAAAAGCATTCCCGAACTGGTCGATATACTGAAAGGCCACAAAGAAGATCCTCGTGCTGGGCTGCGGCACCTGCGTCACGGTCTGCCTGGCCGGAGGAGAGCGCGAAGTCAGCATCAATGCCTCGGCGCTGCGCATCGCCTCGAGGCTGAAGAACCTCGCGCTTCGAGGTCGAAGAGCTGACCATCGAACGGCAGTGCGACAACGTCTTCATCGAAAAGGCGGCCGAGGCGATCAAGAGAAACGATGTCGTCCTTTCGCTGGGCTGCGGCGCCGGGGTCCAGGCGATTGCCGAGCGGTATGACAAACCGGTCTACGCGGGACTCGACACGGCGTTCATCGGCATCCTCGAAGAGAGGGCCACCTGGACGGAAAAATGCATCGCCTGCGGCAAATGCGTTCTCCATGAGTACGGCGGCATCTGCCCGGTCACCCGGTGCGCAAAGCATATGCTGAACGGCCCCTGCGGCGGCTCGCGGGAAGACCGCTGCGAGGTGAGAGCCGACCGGCCCTGCGCCTGGCAGCTCATCTACCAGCGGCTCAAGAATATCGGCGAACTCGACCGGCTGAAAACGATCAAGGCCCCCAAGAACTGGGATGCCAGCATCCACGGGGGAAGCAGGGTGGTTATCCGGGAAGATCATCGAATCTGATCGGGCGCCCGTCCCCCAATGATCACGCTTTGGTAGAGACAGCTAATTTGTTTGCTCATATGTTATCTTTACGTCCCCCAGATGGGAATTAGTTCCGATAGCGGCCTTTTATTTCTCGGCGTATACCGCGTATTTTCTAGTCAGTCTGCACGGTGGCCCACTCTTTTGGTTGAAACATTCAGATTTTTGAACGTGAACTTTTTAGCGGGAGGTGGTATTGTTCACTTTCTGTAAAAAGATCAAGATCGTGGCTTCCAAGTATGATCTGGATGGCGGAAAGGTGAAACTGTTCAAGTAGCGATGAAACATGCATCATGGATAGTATTTCGTATCTTCCTTGACTTGAACAGGTAGCTGAAAGAAGCGGAAACGGAGGCAATGATGCGGGAATTTCAAGGGAAAACCGCCATAGCGGTCGGGTGTCTCTATGTCGGTTTCGTCGGCTGGTCGATTTACGGCGCCATATGGCCCGTCGAAACCTACGCCTTCCGCATGATCCACATGGCCTTCATCTTCGTCCTGGCCTTCATTGTCTACCCGATCCGGAGGGAGCCGGCCGCTGGACGCTCTGGGTGGACCTGCCCCTGGCCCTCCTGGGTGTGGCCGCCATCGCCTACGCCTTCATCGACATGGACCAGTTCATCCGCCGTTCCACGCTCCCGGAACCGCTGGACCTCCTCTTCGGCATCGTGGCGATCCTTCTGCTGCTGGAAATCTCCCGCCGCATCGTCGACAACACCTTCACCCTGGTCGTCGTGGGATTCCTGCTCTACATGTATTTCGGAAATTATTTCCCGGATATCATTTCCCATAAGAGTTATGACCTGGACCGGATCGTCGGCCACATGTACATGACGCTGGAAGGGATCTTCGGCGTGCCGCTTTCGGTCAGCGCCTCCTTCGTGATGCTCTTTGTCGTCTACGGCACCTTCATGGACGTGGCGGGCGCGCGGCGGCTTCTGGCTGGATCTGTCGCTGGCGACGATGGGACGGCAATCGGCGAGCGCCGGGCGGGGCGCGGTGATCACCTCCGCGCTGCTGGGCGGGCCCCAGGGCAGCGGCGTGGCGACCACCATGTCCGTCACGCCGATCATGTGGCCGATCCTCAAGAAGGCCGGTTATTCGCCGAACATGGCCGCCGGCCTGATCGCCACCGGCGGGATCGGCGCCGTCCTCTCGCCGCCGCTGATGGGCGCTGCCGCCTTTCTCATCATGCAGTTCCTGGGCGTCTCCTTCTGGGACGTGGTCGTCATGGTCACCGTCCCCACGATCCTCTACTACGTAGGCACGCTCTTCATGGTGGAACTGGAGGCCCGCAAGTACCGCTTCGCCCCGCCGGAGACTGACGCCAAGACCGTCCGGCAGGTGATGCTCACCAAGGGGTACCATCTGATCTCGATCGTCGTTCTGGTGGCGCTTCTGGTCCTCTGGAACAAGTCGCCCGAATACGCGGCGCTCGGGCGCCATCGGGACGACGATTCTGACCAGCTTCCTGAGCCGGGACCGCAACGAATGGCTGACGCCCCGCAATCATCGTGACGGCGATGATCGAGGGCGCGAAGAACATGCTGCCGGTCGCCGTGCTGCTGGCCGCCGCGGGCCTGATCGTCGGGACCTTTACCCTGACCGGCCTGGGGCTGAAGATCTCCTCCATCATCATGTCCCTGAGCGGCGGCTCGGTGCTGGCCGCCCTCTTGCTGTCCCTGCTCGCCTCGATGCTCATCGGCCTGAGCCTGCCCATCACCGCGACCTACATCATGACCGTGGTCATGGTCGCGCCGGCCCTGGTCAAGATCGGCGTTCCGATGCACGTGGCGCACCTGCTCGTCTTCTACTTTGCCGTGCTTTCCGAGGTTTCTCCGCCGGTCGGCCTTTCCCCCTGCGCGGCGGCGGCTGTCACGGGCGGGAACCCCTTCGGCTCGATGATGCAGGCCTGGAAGTACTCGCTGCCCGCCTTCCTGGTGCCGTTCTTCTTTTCGACGACCCCGGTCGGCTACAGCCTCCTGATCGTGGGGGCGAACTGGCCCGATTTTATCCTGGCCGTGACGACCAGCATCTGTTCCCTGTTCTTCGTCTCTCTGGGCATTATCGGATACCTGCGTAAGGAAATTCCCCTGATCGAGCGGGCGCTGCTGATCATTGTGGCCATTGCCATGTTGATTGCGCCTATCGGCCTCTCCATTCCCGGGCTGGCGCCGCTGGTCGCCGGCGTCCTGATGATTCTGCATCACCTGCGCGTGACACGCGCTCCGGTCAGGAAGGCGGGACTTCGGCCTGAAAAAGGTCATTCTGCTCACCGAGGTCTGTCCGCACGTGGGTAGTGCAAAGGAGGTCAAGGCGATAAGTCTCGGCCCTGGTGAGAGTTCCCTTATCACATCTGAGGAGGTAGGTCATGAACGTGCGAAAAATCAGAACAGTGGCATGCGTGGTGCTTGTCCTTGCCGTATCTGGCGCTTGCGGCGGGAGCGGACGCCCAGCAGTCCAAGCAGGAGAAGCTTTCCTTCAGCATCGTCACCGGCGGCACCGGCGGCGTCTGGTATCCGCTGGGCGGCGCGATCGGCGGCGTCATCGGCAAGTACGTCCCCAACACCGAGGCGACCTCCGAGGCCACGACGGCCGCGATCGACAACATGAAGCTGCTGGGCGCCGGAAAGGCGGGACTGGCCTTCGCCTACGACTATCACGTCGGCTGGGCGAACGACGGCAAGGTGCCCGGCATCTCGGGCAAGCACAAGATCCGCCTGGTGATGGGATTCTACGAGCAGCCGCTCCATATCGTGACCACGAACGGCACGGGCATCACGACCGTGATGCAGCTCAAGGGCAAGCGCGTCTCCGTCGGCGCCCCGAACAGCGGCACGGAGGAGCAGGCCGACTACGTGCTCAAGGCGCTCGGCATCGACTGGAACAAGGACATCAAGAAGGAGAAACTCGGGGCCGGCGAATCCGTCGCGGCGCTGAAGGACGGCAAGATCGACGCCTTCTTCTGGAGCGGCGCCATCCCGACCTCTTCCATCATCGATATGGCCTCCACCCCCGGCGTCAAGATGGTGCTGCTCCCGATAGGCGGAGAGATGGCGGACAAGATCATGAAGGGAAATCCCGGCGTTTTCCACAAGACGGTTTTTCCCAAAGGTTGCTACTCCGGCGTGGACAGCGACATCGATACGCTCGGCATCACGGCCGTCCTCCAGGCAATGGACACCTTCCCGGCAGAGCGGCTCTATCAGATCCTGAAGGCGATCTTCGACAACAAGGCCGAGCTCGCCGCAGTCTGGAAGGGGGCCACGGCGCTGACGCCGGCAAAGGCCGTCGGGCAGGTGACCCCGGATGCGCTGAAATATCTCCATCCCGGCGCACAGAAGTTTTTCAAGGAAAAGGGTGCGCTGAAATAAAGCGTACACCGATACCGAAATGTGAAGCACCCGACCTCTCAATGCAGGATTGAAGGAATGGATACGAGCAGCGGGGGAGCGCCGGTCATCGAGGGCCGCTCTCCCCGTTCACCATTCTGTTCTTCGGGGAATAGGTATGCGTCGCAGGACAGTGATCGTTGCCCTGATATCCGCATCCGTCGTTGCCCTCTGGTTTCTACTTCGGTTGACCCCTGCGGGATATACGAGGATCGACCTGACGGAGGAGGACGCGGAAATATCCTCTATGCCGGTGTTCTAAAGATGGCGAGCGGATACTCCTACCTGGCGAAATTCCCAGTTCGGCCTCGATGTGACAGAGGCATTCTTTACCCGGGAGGGCGTCGCTGATCCAGGATCGGGTCATCTTCGCCGCCCCGGACGGCACTCCCCCTCCGCGCGTCTCCGCCGAGGATGTGGATGATTTCTTTCATACGGGAGGGCCGTTTGACGCCCGGGGACTTTCCAGGAACCCTTTACACGGATCGTGTACAGTATTGGAGAGATCGGCAACCCGAAACTGCATGTGCAAAATAAAACCATCGCCTTCAAGAAGGAAACGGGCTTCGGTGGGCGGGTGATCCTGGCCGCCTCCGATCTTCCTGTGTATGAGATCCTTTTGCGCAAGTGACCGCTCGCTGAAATCGGTGCCGAAGCGGGCTCCCTCCGGGCGGCGCGCCGTGCGGATGTGGGTCTTTGTGGCAACAAAAATCCGCCCACGGGCCGCAGGGTCATAATTGGCTGCCCTGGAGAACGAGAAATTCGCCGAAAGCTCTATTTTAATTCAAGATGAATCACGAATCATAGATTCGCTTTAGATGACTCGCATTCATGTCTTTTTACTTCTGTCGCTCCTTCTGCAAATCTTTCCGAGATCGATCCCGTATTTTCGCACGCGGTACGAGAGGATCCGCTTTGTCGTTCCCAGCCGCCTTGCCGCTTCGGTCTGGTTGCCGCCGGTCTGCTCCAGGGCGGAAACGATGATGTGTTTCTCAAAGTCGGCGATCGTACTCTTGAGAAGATCGTCGTCGGCTGATTTATCCTGCTTCATGGTATCACCTCCGGAATCCGGCAAGGATTCGGGCGGCGCCGGTCAGCCGATGGCCTTCCCGCCCCGTTCGCCGGAGCTGATCCGGACGCAGTCGGCGAGATCCAGGACGAAGATCTTCCCGTCCCCGACCTCGCCGTCGCCGGTCCGGGCCCCCTTGTTGATGGCGGCGATCGTCGGCTCGACGAACTCCTCGTTCACGGCGATGTCGAGCCGGACCTTCCTGAGGAGCCCGCCGACCTCCTTCGCCCCGCGGTAGATCTCGGTGTATCCCTTCTGCCTTCCCTGCCCGAGCACGTTGGATGACGGTCATCAGATTCACGTCCACCGCTTCGAGCGCCTGTTTGACCTCCTCCAGCTTGTGCGGCTGGATGATCGCAACGATGTATTTCATGATTCTCTCCTCCTATTCGATGACGGTGTAGGCCGACTCGCTCTGTTGGGTCAGGTCGAGACCGACGATCTCGTCCTTCTTCTCCACCCGCATCCCGACGAGGGCGTCCACGGCCTTGAAGATGATCCAGGTCATCGCCGCGGCGAACGAGCGGTACGATGATGACGAGCATGAACTGGACCAGAAACAGTTTGGCGTTTCCGAAGAACAGACCGTCCGCCCCGGCGGCGTTGACCGCCTTCTCCGCGAAGAGCCCCGTCGCCAGGGTTCCCCAGATCCCGCCCACCCCGTGGACGCCGAAGGCGTCGAGGGAGTCGTCGTAGCCGAGCCTGGATTTGATCATGACCACGGCGATGTAGCAGAACAGGGCGACCAGGATGCCGATGAAGATGGCGTTCATGGGGTTGACGAAGCCGCAGGCCGGGGTGATGGCCACCGAGCCCCGCGACGGCGCCGGTCGCCGCGCCGAGGATGGTCGGCGCCCCGTGGTGCCGCCATTCGATGAGCGCCCAGGTGAAGCCCGCCGCCGCCGCGGCGATATGGGTCGTCACGAAGGCGTTGGCGGCCAGTTCGTTCGCCCCCAGGGCGCTGCCCGCGTTGAAGCCGAACCAGCCGAACCAGAGCAGCGCCGCGCCGAGGACCGTGAAGGGGAGGTTGTGCGGCCGGAAGGGCTGCTGTTCATAACCGCACCGCTTCCCCAGCAGGATCGCCAGCGTCAGGGCCGAGATGCCGGAACTGACATGGACGACGATCCCGCCGGCGAAATCCAGCGCCCCGAGGTTCCGGAGCCAGCCGCCCGTTCCCCAGACCCAGTGCGCCAGGGGATCGTAGACCAGCGTCGCCCACAGGACGGTGAAGATCAGAAAGGCCGAAAACTTCATCCGTTCCGCGAAGGCGCCGATGATCAGGGCCGGCGTGATGACGGCGAACATCGCCTGAAAGATCATGAAGACCTGATGCGGGATCGTCGCCGCATAATCGGCGTTCGGCTGTCCGCCGACGAAGTTGAGCCCCGCCCATTTCAGGCTGCCGATGATCCCGAGCCCCGTATCCGGCCCGAAGGCCAGCGAATAGCCGAACAGGACCCACTGCAGGCTGATGACGCAGGTGATGATGAAACACTGCATTAAGATGGACAGGACGTTCTTCCTCCGCACCAGACCGCCGTAGAAGAAGGCGAGTCCCGGAATCGTCATGCCCAGGACCAGGACCGATGAGATCAAAACCCATGCTGTATCTCCCGTATTCATGATGGTATACCTCCGATAAAAATGTTTCAGGATGATCTCGCTCGGAAACCGGCTGCCGCTTCCGGGTCTTGCCAGGGGCTGCCGTCCGGCGATGATCCCGTTTGGCAGGCAATAGAGCAAGGAGAGTGCCAAAGTGCATTTATGTATTGCAACATAACTGGATATATTAATGTTATTATTGTATATGCTCCCGTGAGCGGCGGGTCTGGGCGAGAAGAACAAATTTGTACGGTTACCTCTCGTTTCAACAAAAATGTGGGCGTCGCGGTGTACGATAAATGACGTTGTTCCGATTTGTTCAACAAGTGAACACTGGTTTGTCCGCGGAGGAGGGTGCAAGTCCGGCTGAGGGAGACGGTCTCCTTGTAATTGGTCGGGAGGTATGATAAATCTACGGATAATTTTAGAGAAATAAGAGACTGATGCAGGTCAGGTTATGCCGGTTTATGAATACATCGCGCTGGATTCCGGCGGCCGCAGACGGAAGGGGATCGTCGATGCGGGGAGCATCGCCGCCGCGCGTCAGAAGCTCCGGGAGACGGAGGTCTTTCCGGTGGAAATCGTCGAGACCGCCGACCGGAAGCGGGAAGAGACGGCCGCGCGGGGCGGGGCGATTCATCTTTTCCGGAAGGTCGGGCTCCAGGAATTGGCCGTGATGACGCGGCAACTCGCCACCCTCATCGGGGCGGGACTTCCTCTGGTCCCCTCCCTGTCGGCGCTGGTGACCCAGATCAGGCATCCGCTGCTCAAAACGACGCTCGCCCGGATCAAGGACGAGGTCAACGAGGGGAACAGCCTGACCCAGAGCATGTCCCATTTTCCGGAGGTCTTTCCCCCTTTCTACATCAACATGGTCCGGGCAGGGGAGGCTTCGGGGACGATGGACCTCGTCCTGGACCGTCTGGCCGATTTCAACGAAAGTCAGCAGGCCCTGAGGACGAAGATCCGGTCGGCTCTGGCCTATCCGCTCTTCATGTTCTTCATCGGGAGCGGCGTGCTCTTTTTCCTCGTCACCTTCGTCGTGCCGAACATTACGAACATCTTCCGGGAGATGCACCAGACCCTTCCGGGGATCACCGTCTTTCTCATCGTTGTGAGCGGTTTTCTGAAGACCTTCTGGTGGATCATTGCCCTGATCCTCCTTGCGGCGATCATCGGCCTTCGCTATGCCATCCAGAAGACCGAACAAGGCCGTCATCAGTGGGACAGCTTCAAGCTCAAGGTCCCGCTCCTGGGAGGGCTGAACGGGAAGATCGCCGTGGCGCGTTTCAGCCGGACCCTCGGCACACTCCTGCAGAGCGGCGTTCCCCTCCTGGCCGCCCTGGAAATCGCGAAGAATGTGGTGAACAACACGATACTCGCCGAGCAGATCAGCCTGGCGGCCAAGGAGGTCGAGGAAGGACAGAGCCTTTCCTCCCCCCTCTCCAGAAGCGGCTTTTTCCCCCCCATCGCCGTGGAGATGATGACCGTGGGTGAGCAGAGCGGCAAAATGGAGGAGATGCTCTTCCGGATTGCCGATGCCTATGAAAGGGAGGTGGAGGCCAACGTCCTTCTGGTGACCTCCCTGCTGGAGCCGGCGATGATTCTCGTGATGGGCGCCGTGGTCGGGTTCATCGTCGTCTCGATTCTGCTCCCCATCTTCGAGATGAACCAGCTCGTCCGGTGAAACGATGGTTGACCCCCGGAGGGTTGCATGTCCGGTGCAAGGTATCAGATAAATGGAGAAATAAATGAAAAAAATGAAACGCAATGAGAAAGGGTTCACGCTGATCGAACTGATGGTGGTCATCGTGATCCTGGGCATTTTGGCCGGTTTGATCGTCCCCCGGATCATGGGGCGGCCGGACGAGGCGAGGCGGGCGAAGGCGCGGATACAGATAGAGAGCCTCGAAACGGCCCTGAAACTCTACAAGCTGGACAACGGAAACTACCCGACGACGGAGCAGGGGCTCCAGGCCCTGGTCGAAGCTCCCACCGTGGGGACGCCTCTCAAGAACTGGCGGCAGGGGGGCTATCTCGAAAAGGGCAAAGTGCCGAAAGATCCCTGGGACAATGATTTCGTCTACATCTCCCCCGGCGCGCACGGGGATTACGACCTCATCTCCCGCGGCGCCGACGGCGAACCGGACGGCGAGGGAAAGAACAAGGACATCAACAGCTGGGAAAGTGAATAACCGGGGCTACACGCTGATCGAACTTTCCGTCGTGGTTCTGCTGGTCGGGATGATGCTCCTGATTGCCGTTCCCCGCGTCCGCGATACCTTGCTCAACGACGACCTCAAGGTCGTGACGCGCCGCTTCATCGGCGCCGCCCGCGAACTGCAGAACGAATCGGTCCGGGAGCAGACGGACATTATCCTCCACATCGATCTCAATCAACCGGCCTTCTGGAGCTACCCCGCCGATACGACGGCCGAGAAGCGGGCGGAGCTCCGGAAGGGGGCGTTCCGCTTTCCGGAGGGGATCCGGATCGTGGACGTCAGGCAGGCGGACGATGCAAGAAAGACGGAGGGTGAGGCGGTCATCCGCTTCTTCAGGCGGGGATATACGACCCCCACCGTCATCCATCTGGCCAAGGAAGACCGGGTCGTGACCCTGGTCTTCAACCCCTTTCTTCAGACGGTCACCGTTTATGAAAAAGATGTCGATTTTTCCTTCAATCGGGAGGAGCGTGGCGCCGGTCTCTGATCCGCACGGATCGATCCGGTCGGTAACGCCACGACCGCCGCAACGGATTTGCGCCGGTCGTGACGGATTTACGCTTCTGGAGGTCATGATCGCGATGGCGATCCTGGCCATCGCGCTTGTCGCGGTCTACCAGTCCCAGTCCCAGAGCATCTCGATGGCGTCGGACTCCCGCTTTCTGACCACCGCCTCGCTCCTGGCGCAGGGGCGGATGGCGGAGATCGATGCGGCGAGCCCCCCTTCAGATGGTGAACGGGAACGGAGATTTCGGGGAGGCGTTTCCCGACTACAAATGGGACGTGGAGATCGGTGATGTGGAGGAGATCCCGCTCCTCAAGAGGATCGCCCTTACCGTGACCAACAGCCGGATGACGAAGCGCAACACCTACCGCCTCACCCTTTACAAGGTGGTGCTCCCGTGAAAAACAAAGGCTTTACGCTGATCGAAATCCTGATTGCCGTCTTGATCCTGGGGATCGTTTTGTCCACCGTCTATGCCTCCTATACCGGGACCTTCCGGATCATCCGCGAAACCCAGTACGATACCGAGGTCTATGGCATGGCGCGGAGCGCCCTCGATCGGATGGCCCGCGACCTCCAGTCGGCGGCCCTCTGGCGGGGGGCGTTCACATTCGTGACGAAGTCTCATACGCTGGGCGACCGGGAGTTCGTGCGTCTCACCTTCCGTTCCGCCGCCCATGTCGCCTTCAGCGATAAGGAGGCGACGGACGGGATCGCCTTGATCGAGTACGGCGTCGAGGAGGGGACGGACAAGGAGGGGTATGTTCTCACGCGAAGCGACAGCCTTTATCGGGATCCGGGAAAGGAGCAATCCCCTCCCGGAGGATTCCTCCTGGGCGACCGGGTTGAGGCCCTGACCTATACCTTCTTCGACGAAACGGGGAAGGAATACGACACCTGGAACTCCGACGGGGATGTCCCGGTCCAGAAGAAGAGGGTTCCGGCCGCGGTCCTGATCCGTCTGAGCTTTGTCAACGAGGCGAACCGGGAACGTCCCTACCCTGTTCATGACCCGGATCCGCCTCCCCTTCAACCGTCCGGAGGTCCCATGAGATCCGGAGGACCGAACCGCCGGGGCGTCGCCCTCATCATCGTTCTGCTGATGATCAGCATCATCATCGCCGTGACGCTCCAGCTCAACCGGGACACGCGCTCCGAGGTTTACGAGGCGGCGAACTTAGGTGACGGGATCCGGCTTCGCTATGTCGCCGAATCGGGTTTCTATGCGGGCGAGGCGCTCATCCTGGCCGATAAAAATGCGTCAGACGCCCTGACGGATCTGTGGGCGAACACCGAGATGATCGCCCTCAAATCCGAGGGTTTCTTCGACAATGCCTCCTTCAGACTGGTGATCGAGGACGAGGGGGGGAGGATTTCCATCAACCGTCTCGTCAGCGGCAGCGGATACAATCCCCTGATCCGCGATCTCCTCCTGCGGCTCCTCACCGGCCCCTCATTTCCGCCTGGAGCAGACAAAGGCCGTGGATCTCCTGGATGCGATCAAGGACTGGATCGACGCCGATGACGAGGTGACCGGCGCGGGTGCGGAGGGGGCCTTCTACGCCAGGCTGGAAAGGCCATACGCCGTCAAGAATGCACCTCTTGATTGCATTGAGGAATTATTGATGGTAAAGGGGATGACCCATGATCTGTTTTACGGCACGGCGGAATCTCCCGGCCTCGCGCAGTGTCTGACTGTTTTCGGCGATGGGAGGATCAACATCAACACCGCCCCGAAACCGGTGCTCCGGGCGCTGGCGGTGGAGATGACGGACGATGAGGTCGACCGACTCGACAAGTATCGCCGGGATCAGCGGAACGATCTTGCCGATCCCGTCTGGTATCAAAAAATCCCCCGGTCATCCGGGATCACCATCCCCGCGGGACTCATCGTCGTCCGGAGCGATATCTTCCGGATCACGGCGGTCGGACTCCAGGGTCGGATGACCGAGCGGATCACGGGTGTGGTCAAAAGGGAAACGGATCGGCGAAAGGTCAAACTGTTGTCTTGGAAGGTGGAATAATGCCCGAAAGAATCCTGGGCCTCGATATCGGCGGCGGCAGCGTCAAAGCGGTTCTCCTCTCCCGTGGATTCCGGGGTGGATATCGTGTGCTTGGCTTCCGCCGGATCGATACCGCTGCCGCGGGCGGTCTGCCGGAGGCCCTGGAGCAACTCTTTGCGGACGATGCCTTCCGCGGTGCCGTCTGCGTGACGGCGCTCCACGCCGGGAGGCTCTCCTTCCGGAACATCCGGCTTCCGTTCCGCGATGACCGGAAGATCCGTCAGACACTGGCCTTTGCCCTCGAGCCGGTGATCCAGACGCCGCTGGAGGAGGTCTTCATCGATTACACTCATGCCGGAGCGGGCGGGAGAATCGGAGATCTTCGCGGCCCTTGCCCCCCGCACCCTTGTCGGAGAAAGGACCGAGCTCCTCAAGCCGTACGTCCGGGAGACGGCGGTGATCGATATCAACGCCGTCTCGCTCACCCTTCGCCTCACGCGAGACAAGGGCGGTCCGGAAACCGTCCTCCTGCTCGACATCGGCGCCCGCGATACGACGGCGGTCTTCGCCTGCGGGGGCAGGATCCTCCACATTCGTCATTTTCCGTTCGGCGGGGAGACGGCGACCCGGGCGATAGCGGCGGCCCTGAACAGCGATTCCGCCGAGGCGGAAGAGATGAAGCGAAGCGGCGAAATCCCTCCGGCAGCTGCAGCGGCGATCGGTGAGGTCTGTCAGACGTTTCTGCATCGATCTGATCAATACCCAGAAGTCTCTCCTCTGGCAAGGCGCCATCGCGCAGTCGCCCGCCCTGGTTCTCCTGACCGGCGGCGGTTCACGGACGCCCGGTCTTGAGGCGATCCTCGCGGAGAGTTTTTCGGCGCCCGTCGAGCGGACGGATCTTCTTGCCGAGGAGGGCATCCAGATCGAAGAGACTCTGAGACAGTCCTGGGATCCGGCGGTCATGGATCAGGCCCTTGCCCTGGCGGCGAGGCCGATGGTCAAGGGGAGCGGCTTCAATTTCCGGCAACGCGCGTCCGAGGCGCGGGCCGGTTACGGGGAGCTCCGCGACCGTCTGAAGAAGGGCGTCATGGCGGCCGTCATGATCCTGATCCTGGCCGGCGTCGAGATCGGGCTTGACGACTACGGCGCCCGCCTCCACCTGGCCGCACTGAAGCGGGACATCACTGCCGAATTCAAGAAAAGTGTATCCGGAGGCGACGCGGATCGTCGATCCGGTCGCCCAGCTCCGCGGGAAGATCGCCGAGGCGCGAGAAACTCTCCGCCGGCATGGGGGACGCTGCGACGGAGGCGACCGTGCTGGACCTCCTCAAGGAGATCTCGGGATTCGCCCCCGCCAATCTCCTCCTGACCTCTTTCAACCTCGACGGGGACGCGATCGGCCTCAAGGGCGAAGCGAGGAATTTCGACGCCGTGGACACGTTCAAGAAGGCGTTTGCGAATTCGAAATACTTCAAGACGGTGACGATCGGCTCCACCGGCATGATGAAGCAGGGGAGCGGGGTGGAGTTTGATTTGAAGATGACTCTAAAAAAATGAGACAATTCTGGGATCAGCTGACGACAAGTCAGAAACGTACGGTGACGGCCGGCCTCGTCTTTGTGGGGGTGGTTCTGCTTGCCCAATTCATCGTCGTTCCTTACTTCGAGGCCCGGCAGAAGGTGCGCAGTGCCATCGTCGCCAGCGAAAAGGCCCTCCGCGAGCTTACCGCCCTGGGAGCGGAGTACGGGGTCCTGCGGCAGCGTTCGGAGGAGATTCGGCGGGCAAGCGAACGCCGGCCGCCGGGGTTTACCCTCTTTTCCTATCTGGAAAAGCGGGCCGGCGATGCGGCGGTAAAGACGAACATTCGTTCACTCACCCCCCTGATGCTGGCGCCGACGGGGGCCTACGAGGAGACCGCCGTGGAGATGAAACTGGACAAGCTGACGATGAAGCAGTTGACCGATTTTCTCTATCGGGTGGAATCACCGGAGGAGATGATCCGGGTGCGGAGGATCTCTGTCGTCAAGATGAAGGAGAGTCCGGAATATCTGAGCGCGCTGATACAGGTGTTTACCTATCAACCTCTGTCTTCCGGGAGTCGCTGACATGAGACTGAAGATCAATCGGGCCATCTTAGGATACATCATGGCCGGCATCGTCATGCTGTGTGTCTTCCTCTACCTCCGTTTCCCCGGGGAAGCGGTGACGGATTACGTGAAGGCGGCCGCCGCCGCCCGGTATCCCCAGCTCCTGCTCTCCATTGACGCGACCAAGCCGACCTTTCCGCCGGGAATGGCGTTTGCGAACGTCACGGCAAGCCCCGGCGGCCGTCCGGAAGCGACCCTCCACGTGGACAGCCTGAGGATCCGACCCGGAGGCCTCTCCCTGCTGGGGGGGCGACTGTCGCTCCTCATGGCGGCGGAGGGATACGGAGGCGAAGCTGAGGGGGAGTATCGATTTCTCCCGACTCTTTTCTCTCCAGGGGCCTGCTCACTGCGGGGGCAACCCTCCGGGATATTCGGATCGAGAAGTGCACCTGGCTCCGGGAGGCGCTGGCTCACCAGATTACGGGAACTCTGAAGGGCGCCGTTTCTTTCAACGGGACGGCGGAGGCCCTGAAGAACGGGACGGGGAGCATCGATTTCACGCTGACGAACGGCGCCTACCAGCTCCTCGAGAGCTTCCTGGGCATCGAGAAGATCGATTTCAGCAAAGTGGAAGGGAAAGCCAGCTTCCGGAACGGGGCGCTGAAGATCACGCAACTGACACTGACAGGGGAGAAACTCCGCTGTTCCCTGAAGGGGGACATCCTTCTTGCCGACGAATTCCGGGACAGCCGGATCGATATGAACGGTACAATCGATATCCTCATGCAGAATAACAATAGACGGGTGACCCTGACCATCAGCGGGACCCTCGGCAATCCGCAGACGCGGCTGATGTGAGGGTGTGAAAGATAGATAAGAGGATGAATTAGTGGACTGGTCGCGTTTTTTCCATTTTTCGCTTTCCGATTTCCGAAGACTCGTCTCCCGGCGGACGGTGATCCTCGTCGTGATGGCCATCCTCCTCTACCAGGGGACGGGGATCTTCTACAATCTCCTGAAGCTGCAGCTCATTCGGACGAGACCGGCGCCGGCGGCGGCGGAGAAGACCAAACCGGCGGCTGCACCGGTTCGCGAGACGGCGGACGCCTACCGGATCATCCCGGAGAGGAACCTCTTCGGTACGACGACCAGCATGGTTGCGGACAAACAGGCCGTTGCCGTCCAGCAGCGGAGATATCGAACAACTCATTGAACTCAAGGGCACTGTCGCCGGTGAGGGCAAATACGGATTTGCGATTGTCGAGGAGAAGGGGACGCGCAAACAGCAGCTCGTGAAAGCTGGGGGATATCTTATCCGGGGCGAAAGTCGTCCGGATCAAGCGGAACGCCGTCGATTTCCTCGTCGGCGATCAGGAGCGTGACTCTCAAGATCGTGGAAGTCGAAAGAGGAATCGATCCTGCCGCCTGCGCAGAGCGCCGCGTCAGTGGTCCCATCCGGCGCGACGATCCTGAGCCGGACCGAGATCGATAGGGAACTTCAGGACATGGGGAGCCTGCTGCGCAAAGCGCTGGTCCGGCCCTACTTCAATGCGGGGGTGCCCGACGGTTTCATCATCAGCAACATCCGGCCGGGCAGCCTCTACCAGAAGATGGGGATCATGGACGGGGACATCATCCAGGAGGTGAACGACCGGAAGATCCAGACGGCGGATGACGTGATGGGGCTGTTAAACACGATGAGAGCCGGCTCCAGCTTGTCCGTGACAATCAATCGCCGGGGGAACAAGGAGACGCTGAACTATCAGTTTCAATAAGAAAAAAGGGAGGATACGGGAACTGAGGCGCAATCCCTCTTTTACCCGGGACTTGTCGTTATGTATGAAGCCTATTTCGGGCTGAAGGAAAATCCGTTTACGCTTTCACCGGATCCGCGGTACCTCTACCTGAGCCCGCAGCACCGGGAGGCTCTGAACTGCCTGATTTACGGGATCGGTGAGAAAAAGGGGTTCATCGTCGTCACCGGCGGGATCGGGGCCGGGAAGACGACTCTCTGCCGCGCCCTTCTGGCCGGTCTGGACGGAATGACGGCGAGCGCGCTGATCTTCAACCCCGCCCTCTCCGATATTGAGCTTTTGAAGACCATCAACCAGGAGTTCGGGATCCGAATCGTCGGGCGGGGGACGAAGAAGCGTTACATCGATGCCCTGAATGCCTTTCTTTTGCAGAATTTTGCCGCAGGGAGAAACGCCGTTCTCATGATCGATGAGGCCCAGAACCTGTCGCACAGCGTCCTGGAGCAGATCCGGATGCTCTCGAACCTGGAGACGGTCCGGGAGAAGCTGATCCAGATCATTCTCCTGGGGCAGCCGGAGCTCCGGCGGCTCCTCGCTCTTCCGTCGCTCCGCCAGTTGAACGAACGGATCACGGTGAGGTACGATCTGAAGCCCCTTGCCCGCGAGGATGTCCGGCGTTATATCGAACACCGGCTGGCCACGGCGGGTGCGGAGAAGGGAAGCAGCTCTTTTACGACGGGAAGTTATGATCTGATCTACCGTTTGTCGCGGGGAATCCCTCGGCGGATCAACGCGATCTGCGACAGGGCGCTGCTGATTGCCTACGGCCGGGATCTGAGGACCATCGACCGGCGTCTCGTCCGGGCGGCCGTCCGGGACATCGGACCAGGCTATCTGACGGAGACGGGCGTCCGGCGGCGCACCGTCCTGATTCTCATCGCGCTTCTGACGGTGGTCCTGCTCCTGGCTGCCGGGACTGTGTGGTTCTTCAAATGGCTTGACGGAATGTGACGATGAGTTATATCAATGAGGCATTGAAAAAGGCCCAGAGAGACAGGGACGGTCGTTACGAGCGGTTCGGCGGCATCATCGCTTCCGGTCCGGTCGGGACAAAGAAGTCCGGTAAACGGAAGCTCGTCATCGGTTCGGCAATTGCACTGATGGTCCTGATTCCGACCGGCCTGCTTATGGCCGTCTACTTCCTGCAGCAGCCGTCCTCCGTCAAAAAGGGGTCACCTCCATCTGTCGTCTCGGAGAATGAGGCAAAATCGGCTATGGTTCCGAGCGAAAAGGGTCCGGCAACGCATTCCGACAGTCACGGCGGAGCGGTGCTGCGCAGGTGGAATCTGCGGTCGCATCGCCCGGCGGATTACAGAACCGCGTGAGGCGGAGGTTCGGTATATGGAAGCCCTGACCGCCCAGCGCAGAGGGGATCACAAACGGGCGGAAGACCTCTATCAGCAGGCGCTCATGCTCGATCCCGGCCATGTCCGGGCCTTGAACAACCTCGGGGTCCTCTTTATGGACCAGAAGAAAAAGAGGGAGGCTGTCGCACTTTTCGACAGGGCCATCGTTCTGAAGAAAGATTACGTCGATCCATACTACAATCTGGCCTGTCTCTATGCCCGGATGGATGAGATCGACGAAAGTCATAAGGTATCTGAAGATGGCCATGGCGATCAACAAAGACGTGAAAAACTGGGCGGTGAAGGATGCCGACATGAAGAGTATCGTCGCCTCTGACGAGTTCAAGAAGATCATGGAGGGGCAGAAAAACTGATGCCGTATATACGATACAAAACTTAGTAAATGGTCCCGTACCTCCTTCCCGGATGGAAGGGGATCAAATACCGTCAAGGGAGACGACGGTTGCAGCGTTTTTGCAGGAGTAGAATAGTACCGCCTGTTTCGGCATTTTCTTTACGTTCTTGGCCTTGCTTTTCCTTTCCCCCATACGGGCCGGGCAGCCCGTATCGCAGGTGAAGACCAGCCGGTGACAGACGGCGCCCTCACGTCGTCGACGGTCCCGACATTCCCGAAGGCCGGCCGATCGTAAAGAGACTCCGGCGAGGACCGATGCGGTGAAATCCGCCGCCGGTCAAACGGCGGCGCCGGCGGAAAGCACTCCCGATTCCGGCTTCGGAAGACGGGCGCCGAAGACACCGCCGGGAAGTGTGACTGCCCCCGCCGTTCAGTCAACGCCGGCTTCTCCGCATAAAGCTGCCGCGTCATCCCCATCACCGTCGAAATCTGCCGCCTCCGAGCAGGGGGGGCCATATGTGACGATCGACTTCGACAACGTCGATATTCAGGTCTTCATCAAGTTCGTCAGCGAGCTGACCGGCCGGAACTTTGTGATCGACGACAAAGTCAAGGGGAAGGTGACGGTGATCTCCCCGAATAAGATCTCCGTCGACGAGGTATACAAGGTGTTCGAGTCGGTACTGGAGATTTACGGATTCACCACGGTTGATGCGGGAGACGTGACCAAGGTGGTCCTCGCCCTGGATGCCCGCGGGAAGAACGTGGATCTCCGCCTGAAGCCGGAGGCGGTCGATCCCGAGGACAAGATCGTGACGCAGATCCTCTCCCTTCAGCACGCCAGCCCCGACGAGATGAAAAAGGTCCTCGATCCGCTGATCTCGAAAAACAGCATCATCCTTGCCTACGCCCCGACGGGGATGCTGATCATCACCGATGTCTCGTCCAACATCAAGCGGCTTCAGGAGATCGTCACCGCCCTCGACGTGGAGGGGGTCGGGGAGATGATCTCCTACATCCCGCTCCAGTCGGCCTCGGCGACGGAGATCGTCAAGTCGCTGATCGCCGTCTTTGCGCCCCAGCGGCCGGGGAGCGCGCCGATCCGGATCGTGGCCGACGAGCGGACCAACTCCATCATCCTCCTGGCGAGCGAGACCAACACGATGAACGTGAAGAAGCTGATCAGCCTCATGGACAAGGACATCCCCCGGAGCGGGACCATTCTCCACGTCTACCGTCTCCAGAACGGGAATGCCGAAGACATGACCAAGGTCCTGATGAACCTTCCGAAGGACACGAAGGACCCCGAAGGCCGCCCCGCACCGACACCGGCGACGGGCGAAGGCCGTTGCATTGTCCAAGGATGTGAATGTGGTAGCGGACAAGGCGACCAACACGCTGATCATCACGGCGAACCGGGACGACTACAAGACGCTCGAGGGGATCATCCGTCAGCTCGACGAACCGCGGCCGATGGTCTACATCGAGGCGCTGATCATGGAGGTGTCGGTCAACAAGAACTTCAACATCGGGGTCGAATGGCGCGGCCTGAAGGATGTCGGCAACGCCAGCCTCTCAGGGTCTGGGGCCGAACGCGACCGGTCTGGGGATGGCCGGTTTCAGCGGTTCATCCATCATTCCCCAGGTGAACGCGGCGACGGGCGCCGTGTCCATGCCCGCCGGTTTCTCCCTGGGGGTCATCGGTGCGGGGATCCAGATCGGCGACGTTGCTTTTCCCCAACATCGGGGCGGTCCTTCAGGCCTACCAGAAGGATTCGGACGTTTCGATCCTTTCGACGCCCCAGCTCCTGACGCTCAACAACGAGGATGCGGAGATCAACGTGGGGAAGAACGTTCCCTACATCACCCGTTCGGACACCTCGGCGACGGTTCCACGGCCAGGTCTATGGCCAGAGCTATGAATACAAGGACGTGGGGATTATCCTGAAGATCACGCCCAACATCAACGAGGATCAGTTCGTCCGGCTCAAGATCGACCAGCAGGTGACGAAGCTGACCGGCGAGCAGACGTCGACGCCGACGACGCTCAAGAGGACGGCCAAGACGACCGTGGTGATCAAGGACAAGGAGACGGTGGTGATCGGCGGGCTGATCGACGATTCGACGAGCATCGACACCCAGCAGGTTCCCTGCCTCGGGGATATCCCCTTTCTGGGGTGGCTTTTCAAGACGAGGGGAAGCGGCCGGGATAAGAGCAACCTCTTCATCTTCATCACCCCCCACATCGTCCGGAACCAGGCGGAGGCGGCGGCGCATCTACAAGAAGAAGCTCGATGACGTCGGCAATATCGAGGAGGGGGTCATCAAGATGAACGAGAAAAAGACCTTCCAGAAGCCGCAGACCGACCGGAAGGAGTGAGAGACGTGATGCCGAAGCAGAAGCGAAAACACGGCACGCCTGAGTCGGCGGAAGGCCCGGCGGCTCTCCGGCCCGTCCGCAAGCGGTGAACCGGCGACGGGCCTCGATGCCCGGCTGGAGGCCCTCGGCGTGCCCGCCGATGTCCTTGCCGAAGTGCGGGGGCTGATCCGGACGAACGGCGCCGGGATGGTCGATCTGCTCCTCCAGAAGAAGGTCCTTCCCGAGGCGGAGCTGCTTTCGGCCTTGAGCGCCGAGTACGGCATTCCCTTCTGGGAGGCGCTTCCCACGGACCACATGAACACCGACTTCACCGGCCTCGTCTCCATCCAGTACCTGAAGAAACAGAAGATCGTCCCCCTCGATACGCCGCAGGGATTCGTCGTGGCGGTGAACGACCCCGTCGAATTTTCCGGCGGTGGACGACCTCTGCCGCCTCCTCGGCCGGCCGGAGCGGCCGGTGGTCCTTGCGACCCAGGAGGCGATCCAGGCGGCGATCAACCTTGCCTACGACCTCAGCCGGAGCACGGCCAAGGAGTTTTTCCAGGAGATGCACGACGAGTCGACGGACAGCCTCATCTCCGAGATCGAGGAGACGGGCGACCTCCTCGACGAGACGAGCGACGCCCCGATCATCAAGCTGGTCAACCTCCTCCTCTCCGGGGCGACGAAGGACCGGGCGAGCGATATCCATATCGAGCCCTACCAGGCCACCGTGAAGGTCCGCTACCGGATCGACGGCATCCTCTACGACATCCTGAGCCTTCCCAAGAAGATCCAATCGCCGCTGGTGTCGCGTGTGAAGATCATGGCGAAGCTGAACATCGCCGAAAAGCGGCTCCCCCAGGACGGCCGGATCGAGATCAAGGTCGCCGACCGGAGCGTCGATATCCGCGTCTCCACCATCCCGACGGCCTTCGGAGAACGGGTTGTCCTGCGCCTCCTGGACAAGACCTCGTCGATCCTCGATGCTTTCCGACCTCGGGATGGACAGCCGGAAGGTCGCCATTTTCAATCGGCTGATCAAGTCGCCCTACGGGATCGTCCTGGTGACGGGGCCCACGGGGAGCGGGAAGACGACGACCCTCTACGCGGCCCTTTCGAGCATCAACTCCCCCGAGGTGAACATCATCACGATCGAGGACCCGATCGAGTACCAGATCGACGGGATCGGCCAGATCCAGGTGAACCCGAAGATCGACCTGACCTTCGCCCAGGGGCTCCGCTCGATCGTCCGCCAGGACCCGGACGTCATCCTCGTGGGCGAGATCCGCGACCGGGAGACGGCGGAGATCGCGATCCAGTCGTCACTCACGGGACATCTCGTCTTTTCCACCCTCCACACGAACGACGCGGCGAGCGCCGTGACGCGCCTCATCGACATGGGGATCGAGCCCTTCCTCGTCACCTCGTCGGTGATCGCGATCATCGCCCAGCGTCTCGTGAGGGTCCTGTGTCCGAAGTGCAAGGAGGCCTACACCCCCGACGACGAATCGCTTGCCAATCTGGGGCTGGACAAGAAGCAGTTCGAGCGGCACCCCTTCTACCGGAAGAAGGGCTGCTCGACCTGCATGAACACCGGCTACCGGGGCCGGACCGCGATCTTCGAGATCCTCATCCTGGACGATCCGCTCAAGCGGTTGATCCTGAAAACGTCGGACTCGAATCAGATCAACGACGAGGCGATGAAAAGGGGGATGACGAACCTTCTATCCGACGGGGTGAGGAAGGTCCTGGAGGGGACGACGACGATCGAAGAGGTCTTCCGCGTCACCCGGATCCTCAAGCGGGAGACCGACCTGGAGGTTTAACAAAACAGATCAGAAGAGAAGATGGCCAAGAAGAAACTATCACGCATCGAAACTCAGTGCATCATCGCCAGCGCCTTGGCGAAGAAATCCCTGCCGCCGAAATTGCCGGATTTCAGCGCCAGCAGCAGAGGCTTGTCCCCGAGCGCCTGCGTGACCGGAACGCCCGGCGCGATCGGGGGACCTATTCTGAGCGCTTTTATCCCGAGGGCCTGGACGACGGCGCCCGATGTCTCACCGCCGGCGACGATGAATCGAGTCACTCCCAGGCGTCGCCGCCGCGCGGGCGATTTTTGCAAACATCTGCTCCACCAGCGTTCCGGCCGGTTCGATGCCGAGTTCCTCCTGACACCGCCTGATCGCCTCCGGGTGATCGGTCGCATAGATCATCAAGGGGCCCTGATGACGATGGGCCTCAAACCACTGCATCACCTGATCGAATGTTTGCGACCCCCGGTGCAACGCCAGGGGATCAAGTTTGAAAGCGGTGTGATCTGCTCTTGAAGACGGCCACTTGCTCCACTGTGGCTGTGGAGCAGCTCCCGGAAAGGATCAAGGCTTCTCCCTCAATCCGGTCGAGTCGCGCCGGGTTCGGCTCCTTGGCAAAGAGGCCTTTTTTCTCAAAGTTGTCCGCCAGCCCGATGGCCAGTCCCGACCCGCCGGTCAGCAGCTTCAGCTCAGCGCTCGCATGCCCTATCTCAATCAGGTCTTTGGTAAAAAGCGTATCGACGACGGCGTAACGATGGGATTCGACCAATTCGGCATACCGCTTTCGAATCGCCTCCGCCCCCATTGACACTGTTGCCTGATTGACCAGTCCGACTTTTCCCCTGCCTTGACGACCGAGCACCCGGACCAGGTTGGCATCCGTCATCGGCGTCAACGGGTGGTGCTGCATGCCGCTTTCATTGAGCAATACACCGTTGACGAAGAGGTAGCCGTTATAAACGGTGCGCCCGTTCACAGGGAGCGAAGGACAGGCAATGGTAAAGCTCTCGCCCAGCGCATCGAGCAGGGCGTCGGTCACCGGTCCGATATTGCCCTTTTCGGTGGAATCAAAGGTGGAGCAGTATTTAAAATAGTATTGCCTGCAATCATAGGACTGCAGCCATTTCAATGCGCTCAGAGAATCGGCCACGGCGGCTTCGGTCTCCTGCGTGCGGGACTTGAGAGATATGACGACCGCATCCACCGTCGGAAAGATCCATTTTTTCTTTCGGCAGGCCGGTCAACTGAATCGTACGCATCCCCGATGCGACCAGAAAACCGGCCAGATCGGTCGATCCGGTGAAATCATCCCCGATACAACCCAAAAGCACGGACACAGTGTTTCCTCCTGTTGCTGCGGCAAAGCCATTTCGGGCAGAATCGCCAAAATGACTCCCTTGCTTACTCCACATCGCTATTTTTTTAGAGCGTCATTTTATAGACTTCCGGGTCAATGTCAATGCTGAAAACTGATTCTACCTGATTTCCGGCTGTAATAAGGGCGTGTGTCTTTCGAACAATCGTGATATGAAGGCACCGCCTCCGTCCTGTTGATCGATCGCGGGACCGGCAAGGCGCCGAACATTTCTTAAGATGGAGGTTTACACGGGCCGCCTATGGACATCGCCCCTCTCGTGATCATCTTCTTGACAGGTCTTTTCAGCAGCGTCTTTGGAACCCTGGCGGGCGGAAGCAGTCTCATTACCATTCCGGTGCTCATCCTTCTGGGGCTGCCCCCCCATTGGGCGATCGGAACGGACCGGATGGGGGTCACGGCGATCGGCATTGGGGGCCTCTATCAGTTTCATAGAAAAGGGTTGATCCGATACAGGATAGCCTTCCTCCTGAGCGTCCCCTGTCTGCTGGGTTCCTTTATCGGGGCCAATCTGGCGCTCCAGATCAGCCCTGCGGCGATGAAGAAGACCATTGCCGTGATGACGCTGGCCCTGCTGGCGTTTCTGATCGTAAAGCCGGGCAGGGGGATTGAAAAGATGTCCCGGCCTCTGACGAGACGGGATATGGCGATAGGCATCTTCCTGGGCCTGATCGTCGGCATTTACGGCGGTTTCTACGGCGCCGGCGCCGGAACCTTCCTCGCCTACATCCTCATCCTCGTGTTTGGTCTCACGTTTCTGGAAAGTGCGGCGACATTGAAAATCGCCTCGATACTGATGACCTTGACCTCGGCGCTCACCTTCGCTTCCCATGGCGCCATCCATTATCCCCTCGCCGCTTCCATGTTTGCGGGTTCCTTCATCGGCTCCTATGCCGGGGCGTATTATTCCGACCGGATTGGGAATGTCTGGATAAAACGGATCTTTATCGGGGTCGTCCTCATCATGGGCATCAAATTGCTGACGTCCTAAAAAAAGGAGGCAATCCTAAAACTCCATTGACACACCCTATCGTTCTTCCGTATGCTTAAACAAATGGACTCGCATATGGAGGTGTCGCTTGAGAAAGAAGAAGACCACAGTTGATTTCGGCGTTTTATTGGACAAGCCCAGTAAAATTGAACACTATGAAAAGCGTTTCGGCATCATCGCCATTCGATAAGGGATTTATCACGGCCGAGGATCTCGTCAAGGGATTAACCGTTCAGGTGGCTGAGGATGTCCGGAAGATTCCGCATCGATTACTGGGGGAAATTTTCTTTGATATGGGTCTGATGACGGATAAACAGATTGATGAAGTGCTGGCAGCATTTTTCGCAAGGTTAAGGTGCCGTAGTCCTCGTCCTTCGATCATCTGCATTTGATATCTCCTCGCGCTGACAGCAAAGGATCTCAGATGTCCTGGCCAGACATCATTCGCCTGTAACGCCTCTCCAGTTGGCAAAAGCATCGTTGAACTATTCCTCGTTACAATCGCAAATTCCGTGCAGGGTCAGAGGTGTCAAAAGCGGACGCAAAGGCGGAAGGCCCGGTAAAGGGCGGGTTTAAACACCTCACTGCCGTCATAACCGTGATATTACTCCTGACGGTGACGGCGTATTTCCGTCGCCCGCCGCCGAACCGGTCTCGGTCGTCGTGGAGGGCTTGGAGGGGGAGGTCCTGAAAAACGTCGGGGAGGCCCTCGCGCTCCCCTCGGGACTGGTCCGCGAAGGAGTGGTGGATCGGCTCTGGCTCGAACGGTTCGGGCGGCAGGCGGATGAGACGGTCCGGACGGCGATGGAACCCTACGGCTATTACAACGCCCGGATTGCCGTCACGATCGAGGAGGAGGGCGCCGGGGCGTACCGTCTGCGGGTCAAGGTGGAACCGGGAGAGCCGATACGCGTTACCGAGGTGACGCTTGCTCTGCACGGTCCGGGTGCGGAGGAGGCCCCGCTGAAGGAGTTGGCGGCCGCCTTCCCCCTGAAGAAGGGAGACGTGCTCCTGCAGCAGAAGTACGAGGAGGCCAAGGAGGCGCTCCTTGCCCGGGCGCAGGAGATGGGGTACCTGGATGCCGCATTTTCGCAGCATGAAATCCGGATCGCGAAGGCCACATCCACGGCCCGTATCCGGCTGGAGCTGGAAACGGGCAGTCGGTATTTTTTCGACGGGGCGCGAATCGAAGGCGCGGCCGACTATCCCGATTGGTTCCTGCGACGGTATCTGGCGTTCAAGCCCGGGGAGCCCTTTTCGTACGCCAAGCTCGGCGAGACGCAGCTCAACTTCACGAACTCCGAACGTTTCCGGGAGATCACCGTCACGCCGGAAAAAGCGGAAGCCCAGGAATCCCAGGTGCCGGTCCTCGTCCAGTTGAAACCCGCGCCCAGCAAGACCCTCCGCCAGGGAATCGGGTACGGCACGGACACGGGGGGCAGGTTCAATGTCCGTTACCGCGACCTCAACGTCCTGGAGCGCGGCCATGAATTTTATTCGAATCTCTATATATCCGAACGTCTCCAGGGGCTGGCGGCCGGTTACATCCTGCCGGACGCCGTGGACATCAGGAGTTCCACCGTGCTGCAGTTGAACCTCCAGCACGAGGATGTCTCCACCTACATGAGCCGGCTGATCGCCCTGGAGCTGGACAGAAACCGGGGCTTCGGCAAGCGGGAGCTGGGGACGGCATACCTCAGGCTGCAGCGGGAAGATTATACCATCGGCGCCCAGGACTCGAATGCGCGGCTGGTGCTTGCCCGGACTGCGCTATCTCCGGGGATCATTACGACAATCCGACCCGTCCCGTCCGGGGATTCCGCTATGGCCTTCGACCTGCGCGGAACGCACCCGATGCTCGGCTCGGACACGGGACTGCTCCAGATCATCTCCGCGGGGAGCTGGCTTGTGCCGCTGCCCTGGCGGCTTTCCCTCCATACGCGGGCCAAGGCGGGGTTCACGCTCCTGAACGATCCGCTCAGCGATCTGCCCCCGTCGCTCCGTTTCTTTGCCGGCGGGGATCAGAGCGTGCGCGGCTACTCCTACCAGTCGCTCGGTCCGACCGATGCCACCGGTCAGGTGGTGGGGGGAAAGCATCTCCTCGACGGGAGCGTTGAGCTCGAACGGGCGCTTTTCAGCGACTGGGGCGTCTCCGTGTTTTACGACGCGGGCAACGCCTTTGACTCCTTCACCGAGATGCGCCTGTTGCCCAGGGTGCGGGGGTCGGCCTGCACTACTACACCCCGGTGGGCGCCCTGAATCTCTCGCTGGCCCGTCAGGTCGGGGTGGACGACCCGGGCTTTCGCATTCACTTCACGGTGGGGTTCGAGCTGTGAAGCGCGCGGCGAAATACGGCCTGATCGCCGCTCTGGCGGCCGTTCTCATCGCTGCGGGTGCGTTGGGTGCGGCGTGGCTCGGCGGCACGACGGACGGCGCCCGCTGGCTGATGGATGCGGTTTCCCGCCACACGCCGCTTACGATCTCCGCCCGGACAGATCGAGGGGAGGCTGCTCGACCGTCTGCGCCTGGGGGGCGTTCGCCTGGCCCTGGCGCCGGTGGAGGTGGAGATCGAGAGCCTCGACTTCCGCTGGCAGCCGCTTCTCCTGCTCTCGGGGAGCATCGCCGCGAACGAGCTGACCCTGACGGGTGTGCTGATCCGCGACAACACCCCCGGGGAGACGCCGCCGGATCTTGCCTGGCCCCGGGTCTCCGGGATAGCGGGGTTTTTCGACGGGAGGATCGAGCGGCTGCAGGTGAACGGCCTGACCTACCGCCTTCCCGACGGGCGGCCGGTGAGCGTGCCGACTATCTCCTCCTCCGTCGTCCTGGCGCAACGCGCTTCTGTCCCTCTCCGATCTTGCCGTCGTTGCCCCGTCCGGCCGCGTCGCGGGGAGCATCGCGGCCGGCTTCTTCCAGCCGTCGCTCCGGTTCGACCTGGCCGCTTACCCCGGCGGTGCCCCTCGCGGGGATGGATGCGTTCACCCTTCAGGCCCGGCTTCTTCCCGGGACGGGCACCGAGCAGCTGGCGGGGGGCTTCACCGTCGCCGGTGCATCGGGCAAAGTGAAGCGCTTGGAGCTCGCGGGAGAGGCGGGGATGACCCGGCAGGCCTTCAACCTGCGGCAGCTCCGCCTGACCAGGCCGGGCCGCCGCGGCCTGGTTTCGGGCGGAGGGACCGTCACGCTGACCGCGGGGGAGCCGCTCCTGGCGCTGCAGGTGAAGGCCGCCGACCTCGATCTGACCCCTGATACTCAAGGTCGCCGCCGACCTCTCCGGGACCCTGACGCTCGCGGGAACCCCGGGGCGGTACCGGGGCGAGTTCGCGATCGCCAACCGGGGAAAGGGGTGGCGAACGGCGCGTCTCTCCGGGGCGTACCAGGGAGACGGCCGGGGGTGAAGCTGGCCCCTTTGACCGGCGCCCTGCTGGCCGGGTCCGTGCAGGGGAACCTCGATATCGGCTGGCGCGAGGAGGTTTCCCTGGAGGGAACGATCCGCGGGAGGAATCTCAACCCGGCCGCGATCTCCCCCGACTGGGCGGGGGTGGTCAACTTCGATCTGCGGGGAGCGTCGCGTGGCCGAGGCAGGCCCCGCTCCGGGGGGAGGTGAGCGGTAGTCTTCTGGAGAGCCGCCTGCACGGGCAGGCCCTGACCGGCGAGGTCCATGCGAACCTTGAGAGCGGCGACCTCCATGTCGGCCGCCTGCTCCTCAGGGGAAAGGGATTCGCGATCAACGCGGCGGGGGATCTCGGCAAGCGGCTGGCCTTTGCCGCCCAGATCGGCGACCTGGGCCGGCTGATTCCCCAAACGGCCGGGGAGCTTCGGGCCGACGGGTGGGTGCGCTGGCGCGACGGGCGTCTGGACGGGTCCGTCACCGGGCAGGGGCGGAACCTCGCCGCCGGCGGGGTGCGGATCGCCTCCGCGAACCTGACCGCACGGCTCGGGGAAGGGAAGGGATACCCCCTGCACGTCGCCGCAACCCTCCGCAATGTGGCGTATGACGAATTTCAGGCCGATTCGGTGACCCTGGAGGCGGACGGGACCGCCCTCCGGCACACGGTGAATGCGGCGCTCCGCTCGGCGGGCGCCGAGGCCCGGATCGCCCTTTCCGGGGCCTACGACCGGGGAAGCTGGCAGGGGGAGATCGTCCGCTTCTCCGGCCGGGACGGCGTCGGCCCCTGGAGCCTTGCCGCTCCCGCCGCGCTTGACCGTCGCCGCCGGGCGCGTCACCCTTGCCCCCCTCGTCGTCACGGGGGCGGCGCCGGAGCGGATCGAAATCGCCGGTGAGCTGACCGGCGAGCCGCTCGAGCGGTTCCATCCGGGCGGCGTGGAGCGGGCTGAATCTGGCCCGGGCGAATCCCTGGCTCACGGAGGTGCGCGTCACGGGAGCCAGCGCCGGCAACATCCAGATTGCGCCTTCCCGCAGGGCGAGCGGCCCGCCTTCTCGGGAAGCGTCGAGCGCAAGGGGAACGCTGACGGCGGAGAAGTACGGCATCACCGTGGAGCAGGGCACGCTCAGCCTCGACGGGGGGGAACAGGGGATGCGCGCCGGAATGGAGTTCCACCTGGCCGGCGGGGGAGTGCTGAAAGGGGCCTTGTCGTCCCCGCACCCGCCCGGCTGGCCATCCCGGAAACAGTGGAAATGACGGCTGAATGGACGGGGATCGACCTGGCACTGCTTCCGCCGCTGGCTGCCCGGCGATATCGGCCTCGACGGGCGCCTCGCGGGGCGGATCGACGGGGAAAATCCTCTCCGGGGAACGGCTCGACCTCACGGGCAGGATCGCCCTCGCCCGGGGAAAGCATCCGCTGGCAAAAGGATAGCGAGGCGCTCGCGGTCGACCTCCTCGACGGCGGAGCTCACCTGGGGCTGGCAGGGGGCGCTTCCCGCCTCGGTTGCGGACATCGACGCCGGACGGCTGGTCGCGGCGGGACGGATCGGGGCGTCGGGTATCCTGACCCTGGACGGGCGCCCGATCGGCGTGGAGCAGGGATCGCTCAGCCTTGACGGAAACGAACGCGGCATGCACGCGAACATCGACCTCTCCCTGGCCGGAGGGGGAAGCCTGAAGGGGCGCTTCTCCTCGCGCAAAGCCCGCGGGACTGGCCATCCCCGGCGAGGGGGAAGTGAACCTGGAATGGGCCGGCATCGACCTGTCGCTCTTCCGTCCCTGGCTGCCCCGTGCCGTCAACCTGGACGGGCGTCTCGCCGGCCGGGCGACGGGGAGCCTGCTTCCGGAACAGCGGTTCGCGCTGAAGGGCGACGCCACCCTTTCCGGGGGGAAAGTCCGCTGGTTGAGGCCCGAAGGGGAGATGAACGCCGGTCTGCGCTCCGCTTCCGTTTCCTGGGAATGGCGGGGAGAGGCGATTCGCGGCACCGCTGCCCTGGCGCTGGCGGAGTACGGACAGGCCCGGGGGAGTTTCCAGCTGCCGATCCCGGCGCGCCTTCCCGCCGCCCTCGACCGCAAGGGGTCGCTCCAGGCATCGCTGACCGGGCAGGTCCGGGAGAAGGGGCTTCTTACCTCTCTCTTCCCGGGATTCATCCAGGAGAGCCGCGGGGATCTCGACGCCGACCTGCGGGTCGGCGGGACGTGGGAAGAGCCGAAGATCGAGGGGAGCCTGAAGCTGGCCGGGGCGGGGGCCTATCTGCCTACGGCGGGCATCCATGTCAAGGACATCCGAGCTTGCGATGCGCCTGGAAAAGGAGCTCATCCGCATCGATTCCTTCCGGACCATGTCCGGTCCCGGCCATATCGAAGGGACGGCCCTCGTCCGGCTCAAGGGGTGGCAGGTGGTCGGCTACGAGGGAAGCATCAACGGCGAGCGGTTCCAGACCGTCTACCTCCCCGAGCTGCAGATCCTGAGCACGCCGCGCCTCACGTTCGAAGGCACGCCGGAAAAACTGGCCGATCCGCGGCGAGGTGCGCCTGCCGGAACTGCTCATCTCCGGCCCGCCGACCCGGGCGGTCGTCCTGCCCAGCAGGGATGTGATCCTGGAGGGGGTGCCGAAGCCCGCTCGAAAAGACTTTTCCGCTGGCTCTGGATGTCCAGGTCCGCCTGACCCTCGGCGAGAAGGTCCTGGTCAAGGCGGAGGGAATCGACGCCCAACTGGGCGGGAGCATCGACCTGACACTGCAAAGCCTCGACAGGATCACGAGCAAGGGTGAGATCAGGGTGGTCAAGGGGCGCTACCGGGCCTTCGGCGCGGACCTGGAGATCGTCCGCGGGCGCCTGTTTTACGCCGGAGGACCCATCAACCAGCCGACCCTGGATATCCTGGCGCTTCGCACCATCGGCGACGTGCGGGCAGGCATCACTGCCGGTGGGCTTCTCCGGGCGCCGGTGATCAAGCTCTACTCCGAGCCCGCCATGCCGGATGTGGATATCCTGGCATACATCCTGTTCGGCCATCCGCTCGGCATCGAGCAGCAGCCTCGAACAGGCGGGCATGATGGCGCAGGTGGCCGGTTCGCTCCTCTCGCGGGGGCAATCGGTCACCCTGCAGGAGCAGATCAAGGATCGCCTGGGGCTCAGCACCCTGGAGATTCAGTCGGCCGAATCTCCGGGCCGTATGGGGTACAAGCCGATCCAGGCAACGCCCCCCGGCATCGCCCCGGTAAAGCCAGCGGGCAGCGTCTCCCAGACGATGCTGACCGTGGGGAAATATCTGACGCCCCAGCTCTATTTCAGTTACGGGCGGTCGCTCTTCACCGGCGGCAACCTCTTTCGCCTCCGATACGATATCTTCAAGCAGTGGCAGATCGAAACGCAGACGGGGAGCGCGAGCGGCGTGGACCTCTACTACAAGATAGAGTTCGATTGAAAGACCATTATTCAACCTTGATTGTCGGCTCTCTGTCTCTCGGAGGTACTATTCATATGGTAACACCAAGATCCTTTCAGATCCACATCCCGGAGGAAGCGCTCCAGGATCTGCATACCCGCCTGAGCCGTGTGCGCTGGCCCGATGAACCGCCCCTTGAGCCGGAATGTCTTTACATCAGGATTTATAAGCGATGCAGAAGTCAGACGAAGAGCAGAAGAGCTCGTCTGGTGTTCGGTCGTAGGTCACCTCTGGTGTCGGGCTTGCGGCCGGGGCATGGGTGACAATCCTTACATCACCCGTCATTCCCGCGCTTTATAATACCCTGCCTGGATCGCTTCCTCTTCGGATTGAAAAACGATCCGGTGGTACGCCTTAACCTGGTTATAGTATTTCATTCCCGGCAAGTGATACCGTTTTGAATCACGATTCCCGATCACAATGACGCGCTTGGGATGAGACGGAGCGGGATTTTCCCGCCACTTGACCCCTAGAAAGTCCAGATAAGACTGTATGATCGTATCGCCCAGTCTGGCAGCCTGTATCCAATCCTCCACGGCCTTCTGTTGATCACCCAGATTGCCATAAGCGTTCCCACGTAAACGGTAACTCAGGCTGTCTTGGGGATGAGCCGCAAGGATCCGGGTAAATGTATCTACCGCTGCGGCAAACTCACCGTCGTTCAACTGCGATTTGCCTTGTTCTACTGATGGCACATCCTTTACGGCCTCCACAGACATGCGCTTTTCCGGACTCGGTGCTGCTTCCTGTGGCTTACCCTCTTTTGTTCTCCCGGTCTCAGATCGGGACGAAGGATAGTGATGCGCTTTTCCTGCGACAGGGGAGAACCCTTATCATCCCGGTTCTTCCAGGTTTCTGTTCTGATGTATCTTCATAGATCATGAGCACATAGCATTTTCTGGATGGATCTTGCATTGGACGAACGATGTAAGATTTCGATGGTTCCATATCCAGTACGACCCTCAATATATTTGTCTGTTTGTCCAAATAACTCCGAATCCTTTTGACCAGTTTCCCCCGGTGTTGACATTACGAGTCTTCGTTTGAATAAGGGAAACCCCCTTCATGTCCATAACCACCCGTGGATTTTCTCCCTCAAGGGAGAATAACTCCGGAGTGCAGGATTGATCGCAGAAAAGCGTAATCCATTCTCCGCCGGTTTTATCGGGGGTAAAGACAATGCGTTTAACCGTCAAAGTGTTTTTGGGGTCTTCACTGGAACAAAGATCCGAGATGCTCAGAATGAGCACAGAACAAGGAGGGGTATAATAAACCGTTTGCCGTTCATAAAAACTCACCAGAGGGCAGGGTATAATTGATGGTATGGATGCCGCACCCGTGAACTTCTATAACATATTTTGTGCGAGAGTTCTGTTTTCTTATATCTGTCAGTAGGTGGTGGTGCCGGGGACTGCCTCACTGGTCAGAGGTGAAGAGGGAAGAGCCCTGCTGATCCAGAAAATTAACGTCAAAGCGAGTTCGTTAAGCTATGCAGTAACTGTTTTTATTCTGGTGCGTTTCGGGCACAGTCACCAAAATCGAAAAGAAAAGGGGTCAAGACAGTAAATGCCTAACCCCTTATCCATATTCGAGTATTTGGTGCCGGAGGTCGGAATCGAACCGACATGACTGCAAGAGTCGGGGGATTTTGAGTCCCCTGCGTCTACCAGTTTCACCACTCCGGCACGGCGCTGATTATTATGATAGAGTGTATAAATGTCAAGATAAATGTATTGACAAAGCGTGAGCGCTTGTGTTAGATGCTTAAAACTTAAGCGAAAGCCAAGCAAGTGGGGTTGTAGCTCAGCTGGGAGAGCGCTTGAATGGCATTCAAGAGGCCGCGAGTTCGATCCTCGCCAGCTCCACCAGGAATAAAAAGGGGTTAAGCTGTGTGCTTGCCCCTTTATTGTTCTTGGCTCCTTAGGATGTGCCACCCTGATAACGGGAAAGTTTATCGGAACAGTTACCCGCAGGAAGTTGTTTCTGCCAGGTGAAAATGCGCACCAATCCCCGGCGCCGACTGCAAGAGCATGTCGAACGCCACGGAATACAACAGAACATGCGTAACTGCCCTGTGACGGCCATTGCCGCCGCATCATTTTGCGAACCTTGGGTTCGCGACATAACCGCAAATGCGTTTGCAGATCTTCATCGAGCTGAGAGTGCGACTTGGCAAGAAGGAGTCAAGGAGTATTTTCAGTGAATTTTGAACAGTTTTCTTTCGAACCCGGCATCGTCGCCGGCATCAAGACCGCCGGTTACACGACGCCCACACCCATTCAGGAAAAGGCCATCCCCCTCGTACTCGCCGGACGCGACGTGCTGGGGTTGGCGCAGACCGGCACAGGTAAAACCGCCGCCTTTGTCCTGCCCATTTTGCAGCGGCTTGCCAAAGGCCCGTCACGCCAGATACGCGCCCTGATTGTCGCGCCCACGCGCGAGCTTGCCGAGCAGATCCATCAGACGATTATCGACCTGGGAAAAGGCCTCAGGGTGAAGAGCGTCTCCATCTATGGCGGCGTGAGCAAAGGTCCCCAGGCCTCGGCATTGCGGCGCGGCGCGGAGATCGTTGTCGCCTGTCCCGGTCGTCTGCTCGATCATATCGGCGATGGCGGCGTCGATCTGTCCCATGTGGAAGTCCTGGTGCTGGATGAAGCCGATCGCATGTGCGATATGGGCTTCCTGCCCGACATTCGCCTCATTCTCAAACATCTGCCGGCGAAGCGCCAGACGCTCTTTTTTTCCGCCACCATGCCGAAGGATATCCGCAGCCTGGCCGACAGCATCCTCAACAAACCGGCCACGGTTCAGATCGGCATGAACGCCCCCGTAGAGACCGTTTCCCACGCCCTCTATCCGACGCCCGATGGTCTAAAGACGAAGCTTTTGCTTGCGATGCTCAAGCAGACCGCTACCGGACGCGTCCTGATCTTCACGAGGACCAAACATCGCGCCCGCAACCTGGCTCAGGACCTGGAAAAGCACAGCTACCGGGTTTCGGCGCTGCAGGGCAACATGACGCAAAACCGCCGCCAGGATGCGATCAACGGCTTTCGGGATGGGAAATACGACATTCTCGTTGCCACCGATATCGCTTCGCGGGGAATCGACGTCCAGGAAATCTCGCATGTGATCAATTTCGACATGCCGAACACGGTCGACGCTTACACCCACCGCATCGGCCGGACGGGTCGCGCCTGCCAGACCGGCGAGGCCTTCACGTTTGCAGGTCAGGCGGATGAAACCATGGTTCGCGAGATCGAACATGTGCTGGGCGCCCGGATCGAACGGCGCAGGCTGCCCGATTTTGACTACAGCAGCTTCGCTCCGGAGAGCCCCTCCCGGCAAGCCCGCCCGGCTCGGCCAAGGGAGCTGCAGTCGCCCCGCACATACAACCGGGCCCGCAAAGGCTATGACCGCGTGATAAAGGCTCAAGAGCCTTCGGGACAACAACCGGCGCGGCGACGGACCGGCAATGAAAGCAACGTAAGCTATACGCCTCCCCGCCGTCCGCAGCAGCGCAAGCAATTCGCCGCGTCGTCGGCCAAGCGCGCCTGGTAACCTAAAGAGAGCTTCCCGGCGCCTTACCACCGGCGTCTCCGGGTCTGACGAATGAAGCGCGGCCTCCTGATACATGCAATGCAGGAGGCCGCGCTTTTTTATACTGTTTGACATCCCACAGCCACTTTGCTAAATGCGGAACATACTGTTGCTGCAAAGATATTCTGATTGGAGAGAAGGGAGTGGCAAATGGACCTCCGCAGTTTTACCGTTTATGACATTTTCAAAAAAAACGCATGCGTTTTTAAAAAAAGGATAGCGATTCGGTCGGAGGACCGGCAGATCACCTTCGGAGAGCTGCATGACCAGGTGTCCGCGGTGAGCGGCTGGTTGGCTGCCAAAGGGATCCGCCAGGGAGACCGGATCGCCGTTCTGACCAAAAACCGTCCCGAATTCTTTTCTCTGACCGGCGCCGCCGCTGCCCGGGGGGCCATCCTGGTTCCCATCAATTTCCGCCTTTCCAGCGAGGAGATCCGTCACGTCCTGACCGACACAAGGCCGGAGATGTTTTTTTTCGAGCCTGACTTTGAAAAGATGCTTCCCGATCTTTTCGCCGGCAGTGCGTCCCCGAGAGAACGGATCGTTTTTGGTCATTCAGGACAAAGCTTCACCCCGTTTGATTCGCTCCTGAAACATCCGCCGGGAGAGGCGGATGCCGTCGGCGACGGTGATCCCTTTGTGATCATCCATACGGCGGCCATCCAGGGGAAACCCCGCGGCGCCATGCTGAGCCACCGCAACCTCGTGGCCTGTGCGATCCAAACACTGGGCGCCATCGGTCTGACCGACGATGACGCCTATTTGAATATTCTCCCTCTCTTTCATATCGGCGGTCTGATGGCCGGCCTGACGATGATGCAGGCCGGCGGAAGAAATGTGATCATGTCCCGATTTGATCCTCAAGCGGCGGGTAAACTGATCGATAGAGAGAAAGTGACCTTCATCGGCAATTTCCCCCCTATCCTGAGCCAGTTGCTCGATGCGCAGGCCGCCGGCGAATGCAGCTCTTTCCTCCCTGAAGAATGTCATCGGGTTGGAATTGCCGGATACGGTGAAGCGGTTTGAAAACCTGGGCACCGGGCGGTTCTGGCTGATCTACGGTCAGACGGAAACCATGGGGCTGACGTGCCTGTGTCCCAATTCGGAAAGACCCGGATCGGCCGGACGGCCCGGCCTTCTGGTGGATTTGAAGATCGCGGACGAATTCGACCGGGAGTGCGCAGCGGGAACGCCGGGTGAAATCCTGATCCGGGGACCGCTCGTGTTTAACGGATACTGGGGAGAAGAGGAACTGTCGCAGCAGACCTTTCGAGGGGGCTGGCACCACACGGGGGACATGGGTCGCCTCGACGAAGAGGGATTCCTGTGGTTCGTCGGGAGGAAGGCGGAAAAGGAGCTGATCAAACCCGGCGGGGAGAATGTCTACCCTGTGGAAGTGGAAAAAGTGATCATGGAACATCCCGGCGTTCGGGAAGTTTCGGTGATCGGCGTGCCCGATCCGAAGTTCGGCGAGGGGATCAAGGCCGTTTGCGTTTTGCATCCGGGAGCCAAATTATCCGAGCGGGAACTGATCGATTTTGTGGCCGGACGAATCGCCCGCTACAAGAAACCGGGCTATGTCGAATTTGCCGATTCCCTCCCGAAAAAAGAAGACGGCTCCATAGATCGGCCAAAGGTTAAAGCGCTGTACGGCCTGCCTTCTAAGTCACTTCAAAAGTTACTCCTAGATAAGCGCTCCTGAGGGCGCGTGGGTCGCTCATCGCTTACGGCGGGTATAAAACAGATCGTCCTGCCGGCTGAACCGGCAGGACGATCTGTGATGCTATCCGCTTGTAAGACAGGGCTTTCGAGTTTTACTCCCCGTGAGCCCATAACCAGAGCGGCCCTATTTCTCAAAAATCCACTTGTCCACATCGCGACTCCAGGAGACCAATTCCTCCTGTTTGAACCACAGCGCAATCTCAAGCTTACCATTTTCGGGGCTGTCCGAGGCGTGTGTGATGTTGCGACCCACTTCCAGGGCGAAGTCGTGGCGAATAGTGCCCGGCGCCGCTTCCAGGGGGCGGGTGGCGCCCATCGTCTGACGGATGGCAGCCACCGCATTGGGGCCTTCCCAAGCCATTGCCATCACCGGAGCGGAGGTGATATAGGCAATCAGACCCTCATAAAACGGTTTGCCTTTGTGAATGGCATAATGCTCCTCGGCCAGCGCCTTGCCGACCTGCAT
This sequence comes from uncultured delta proteobacterium, assembly GCA_963842685.1. Classification (GTDB taxonomy): domain Bacteria; phylum Desulfobacterota; class Syntrophia; order Syntrophales; family UBA5619; genus JAKAFS01. Next base: position 2,178 of record CAWJHT010000045.1, on the reverse strand, counting down.
GAACTTCGCTCCCGACCAGACGCAGCCCGCGCCGCTCCAGGCGGGCAATCACCTCGCCGATCAGACCGCGCTGCACACCATCGGGTTTTACCAGAACCAGAGAACGTTCCACTTTTTCCTCCTGAGACAATTCTTTAATGCCCACTCCCGCCGATATGAATGGATCCTCACAGATCCTTGAAATCCCTCGTGAGCTCCAGCCGTCCTTCCTTGATCAGGGCGGCTTTACTCCCCTCGATCCAGGCCTTGAAAGTCTCGCTCTTCTTTTGCTGTCCCAGGTATTTCGCGATGGCCTCCTTCTGGGCGGCAAACTCCGCATCGTTCAGCTTGCCCTTCTCCTTGAACCGGACGATGACGTAATTTCCCTCGACCGGAAAGGCCTGTTCCGGATAGGGGTTCTTTTCCGAGATCTGGAACAGGGCTTCCGTCAGTTCCATCGAGGAGCCCAAGTTGGGAACGGCGCCTCCCGGCTGAAAGAGTCCCGTCTCTTTTATTTTTAAACCTTTCTCACGGGCCACCGCATCCAGGCCGTCGCCCTTCTTCAAACGGGCAAGGAGGGTTTCGGCCTCCTTCTGCGCCAGGCGCTTCGCCTCCGTCTCCCGATACTGCTTCTCCACTTCCGGTTCGATCTCCTTCAGAGAGGGCAGGTAGGGCGCCTTTCGGTCGACCAGCATCATGACATAGTACCCCTTCTCCCCCTGAAGCACCCGGCCGATCTCGTTTTTCTGCAGACCGGAGACAAACTTGCCGAAATCCGCCATCGTCCTGAACTCCGGGGGCGGGTCGTTGAGACGGAAGAGCCCGGTCGTCCGGACCGTCAGTTTCTTCTGGGCGGAATAGGCGTCGAAGTTCTCCTCCTGATAGATGGTGTCGTGGGCCTTCTTGGCCTCGTCCGATGCCGCATACATCCCTTTGACCAGGCGAAGCTCGGCCGTAATCCGGTCCTTGACCTCGGTCAGGGGCTGCACCTTTTTATCCTTTGTCCACTGATCCTTATGCCGCTCGTAGTAATCGGCCACATCGGCATCGGAGATCTTGGCAGCCGCCGCATAATCCTGACCCATGAACGCCAGGTACTTGATCTGCACCTGCTCGGGTATGCGGAACTGTGCCTCATGGGCCTTCAGAAACGCCTCCAGATCGGCCGGCGCCGTTTTGATGTCGCCGGTGAATGTCTTCGGAGAAATCTGAATGAAATCGACATTGATCTTTTCACTCTGCATCCGGTAGATATCATGGACCTCCTGATCGGACACCCTGACTCCGCTCTGAATCAGGTCCTCCACTTTCAGAGTGATCAGCATTTTCCTCTGGTACGTTTCGAATTCATCCGGAGTCATCTTGTTCGATCGGAGTGTCTGCTCGTAAATCCGCTGATCGAAAGCGCCGTTTCTCTGAAACCCCGGATAGGCGAGAATCATCGCCTTGATGTCCTCATCGGTCACATTGATGTTCATCGCTTCCGCCTTCTTGAGGACGACGGCCTGGTTGACCAGGTTATCGAGCGCCTGCTGCTTGAGGTTCAGGCTTTTGAGCATCTCATCCGTCAGCCCCTGGCCGAAACGCTGGCGGTATACATCCACCAGGTTCTGGTACTCCCGCTGAAACTCCGCATAGACAATCGGTTTCCCGTCGATCATCGCGATCCGCTCCGCCCTTTGCTTGTCGCCCATCGAGCCGAAATAGAAGACAAAAACGACGATGATGATCCCCAGGATGACCTTCATGAGCCAGTTTCTGGCGTGCTTCCTCATGAGGTTGAGCATTTACATCTTCCCCCGTATTTAATTTTGACGACTTCGTCCCAAATTCAAGGCTTTTGCGACTTTTACGAGGTCGTCAATTTAGCTGGTTCTGAAAAAAAGTCCAAAAACATCGGCGAATGCCAACCTCGGACCTTTTTCCCAGTATTTAAGATTACGTTCGGCTAAGTAATATAGTCACCTGTAAAATGCAATGATTTTTTGGAAAAATGGATTGATAAGGGGTGGAGAATGGGGTATAGGAAAAAACCTAATTGAAACTATCCTTTCGATTGTGCAGATGAAGCTTCCCGCTTACAAGGCGAGGCTTCCCGGTAAGAAGATATTTGTTGTCATGGCATCCCTTGTCCCCGCCCGCCAGGCGGGGCGTGGGGATGCAGCCCCGGTCGGAGTGACCGGATTTGAGGAGGAGACG
>CAWJHT010000044.1:0-39785 GCA_963842685.1 uncultured delta proteobacterium | reverse complement strand
GGACCGGCAGATCCGGATAATCGATCAGTTCCGCACGAGTGAAACGTCCCGCACGTAAAAGCAATAGAAAGGGACACTTTAACGGGAACGTCGGACCTGATAGTCGGGATAGTTGACGGGGGCGGAGGAACATAGTAATGAAAGAAGACAGAGGTTATACCTGCATGCGGGTCAGGGAGTGCCAATCAGGCAGGGGGGAACGACATGGCCGGTCGTCTCATAATCCAAGACAAACCTGAACTCATCGCTCCGTACATCCTGGTCGGCCTCAAGGGCTGGCTCAATGCGGGCGAGGTATCCACGGGCAGCATCGACTATCTGCGGCGCAAGCTCGGCGCCCGTCCATTCGCGTACATAGAGCCGTCGGGTTTCTACATCTATCAGATTCCGAGCTCCACTGCGGAGCAAACCATGCGGCCCCTTGTAAAAATCAAGGAGGGACTCGTAAAAAAGCTCGATTTGCCGCGCAACGAGTTCTTCTTCTGGAAGAGCGGCGCCGCCCACGACCTCATACTCTTCCTGGGTGTCGAGCCGAATCTGGACTGGCCGGCATACGCTCAGGCTATCGTCGATGTGGCCCGGCAATTCCAGGCCCCGAGGATCTATTCCCTGGGCGGTATCTTCGATCAGGTGCCTCACACCAGGCAAACGAGGATCATGGCCACGGTCAGCCATCCGCGACTGAAAGATGAGCTCAAGACCTTCGCGCAGTTCACCGATTATGAGGGTCCCAGCAGTTTCAACACGATGCTGCTCTCCGTCGCCCGCGAGCAGGGGATAGAGATGGCAGGCATCTCCGCCAGAACGCCGCTCTATATCCAGGACCTGAACACAAAGGCCTGCTATGACCTGCTGAAGAACGTCATCACCCTGGCCGGCCTTCGACATCGATCTGAGTGACCTCAGAGTGGCCGGCGAGACTTTGGTGGAGATGATGGATAGGGCTTTCAGCCAAAACGCGACAGCCCTGGAGCAGCTCAAGAAGCTGGAAGAGCAATTCGACGCCGCCGTCGGAGAGGAGCCTCTTCAGGCTCCGGGCGAGGACTATGACAAGCTGCTGGCAGAGATGCGCAAACTGAAGAAGGAAGGACGCAAACCTCACTGATCCAACCGCAACTCAAGGCGATAACCGAGACTGGCCTGCGTTCTCGCGTCCGGCGCCCGGCCAGACAAGGCCTTTCTCATCAACATACAGAAGATCCGGCTCGCGAAGTCTGCTCAAATCACGCCGTTTGGTCTTGTCACCTACCGCGTTGTAGAAGCATTGCCACCCGCTTAGGAAGGACAAATACAGTCCCTTTAAAGAATCCGGACTAGCCGGCATACGATCAGGTTTCGTAGCAAGCCAGTATCTCACCGAAATACAGGGTATGGTAATCCTTTTTGGGATAAAGGGACGAATCATACCCCTTGTCGAAATGCGCCGGGTCCATGGCGGATTTGTAGACGATTTTACACTCATAGTGGCGACCCGGGGTCTTAATGATCGGCGAAGCGACCCGGCGGCTGTCGGTTGTTTCCAGATCACACTCCTTGAACTTGTCTACGTCCCGGCCGGATTTCGAGCCGCAAAAGGCGCTCTCCTTATCCATGCCTCCCGCAGGGACCGTGACGGTAAAATCCTTGGCAGCCTCTATGATCCCGAAGGTGTGCCGGCTTAACCGCACCGCCACCATCATGATCGGTTTGCTCCAGACAACTCCGAAGGTGGCCCAACCGATAGTCATGGTGTTAAGCGCATTCCCGGATTTTACGGTTAAGAAGGCTCCCTCTTTGATCTTGTTGATGCTATCCTCGGCAACGCTCATATAGTCCACATCTTTCATATCAAGCTCCTTTCGTCATTCGAAAAATTTACAACGCCGCCAGCATCCCCCCGTCCACGTAAATGATCTGCCCGTTGACGAAATCAGAGGCCCGGGAGGCCAAGAACACTGCCGTACCGACCAGCTCGGAGGGATCCGCCCAACGGCCGGCCGGGGTGCGGGCGCACACCCAGGCGTTGAACTTCTGGTCTTCGCTTAATGGCCGAGTCATTTCAGTCAACATGTACCCTGGACCGATGCCGTTCGATTGGATGTTGTGCTTCGCCCACTCCACTGCCATGGACTTGGTGAGCTGTTTCACTCCGCCCTTGGCTGCGGTGTAGGCCCCCACGGACGGACGCGTTGCCTCGGACATGATCGAACAGATGTTGATGATCTTGCCCGATTTCCGCGCGATCATCCCTTGGACAACCTGCTGTGTCACCAGGAACAGCCCGGTGAGGTTGATGTCCAGCACCTCACGCCACACCTTTTCGTCAAACTGCTCCAGGGGGCTGCGCCTCTGAACTCCAGCGTTATTCACCAGGATGTCAATCCCACCGACTTCCTGCTCCAGCGCCGCGACCCGCTCTCGAACCTCGGCGCCGTTGAGCAAATCGAAACGACAGCCGGAGACAGTCAAGCCCTCCTGCGCAAGTGTCGCCACGGCCCGCTCCAGCTTCTCGGCGTTGCGGGCATTGATGACGACCCGAGCCCCGGCTTGCGCCAGCCCGCGCGCGATGGCAAGCCCGATCCCGTGGGTTGCGCCGGTGATCAGTGCAACCTTACCGGTAAGTTCGAAGAGTTTGCTTCCTATCATTTTCTATCCTCCCGGACGCTTCGTTGTTACCGGATGCACCGGGTTCCCTGCCCGGACAAAGGGTATTCTCAGTAACTTCCTATAATGCAGAGCTACCGGTTCCCGCAGACCGCGATCAGGACCCGCTCCAGGAGGAGGCGGGGGTCCTGTCCCGTCGTCTTGAGCGCCAGATCCGTCCGGACCAGCAGCTCCAGATAACCGGCCAGCTCCGCGCGGGTGAAACGTTCCGCATTCTTCAGGGCCTGATAGACACAAAGGGGTGCTGGGAGACGATGGCGATCGGCTCTTCCCCGTCGCCGGTCAACTGCTTTGAGGGCGGGGATGGATCGCCTTCTGAAACCGGCCGTAGTCCATGTTCGGCTGATAGGCCCCCAGCCGCCCCGAGGCGATCAGGAGCTTCGCCTGAAAGAGGAAACGGATCTCCCTGATGATCATCGTCATGATCATCAGGGGGTGGAGGCCCTGATCGAGGAGCTCGTGCAGGGTCTTCAGGGCGAGGATCAGGTTCCGCCCGGAGAGCGCCCCGGTCAGATCAAAGACCGTATCCTCCTTCGTCCTGCCGATGACGGCCTCCACATCCGCCGCCTCGATCTGCGTCTTCTCCCCGGCATACGTGATCAGTTTCTCGATCGCCCCGAGGGACTCCCGGAGGTCGAAACCCGTTTTCTGCCCGAGGGCGGACCAGGCCGCCGGAGGAGAGTCTCTTCCCCTGCCCGGCTCAGGCGCTCGGCGGCCATCTCCTGCACGGCCTGCTGCTGCCTCGCCTCCCCCTTCATCTTGGTGAACGAACAGGATCCTTCCCGCCGACGAGATCGTCTTGAAGAGCCTCTTCCGCCGGTCCACCGTCTCGGCCGTCAGGATGAGGTGATTCCCCTCCGGCATCCCGCCGGTGAGGATCCGCTCCAGGCGGTCGGTCTCCTCCGGCCGTTCCTTCACCGGCACGGCGCCGCGGCTCACACAGAGCTCCACGGCCCTGGGAAGCCAGGTCTCCCTCGCCTCGCCGCCGTCATCGGGAACGATTCGCCGCCACGTCTCGTCATCGATCTTCCGCCAGCCGCCGTCCCGGAGGTCGTCGAACTGCAGTCCCGTGATCTGCAGGAATTGCATGAAATCCGCTGCGGCCCGGTGCGGGATCCGGTTCGAGCCGCTCCCGGATCCTGCCGATGAGGGGCATGAGGACGTTTTTCGACTGGAAAAGGCGGGTGTCCCGGACGACGACCACCTTGCGTCCGGGGAGGAGGGGCGGGGTGATGAGGGATTCGCAGAGACGCGTCGACATCCTCGTGTTCGCCGTCCGTCACGAAGAGATTGAGTTCCCGGTCCCGGGCGTCGGGGATGAGGGCCGCCGTGATTTTTTCGAGGGCGTCCTGGAGGCGGAACTCCTCATCCCCGCAGAGGAGATAGCAGGGAACGGCCTTCCCCCGCTTCAGCTCCGCGAGGACCGCCTCAAGAGAGGCTCCCCGCCCCGTATCGTCGTCGTGAAGAGCCATCTGACCTCATTACGTCTTCGAGACTTTTATGAGCCGTCACCTGCAGCAGCGACGCCGTCCCGTCTTACAGGATGACGTACTTCTGGATGTGCTTCACGGCCTCGTCGGGATCGTCGATGATCTGGAAGAGTTCCAGATCCTCCGGAGAGATCTTGTTGTCGCGGAGCATCGTCTTTTTGAGCCAGTCGAAAAGCCCTTTCCAGTATTCGCTTCCCATGAGGATGACGGGAAAGCCCTTGATCCGTTTCGTCTGGATGAGGGTCAGCGCCTCGAAGAGCTCGTCCAGCGTCCCGAAGCCGCCGGGCAGGATCACATAGGCCATGGCATACTTGACGAACATCACCTTCCGGATGAAGAAATACTTGTAGTCGATGCTGATGTTGGCGTAGGGATTCGGCTTCTGCTCGAGGGGCAGGCGGATGTTCATCCCCACCGACTGCCCGCCGGCCTCCGCGGCCCCCTTGTTGGCCGCCTCCATGATGCCGGGACCGCCGCCCGTGATGACGCCGAAGCCCTTTTCGGCGAGAAGCCGGGCCAGGAGTCTCCGCCTTCTGGTAATAGGGGTCGTCCGGCTTGGTCCTCGCCGAGCCGAAGATGCTCACGGCATGCTTGACCCTGGAGAGGGTTTCGATGGCCTCGACAAATTCGGCCATGATGCGGAAGATACGCCAGGATTCCTCGATCGACAGGGCATCAACGACAAACTGGTTTTTTTCGTCCATGTCACGCACCTCCGCTGGGAAGGAACCTGCTGCGCATTGAGTATCGGAGCGCCGGACTCGGAGTATGGGACCTCAGCGCTCAGCATTACCCGATATCGGCGACGGGCATGAGAGCGTCCCTCTCCGCCCGGACCGCTCCGGACAATCACACAGATCGCCATCCGTGAACGTTTGCCTAGGAGACCTTGCGCCGCTGGACCTTGGCCAGTCTCCGGCGCGCCTCGATGGTCTTCCTCTTCTTCTTCACCGAGGGTTTCTCATAGGCCCTGCGCAGTTTGAGCTCCTTGAAAAGGCCGCTCTTGGAGAGCTTGTTCTTGAGGATCTTCAAGGCCTTTTCCACATCATTGTCGAATACTTTTACTTCCAAATTTCTCCTCCCTTTCCTGTCCGTTATTTTTTAAATGAAAAACCGGCGCAAAAAAAGGGCAGTACGGCGCCACACTTTCTGGTTTCGTGCCGTATACTACCCTTGGTTGTTGCCTATGGTTGGACCACGCTCCTTACTTCGCTAGGATGTCCTTTAAAACCTCTATGAATTCCTGGTTTTCTTCGCGGGTTCCCACCGTGACTCGCATGAAGCCCCGCATCGTTCCGGGGCTGTTGAAGTTCTTGATCAGGATACCCCGCTCCATCAGTTGTCTGTATACGCGATCCGCATCAAAATCGCAACTAAAAAAAATAAAATTTGCATCGGTCGGCCGGGGATGGATGCCCGGGAATCGCCTCCAGGGCTGAAAAAAGCTCGCCGCGCCACCGGCGTATCTCCGCCGCCTGCTTGCAGAAAGGCCTCCTCCTCATCGAGATAGAATCCGGCGGCCGCCTGCGACAGGGAGTTCAGGTTGTAGGGAAGCCGCACCTTGTGGAGTTCATGGACCAGGGCGGGAGGACCGATGAGGAGGCCGATCCGCATGGCGGCCAGCCCCACCTTGGAGAGGGTCCGGAGGATGACCAGGTTCTCATACCGGTCGAACTCCGGCAGAAAGGTCTTTCCCGAAAAATGGAAATAGGCCTCATCCACGACGACGATGCCGGAGGCGGCCTTCAGAATCGCCTCGATCCTTTCCCGGCGAAAGCAGTTGCCCGTCGGATTGTTGGGCCAGGCCAAAAAGGTCAAGGCGGGGGGATGCGCCGCCATCCTCTCCTGCATGGCCGGGAGATCGAGATCGAACTCCTTGTCGAGCGGGACCGCCGCGACCCGGAGGCCGGAGTTGAGAGCGGAGATCCGGTACATGGCGAAGGTGGGAACGGGGATCATGACCTCCGCCCCGGGCCGCGCCAGGGCCGCACAGAGGATCTGAATCAGCTCGTCCGATCCGTTGCCGAGGATGACCTGATCCGCCTCCACGCCGAATGCCGCGGCGAACCGGGAGGCCAGCGCGACGGATCCGGCCTCGGGATAACGGTTCAGTTCGATGGAGGCCAAGCAGGGCCGCAAATCGTTCCCGGAGCCGGGGAGGAATGGCCAGCGGATTCTCATTGGCATCGAGTTTGATCCGGCACGGGGTGGTCTCCACCGGATAGGCCGTCTGGGAGAGGACCTCTTCTTTGATCAGAGCCCGGATATCCATGGCTCAGCCGATCTCCTCTTCCCGGGTGACGAATTCCTGATATTCGCTCGTATCCAGCAGATCGTCCAGTTCCTCCGGATCCTCCATCTCCACGACGATCATCCAGCCGGTGTCGTGAGGATCGCTGTTGATGATTCCGATGTCATCCGTGATATCCTCGTTGACGCTGATGACCGTCCCGCTGACCGGCGAGATGAGTTCGACCGACGCTTTCGCCGATTCGATCCTGCCGAAGGGTTCGTCCCTCTCCACGGAGGAATTGGCCTCGGGAAGATCGAGCGAAATGATCTCTCCCAACTTCTCCTGGGCATGGTCCGTGATCCCGATGGTGGCCAGATTGCCCTCCACCCTGATCCAGACATGCTCCTGACTGTACAGCAGATCATCCGGAAACAATTTCATAATAGGACATCCTGTATAAAATAGTGAAGCTCAGATTAAAGAATGGTCAACTCCTTGGAGGTCTGCGTCAAGATTTCGCAGCCCTCCTCCCTCACCAGCACCGTATCCTCGATCCGGATACCCCAGAGACCGGGGAGATAGACCCCCGGCTCGACCGTCACCACCATGCCGGCGCGGAGGATCTCCTCGCGTCCCGCGGCCAGACGAGGCGCCTCATGGACATCCAGCCCCACCCCGTGGCCGGTCCCGTGGGAAAAATGGGCCCCCAGCCCGGCCTCTTCGAGAAACCCCCTGGCGATGCGGTCGATCGCACCGCAGGAAACGCCCGCCCGGATCGCCCGGATCGCCCGGTCATGGGCCTCCCTGACCAGCCGGTAGACCTCCTGCTGACGGTCCGAGGCGTGCCCCACGATATAGGTGCAGGTCTCATCGGAGTGGTAGCCGCCCGAGACCGCGCCATAGTCGATCATGACGCAATCCCCGGCCGCGATCGCACGAGATCCCGGCGTGGCATGGGGAAGGGCCGCATTGGCCCCCGCCGCGACGATCGTCTCAAAGGAGGCCTGCTCCGCCCCGCCCCGCCGCATCCGGTATTCGAGCTCGAGGGCGATCTCCTTCTCCCGGACGCCCGGCCGGATCATCTCCCGGACCGCCGCAAGGGCCTCTCCGGCGATCCGCGCCGCCTCCCGGATCCGGTCGATCTCCTCCTCATCCTTGACGGCCCGGAGGGAGTGGAGCTCCCCGGAAAGGGGCCGGAGCGCCACCTCCGGAAGTTTTTCCTGCAGCCTCAGGTATTCTTCCACAGACAGGGAGGGGGATTCGAAACCGATCGCCTCCACCGCGCGCTCGCGAGCCACCGCCGCGATCCCGTCGACCCGGTTGCGGAATTCAAAGATCTCCGTCCCGACGGCCTCCTCCCGCGCCTGGGTCACATACCGCCCGTCCACCAGGAGCGACAAGCCAGTCCGGACCGGCCATCAGGGCCCCGTCGCCGCCGGTGAAACCGGTCAGGTAACGGATATTTTTTGCATGCAGAATGAGCAGGGCGTCCTTCTCGGAAATCCCGGCGCGGAGACGGCTCACCCTCTCCGGATAGGGTGGAGGATCATGCCGCATGGCCGCGCAACCTGCCGATATTGTCCAGCCAGCGGGAAAGCTCGGCGATGACCGGCGCCGCCTTTCGCGGCAGACTTCTCCCCGCCGAGCGCCTCTCGGACCTCCCGGAGCCTTTCTGCCGCCCTCTCCTACTGCGGGTCCTTCCGGAGGATGGCCTCCAGAACCTTCTTCGCCATCCGGAGATGGCCCTGCCGAATATAGAGTTCCGCAAGCGTCACGGTCTGAAAATCCTCCGGGACCCGGACTGTCTCTTCCTCCTCCGCTCCCGCCCCGTCATCCGTCTCGCGCGGCTCCGAGATGCCCTTGAATCGTTCGGCAATCTCCTGCGCTTCCGGGGTGTCGGGATTCAGGCTGATGAATTTACGGTAATAGGTCCTTGCCGATTCCGGCATCCCTTTCTCAATGAAGATATCCCCCATATTCATGTAGATCCGCGAGAGGCTCGCGAGGAGCTCCTCCATCTCATTGAGCATCTCCCCGGCCTTGTCCAGCCTCCCCTGCAGGATATGGACACGGCAGATCACGATGCGGGCATCCGGATCGCCCGGCAGTTGTTCGAGCCGCAGCCCGGCCAGGTCGAGGGCCGCCCGGTCATCGCCCTTTTCGAGAAACATCTCCGCCTCTTCCAGGAACGACCGTCGAGACCCAGGAGCATGATCACCCATAATTCATCGTCTTTTCAATTGGTTCCTAAATTTATCCCGGTCAACCGCAAGCGGTAAGAACGCTAACATAGGCCGCAAGAGCGTGTCAAGAAAGAAAAAAAGGCAAAGTCATGCCAGACCTTGCCTTAGGATACTGAATTACAACTGCTTGTTTATATTTATATTTACTTATCCTGACCTATTCCCCTGAAAGTTGACCCCTTATCAAAAGGTCAATCCCGCACCGACCGCTGTGGATGAAATTTTCGCTATAGTCATGGCTCCCTCCCTCGGAAGGGAGGGAGCCAGATTCAAGCGACAGGAAATGCGAATTCGACCCGCCTTCAGGACACCGTGACGGAGTGCTCCGCACGGGTTTACCTACTCATCGAGGCCCGCAGTATTAAATCGGGGTCTACATTCTTCAGCGGTGTTTCTGTCGCTCCCCTTTCCTTTCTTTACTCAGTCCATAGTTATAGTCGTTGCCGCCGTCGGTTCCGTCGGATCCTGGACGCCGTTGTCATTGACATCGACATAGGCATCCACGACATACGTTCCTAGATCCTAACGGTTCTAGATAGATAAACGTTGCCTTGCCGTCGACACCCGTCAGGGCATCGTCGGGGGCTGCAAAAATAGCCAGATCCGAGTTGAATCGCACCCGCAACCCCGTTGCCGGCAGGGCAGCACCGCTTGCCGGACAGGGCTGTTCTTGCACGACCGTCACCGTCAGTACGGTATTGGCCAGCCATGGGCCTGCACCAGTCGCCTTTTGTAAATTCACTCGGATTAGCGGTCATCGTCGCCGTATAGCCCAGCAACCTGCCCGGTCTTCGTGATGATGAGTTGCGTGAAGGCGCCGTCGGTCGTCGCCTGCAGGATATCCGGCTCAAGGTTGTTCCCGGCATAGTACACCATACTGGCGACACCACTCCCGTCGGTCGGCAGTTCGTTACGACTGATCGACCCGTTGGAGGTCGTCATGCTAAACCGGACCGTCGCACCGCTGACCGGGCTGTCGCCGGAGTCTTTCACCGTCGCGGTGATGATCGAGTATCTGCCCGGCGCCACGGGGTTGGGAGCGGCGAAGCCAGAGTAATCGACCTTCCCGGTCCCACGCCGGTCTTGGTGATGATGAGCTGGGCCATTGCCCCGTTGCTCAAAGAGGCCTGCACCACATCCTGGACGTTGTTGTTGCCGGCCTGATAAACGGTGGTCACCTGCCCGCCGGCATTGGTAAGGCCGCTCGGGACGGACAGTGAGGCCCCGTTGTTTGTCGTCAGGGTGAAGGTGACCCGCTCGCCCTGGACGGCCAATCCGTTGTCCGTCACAGTGGCGGTGATCGTGACGAAACCCAGAGGCGCCACGGAAGCCGGGCTTAAAGGGAGCAGAGAGACAATGCGTCCTCGAGGGGTCGTCCCGGTTTTTGTGATCAGAATGGAGGCGGTGGCGCCGATACTCGTCGTAACGCGAACCACATCGGGAAAGAGGTTGTTCCCCGCCGTATACACGACCCTGGCCTGTCCGTTACTGGCGGTCCGGTCGTTCAGCGCGGCGAGCCGGGCGCCGTTTTCCGGCGAATCCAGTGTGAAACTGACCCTCTCGTTGATGACCGGCACGGTTTTTCCATCGCTGGTAAAATTGGACACCCAGACCGTCAGGGTCAGGCTGCTGCTCGGTTGGACATTCGCCGTGGTCATGACCGGTGCAGCATTGGTAGTGCCGGTACCGATCGGCGAGTTGTATTCGGCGACAAATTGAACGGTCCCTGTTCCCATAGGATCGGCGGAGCTGCCGCTGCCGCTGCATCCGCAGACGCAGAGCGTCAGGATGAATAGAAATAGTCCCGACCACCGAAAATACTTATGCATTTCTCATCCTCCTTCGTAAAAGACCTGTCTCCTTCATGAGTTGATCCTTCAAACCCTTCGGTATGGGAATTACACGTACAGGGCCGACCTCATCTCCCTGCTGTCTTGAATTCTCGCGCCCGGCGCTGGGCCTCGGCGACCTGATCGGGAGACATCCAGACCGTCAGTCGGTCCCGCTCGGTGGTCGCCCTCACGTCGCCGTTTGCCGCAGCCAAGGATATAAAACATCAGGGCGAGGACATCGTTCTGGGGGACGCCCTGACCCTTCTCGTAGAGCCTGCCGACGGACAACTGGGCCTGCATATTCCCCTGCTCCGCCGACTTGAGATACCACTTGGCCGCTTGCCCATAGTCCTGGGGAACGCCCTCGCCCAGTTCGTACATATAACCCAGATTCGACTGGGCATAGGGATCGCCCTTTTCCGCCGCCAGCAAAAAGAGACGCGCCGCCTCGGCATAATCCCGGCTCACCCCCTGACCTTTGTAATACAGGGTCCCCAGCTTCATCTGGGCCGACGCATCTCCCGACAAGGCCTTCGGTTTCAGGTCCCGCACCATATTGATATAGTCCTTTTCGGACTTGTATTCCCGGCCCAGGCGCTGGGCCTCCATGATCTGGGCGGGCGTCATCCTCCTCAGCAGGTCTTCGCGCAGCGAGTCCGCCTCCTGGCTCCCCTGGGAAACGGCGAAATTGAACCACAAAAGCGCCAGCACGTCGTTCTGGACAAGGCCCTGCCGGTCGGCATACAAGGATCCGAGGGCGATCCGGGCATTCACGTTTTCCTGCTCCGCCGATCTCTGCAGCCATTTCTAACGCCTCCCGGTGGTCCGGCATGACCCCTAAGCCGTCCCTGTACAGGAGACCCAGGTGAAGCTGGGCTTCATCGTCGCCCTGCTCCGCAAGAGGGGTCAGTTCCTGCCCTGCCGTGCCATAATCCCCGCTCCGGTAGGCCTTGAACCCTTTATGATAAGGATCTGTCGCGCAGCCGGCAACGACGATCGCCACTCCCTGCGAGAATCGCGGCCAGATATCGTTTCATCAATCGCTCCTTTTCCTCACCCCGTCCGTCTGAGGAAGACGAAGGAGAGGAGACTGTTTCAGGTTGCCTGCCAAAAAACCTCTCAAATCACTCTTTACCGGGGCGGCGATTCAGGCGGCGCCTGCTTTTCCCCGCTGCCGTCGGGTCCGTCCTGGATGCCTGCCACCATCTGGGGCTTCAGGATATTGGGCGTAATGAAGATGAGAACCTCCTCCATACGCGAACTCTTCTCCTTCGGACTTGAAGAGCCAGCCCAGGATCGGGACATCCTTGAAAAGAGGAATGCCCGTATCGGTCCCATAGTTATTCTGCTTGGATCAGACCGGAGATGACGATCGTCTCCCCGTCCTGGACGATCAGAGAGGTGGTGGTCTGTTTTTTTATGATATAGGGGTTTCCATATCGGTCGACCCGGGAAAGGTCGATCTCGTCCTTCTGCACCATGATGGTCATCTTGAGGGTCTTGCCGTCGATGACATGCGGCGTGATATCCATTTTCAGAGTGACCGGCTTATAGGTGGTCGACGGCTCGCCATCCTTATTGACGGTGGTGACCGGGACCTCCTCTCCGTTTTCCGTGACGGCCTTCTGATTGTCGAGGGTCGTGAGCGAAGGGCTGGAGAGGATGTTCAGCTTGCCGTCCTTCTGGAGCGCGCTCAACTGGACCTCCAGCAGATTGCCGCCGATGGTCCCGAAAATGAGCCCCAGGGCGGCCGGAGCGGTCCCGGTGATCGCAGGCGGCGGGGAAATTCGCGCCGAAACCCTGTCCGCTGATGCCCGCAGGACCTGTGGACGGCGTATAACCGCCCGACAGGACGCTTCCCGGGGGCGTCGCGCTGCCGCCGGTCCCGCCCGGCGTCACGTACATGTTGTTGTCACCCATATTCCGGCCGAAGACGCCGCCCCACTGGATACCCAGGCTGCGGGCAAAATCCTTGGTGGTCTCCACGATATTGGCCTTGATGAGGATCTGGCTGGTCTGTTTGTCGATCTCCTCGATGATCGGCGTGATCCGGCGGATGTCGTCGGGCAGGGCCTGGATGATCAGCGAGTTGCTGTGCGCGTCGACACGCACCGAACCCCGGATCTTGTCGTCCTTGTCCTTGAGAAATTCCTGCAGATTCTCCCTGAGACCGCCGGCGCTGGCGTAATTGATGCGGATCACCTTTGTCACGTGCGGTTCCACATCCCGGCGGCCCTTCTCCAGGGCCTGCTGCTCCGTCAGATTCTTCAGCGTCATCACGGTGATGATGCTCGCCCGCCTGGGTTTTTTCGAGACTATTGATCCGGAGAATCGTATCCAGGGCCTCATCCCAGGGGACATCCTTCATGTTCAGGGTCACCGTCCCCTTGACGTCCTCCCCGGAGACGATGCTGACATTTCCCTGCTCGGCCAGGAGCCGGAATACCGCCTTGATATCGGCATCCTGAACGTCGAGGAAGATCCGGGAACCGGTGTAGACCTTCTTTTCCTTTCCCCCCTCTTTCGCTGGACCTTTCGCGGGCATCGACGCTGCTTCCACTCCCCGCGCCGTCTGCCGCACCTCCGGGGTCTGTACGGGCGGCAACGGCCTTCCCAGCGTCAGGCCCTGCGGACGACGCCAGGGAGGTCACATTGAAATCGATGAGGACATTCATCCCCTCCTGCCGGACGCTGTAGGGGACCTTCTGCTTCAGCTCGATCGTCGCGAGGACCCAGGATCGGCCTTCGGCCGCCTTCTGAACGGGCGTCACCCGGACCACATTGGCGAGGGACGCATCACTCGAGAGGACGACGGAGCCCCTCGGGAACAAAGAGGTTCTCCAGACGGACCAGCACCGCATTGCCCGGTTGATTCTCGACCGTCACACCGGACTGCTTCGACACCGCGAGGGTCACCCGCTCCTTCCCCGGCAGCTTCTCAAAGGTGACGTTTTCCAGGTATCCCGCACCCACCGCCTGTGCGGATGCGTTCGGAGCCGCGGGTGGCGCACCCCATGCCGGGGGGAGGGCCGTTGTCATGATCACCGCTATAAAAACAAGCCATGTCCATTGTATTGCCCGTTTCATGTTTCCCCTCTTATTCTTCCTTGTGAAGCATTATGGTAATACGCCTGATCTGTGCCTGTTTGCCCTTTTTCGTCTGGTCTTCGACCCGTTCCTCCACGATCACGCGATCGGGAAGGATCTGTGCGACCCGTCCTTCGTTCGGACCGATATAGGTCCCCACAAACAGGGGATAGATTTTTTTCGCGGCCCCGTCCTCCACAACCGCCGTGCGCCTCTTATCGTCACCGGCGATCCCCACGAGGCGGAACTGCCCGATCTCCTTCTGCTGGAGCGGCGAGAGGGGACGGCTCTTTACGCCCTCTTTTTTACTCGGGCTTCCTTCTTTCTTGATCTTCTGTTCGAGATCCGTCTCGATGAAAGGCCGAAACGGATCCGGTTTTCCGGCTGCACGAGAACGATAGGACTGAGATGCCGCCGGTGCAGCTGCGGGAGTCGCCGCCGCGCCCGGGTCACCGGCCTCGATCGTCGCTGCAGGGGAAGACGCTTTCACTTCGGCAGCCCGGGAGGAGACGGCGCCGATCCCGCCGGCGAGCCAAAGCGTCAGGATGCCTCCCGCCAAACCCACGATGACATGCCGTCTTCTCATCTCTTGTCCACAAACATATACGTTTTAACCGTGCAGGATGTTTTCATGACACGCCCCCGTCCCTTCACATCCTTGACATCTCCCATCGTAATATCCTCGATATTGACGATTCGAGGCAACCGGGCCACCTGATCGAAGAAGGACAATGTGTTGTGGAAACCGCCGGCCAGCTGCACCTTGATGGGGATTTCTTCATAAAATTTCTCCGGCTCCACCGGCTTCGGCGGCTGGCCCTTGACATCGGCCGGCTTGGCAGCGGAAGCGGCCGCCTTGGGAGCGGCCGGCTTTGCCGCTGCCGGATTCGTCTCAAGGGGCTTTTTTTCAGGCATCTTTGGCTCAAAGACGAGGAAGTCCACACCGGAGCTCCTGCCGGCATTGGCCACCGCCAAAAGGAGATCCGGGATTTCCTTCTGATTGGGAAGCATCATCAGGGCCAGTTTGAAGGACTCCTTCAATGCACCGACCTCGCGAGTATATGTGCCGAGCTGGGCCACCGTCTTTTCCTTCTCCGTCACCTGCTGCTGAAGACCGGTCAATTTGGTGCTGAGATTTTCATGCTTCTCGATGGCGCCCTGCAGGTAAAGCATGAAATAGAGGTAGCCCAGGACAATATAGAACAGGCAGACGAGCAGCACCTTGACTCTTGGCGGGAGTTTCTTCAGGTCATTTGCATCTATGGACATGGTCCCTCACCTCTTTTTTAGAACACACGTCAAGGTGAATTGCTGCAACTTCATGCCGGAAATCTCTTTTTCCATTGTTCCCAACAGATCGACGGTCTGGATGAAGCTTGCCCTTTCGAGGCTTTTCATGAACCGAGCCACTACATCGTTGTTCCTGGCCACTCCCTCGATGCGCAGATCAGCCCCCGTCTGGCCGAGCTTCTCCAGCCAGATGTCCTTTACCGGAACCAGCAGATTCAGTTCATCCAGCATCTGGACGGGGAAAAGCCGGTTGCCGTCCAGGGACTTGATCACACCGAGCTTCTGCTCCACCTCCTTTTTATCCCTCTTGAACCTCTCCATATCCCCGACTTTCTTGTTCAGGACGACCAGTTTGGCCTCCGCCTCCCGAATCTTCTTCTCGATATTGCCGATGCTCAGGTCGAAAGTGAGGTAAACGGAGACAAGGATCAGAAGAAAGAGCACGAAAGACCCCGACAGCAGGACGATCCGGCGTAAGAACGTCTTCTTCTTTTCCTTTTCCCGATAAGGCAGAAGATTGATCCTGATCATGGGCTCTCTCTAAAAAAGTCAGCCATCATCCTTTGTCACCGATCCTCCGCAAGGCCAGACCCACACCGACGGCGGCAATGGGACCGATACGCGCCGCCGTCTCCTTGTCCAGGACATTCTTGTTACAGGGATCTTTTTGAAGGGATTGATGATCTCCGTCTCGATCCCCAGGCGTTGGCCCAGGTCGGCCGCTATTCCGGGGATCATGGCCCCGCCGCCGGAGAGAAGAACCTGCTTGATGCTCTCCACGCCGAAAGTGGACCGGAAATAGTCGACCGAGCGCTCGATCTCGGAACAGATCGGATCGGCATAAACGATCAGCTTGTCCCTAAAGAGCTTCCGGGCCTGTTCGTCGTCACCGAGACCCTCGATCTTGGCCTTTTCCGCCTCCTCAAAGGAGACATTCAGATCTCTGGCGATCGCCTCGGTAACGGAATTGCCGCCGAGGGTAAAATCCCGCGTGAAGATCGATCCCCCGCCCTTTACCGCGTTGAGGTTGGTAATGCTCGCCCCGATGTTGACGAGGACGGCGACATCGTTCTCCTCGAATTCATAATTTTCTTCATACATGGTCTCGAGGGCAAAGGAATCGACGTCCATGATCACCGGGATGAGGCCCGCCGCCTCGATGGACTTCGTATAGCCCTCGATGATCTCCTTCTTGGCCGCTACGAGGAGGACTTCCATCTGGCTGGGGTTGTAGGGATTGTCGCCGAGGATCTGGCAATCGTAATCGACCGTGGCCATGTCGTCGAAAGGCAGATATTTCTCCGCCTCATCGTGAATGAGTTCAAACAGTTCAGCCTCATCCATCTGGGCGAAGGTCACCTTTTTCACGATCACGGCGTGCCCGGAGATGGAAGTGACGATCTTGCTTCGCTTGCAGCCGGATTGTTTGTAGAGTTCCTTGATGGTTGCGGTCAGGACTTCCGGTTCCACGACGGCGCCGTCAACGATCACCCCTTTGGCCAGGGGTATTTGGGAAAAACGACTGAGAATACGGCCTTTGGAGGTATCCTGTATCTCCGCAAGCTTGATGCAGCTCGAACCGATGTCCAGCCCGGCAAGCTGCTTTCCGCCCGCAAACAAGCCCCTGATGTCGAACATGAGGTCACCGTCTTGAAATAAGGGTATGGACCGCTCCTGCTCCGGCAAAGGAGAATCCCTACTGCGCCTGCCGGTAAACCAGATCCCCTTTTTTCACCATGCCGAGTTCGTTTCTCGCCATCATCTCGATATAGGACAGGTCATTCCTGAGCAGCATGATATTCTTCTTCAGCGCAATGTTTTCAAGGGTAATTTCATGATTGACCTTTTTGAGGACCATCAGCTTTTCCTTCATCCGGTAGTTATCGATGAGCCCTCTGTCCCCAAACGTGATCAGGGCCCCCATGAGCAAAACAAAGACGATGAGATATCTTCCCACCTTCATCTGCCTGATACCCCGCAACTTCGGAATGACTTCAAAAAGAGAACCTTGCGATAATATACACAAAAAAAATAGGTTGTGCAAGCTGATATTTCAGCAGCCTAAGTATGGCCGAACCCGCCGTCGCCTCTCTTCGTCGGAATCAAGGTTCCGCAGGCGTTCCAGCGCACCCGGCAGACCCGATGCACCACCATCTGGGCGATTCGGTCCCCCCGCCGGACGACGAAGGGCGCCTGACCGTGATTGATCAGGATGACTCCCACCTCTCCGCGATAATCCGCGTCGATCGTGCCGGGGGCGTTGACCAGGGTCACGCCGTGTTGCAGGGCCAAGCCGCTCCGGGGGCGAATCTCGGCCTCGTACCCTTCGGGAATGGCCACCCGGATACCGGTCGGTATCAGCTTCCTTTCCCCGGGAAGGATCGTCACCTCCGCCTCGACCGCCGCCATCAGATCCATTCCCGCCGCCTGATCGGTCATGTAGCTGGGAAGCGGCAGATCTTCCGTCCCCGGCAGTCTCTGAATGGACACCTGGATCTCTTCTATTATCGGCATTTCCGTTAAAAAACTAAAGCCTCTTCGGACACGGGACCGAGCGCCGCGACCGTCAGGGCGTCGGACCGGAACATCTTTGCGGCCAGGGAGCGGATCTCCTCCTGACTCACCGCATCGATCCGCGCGATGACCTCCTCGGGCGTCACCTGCCTTCCGAAGCAGATCTCATTCCTGGCCAGGCCCGTCATCCGGTTGTCCGTGCTCTCCATGCCGAGGAGGAAATTTCCCTTGATCAGTTCCTTGGCCGACCGCAGTTCCGTTTCCGTCAGATGTTCGGAGGAGAACCTCTCCATGCCTTCCCGGACCAGGCCCAGGACCTCACGGACCTTGTCGCTGCCGGTCCCCACATAGATGCCGAACAGCCCCGTATCCATGTAGGAGGTCAGATAGGAACAGATCGCATAGGCAAGACCCCGTTTTTCCCGGATCTCCTGAAAAAGCCAGGAACTCATGCTCCCCCCGAGGACGGCATTCAGAAGAAATCCCGCATGCCGCTCGGGGCTCACCGCCGAGGGCGCCGGAGCGCCGATGATGAGATGCACCTGTTCCAGATCCTTCCGGAGAACGGACTTTCCGGGCCTGGCCACGGGGATTTCATCCCGTTCGCCGACGGATAAACTGTCGAGCGATCCGAAGGAGCGTCGGACCAGATCTACGAATTCATCGTGCTTGAGATTTCCCGCCGCGGTAATCACCAGACGATTCCCGTGATAGCGGGTCTGAAAGAAACGAAGCAGATCGTCGCGACTGAAGGCCTCGACACGCTCCTTCGTCCCGAGAATGGGAAGTCCGAGGGGATGGTCTTTCCAGAACATCCCCTCGAAGAAATCGTGGATCAAATCGTCGGGGGTATCTTCGACCATCCGGATCTCCTGGAGAATCACCGACCTCTCCCGGCCGATCTCCGTCTCGTCAAAGCGTGAACCGGTAAAGAGATCGGCCAGCAGATCGACGGCCAGCTCCAGGTGGTAATCCGGAATCTTGATGTAGAAAGAGGTGTTTTCCTTCCCCGTGGCGGCGTTCATCACACCGCCGACGGAATCGATGGCGGAGGCGATATCAAAGGCGGACCGTCGCTCGGTGCCCTTGAACAGCATGTGCTCGATGAAATGGGCAGCCCCGTTGGTCAGGCCGTTTTCATGGCGGGAACCGCCTTCCACCCAGACCCCGATGGAGACCGACCGGACATGGTCGATCTCCTCGGATATGACGCGGATGCCGTTTTCCAGAATGGTCTTATTGACCATTGGCCCCCAGCGCTTCCTTCCGGCTCAGGCGGATCTTCCCCTGCTTGTCCATCTCCAGCACCTTGACCATCACCTCGTCCCCCTCCTGGAGGATGTCGGTCACCTTGTTCACCCGCTCCTTGGCGAGCTGCGAGATGTGCAGAAGTCCCTCCGTACCCGGCAGGATCTCGACGAAGGCGCCGAAATCGACGATCTTCTTGACCGTGCCCTTGTAAATCTTTCCGACCTCGGCATCTTCGGTCAGCCATTTCACCATGGCCACGGCCCGGGCGGCGGCATCCGCGTCGCTGGAGGCGATGGTCACCGTGCCGTCATCCTCCACATTGATCTCGACACCGGTCTCCGCGACGATCTGGCGGATGTTCTTGCCGCCGGAACCGATCACGTCGCGCACCTTGTCCGGTCTCACCTTGACGGTGGTGATCCGCGGGGCATAGACGGAGATGTCCGGACGCGGCGCCGCGATGGTCTCGCGCAGCTTGCCGATGATGAAGAGCCTTCCCTCGCGGGCCTGGTTCAGGGCTTTCTTCAGGATGTCTCCGGTCAGGTTGTCGATCTTGATGTCCATCTGCATGGAGGTCACGCCCTTTTCGGTCCCGCAGACCTTGAAGTCCATGTCGCCGGCGTGGTCCTCGTCGCCGAGGATATCGGAGAGGATCACCACCTGGTCGCCTTCCTTCAGGAGCCCCATGGCAATCCCGGCGACGGTGGCCCGGATCGGCACCCCGGCGTCCATCAGGGAGAGACATCCGCCGCAGACGCGTGGCCATCGAAGAGGAGCCGTTGGACGACAGGATATCGGAGACGATCCGGATGGTATAGGGGAATGCCTCCCTGGGCGGCAGGACCGGAAGAAGCGCCCTCCTCGCCAGGACGCCGTGTCCGATTTCCCGCCGGCCGGGGCTCCGGAGAGGCTTGGCCTCACCGACACTGAAGGGCGGAAAATTGTAGTGGAGAAGAAAAGAACGCCTCTCCTCGCCGGAGATGTAATCCATCCGCTGCTCGTCATGGGAGGTCCCCAGGGTCACGGTCACCAGGGCCTGCGTCTCACCCCGGTTGAAGAGGGCCGAACCGTGGGCGCGGGGCAGGAGACCGACCTCGGAGCTGATCGGACGGATTTCCGTATTGGTCCGACCGTCGATTCTTCTGTTTTCATGTAAAATCATCTCCCGGAGGATTTGCCTCTCCAGCGATTCGATGATGTCGAGCACCTTGGGCTTGAGAGAGGCATTATCGGCCGTGAGTGTCTGGACGACACTTTTCCGAACCTGATCCAGCAGCGCATAACGCTCCATCTTTTGCGCTATGCCATAACCCTCCTTGAGCCCCGGCAGGGCCGCTCCGACACCTTGGCGAAGAGGGCCTCGTCGACGGCCGGAACCTCAAAGGCCCGCTTGGCCTTGCCCGTCTCCTGACGCATCCGGTCCTGAAGATCGATCACGGGCCGCATCGCCTCGAGGCCGAAGTTGATCGCCTCGACGACGATCTCCTCATCGACTTCATTGAGCTCGCCTTCCATCATGACGAGGTTCACATCGTAGGGCCTGCCCTCCGTACCGGGAACGATCTTCCGTCCCACCAGAAAGAGGTTGAGTTCGCTTTTTTCCTGAAGCTCCTGCGAGGGGTTGCAGACGAAAGCGCCGTCCACGCGACCGACTCGGACCCCGGCGATCGGTCCCTTGAAAGGGATATTCGAGATCTCAAGCGCGGCGGACGCGGCAAGCATCGCCGTCACATCGGAGTCGTTCTCGTTGTCCACGGAAAGGACAGACGCGACAATCTGTGTTTCGTGAAAATATTTCTTCGGAAACAGGGGCCGGATGGAGCGGTCGATGATCCGCGAGGTCAGGATCTC
Organism: uncultured delta proteobacterium; assembly: GCA_963842685.1. Lineage (GTDB taxonomy): Bacteria > Desulfobacterota > Syntrophia > Syntrophales > UBA5619 > JAKAFS01. Next base: position 19,351 of record CAWJHT010000044.1, on the reverse strand, counting down.
CTTCTCGTTGAGACGTCCCTCCCTCTTGAAGAAGCCGCCGGGGATCTTCCCGGCGGCAAAGGTCATTTCCTGATAATCCACGGTAAGGGGCAGAAAATCGATCCCCTCCCGTATTGTCTTTAACGAAACGGCGGTCACCAGGACCACCGTATCCCCGTATGTCGCCAGGACGGCGCCGTCCGCCTGCCCCGCGACATAGTCCGTCTTGAGGGAGATCGTTCTTCCCGCAAAATCCGTACTGAACAGTTTACTCATAATTTCCTCTCCTTGTTTGATTGACGATGCGCGGCATGGAACGGAGTAGGCAGTAGGCAGTAGGGAGCAGACATGAAAGCCTGCTTCATACTCCTTACTTCCTACTCCTCATCGACGCTGCGCATCCTGTACTCAGATTACTTCCTGAGACCGAGACGCTGAATCACGCTTCTGTAGCGTTCCACGTCCTTTTTCTTCACATAATCCAGAAGCCTGCGCCGCTGGCTGACCAGCTTCAGAAGCCCCCGCCGGGAATGATGGTCCTTCTTGTGGGTCTTGAAGTGTTCCGTCAGATACTCAATCCTGGCGCTCAGGAGGGCAATCTGGACCTCCGGGGATCCCGTATCCGTGTCGTGTAACTGATAACTATCGATGATTCCCTTTCTTTTTTCTACATCTAACACTGCTCTTCTCCTCCCTTAAGTAAGTCAATGATGAACGTCCGACGGTCGCCTCAATCGTTAAACACCCGTAAGATCCTGACCGCCTGTTTCTTACCCTCCCCCGAAGCCAGCTCGTCCGATGCACAGAGCATCCGGGCCACGGCAACCAGGTGTTTTTCCCTGAGCATAAACTTTATCACATCTCCCGCGGCAAGAAAAGGAATATGATAGCGGGTCAGCGCTTCACCCTCCGGCTGATACCCGTTCCGCAACCTCTCCGCCAGCGGCGGATCCACATCGATGACGGCAAGTCCGGGCAGGAGCTCCGCCATCGGCATCAAGTGCGCCGTGAAGAGCTCCCGCTTTTCCTCTTCCGTCATGCCTTCCGTGACCAGGGCCGTCTCCTCGTGAAAACAGCCGCTGCGCGTCCGGCGCAGGGCCGACATACACCCCCCGCAACCGAGCGCCTCCCCCACTTCCGCACAGAGGGAACGGATATAGGTGCCCTTGGAACAGGAAACCGTAAAAGTCACCTCGGGCAGACGGATCTCGTCGATCCGAATGCCGTAAACCTCCACCTCCCGCGGCAGTTGCTCAACCGAATCCCCCGGCGCGTCCAGTCGTAAAGGGGTTTCCCCCGGAACTTCACCGCCGAATACCGGGGAGGCAACTGCTCCCGCTTTCCCGTCAGGCCGTGCAGCGCATCCTCCACCTGCTCCCGGGTCACGCGGGGTTCCTCCCGGCTGATGACCCGTCCCTCGGTATCGAGGGTGTCGGTCCTGACCCCCAAAAGGAGAGTGGCCCGGTACTCCTTGGTGTCGAGCGCCAGGAACTGCACCAGCTTCGTCGCCTCATTGATGCAGACCGGGAGGACGCCGGTCGCCAGCGGATCGAGGGTCCCGGTATGGCCGGCCTTTTTGATCCCGAGCGCCCGCTTGACCTCCTCCACGACTGCACGGGATGTCCGGCCCGACGGTTTGTCGATGACAATGACCCCGTTCATGATTCCCCGGACGTCCTGATCGCCTCGAGCACCCGCCGATGGATATCATCGATTTTCCCCTCCATCCGGCAGGCGGCGGCATTGATATGCCCTCCTCCGCCGAAGACGCGGGCCACGCGTTCCACGTTGACGTTTCCCTTCGAGCGCAGGCTCAGTTTGAAACGCCCGTCCGGCAACTCCGCGTAGAGGATGGAAATCTCGACCCCCCGGATGGTCCGGGGCAGATCGACAAAACCTTCGGTATGCTCCGGCAGCGCCCCGGCAGCGGCAAGCGCCTGCTGCGTCACGGTGAGCGATCCGACACGACCTCCTTCGTCGATGGTCAAGGTGGGAAGAACGGCACCTAGAAGGCGGATCCTGGCCGGCGGATTCATCTCATACACATTTTCCGAGATCCACTGGGGATCGGCGCCGTCGGCCACCAGATCCGCCGCGGCCAGAAGGGTGTCCTGGCCGGTGTTTCCGTAGCGAAACCCGCCCGTATCGGTCAGGATGGCCGTATAGAGGCAGGTCGCCATCTCCCGGTCACTGCAAATCCCATATACGCGATGAGCCGGCAGATCAGCTCCCCCGTTGAACTTGCCTGCGGATCGATCAGCCGTGTCTCGCAGAACCCCCCGTTGGAGACAGTGGTGATCGATGTTGACCAGGCGGGGGATGGCGGCAATCTTTTCAGCCTCTCTTCCGACCCGCTCCAGTTCGCTGCAATCGAGAATGAAGGCGGCATCGAAGGATTCGAGGGCGGGAAGTGCGTTGGTGATCCGGTCACTCCCCGGGAGAAACCGATAATTCTCCGGCGTCCCGTCCTGATTGTAGATCGTCGCCTCCTTTCCCATCTGCCGCAGCATATGGTACAGGGCCAGTTCCGAACCGAGGGCATCGCCGTCGAGCCTCTCGTGGGCCGTGATCAGAAAAACCCGATACCGGCCGATCAGTTCGCTAATCTGTTGGAACATTCGTCTCCTCTTCCCGGTGGATCTCCATGAGCAGGGTATCGATACGGTTTCCGTAGGCAAAGGAGGGATCATAGGTAAAAAGGATCTCGGGCACATGGCGGAGCTGGAGCCTGCGGCCCAGTTCCCGCCTCAGGAAGCCCGTCGCCTTCCCGAGACCCGCCTGGACCTCCGCACTGCACGCATCCTTGCCCATCTCGACGAAAAAGACCCGCGCCGTCCGCAGATCATCGGTGACCTTGACACCGGTAATCGTCACGGAACCGATCCGCGGATCCCTGACCTGTTTGAGTAGGAGATCGGCGATCTCCATCTTGATCAGATCCGCGACACGGTCCGCCCTTTTGAAACTACTCATATCTGTTCCGCTATTTTTCCGAAGCCGTCACTCATATTTGCCTTCTTCTATCTCATCCACATCCATCAGATCGTCAAAGCTCACCATCTCCATCCGACTCCGCACCACTTCCGCGAGTTCAAGCCGATCGATGAATCTCAGGATATGATCCATCTTGGCATTGATATAGGGCTTGTCGTTACCCACCACACTGAAGCCGACTCTGGCCCGCCGCCAGAGGTCATTGTCACCGACTTCGGCGATAGAGACGTTGAATTCGTTCTGTGTCCGACGGATGATCCGGCTCAGAACGCTGCGTTTCTCCTTGAGAGACCCGCACCCGGGAATCCTCAGATCGATGAGACCCGTTCCGACGACCATATCTCATGCACGTTTCGCATCCCGATCCAGACTTTTCCGGTCTAACCAGAGGCAGGCGACCCGAGGAATATTCCGACTCCGTCACAGTTTTCTTCGATCTGTTCCTTCACATACGCCTCGATGACATCCCCCTGGTGGATATCGTTGAAACCCTCGATGCCGATGCCGCACTCAAATCCGGCCATCACCTCCCTCGCATCGTCCTTGAACCGTCGCAGAGAAGCGATCCGGCCCTCATAGACGACAACGCCGTCCCGGAGCAGCCTGAGGCCCGCGGTCCGGGTGATCTTGCCGTCCGTCACATAACTCCCGGCGATGGCCCCCACCTTGGGAACCCGGAAGATCTCCCGGACCTCGGCGCGTCCCTGGACCACCTCCTTGTAGATCGGCTCCAGGAGTCCCTCCATGGCGGCCTTCACATCGGCGATGACGTTGTAGATGATGTCGTAAAGCTTGATGTCCACCCCTTCCTGCTCGGCCACTTCCACCACGCGGGCGTCCGGCCGGACATTGAACCCGATGATGACGGCGTCGGAGGCCGAGGCCAGCATCACGTCGGTTTCCGTGATCGTTCCGGTGGAGCTGTGGATGATCTTCAGCTTGATGTCATCGGTGGAGAGTTTGTTCAGGGCGTCGATCAGGGCCTCGACGGAACCCTGCACGTCGGCCTTGATGATGACGTTGAGTTCCTTGACCCCTTCTTTCATCTTCTGATAGAGCTGTTCAAGCGTGATCTTCGAAGAGACGGAGAGCTCCCGTTCCCGTTCCTTCCTGATCCAGTATTCGCCGATGTTCCGGGCTTTCTTCTCGTCCTCGACACAGACGAATTCCGCGCTCACCTGGGGGACGCGGGAAAAGCCGATCACCTCCACCGGCATGGAGGGACCGGCCTCGCTGATCCGCCGGCCCTGATCGTTGATCATCGCCCGGACCCGGCCGAATTCCGTTTTGGAGACAAAGGCATCCCCTTCGCGGAGGGTGCCCTCCTGGATGAGGACGGTCGCCACCGGCCCCCGGCCGCGGTCGAGCTTCGCCTCGATGATCACCCCGCGGGCCGGCCGGTCGGGATCGGCCTTGAGCTCCATGACATCGGCCTGGAGGAGGATCATCTCCAACAGTTCCTCGATCCCGAGTTTCTTCTTCGCCGAAACCTCGCAGAAGATGGTTTCGCCGCCCCACTCCTCCGACAGCAGATTGTATTCCGTCAGGGTCTGGCGGATCTTCCCCGGATCGGCGCCGGGCTTGTCGATCTTGTTGATGGCCACGATGATGGGAACACCGGCCACCCGGGCATGGTTGATCGCCTCCACGGTCTGACCCATGACGCCGTCATCGGCGGCCACGACCAGGACGACGATATCCGTCACCTTGGCCCCTCTGGCCCTCATGGCCGTAAAGGCCTCATGACCCGGCGTATCGAGAAAGACGATCTCCCTGCCCTTGATTTGCACATGATAGGCGCCGATGGCCTGGGTGATCCCGCCCGCCTCGCCGTCGATCACATGGGTCTGGCGGATCGTATCCAGAAGCGACGTCTTGCCGTGATCGACATGACCCATGATCGTCACGACCGGCGCCCGCGGCTTCAGATTTTCCGGAGAGGTTTCCGTTTTCGGGAGGGTTTCATCACCCTCGTTCTGGGCGGCCTCCACCTGATAACCGAAATCGGAGGCGATCAGCGTGGCCGTATCGAAATCGATCGCCTGGTTGATGGTCACCATCAGGCCCATGGCGATGAGCTTGTTGATCGCCTCGGACGCCTTGACGCCCATCCTTTTGGCCAGTTCCCCGACGGTGATCGCTTCGGCCACCTTGATCCGCCTCTTGATCGCCTTCGGCGTGGTGATCACCGTCTTTTTCATCTTGACCGGTGCGGCCTTCTTCTCTTCACGCCACTTGGGGAGCCTCTCTTCGCCCCGTTCGACCTCGATCCGCTTGTCCTTCCGGTCGACCAGCTTCTTGATCAGGGCCTTCTTGCGCGGCGCCACGACTTCCCCCATCAGAACCTCGACGGGGGGTTTTCCGCCTTTCTTCTTCGGTTTCTCCGCTTCCACCCTGCCGGTCTTATCCACACGGGAAGGGGGAGGAACTGTCGACATCCTTGACGATCTTCAGGTCCGGTCTCCGGGGAAATTCTTTTTTCGATACCGGCGGCGCGGGTCTGGGCGCTTCTGAAGGCGTCTGTGACTCTTGGTATCGTCTCTACCGGGGAGGGCTTGATTTCCCGGTGCTCCGGGGGACGGACGGGAAGGGGTTTCTGCTCAACCGCCGGCGTCTTCGAAAGGGTTTCCGGAACCGGTTTTTGTCCCTTGTTCCTCTTTCTGTTCCGGCGCCGGGGGTTCCGGTTTTACCGCATCGATTTTCACTGCACGGTCCCGGAACCGGTTCTTTTGGCGTCACAGGCTTCGGCACGGGCTTCACGGAAGGCGACGGGTTTGGGCATCGCTTCACCGGAAGGCGCATCCCGATAGATCGAGGTTCTCACGGGAACTTCCTTGGGAACGGGCTGGCGGGCCGCTTCTTTCAGAACCGGTTCCGGACGAGGCGCCGTGTTCAACGGCGGGCTTTTCCTCGGGCGGTGCGGGGGCTGCCTCTTCAGGCTTGATCTCCTCAACCGGCAGGCGGACCGCCCTTCGCCTGATCACCGTGGACTTGATTCTCTGTTCAACCACCTCACGGGGTTCGGGAGAAAGGAGTTCCGACTGAATCCTCTCCAGATCGGCGTCCTCGAGCGTACTCGAATGGGATCTTACTGCGATGCCGATTTTTTCCAAGCGAGCGATCAGCTCCTTATTTTCCAGCCCTAACTCCTTGGCCAGTTCGTAGACTCTTTTTTTCGACATGCCTAAAACTCTCCCCTAAGTCAATATTTGCAATGAGGATACCCTGACGACCTCGCCATCCCAATGTGATGACTTTAGCGACTATCCGCCGTTTCGCCGCCCCAGTCTCCTGGTCGATCATCTTTACCGCCTCCTCGATCCACATCGCGGCGGTCTTCTCACCCACCCCCGGAATAGCCGCCAGCTGCTCGGATTCGGCCGCGGCAAGCATGGCCACGCTCTTGAGCCCCGCCTTGAACAGTCGCTCCGCCGTGGCCTCGCCGATACCCGGGATTTTCATGAGGTCCTCGTAGCCGTCTTCCGCCTTCCCGGCCGCTGTGGACTCGCTCTTGACATCGATCTTCCAGCCGGTCAGTTTCACCGCCAGTCTGACATTCTGCCCGTTCCTTCCGATGGCCAGGGAGAGCTGATCATCGGGAACGATCACCTCCATCGCCCGGTTCTCGTCATCGACCAAAACCCGGTTCACCTTTGCCGGCGACAGTGCGCTGCAGACATACTTGGCCTGATCTTCGGAATAGGGAACGATATCGATCTTCTCCCCCCGGAGCTCCTGGACGACGCTCTGAACGCGGGCGCCTCGCATGCCGACGCAGGCGCCGACCGGATCGATATCCTTGTCCCGGGTCCTGACGGAGATCTTCGACCGTTTCCCCGCTTCCCGCGACACGTTGACGATCTCGATCAGACCCTCGGAGATTTCGGGAACCTCCACCTCGAAGAGGGCCTTGAGGAAACCCGGATGGGTCCGGGAGAGGATGATCTGGGGACCCTTCGTGATCTTCTTGACCTCGCAGATGAAGGCCCTGATCCTCTCTCCCCGCTTGTAGGATTCCTTGAAGATCTGCTCCGAAACGGGGATGATCCCTTCGGCGCGTCCCAGATTCACGATGATGTTGCCGCCTTCGAACCGCTGCACGAAGCCGTTGGCCAGTTCCCCTTTTTTTACGTGATACTCCTCGTAGATGTTGTCCCGCTCCGCATCCTTCACCCGCTGGATGATGATCTGTTTGGCCGTCTGAACGGCGATCCGGCCGAAGGTGCTCGTTTCGATCTTGATGCCGAGGCTGTCGCCCGGTTCCGCTTCCTCATCCAGGGTGCGTCTCGCCTCCGCGACGGAGATATGGAGATCGGGATCCAGAACCTTTTCCATCACCGTCTTGAACTGGAAGACCTCGATCTCGCCGGCTTCCTCGTTGTAATGGGCCTCCAACTCGACATCGGCTCCCAGCTTCTTGCGGGCCGCCGTCAGCATGGCATCCTCCAGGGCCTTGACGATAATCTCCCTGTCTATCCCGCGATCCTTGCCCATCTGTTCGATCAGGCGTTTCAGTTCGGGAAACATTCAATAAACCTCCGTTATCATTCGATAGACGCCGAGCGAAACGCCGGGCCTCATCACTTGCCGCCGCAAAAAGTCCTATTATAACTCATACTCCAGATTGGCCTTCAGCACCGCCTCCCGGGGAATCCGGTAGGTCTTTCCTCTTTCTCCCACAACGAGGACTTTCCTGCCGTCCTCATCCTCATAATCGATCAGCTCCCCGCAAAGTTGCCGCCGTCCGTCGATCTTTTCCTTGAGACGGAGGTTGATCCGGGATCCCCGATACTTCAGGAAATCCTTGTCGCGCTGGAGAGGCCGATCCAGGCCCGGCGACGAAACCTCCAGGGTGTAAGGACCGGGAGGCACGTCATGGACGTCGAGCAGATCCCCCAAGCTGGTTGCTGATCAGGGCGCAGTCATCGAGGGTCACCCCTCCCTGTTCCCGGTCCATGTAGATCCGCACCACCCACCGTGCCTTCATCTTCAGGCATTCCACCTGGATCAGTTCCATCCCGACGGAGGCGAGCACCGGTTCGGCCAGTTGCCGGATCTGTTCTTCATGAGGTTGCATGCAAGCTTCCCCTCCTTAGAAAAAAAAAGTGGGCTAAAGCCCACTCAGCAAAACCCGCCGATGATTTCGCGTATTTCCTAACACACAAAAAGACCGATTGCAAGGGAAAAAACGGGTACAGTGGCATCGGCAACGATTCTTGATGTCCAGGAGGATTGTGTTTATCAGCCCTCAGAGAAGGATCGCTCCTGGGGGGCTTTTGTTGCGGATAGTCGAAGTATAGGCTTTGACTCCGACCGAGCCCGACTTGAATATTCCACCGGATTCAGCTATCTTGATCAGGACCTTGAGCAGCCATCGCGTCGTAAAGAAAAAACCGGATATCCCGACATACCGGGTGACCCTAACCCATGGGCGGTGAGATCCACCAGTGAAATACGGGGACGATGTCTAAAGAGGCAGGGGCCGGGAACGATCACAAAAAATTGCCGATGATGATCACAGACAATCTCCTGAATCGACAAGGGGAAACAACGAGTCTTCTCGACCGTCTCTATGCGAGGCAGTCCAACCGCCTCCTTTTCTTCAAGGACGGGTGGGGGGATCTCCCTCTTCTCCGGGAGCTCCATCACATCGATTACCGGAAAGGCCCGCCAAGGATCATCGAGATCGCCTGGGAAGATATTGAAGAAAAGGGAGGGGCCTCTTTCCACCGGGGATCCTTCGCGAGCCCCTTTACAGACCTGCCGCTTCCCGACGAGAGCAGAAGGGCCTATTTCGAATGGGTCCTTCCCCGGAACGCATCACCGGAAACGCCCATCTGCATGCACTTTGCCGCTACCGGTGACGAAGGATTCTCACGCCGGCGTCGGGCCTTTGCCCTCCCTCTGCTGAAAGAGGGTATCGGTTCGCTGATCCTGGAGAATCCCTATTACGGGAGGAGACGGCCTAAACGGCAGCATAAAAAAATGCTGAACCGCTTCAGCGACCTTATGGCCATGGGAGGCGCCGCCGTCGAGGAGGGACTCTCCCTGCTGGGCTGGCTCCGAAGGGAGGGGTACACCAGACTCGGGGTCTGCGGAATCAGCATGGGGGGAAGCATGGCGGCCCAGGTGGCCGTCCAGGCGGAAGAACCGGTTGCCATGATCGGCTGCGTGACGGCCCACTCCGCGAGCGCCGTATTCACCGAGGGGATCCTGAAAAACTATCTCGACTGGGAGGGTCTGAACCGGGAGATTGAAGGCGACATCCAGGCAATCGACCTGATGCGACAACTCCTCGACAGAACGGACATCAGGCGATTTCCACCGCCGCTGCGACCGGAGACGGCGTTTCTTGTCGCGGCCAAGTATGATGCCTACATCCCCCGTGCCTCGGCACAGACGGTGCACACCCACTGGCCTGGTTCGACGATGCGCTGGCTTGAGAGCGGCCACGTGGGGGCGTTTCTGTTTCACCGCCGCGATTTCCTTGCGGCGATCCGCGACGCCTTCGCTCGTCTCGGCATTGATCCGTCGGGCGAAAAGAAGGTTTTACCACCCCTCTGACATCATAAAAAAAGGGGGCACGAAAAACTCCGTAACCCCCTCATTTTATTGGAGCGGGCGATGGGACTCGAACCCACGACGTCCAGCTTGGGAAGCTGACATTCTACCGCTGAATTACGCCCGCACATGGGAAAAGCCGTTTTTTATTACGCTGCAAACGGATGCCCATCTTAATCAACAGGACCATTTTGTCAAGACATTTTTGACAATAGGATGTTTTTCACTGCCCGTGATTCACCGGGGCAGTCGGAATTGCCGCAGACCACATGGCCGGGAACCGGGTGGATGACGGAGCCTTTTCTAATCTACGAGAGATATTCCAGCATATCCTTCCCCCGGCGATTGAAAATACCAAAAAATGATTGATTTTTCCTGCTTCTTGATTATGATGCCGGTCACGATGAGTGCCTTGCGAAAATCACCTTTCCCCGTACCTGACCTTTTTGAGGTTCCCCTCTTTTCCGATATCATCAAGGGGACATTTGTCAGCCGACCCAACCGATTCGTGATCCACTGTGCGGTGGCCGGAAGTGTCATAGACGCCTATCTGCCGAACCCGGGCCGGTTATGGGAATTGCTGCTTCCCGGGCGTATCGTTTATCTGGTCCGGAAACCGCCGGGCGGTTCGGGCACTCTGACCCACATGGCGGTGGCCGTCGAACGGGAGGGGATCCCCCTGCTCCTCCATACCCATCTTTCCAATTCCGTTGCCGCGGCGCTGATCGGAGCAAAGAAAGATCCCCGGTCTGGAGGATGCGACGATCACCAGGGCGGAAGTGCAGGTGGGACACAGCCGTTTCGATTTTCTTCTGGAACGGGGCGGCAGGCCCTTTTACCTGGAGGTCAAGTCCTGCACGCTCGTCGGCAGGTGCATCGCCATGTTTCCCGATGCCGTCACGCTGCGGGGGAAAAGGCACATGGAAGAACTGGCCGCCATGAGCCGCCGGGGGACCGCCTGCGGCATCCTCTTTCTGGTCCACTGGCCCCATGCCCGCTTTTTTCTCCCCGACTACCATACCGACCTGGAGTTTGCCCGAACCTTCACAGACGTGAGAAAGGACCTTGTGATCAAGGCGATGTCTCTTACATGGCGGCCCGACCTCAGCCTTTCCCCGGAGGTCCGGGAGGTGGCCATTCCCTGGGACGCCATCGAGCGGGAGGCGAGGGACTCCGGCAGCTATATCGTGATGATTCACATTCCCCAAGACGTGACGACAAAGGTGGGGAGCCTGGGTGAAGTCCATTTCCCCGCAGGGTATTACCTTTACGTGGGCACGGCCAAGCGAGCCCTGACGAAGCGGATGGAACGGCACATGCGCAAACACACGGCCGTTCACTGGCATATCGACTACCTGAAAGGATATGCCGATCGGTGTACGGCCATACCCATCCGGTCCAGCACACCTCTGGAGCATGAACTGGCGGAGGCGGTAGGGAGAATCGCCGATGGATGCATTCCCTCGTTCGGTTCTTCCGACTGCGACTGCCCGAGCCATCTGTTCCGTTTTGCGGAAAATCCCCTCCATAGGCAGTCCTTTATCGACCTCCTCCAGTACTTCCGCATCGACCGCCTGGAAAAATCGATCCATTCTTGATGTTACATGCCTTATTGATGAAGACGGTGAAGGAAATATGATGGGAGCCATCCGTTTCACATTCGCATGACGGATGAGTATGGGTCTTTGTAGAATTTTGTGCGTTTTCAGAGGTGACAGGCAATCGGAATGACGCCCTGTTGAAGGTGAGGAAATCGCTTTCCACAGGGTCCTTCTTCAGGGCGAAGGATTTGCTTATTACTCTGAAAAAGGGTAGAGTGCCGCCATGGCAAAGCTGACCTTGGAGGAGTGGCTCGCGAGGGCCGAAAAGGACCGGCGGTTCATGGAGAACGTCCGGGCGATCCGGAAGATCCCCGCCCGCCCGGGCGAATTCGCGGAGTACCCGGAGTGGGTCCATCCCTCCCTGAGGAAGGTCCTCGCGGAGCGCGGCATCGGTCAGCTTTACAGCCACCAGGCAAAGGCCGTGGATCTGGTCCGGAAAGGGCCAGAGCGTCGTCCTCGTCACCCCGACGGCGAGCGGCAAGACCCTCTGCTACAACCTCCCGGTCCTCCAGAAGATCCTCGAAGAGCCGGAGACCCGCGCCCTCTATATGTTCCCGACGAAGGCCCTCGCCCAGGACCAGATGCACGAGGTCCACGGCCTGATCGGCGAGATGAAGGCCGACATCAAGACCTACACCTACGACGGGGACACCCCCGACGACGCCCGGCAGGCGATCCGCCGGCAGGGCCACGTCGTCGTCACGAATCCCGACATGCTCCACGCCGGGATCCTCCCCCACCACACGAAATGGCAGAAGCTCTTCGCGAATCTCCAGTACATCGTCATCGACGAGCTCCATGTGTATCGGGGCGTCTTCGGGTCCCACCTGACGAACGTGCTCAGGCGTCTGGTCCGGATCTGCCGCTTCTACGGCCGCGACCCGGTCTTTATCTGCTGCTCCGCCACGGTGGCAAACCCCCGGGAGCACGCGGAGCGGCTCCTGGAGCGGTCCGTGGTTCCCATCGAGAAAAGCGGGGCGCCGACGGCGGCCAAGACCTTCATCCTGTACAACCCGCCCATCGTCAACCGGGAGCTCGGCATCCGCCAGTCCGCCCTGACGCCGGTCCGGAAGATCGCCTCGGAATTGATCGAAAACGACGTCCAGACGATCGTCTTTGCCACCAGCCGCCTGAACGTCGAGGTCCTGACGAAGTACCTCAAGGACCGGTTCGCCAAGGGAAAGCCCGTGGACACCAACTTCGTCACGGGCTACCGCGGGGGATACCTCCCCAACCTCCGCCGTCAGATCGAGGCGGGCCTGCGCAACCGCGAGGTGATGGGGGTCGTCGCGACCAATGCCCTGGAGCTGGGGATCGACATCGGCGATCTGCAGGCGGCGATCCTCTGCGGCTACCCGGGCACCATCGCGAGCACCTGGCAGCAGGCGGGACGGGCGGGCAGGCGCACGGGGCAGAGCCTCGCGCTCCTGATCGCCCGGAGCTCCCCTCTGGACCAGTTCATCGTGGAGAACCCCGATTACTTCTTCTCCCGTTCGCCGGAGTTCTGCCGGGTCAACCCGGACAACCTCCTGATCCTGCTGCACCACATCAAGAGCGCCGCCTTCGAGCTCCCCTTCGAGAAGGGGGAGCGTTTCGGCGGAGAAAACCTGGAGGAGCTCCTCGACTATCTCGAACAGAAGGGGGTGCTCCACCGGGTCGGCGCCCGCTGGCACTGGTCGGCGGAGAGCTACCCCGCCGACGAGGTGAGCCTGCGGAGCATCAACCCGGAAAACGTGGTGATCGTGGATACGACGGAAGCAGGGAACCATCGGGTCATCGCCGAGGTGGACTGGGACAGCGCCTTCACCACCGCCCACACCGACGCGATCTATATGATGGAGTCCCAGCAGTACTACGTGGACAAGCTCGACCTGGAGCGAAAGACCGCTTACGTCCATAAGGTCGAGGTGGAGTATTTCACCGACGCCATGACCTACACGAATGTCCGGGTGATCGACGCCTTCGCGAAGAAGCCGGGGAAAGAGATCCTCGTCGAGCACGGCGAGGTCCAGGTGGTGAGCAAGGTCGTGGGTTACAAGAAGATCAAGTTCTATACCTCGGAGAACCTCGGCTACGGCGACGTGAACCTGCCGGAGAAGGACATGCACACGACGAGCTACTGGTTCACGATCCCCCGCGACCGCCTCGCCGGGCTTTCCTACCACCAGGCGGAGATCATCGACGGCCTGTCGGGGCTGGCCTACAGCCTCCACCACCTGGCCGCCATGATGCTCATGGCGGATCTCCACGACATCGACCGCGCCATCGGAGACAAGAGCGGCGAGTGGTTCGTCCGGAAGGACCGGAACTGGCGGACGATCACCGCCTCGCCCGCGGGGGAGGTTCGACGTCCCGGCGACGGACGCCTTCGATCCGACGATCTTCCTGTTCGATGCCTACCCGGGGGGGATCGGCTTCTCGGATCTCCTGTTCAACCGCCACGAGGCGCTGATCGCCTCGGCCCGGCAGCTCATCCGCGCCTGCCCCTGCACCTGCGGCTGCCCGTCCTGCGTCGGCCCGACGCTGGAGGTCGGCCCGCGGGCGAAGGAGGCGGCCCTGGCGATCCTGGGACTCATCCAGGGGATCGATAGATCAGCCCTTCTATACTCTTATTCTATCTTGAGCAGTCTTTCACTGCGCCAAACTCGCACAACCCTGATCTTGTTTGCATCCAGGCGGTATACGATCCGGAACGGCGGATGGATGATCTCACGCGAGATTCGCCATTTCGAATATCGTGCACCACCCGTCCGCTTTCCGGAAAATCGTCTCAGTCTTTCGATTCAGGGCGATCACCGTTGAGCGCTCTTACCGGAACATCGGCCGGTCTTGCGATCGGCGATCATCCTCTTCAGGTCCATCGGATCGCCTCCTAGATCTGCTTACCGAGCATGCTGATCGACTGGCGATCTCCGACAGCCGTAGACGGCATGGTCTTTTGCGCGGCATGGCTATTCGCCCAGTTTAAGGCGCTTCCGAACATCCGCCAGGCTGATTTCCCGTCCCTCTTCGATGTCCATCAATCCCTGAACGACACTCCGCAAGAAGACCTGCTCTTCCGCCTTTGCCTCGTAATCGCTCAGCGATTCCACAACGGCAACCCCTCGACCCCGGCTGGTCGAAAGGACAGGCCGATGAGTCTATGTCGACCTGATTGACAATCCGACCCGGATTGACCTTCAGATCGCTGATAGGGACGATATCTTCCGAATACTTTACATGGGACGGCATGGTTCCTCCAGAAATGATCTGTTAATTGGTCATCAAATAGCACCGGTTAAATGACCTGTCAAATAGTTTCTCCTCATCTGTGAAAGCGGTGACCATCACCCGCGGTCTTTTCCAGCCTCCCTCCTCAACTGCTTCGGTACAGATGGTCATGCCATTGCGTATGGAAATAGCGATTGAACTTGTCCGGAAGAGTGGTATCATGGGCTCATGAGCTTGATGAATCGTTTACAGCGCCTGACCGGCGAAAGCGATAGTGGAGGCGATAAGAAATCCGGTGCGGCCCGGCAAGGCGAGGGACCGCGGTCCAAGGAGATCCGCGCTCTGCGGGAGCGGATCGACGCCGTTCTCTCCCGGCGGCCGGAGGGGCAAAAGGCATGGGCGCCTCCCGCCGGACGGGGCCGCGGCGTCCCGCTGGAGGAGCTGGTCCCCGGGACTGAAGAGATAAACGACGCGGGGGTCTTCTTCTGCGCGCACCGTCTGGCCGGCGGCTCATACCGGCACGGAGAGCGGTGCATCCGGGATCTCGCGCCCCTCGATATGGGCAGGCTCGCCGTTCTGGCGAACGATCCGGCCCTGCGAGGGCTGGATTACCGCCGGGCTCTCTTTCTCGACACGGAAACGACCGGGCTCGCGGGCGGCACGGGAACGGTGGCCTTTCTCATCGGTCTGGGCTGGTTCGAGGGAGACGGCTTTGTCACGGAGCAGCTCTTCGCCCGGGATTACGCCGAGGAAAGGGCGACGCTCCTGCACCTCGGAGAAAGGCTCGGGGGAAGGGAGTTCCTCGTAAGCTTCAACGGCAAGGCCTTCGACGCGAATCTCCTGGCCACCCGCTTCATCATGAACCGCCTGCCGAACCCTCTTTCGGGCCTGCCCCATCTCGACCTCCTCCATCCCGCCCGCCGCCTTCTGAGCCACCGCCTCGCCGACCGCCGCCTGAGCGCCCTGGAGGCGTCGGTCCTCGGATTCGAGCGGGAGGGGGACATCCCCGGCAGCGAGATCCCCCAGCGCTATTTCGACTGGCTCAGAAGACGGGACGGCCTTCTTGTGGCCGATGTGTTCGAACACAACCGTCTGGACATCCTGTCGCTCGCGGCCCTTGCCGCCCACCTGGTGGAGCTGATCGATCCCGACGCGGAGAGGACTGGATTTCATCAGGGCGATCGCCTTGCGGCGGCGCGGCTCTTTCTGGCCAGAGAATGTCATGTCGATGCCATCCGGCTGCTCGACCCCTTGAGCGGTTGCGCCTGCCGGGAAACGGCGAGGGAGGCGGCCAGGGAACTCTCCCTCCTCCACAAGCGGCAAAACCGGTGGCCGGAAGCCGTGGCGATCTGGGAGGAGATGCTCCGGCGGGACGGGGAGGATCTCTTCGCCCTTGTGGAACTCGCCAAATGGTGCGAACACCGGCGCCACGACTTCAGCCGGGCCCTCGCGCTGACGATGCACGCCTGCGCCTGTGCGAACCGTCTGTCGCCGGAGGAGTGTACCGACCTTGCCCGCCGCAGGGAGCGCCTGGAGAGGATAAGGCAGGGCAACAGATCCTCTCGGGCAGTGAAGAACCGATCAGGTGATAAACGTGGATAGGGAAAAATGAAACAAGCTCAGACTCGATTTGATGCGGCTCAGATCCTATGAGGATTGGCTTCTGCTTCCGGAATCTTCCGCTTGAGAATGGAAACATCTCGGCGGGTGCCGGGCAAATCAGATGCTTCTGCAATGCCGTGCAGGCGTAAAAGTCCGGATTCACTAAGGCCGCCCCGACATGAACTTCCTCCGCAGATTCGAAGACCCGCTGGGGTTGAAATTTCACATGGATCGGCCAGAGGGTGTTCGGCAGGGTGAAGATGGCGCTGAACTCGGAAGTTTCGCTGCTGTTCTGCATTTCCAGCCTTGACCCCTTGGGCACCGAAAAACGTATTCCCCCAATGGAGAGGTCAATGATGTTTGCCGCTATAAACTCCTCCCTCTGCCACCGCGGATCGCCGACGAAGGCCGGAAGATCGACCTGCGTCCGTTCCGACCGACGACGACTCTGAAAGATACACTCTAAGACCTTATTGTCCCTTAGATGGCTGTAGATGATGGATTCGACGACAGAGGAGACGCTCTGCTTTTCCTGCTCGGCTAACTTTTCCAGACAACGGCAAACTTCCGAACTGGTTTGGAAACAGACGGTGCTGTCTTTTACCATCATCAATTCGCCTCGCTCTCCCTCTTTTTTCCGTCTTGTTTTGAAGCCGCCTACCTTTTACACCGGCACCGGCGGGAATTCACAATAAAAACAATGGGCTACATATCCATCCTTAGCGCGCCTCGCATTGGCGTATATAGAAACGCAAAACGGGGAAAAAGTCAAGAAAAAAATCTATATGTAGGGGATAAAATTTCAATCACCCCAATAAGTAGCGGTTGATTCGATCAGGGGAACGATACGGTCCGGTGATTCCCTCAGCGGGGGAGGATGCGCAGAGATTCGCCGACGGCCGACCAGTAGGGAAGGCGACGAAGAGGACCACCAGGCAGGCGGCAAGGGTCATCCAGAGCCCGAGGCGGAAGATCTCTCCCGTCGTGAGGTGGCCGCGTTCGTAGATCACCAGGGACGAGGCGCTCTGCGCCGGGTAGTACAGGACGGCGTCGCCGGCGATCATCACCGCCAACCCGCAGACGGCGGGATTGACGCCCGTGGCCGTGCCGATCGACATGGCGATCGGGATGGTCGTGGCGAGAAATCCGGCGATGTTGGGGATCAGCAGCCGGACCAGCGCGGCGATCAAGAGAAGCATCACCACAACCAGGATGGGCTCTCGGGAGAAGAACGGCATGCCGCGGACGGTGGCCTCGGCGATCCAGACGCTGGCGCCGCTGCTGGCGAGCGCCCGGGCCAGCGACAGCGAAGAGGCCATCACGAAGAAGTTGGACCAGCCGAACCCCTTCTCGAAATCCTTCCAGGTGAGCACCCCGATCCCCGGCATCAGCAGGCAGGTCCAGGCGAGGATCGCCGGCAGGGCCGGGTTCCAGTGGTGCCACGCATCGGTCAGCCAGAGGAGCGAAGCCCCGAGCGTGATGACGAGCGTCCGGATCTCCTTTCCGGAGAAGGGTCGCGTTTCGGCGGCCGGCAGGCAAGGCAAAGGGGCTCTGAACCCCTTGCGGTAGAGCCCATAGATGAGAAGGGCGCCGACGGCCAGCAGCGCCCCGTAGGGGACGACCATCAGCACCAGCCAGCGGCTCCAGGAGATGCCGCCGATCAGGGAGGCCGCCAGGACCGGGGTGATCCCGCCCGTCAGCAGGACGGTGGAGGCCAATCGGTTGATCGAGCTGAGCGCCAGCATGATGGCCTTGACCAGGGGGCCGCCGCGGGGCGCGCCGCCCAGATCCAGCGCCTGCTCGTACACATGGATGAGGATCCCCGTGCGGGTCGTCGCCGAGGGGAGCAGGAGCGTGAGGAGCGGAAAGGAGAGCAGCAGGTGCAGGTACAGGGCCCGCGAGCTCCCCTGACAGTGGCGGAGGAAGAACAGCGCCACCCG
Source organism: uncultured delta proteobacterium (assembly GCA_963842685.1). Lineage (GTDB taxonomy): Bacteria > Desulfobacterota > Syntrophia > Syntrophales > UBA5619 > JAKAFS01. The sequence continues at coordinate 1,464 of CAWJHT010000044.1, read as the reverse complement.
CTCGGCGAGGCCGCTGTGCGAGACCGCCAGGCCGAGCGTCAGGACCCCGATGAGGAAGTAGGCCACCGGTTCGGCGAAACCGACCAGCGCTTCCCCGAGCCCCGGTACGCCGCCCGAGAGGGTGAGGGCGATGACCACCAGGAGTCCCGTGACGGCCGCGGGGATCACGTCGGTGCACCACAGGCCGATCGCCAGGACGGCCACCGCCAGAACCCGCTGTCCCGCCGGAGAGAGGCCGGCGGGGAGAGGCGCAGCCATCAGGGCTGCGGACAATCCGACCAGAAAAACCGTGATCAGGAGCGCCTGCCACTCCTTCTTTGGCGTGATCGATCCGTAGTCCCGGGCCGATCTGTCTTCACCATTTTGAGTCTGTTCCATGGGATCCGCCGCTTTGATCGAAGAGGCCTGCACCAACGGGGTCATGCAGAAAGGCCCGTCACCAGGAGGAGGCCGTCCCCTGGGGCGAGCGAATACATACCAGAAAACGGGATGGGTGTCGAGGGCAAAGGGTTTTTAGACAGCGATCACTCGAACCACTCCGGCTTCATCGCCACCGTGAGACCGTCGCCGCTTTCCTTCAGGCGGGCGGCGAGGCCGCTGAGCTTCGGAAGCTCGTAGGCGAAGAAGTACGAATACCTTCCCGTCTTTGAACTCCGGAGGTTGTTTGTCCATCGCCGACAGGGCGGGAAAGAGGATCCCTCTCCCCATTCGCATCGCCGTCTCCAGGACCATGTCGAAGGTCTCTCTGCTGTGGTCGGCGAAATAGGGATACTTCGTCAGTGTCGCTGCGTCGAGATGCTCGGTAGAGCAGAAACCGCAGGTTTCTCAGACTGATGAATTTTTCCGCCATGATTCTTCCTCCTAAATTTTCCAAGAGAACAAATGGAGGGGCTCTCCCCGATTTCCCGGCAGGGGGTCAGCGGGAAGGGGAGAAGATCCTGATCCGCTCGTAGATTCCGGCCTCCCGGTCATACAGGGCGCACTCTCCGCTGTCCGCCGCTCCGACGATCACGATGAAGCGATCCAGGGGAGTATCGTCTTTTTTTGTATGCGGCTTATCAGCATCGGTCTGCAGGACCATCTTCTCTCCCGGCGGCACCTGCTCCCGCGTCACCCGGCTGCCGGATTTCCGGAAAAGGACGGGGAGGTGTGAATGGCCGCAGAAGAGGAGTTGAAAATCCGTCTCGGCGAAAAGTCGCTCCGCCCGCTGGGTGGTGCCCGTGTCGATCGGTTCATAGAACGACCGGAGCGTGTCGAAGGGGAGAGAATGGGCGAAAAGCAGGCCGTTGAGTGCGCGAGTGAAGGGCACGGTCTTAAGGAAGGCGACGGCCGGCTCTCCTTCCGGATCAGGAGACCGCCGCTCGTCGGTCAACACACCTTCGACAAAGAAATCATTGTTTCCCTTGACGGCGAGGACGTTATTTTCTCGAAGGAGGCGTATCATCGCCCCCGCCCGGTCACGGT
>CAWJHT010000043.1:0-68018 GCA_963842685.1 uncultured delta proteobacterium | reverse complement strand
ATGTGGCTGCAAGATAATTTAATGATACGGATAAACCGACGCGGTAACAGGCAGAACTACCTGAGGCTCGAATCGATCACTGCCCTGTAGAACGGGCCTATCGCCTTTCCGGAGGTGATGCTCCCGGCCTCCCGCGATCACACGAGAGTATCCACCGCGGCGAACCGAATAGCGGAGATCACCCCCGACGGCGTGATCAAACAGTTGATGGGGTTTGAAGAGTACCTGGAAGCGCCTCTCCCTCTACGTTTTCTCCAGTATCAGTATCAGGGAGCGGCTGAATAGAATTGGGGTCGAAAAAGCGTGTTTGAAAAGCTCGCGGTTGCGCACCGGTTGACTGCGGTCACTGTCATACATAAACAGTCGCCACGACCATAGCCAGCAAAATGGGAATAGTAGTAGATAAACGGGCAATAGTATTTTTCTCTTGAAGCGATCGCCGAGCACCTGCTTCACACATACATTGCATTGCTCGAATAGATAGCGCAGTTGAAAATACGACAGCGGAAAGACATGGCCACGATCGGCGTTTTCCTCTCTCGTAAAGCGTGGCACCGCTGCAGGATTGAATTGGTGCAAAGTTCCGGTGAAAAGAAACTGAAGCCGCGAATAGAAATTCAATACGTTAGGCGTCGTGATGACGATGGTACCGCCACTACGAACAATGCGCGCAATTTCGGCGATTAACTGCACCGGGTTGACAAGATGCTCAACACCTTCGAGGCATATTGCCGCGTCGAATTCATCGTCCGCAAAGGGAAGCGGAAGCGCCATGTCTACATAACGATAGTTCGGACGTTCACAGTTGATGTCACCGCATACCACTATATGTCCCATCCTACCCAGGGCATCTGCCATTAGGCCATTACCTGCCGGCAAGTCTAGTATGTACAGACTCTTTGGTTGATCCTCAAAGTAGCGTGCAATGATCTCCATATAGCCGGTAAAGTTCGGGACATGGCTGAATTTTTTTGCGCTGTCCTCCATACTATTAATATCGTTCTTCAATCTTGAATGTTTGAATGAATTTAATATAAGCGCCTGCCCTATCGACAACAATTGGCATTATAAACTTTACCTTTCACTTCCAATGGCTCCCGGCCAGATGTAATAGAAACCCGTGGTCAGATTAAGGCTCTCCGGCAGTTCGATGTTGATTAAAGATAACCTTGAGTCTTCAGTCGCGACCCCTGCGATACTGTATAGATTATCATCGGGATGCTCAGCGCGACGATACAACACGACCCGGGCATCACCCGGAAGGCCGGCCAACCGCTTCGTCTCTTTGACGGCATCGCTTAGATAACCTATCTTGTCTATCAGGCCCAGTTTCAACGCCTCCTCAGCGAGGAACAACCGGGCTGTGGACATCTCTGCCAGTGCCTGCGGATCCAGTTTGCGATGCTTCTTGACCAGAGATGTAAAACGCTCGCCAAGTTGGTTAATGGTGATCTGGAAGAGCTTCTGCTCCTCTTCCGTGTTTTCCCGGAAAGGCGATCCCATATCTTTGTTCTTGCCGTACTTCTTCACATCCACGCCAAGGCCGAGCTTATCCATCAGGCCCATGACCTTGGGCTGCAGAAAAATGACACCCACCGAACCCGTCAAGCTGGTCGGATGGGCCATGATCATATCGGCCGGCAGAGACATGTAGTACCCACCGGAAGCCGCCATATCCATCATGCAAACGATGACCTTTGCGTTAGTCCGTTCCTTGTAAGATAAAATCTCGTGATACAATAGGTCACTGGCGGTAATCGTGCCGCCCGGAGAATTGATCTTGATTAAAACCGCTTTGACGCGCTTGTCCTGCTCCGCCTTCTTCAATTGTGAGACAACCTGCTCAACCATGCTCGGAGAGGAGCTGAGCAGACCCTTCTTAGGATTATCTGAAATCGTGCCCCTGACGGGGATCAGCAGAATTTTATCACCGCCACTGCCCTCGATAGTGAATTCCCTGAGAGGATCCGTTGCATCGGTGAAAAGCTTGACCTGGGGGCCCGCGCAAGCAGCGAGCAGAGACAAGACCAGCATGCCGGCAATAAGATAAAGTCTTTTCATTTACCTCCTCCTATGTGACTGTGTTTTCAATTCTAAAGGATTCTGACGGCCATCCCTCACCGTTACAAGAGTCAGTTACCTACCGCCACTCTGCATCCGTTGGGTGAAAATTCGTCGTTGTATGTAACACAAGTTCCCCGTCCAAGCCGTTCTCTATAAACTTGGCCCACTTGGCAAAGTGCGGCATCTCCCGGTGGGCCAACCGCGCGGCTTTGTCCTTGTACACCTCGTAGAAGTAGAACTTCAGCGGGTCATCGTTATCGCGCAGTACGTCGAAGCGCATGCATCCGGGCTCGTCGCCCTCTGAGTGCACTGCATCGTATTTGATGACTTCCAGAAACTCATCGAGCGCCGTCGGCTTGACATGAACTTCAACAAGCATGCAGATCATTGCTACTCCTCCTTTATTTCCTCATTTCCTACTGAGAAACGCATTTCAGTCCTATTTATGGCTGCTGGAGGCGGCCCAGCGGTTGATGCCGAGGTTGACCGCGTATTTATCGATCTCGGTCAGTTCGTCTGCAGCGAAGTCGGCCTTTTCCAGCGCCTTGGCATTCTCGATGATCTGTTCGGGCCGACTGGCGCCGATCAGGGCCGTGGTCACCCGCCGGTCGCGCAACACCCAGGCGATGGCCATCTGGGCCAGGGTCTGGCCCCGCTTCTCGGCGATAACGTTCAACCCGCGGATCCTGGCCAGCGCCTCTTCCGAGATATAGTCTTTGGGCAGCCAGGGCTTGCCCTGCGCCGCCCGCGAATCCGCCGGAATGCCCTTCATGTACTTGTTGGTGAGCATGCCCTGGGCCAGCGGCGAGAAGGCGATGCAGCCGACGTCCTCGGCCTCCAGCGCGTCAAGTAGACCTTCCTCCTCGATCCAGCGGTTGAACATCGAATAGGACGGCTGATGGATGAGGCAGGGGGTGCCGAGCTTGCGCAGTATCTTGGCGGCCTCCCGCGTCTTCCCGGGGGAATAGGACGAGATGCCGACGTAAAGCGCCTTGCCCTGGCGCACCACCAGGTCGAGCGCCGCCATGGTCTCCTCGAGCGGCGTATCAGGATCGAAGCGGTGGGAATAGAAGATGTCGACATAATCCAGCCCCAACCGCTTGAGGCTCTGGTCCAGGCTGGCGACCAGATGCTTCTTCGACCCCCATTGGCCGTAAGGGCCGTCCCACATCGGATAGCCTGCCTTGGTCGAGATGATCAGTTCGTCGCGGTGATGGGCGAAGTCCTTGCGCAGGATCGTCGCGCACCGTTTCCTCGGCCGAGCCCGCCGGCGGCCCGTAGTTGTTGGCCAGATCGAAATGGGTGATGCCGCAGTCAAACGCGGTGCGCAGGATGGCGCGGGCCCTTTCCAGGGAATCGATTCCACCGAAGGTGTTCCATAGACCCAGCGACAGGGCCGGCAGCTTCAATCCGCTTGCGCCGCAGCGATTGTATTTCATGGATTCGTAGCGGTTGGCGGCGGGGATATAGGTCATCGGGGCCTCATCTTTCTGTCGACGGTAAAGCGAACGCTCCGGCACGGCAGGACGCCGGAGGTGGTTTGAAGCCCGCTCCTGCAAACCGGCTTCGAGGGACCTCCCTTCATCTCTTGTGCAGCCTCGTGGCGCACTGCAGGTTAATGTTTGTTTTCTCCTTTTACCGCCTGATTTCCGGACAATGCTTCATTGTTTCAAGCATTACTGTTTATACTCTGCATGGTTCTCGAAATCAGTCAATCATTGAGGATTGATACTTGAGCCGCTCAACTCAGGAGGGCCAGGTCTGCTTGCCTCCGTCGACTCGTATAATCTGCCCGGTAATATAAGACGATGCCTCGGATACGAGAAACTCGACCGTTTTCGCCACTTCGATCGGCAGGCCGTACCGTTCAAGCGATCCCAGGTTTTTCAAACGGCTATCCTCAAGAGGACGGCTCGCCTTGAACCGCTCCGTCAGCGTGTCACCCGGAGCGATGGCGTTGGCGTACACTCCGTGCGGCCTGAGCATGACAGCGAGACAGCGGGTATACTCGTGGACGGCAGCCTTCGAAGTCGAGTAGATCGCCCCTTCCGAAAGACCCGTCAAGCCTGCAATGCTTCCGATGTTGACGACCCATCCGGATTTCCTCTCGATCATCTCGGGAACGACTTCCCGGCACGCGTAGATGCAGGTAAGGAGATTTCGGTCGAGGATGATCTTCAAGTCCTCCAGAGAAATGAAGATCGCGTTGTTTTCATCGGGCCTGCCCGCTTTCGGGGCCAGGACCCCCTTGGCGCCGATATCCCCTCCCGCGTTGTTCACGAGAATGTCGATGTGTCCGAAGCGGCTTCGTATTTGAGAAACGAGGTCTTTCACGACTGCCGGGTCTGTAAGGTCACCGCAGACATGCAGAGTCTCCACTCCCGTCTCCCGGGCGATGTTTTTCGCGATAGCGGGAAGGGATTCCCCTTCTTTAAAAGCCTGTGGAGAGCCCAGGGTCGATCCGTGGACAATCACATTGGCTCCGCAGCGAGCGAGATGCGCCGCGATTTCCTTTCCAATTCCCCTGCTCGATCCAGTGACCCAAGCAGTTTTTCCCGTCAGATGCTTTTTTGCCATTCAATTGATCCCCCTTGGTGGAATAGTGAAATAAATGTTAGGAAGAAAAAATATCAACGGTCCTCTGCTACGTTTTTTCGTTTTTTACCTGTCGGATCAAAATGCGGTCCAATTGGTTGGCGAACGCCTGGCGGTCTTTCTTGCTGAATTCCGCAGGTCCCCCCGCAATCAGGCCTCCGTCTCTGAGCTCATTCATGAGGTCGCGCATGGCCAGACGGTCCTTGATATTCTCCTCGGTATAGAGCTCGCCCCTGGGGTTGATGGCATAGGCGCCTTTGGTCACCACACGGTCCGCGAGCGGAATATCGGCGGTAATAACGAGGTCGCCCGGTTGCACGAGCTCCGCGATGCGATCATCGACCAGATCGGGGCCGATCGGCACTTCAATGCTGGAGACACTGTCTGACCGCTCAAGCCTCAGCCGCTTGCAGGCCACAAAAACCAGAGGCACGTGCATCCGCTCTCCGGCCCTGATCAGGATATCCTTAATCACATTCGGAAATGCATCCGCGTCGACAAATATCCGCATGGAGTTCCTTTTTGATGGATAATCCCGATCCTCATCGGGCAGGATCAGAGATCGAGGATCTCCTTAATCCGCCCATGACGATCCCGACTGCCATAAGGCAGGCTATGTATAACCATAACGGCGGTGAAAAAGCGATCATAAAAGCCACCGTCTGCCCAAATGCGCCTTAGCAAGCTCGCTTGTGCACAGCACTTGCAGACGCACAGGACATGGGCCTTCGCTGAGGCAATTCTCGTTTTAAAACCTCCGATACACCGGCCAAGCGAAAAAATGTATTTGACAGGTGTGAAAAAAGCTGTTAGGGGATTGCCAACTATTTGGAAACGAGTGAAATGAACATGAAGATGCAGATCGCAGGGAAGAACTGGTGGTGGTGGAACAACACGAGGGAGGGGTTTGTCCGCTGCTGATCAGATGAATGAATAAAGATGAAAGCCGTGGGGACCTCTTCGGGACCCCACGGCTTTTTTGTTTGTATGAGGAAAAAGGCCGTGACGATTCACGGCCTTTTTTTATGATGCACATACGGAAAGAGGAATAGACCATGTATACATCCGGACTTTGAAACATTCACCAAACTGGCAAAAGAGGGAAACCTGATCCCCGTCTATCGGGAGATCCTCGCCGATACGGAAACCCCCGTCACGGCCCTCATGAAACTGGCGGACCGTCCCCATCTCTTTCTGCTGGAGAGCGTGGAGGGAGGGGAGAAATGGGGGCGGTACAGCTTCCTCGGGGCGGACCTGCTGGCCATCTTCCGCGTCCGGGGCGATGAGGTCGTCATCGAGGAAAACGGCGCGGTGCAGCGGCGCCCCCACGGGGGCGATCCCCTCGCGCTTTCTGAAGGAGCTCCTCGGCCGTTACCGTCCCGTCCCGGTGGAGGGTCTGCCGCGGTTCTTCGGGGGCGCCGTGGGGTTTCTCGGCTACGACATGGTCCGCTACTTCGAGAAGCTCCCCGCGGGGGCAGCGGGAGGCGTTCCGACCGACGATGCCGTCTTTCATGATCACCGACACGCTGGTCATCTTCGACAACGTCCGCCACACGATCAAGGTCGTCGCCTGCGCCGTCACGGAAGGCGAGGAAGACCTGCGGCCGGTCTACGACGGGGCCGTCCGCCGGATCGATGCGATGACCGACCTCCTCAAGGCCCCCCGGCCCGTCAAACCGGCCGCCGCCGTGCGGAAAGACGCCCTCCCCTTCCGGTCCAACATGACCCCGGAGGCATTCCAGTCCATGGTCGGCAGGGCCAAGGAGTACATCGTCGCGGGGGATATCATCCAGGTGGTCCTCTCCCAGCGGTTTCAGCGGGATTCCGACAGCGGACCCGGTCGATCTCTACCGGGCGCTCCGCCACGTCAACCCCTCGCCCTACCTGTTCTTTCTCCGCCTCGAGGAGATGCACCTCATCGGCTCCTCGCCGGAGGTCATGGTCCGCCTCGAGGAGGGGATCGCGGAGCTCAAGCCCATCGCCGGGACGAGGCGGCGGGGGAAGAACGAACAGGAGGACCGGCGGCTCGCCGACGAGCTCCTGCAGGACCCCAAGGAGCGGGCGGAGCACGTCATGCTCGTCGACCTGGGCCGGAACGACCTCGGGCGGATCGCCCGGATCGGAAGCGTCCAGGTCGGCCAACTGATGGCGGTGGAGCGCTACTCCCACGTCATGCACCTCGTCTCGGACATCCAGGCGCAGCTCGCACCGGAGAAGGACTGCTTCGACGTCCTCCGGGCGACCTTCCCGGCGGGGACCCTGACCGGGGCGCCGAAGATCCGGGCGATGGAGATCATCGCGGAGCTGGAGCCCTCCCGCCGGGGGCCTTACGGCGGCGCCGTGGGGTACTTCAGCTACGACGGCAACATGGATTTCTGCATCACGATCCGGACGATGCTGATCCGGGACGGGAAGATCTTCCTCCAGGCCGGCGCCGGCATCGTCGCCGACTCCGACCCGGAGGCGGAGTACAGAGAAACGCTCAGCAAGGCGGAGGGGATGGTCCAGGCGGTTCGCCTGGCGGAGAGCGGATTCGAACTTATAAGAAAGGAGAAAAACCATGATACTGATGATCGACAACTACGATTCCTTTACCTACAACCTGGTCCAGTACCTGGGCCAGCTTGGGGAGGAGGTGGCCGTCCGCCGGAACGACGAGATCACCCTGGATGGAGATCGAGGCGATGAAACCGGAGGCGATCTTCCTCTCCCCCGGCCCCTGTTCGCCGGAGCAGGCCGGGATCACCGTGCGACGTCGATCCGGACGTTCCACACGCGGATCCCCATCATGGGGGTCTGCCTGGGCCACCAGGCGATCGGCCACGCCTTCGGCGGCCGGGTCGTCCGGGCGGGGAGGATCATGCACGGCAAGACCTCCCCGATCCTCAACGACGGGCGGACGATCTTCGAGGGGCTCGCCAGCCCCTTTCCCGCCGGGCGCTACCACTCGCTCATCGTGGAGCGGGAAACCCTCCCGGACTGCCTGGAGATCAGCGCGGAGACGGAGGAAGGGGAGATCATGGGGCTCCGGCACAGGAGATGGCCCGTGGAGGGGATCCAGTTTCATCCGGAATCGATCCTGACGCCGGGCGGAAAACGGATCATCCGGAATTTTCTCAAAATGCATCGACAGGAAAAGGGGGTGCGACGCATGATCAGGGAAGCGATTGCCAAGGCGGTCCGCGGGGAGAACCTGCGGGAAGCGGAGATGATGGCCGTCATGACGGAGGTGATGGAGGGAGAAGCGACGCCCGCCCAGATCGCCGCCTTCATGACCGCCCTCCGGATCAAGGGGGAAACGGTGGAGGAGGTGACGGGGGCGGCCCGCGATCATGCGGCAGAAGGCGACCCGGATCGACGCCCGCTCGTCGGTCGTCGTGGACACCTGCGGGACGGGCGGGGACGGGAGCAACACCTTCAACATCTCCACCACGACGGCCTTCGTCGTCGCGGCGGCCGGACTCACCGTGGCGAAGCACGGCAACCGGGCGGTCTCCAGCGGCTGCGGGAGCGCGGATGTCCTCGAGGCCCTCGGCGTCAAGATCGACGCGGGTCCGGAGATCGTGGAGGAGTGCCTCCAGGAGATCGGCATCGGCTTCCTCTTCGCCCCCCGGCTCCACGGGGCGATGAAATACGCGATCGGCCCCCGCCGGGAGATCGGCATCCGGACGATCTTCAACATGCTGGGGCCGCTCACGAACCCCGCCGGGGCGACCTCCCAGCTCATCGGGGTGTACGACCCGAAGCTCACGGAGATGTTCGCCGGGGTCCTCAAGAACCTGGGGACGAAGCGGGCCTTCGTCGTCCACGGCGCCGACGGCCTCGACGAGGCGACGGTCACGGGGGAGACCCGGGTCTCGGAACTGAAGGAGGGGCTGATCACGACCTACAACATCGATCCCCTGGAGCTCTTCGGAGAGACCTACCCTGCTGCCGACCTCCGGGGCGGGGACGCCGAGGCGAACGCCCGGATCACGACGGAGGTCCTGAGCGGCGAGCCGGCAGGGGGCCTGCCGGCAGATCGTCATCCTCAACGCAGCCCTCGCCATCGTGGCCGGGGGAAAGGCCGGAACGATCCGGGAGGGGATGGCGACCGCCGGGGCCTGCATCGACAGCGGCGCCGCCCTGAAGAAGCTCCAGGCGCTGATCGAGCGGAGCAACAGTTGACAGACGGCTTCGGAAAGAGTCCGGATGCTGCGTTGCGCTTCATCCTTCGTCATTGCGGCGTACGGAAAGTACGCCTCATGCTCAGGACTCGCGCGCCTTGCCTGCGGACCTTTACGAAGCCGTCTGCTTAACGATCCTTCCGCAAGGGACGACGAGATGGTTATGCATGTCAAAGGATGACAGCATGATTCTGGATGATATTGTCGAGGTCAAGCGCCGCGAGGTGGCCGAAAGGAAAGAAACGACCCCCCTTTCCGCGCTGGAGAGCGGCCATTGGAGGGATGCCCCCGACCCGCGATTTCCGGCGGGCGCTCGGCGGCGGGGACTGCGCGATCATCGCCGAGGTGAAGCGGCGCTCCCCCTCCCGGGGGGTCCTCCGGGCGGATTTCGATCCCGTCCGGATCGCCCGGGAATATGAAAGGCACGGGGCGGCGGCCGTCTCCGTCCTCACCGACGAGACCTTCTTCGGGGGGAGCGACGCGGATCTGACCGCCGTAAAAGGCGCGATCTCGCTGCCGGTCCTCCGGAAGGAGTTCATCATCGATCCCTGGCAGATCCACGAGACGCGGGCGATCGGCGCCGACGCCCTCCTGCTCATCGCGGCCATCCTCGGGGAGAATCAGCTCCGGGAATATCGTGAACTCGCCGCCTCGCTGGGCCTCGCCTCCCTGGTCGAGGTCCACGACCGCGAGGAGCTGGAGAAGGCCCTCGCCGCCGGTGCGGAGATCATCGGGATCAACAACCGGGACCTGAAGACCTTCGCGACGGACATCGGGACATCGCTTGCGCTCGCGCCCCTCGTCCCGGCGGACCGGATCGTCGTCAGCGAAAGCGGGATCCGTTCGCGGGCGGAGATCGAGACCCTTATGAAGGCGGGGGTCCGGGCCTTTCTGATCGGCGAGACGCTGGTCGCGGCCCCGGACAGCGGGGCGAAACTGAGGGAGCTTCTGGGACGATGAAGGATCGCAACGGAGATCAAGATCTGCGGGATCACGCGCCTCGAAGACGCCCTCTGCGCCGCCGCGTGCGGGGCGGACGCCGTCGGGTTCATCTTCCATCAGGCGAGCCCCCGGTACATCACCCCGGAGAGGGCAAAGGCAATCATCGCGGCAGCTTCCCGGGGGGATCGCAACGGTCGGCGTCTTCGTCAACCGGCGAGGCGGAAGAGGTGGAACGGACGGTCGAGGCGTGCGGCCTCGATCTGATCCAGCTCCACGGCGACGAATCCCCCGCTTACTGCCGCCTGTTCCCGCCCGAACGGGTCATCAAGGCCGTCTCCCCCAGGACGCCCGAAGAGCTCCGGGCGCTCGACGTCTACGAGGTCCGGGCCTTCCTCGTGGACGCCCGGGATGCCGGCCGCTACGGGGGAACGGGGAAGCGGGCCGACTGGGAACTGGCCGCAAGACTCGGGAAGACGCACCCCCTGATCCTCGCCGGCGGTCTCGACGCGGAGAACATCGAGGCGGCGCTCGCCGCCGTCGCCCCGCAGGCCGTGGACATCAACAGCGGCTGCGAGCTCGGCGCCGGGGATCAAGGATCACGACCGGATGCGGCGGATCATCGGGATGATTCGAGGGATGATCGACTCCGGGAGACGATCCACGGAAGATCGGACTCCAGGGAGACGATCCATCTCGGGAGGGGCGCCCGGTCCGAAAGCCATCTTTGACAACTTCGTAAAAAAGTAAATTTCCCCTCCCCTGGCGGGAGGGGATTAAGGGGAGGGGGAAGGGAATTTTTGACTTTTTACGGAGTCGCCCTCTTTGGAAAGGAAAAATGAATTCATGAAACGGACACAACCGGACAGACACGGCCACTTCGGGATCTTCGGGGGGCGCTACGCGGCGGAGACCCTGATGCCCGCCCTGCTGGAGCTGGAGGCGGCCTATCGCGCGGCCAAGCAGGGATGCCGCCTTCAAAAAGGAGTTCGCCTTTTATCTTCGCGAATACGCGGGGCGGGAGACGCCCCTCTACGAGGCGCGGAGGCTCACCGAGGCCCTCGGCGGCGCGAAGATCTACCTGAAGCGGGAGGACATGAACCACACGGGTTCGCACAAGATCAACAACACCCTGGGGCAGGTCCTCCTCGCCCGGCGGATGGGGAAGAAGAAGGTGATCGCCGAGACCGGGGCGGGCCAGCACGGCGTGGCGACCGCGACGGCGGCGGCCCTCTTCGGCATGGAGTGCCGGATCTTCATGGGCGAAGAGGACATCCGGCGGCAGGCCCACAACGTCTTTCGGATGAAGATCCTCGGCGCCGAGGTCGTCCCCGTCGCCGCCGGGACGGCGACCCTCAAGGACGCGATGAACGAGGCGATGCGCGACTGGGTCTCCGCGGTCCGGGACACCTTCTACGTCATCGGCACCACGGCCGGTCCCCACCCCTACCCGGTCATGGTCCGCGATTTTCAGAGCGTCATCGGCCGGGAGGCGAAAAGGCAGATCCTGAAGAAGGAGGGACGGCTCCCCGATCTCCTCATCGCCTGCGTGGGCGGGGGGAGCAACGCCCTGGGCCTCTTCTACCCCTTCCTGGCCGATCCCGCCGTGGCGATGACCGGCGTCGAGGCGGCGGGAAAAGGGCTCGCCACGGGGCTCCATGCGGCGAGCATCACGGCGGGGCGGGTCGGCGTCCTCCACGGGAACAAGACCTACCTCCTCCAGGACGAACACGGACAGGTCCGGGACGCCTACGCGATCGCCGCCGGCCTCGACTATCCCGGCGTGGGACCGGAGCACGCCTGGCTCCACGATACGGGACGCGCCCGCTACGTCACCGTCACGGACGAGGAGGCGGTGGAGGCCTTCGTTGCCCTCTCCCGTCAGGAGGGGATCATCCCCGCCCTGGAGAGCGCCCATGCCGTCGCCCATGCGATCAAGACGGCGCCCGCCATGGCAAAGGACAGGATCGTGATCGTCAACCTCTCCGGCCGGGGGGACAAGGATGCGGAGACCATCGCCGAGAGCAGGGAGGGAAAGGGATAATGGGACGGATCGAAGAGAGATTCAAGGCGTTGAAAAAAGAGGGGCGAAAGGCGTTTGTCGCCTACCTGACGGCGGGCGATCCCGACCTGGAAACGACGGCAGAGCTGATCCCCGCGCTTGGAGGCCGCCGGTGTGGACATCGTCGAGATCGGCGTCCCCTTCTCCGACCCGACGGCGGACGGCCCCGTCATCCAGGCCGCCTCCCAGCGCGCCCTCAAGCGGGGGGCGACACTGGAGAAGATCCTCGCGATGATCGCCGCCCTTCGCCGGACGAGCGGCATCCCGATCGTCCTGTTCGGCTACTACAACCCCATCCTGAGCTACGGGCCGGAAAAATTCGCGGCGGATGCGAAGGCCTCCGGCGTGGACGGCCTCCTCGTCGTCGACCTCCCCCCCGAGGAGGCGGATGAGCTCCGCCGATACACGGACCCGGCGGGACTCGCGTTCATCACGCTCATCGCCCCGACGACCGATCCCGAGCGGGCCCGGAAGATCCTCCGGGGGGCGGCGGGATTCGTCTACTACATCTCCGTCACCGGCGTCACGGGGACGGCCGTCCCCCGGCCCGAGGACGTCCGGCGGGACGTGGAGCGGATCAAGACGATGACGGCCCTTCCCGTCGCCGTCGGCTTCGGCATCTCCACACCCGAGCAGGCGGCGGCAATCGCCCCTCTGGCCGACGGCGTCGTCGTCGGGAGCGCCCTGGTCCGCCTGATCGGCGAGAAAGGGGGAAGCGGCGACCTCATCCCGGCAGTCTCCTCCTTTGCGGCAAAGATCCGTCGGGCGATCGACACCGCCTGCCCCGATCGGGGAAAAGTTGAGTTCTATCTCTTGAAACGGCCGAAAAGCAAAGCGCCCTACCCTTTATAGGATCTGACCCCGGGGAGCGATCTCTGTCAGATCATCGATGCAGCAGATCCCTCGACCCATCCGGGGTACTCGCAACGCCGTCAGGTCGCGGCTCACCGTTTGCGTAACACCAAACTGCCAACGGAATATCCGGCGCCAAAGGAACAGATCACGCCTATATCACCCTTTTTCAGATCGTCATTATAAAGATGAAAAGCGATAATTGACCCTGCGGATGCCGTGTTCCCATACCGTTCAAGAATTGAAGGTATCGTTTCTGCCTCGACATCTTCACCAAGGAGTTGTTTTATCACCATATTGTTCATGTTGATATTTGCCTGGTGAAGCCAGAACCGATTGACATCCCGGGGTTTTAAATCAAGACTTGCCAGATGGTCACTGATATGTTTGGCGGCAACCGGACTTACTTCTTCAAAAACATTACGCCCGGACTGATGAAATAGCTTGTCCCATCCGAAAGGTTCCGCATCGGTGGCGTATGCCATATGTCCGAAATTGGAGCGGATATTATTTGAAAACCGGGTCAGCGCTTTTGTGCTCAGAATTTCGTAACTGTTCGGGCTGGTGCAGGTTTCAGAACGCTCCATTATGATTGCAGTACTGACATCGCCAAAAATAAAATGGCTATCCCTATCACAAAAATTAACTTGGGGAGTAACCAGTTCCGGATTGATGGCTAAAACACATTTTGACGAACCGGACACCAAGCTGTCATATGCCCGGTGGAGGCCGAATGTCGCCGCCGAACAAGCAACCAGCATATCAAATCCAAAACCATCAATGCCCAGCTCTTTCTGTATTTCAATGGCAATGGCAGGATAGGGCCTCTGAGTATAAGCAGCGGCGACAATAACGGCATCAATATCGGCGGCCGTCTTACCTGCGGCAGCCATCGCCTTCCGTGCGGCAAAAACGCCGATCTCCGCCTGATTGCTCAATTCTTCATCTTTTCTTTCGGGAAACTTGGGACGCATGCGATCGATATCTAAAATACCTTCCCTCGTGTATACATACCGAGCTTTTATTCCGGACGTTTTCTCAATGAATCTTACGCTGGAAAGGTATTTTTCCTCGATTTTGCCTGTGGCTATATCCGCTGCATGATCGGCATTGAACCTTTCCGCATAGGCATTATAGCTTTCCACCAGCTCCTCGTTTGTTATAACATTCGCCGGCGTCCAGACTCCGGAACCACTAATGACGATTTTTGGGGATGAAGTTGCTGTCATATTCAACTTTCTTTTTAAAATACTCTAGATGACTTTTTCCCGTACGACATACCTGCCGTCCGGCGAAAAAGCAACAGATTTTACTACAAAATGTGGGTATGGCGCCGATAATCGAGGGAGGAATGTATCCGGGCGCCCAAACTAAACGCCACCGTTACCTTCGCTGGCGTCACCGAACGAAAATTTTCGCCCCTTCCGATAATGCGCCGTCCATGCCGAGTTCGTGCCCCCACTCGTCGTAAACCTTTTTGCCGCGTTCCAACTCCTCGACGAGCCCTTCATGGGCCAGGGCGTGCTTCACCATCATCCCGGGCAAAAGGCGCACCGGTTTGTCATTGACATAGACTTCCATGGTCAGGGTACCTCCCTGATTCTTCCCTCTCTCCCGGGAGCAATCGTTCCTTTTTCCCTGATGTATTCCACGACCACATCCCGAAGCCACCGGCTGCTGTCGCTGTAGACGACAGTCTCTCCTTGAAGCATGCCTCCGACCGCTGAAAAGTTTTTGGAGGATTTCACCGCCTCCGCAAATGTCCCATACCCATCGCCACCCGCCGCCAGAAAGTCATTCGTGGCCACCGTGTATTCCCTGTCGGGATCCAGGGGCTGCCCGGCGATCAGAATCTCTCTGATCCGGCTGCCCTTTGGTGCGGAGGGGGAATATTTGAATGCCAGACCGGAGACCTGCGGAAACCTCCCCTGCCCTCCCTCGACCCCCGATACCCCGTACTCCAGGGCTTGGGCGATCTGTTTTCCCATAAGCTTGATCGCCACAATGTAGTTGTCAAAAGGAAGGACCGAATAGACATCCTTCACCAGGATCTCTCCCCGGCTCATATTCGTCCGGATGGTCCCCCCGTTGATAAGGGCCGCGTCCGCCTTCGAGGCCTGACGCATGATATCGGCGATGAAATTTCCCAGGTTGGTCTCTCTTTTCCTTACGTTCTCCCCATCCAGATCGATTTCCGCTTCCCCGATGCGGGCATTTAACACCTTATCCATCTTCTGGTTGTATTTTTCAACGATGGCCAGAATTCCCCGATCCTCTTTCCCCTCTTGCGGTTTCACTTCCTCCAGATGCCCGTCATATCCGACGATCCTTCCCTCCCGGATGGTCAGGTCCAAAACCCCAAGCGCTTTGCCGTGCTCCCAGGCTTGAACGATCAAGGTATCGCCGATCCGAACCGGCTTCAGGATCTTGGTGTGCGAATGGCCGCCCACAATAACATCGATCCCCTTCACCTTCTCGGCGAGCGCCCGATCGGCCGCATGCCCGATATGGGACAGGACGATGATGATATCGGCCTTATTCTTCAATTCCTGCAAACATTTTTCTACAGTTTCGGCGGAAGGGAGGAATCTGAGACCGGAGACATTACGGGGGTGGGTGGCGACCGGAGTCTCCTCGGTCACGATCCCGACGATCCCCACTCTTACCCCACCCATTTCCTTTATGATAAAAGGCTTGAGGCGATCCACTCCCTCCACGTTGGCGCCGAGGACAGGAAAAGCGGATTCGGAAACTCTTTTTCTTCAACACCGCCTGCCCAAAATCAAATTCATGGTTTCCCAGGACCATGGCGTCGAATTCCATGGCATTCATCAGTTCAATGACCGACTCGCCCTGAGACATATTGGCCCAGTTGTTCCCCTGGATCATATCCCCGGCGGCGAGCAGGAGCGTCGGCTTTTCCTGTCTCAGCGATCCGACTTTGCCTGCGAGATGTGCCACCCCTCCCAGGAGTTCACGGGACCCCAGCGGTTTATAGGCTTCGGCAAAGCCGTGAAAGTCATTGACATGGAGTATGCGCAGATCCAGCGACTGGGCATGGGCTAGGATAGACAGAAAAAAAACGAACAGCAGGCATAAAACGGCCTGCACCCCTCTTTTCATGCGAAATTTTCCTCCCCGAAACCGTTCATCTTGAGTTCAACGGACTTAATCTCTTTTTTACACCGTGGTCCAGCAGGAGTTTTTCCAACGTCTCGTAAGGCTGAGCGCCCACCACGGACCACCCGTCGAGGACGAAGGTCGGGATGGCCGAGATTCCCAGCTTGGCGGCAAGAGCCCAATCGGCGTCGACCGCCTTCCCGAATGCCCTCGTTCTCAGGACTTCCTCGGCTTCCCGCCCGGGTAAGCCCCACCTCTTCGGCCAGTGCGATCAGTTTGTCGGGTTTGGCAATGTTGCTCCCGTCGACATAGTAGGACCGAAAAACGGCCTTATGGAATTCTTCCCCTTTCCCTTTGCTCTCCGCCCATTTGCCCAACTCGGTGGCGAGCCGGCTGTTGTAGGTCATCGTTCGCTCCCCGAGAGGCAGCCCCAGCTCCGCTGCCGCCCGCTTCTGGCGGGCCTTCACCTCGCGGGGATCGAGATTCAGGCCCGCATAGAGCTCATCCAGGGAAAGCCCCTCCTCCGGGGTGTCGGGGTGGAGGGGAAAGGCCTTCCATTGGATTTCAACCTCGAAGTTCTCACGCAGCTTTTCAATACGCCCGGTACTGAAGTAGCACCAGGGTCAGACGTAATCCGAAAAGACTTGAAGAATTTTGGGCGTCGTCATGTGATTCCTCCGATCTCGTTCGTTTTTTTATCATCCGCGGGTCCGCTCCCGCTTCCCGCCTTCCCGGCGCCGCCGCGTACCACCGGCCGATCAGGCCTGTATCCTATGTATCATATTTATAAAATGGATGATAGGGATGATGAACAGGCCTCGGTCCCGACCGCGCATGCCGCCGTTGGAGCAAGGCTGCTCCTTCCGACCGGTTTTTCCCCTTGTGGGTCCGTTGCCACTCTGCTAATAAACCGCGTGTAGAGCAAAGGGAGGTGGTATGGATCGTCCGATGGCGATTTTCAGGTGGATTTTCCCGGCGGGCGATTGCGATTGCCGGCCTGGGGTTCGGCGCTTTGCTTCAGGCCTGTGACAGCACCGGCGCCTCGAAGGCAAGAGCGGGACGGAGATCATAATGACACGATCAATTCCAAAAACGACGAGACCTCCCATCGATGCGAGCGCACCGACGAAGACAGAGACGTTGCAGCGTTGTGAACAAGGGCGAACCGTGCAGCGAGGTCTCGAGCGGATGAATATCCCTTGACAGGGGAGAATATTTGCCGCATCTCTAAAACGTGAATAAGCCATCCGGAGATATTGATCTATCCGACCCGGAAAACAAAAAAGGAGTTTTTTATGAAGAGAAAACTGGGATTGTCGGCATTGGCTCTTTTTATTATAGTGATGTGTACTGCCTGCGGAGGCGGCAGTGACAACACCACAACTGCGGCAACTGCCGGAACGTCTCCCTCTTCTGTTGCGGTTGAGTCCTCCGGAAAATTCGCTTACGTGGCCAACTGGGGTTCCAACAACATTTCCGTCTACACCGTCAATGCGGCGACCGGCGCGTTGACTCCTGTAACGGACGTGGCTGCGGGGACAAAACCTACCTCCGTCGCCGTCGACCCGTCGGGAAAATTCGCCTATGCGGCAAACTGGGGTTCCAATACTATTTCGGTTTATACCATCAATGCGACGACCGGGGCATTGACCGCCGGAACGGCTGTGGCTGCAGGGACAAATCCCACATCCGTCGCCGTCGATCCATCAGGAAAATTCGCCTATGCGGCAAATGAGGGTGATAACAGTATCTCTGTCTATACCATCAATGCGACCACAGGGGCATTGACCCCCGGACCGACGGTGCCTGCGGGGACATCTCCCGCCTCCGTCGCCGTTGATCCGTCGGGAAAATTCGCCTATGCGGCAAATTACGGTTCCAGCACCATCTCGGTTTATACGATCAACACGGTCACCGGGGCGTTGACCGCCGGAGCAGCCGTGGCCGCGGGAGCGAACCCTGCTTCCGTTGCTGTTGACCCGTCGGGAAAATTCCTCTATGCGGCAAATTACGGTTCCCACACCATCTCGGTTTATACGATCGATACATCCACCGGAGCGTTGGCCGCTGGAACGGCTGTGACCGCAGGAGCGTATCCTGCTTCGGTCGCCGTTCACCCGTCGGGAAAATTCCTCTATGCGGCAAATTGGGGTACCAACGACATCGCGTTTTACACCATCGATACGACGACCGGGGCATTGACCGCACCCGGACCGGCTGTGACTGCAGGAGCGAACCCTACTTCCGTTGCCGTTCACCCGTCAGGGAAATTCCTCTATGCGGCAAATGAGGGTGAACATTCTGTCTCCGTCTTTGCCATCAACATGACCACGGGCGCTATTCAGTAAGCTTATTGAGCCGTATAAACTCCAGACTCCGATCCTTGAGGTGTCCATGATTCCCTGGCAGCTTCTTGACAGCGCGCAGGTTCCCGGCGAAAAGGGAGATCTTCGCCTATACCAGCGCGGTGGAGAGTTCTCGATCCGGGTGGATGGTTCCGAACTCATGAATAGTCGTGTCCATGGATCGGAGGATGCGATGGCGGAGCTCGCCTGTGCAAGGATCGCCTCCCTCCCCTGTCCCCGGGTCCTGATCGGAGGGTTGGGCATGGGGTACACCCTGGCCGCGGCACTGAACCGACTCGGCGCCGAAAGCCGGGTGGTGGTGGCCGAACTCGTGCCGGCGGTGGTGGCATGGAACCGGGGGCCTCTTGCAGCCCTGGCAGGCCATCCCCTGGATGACGACCGGGTCACGGTTCGGGAATGCGACGTCGCGCAGATTCTCCAGACGGAGCACCGGGCCTACGATGCCATCCTGCTGGATGTGGATAATGGCCCCAGGGGCCTGACCCGCAAGGGAAACAACCAGCTCTATACACGGACTGGACTGGATGCAATCTTTGCGGCACTGCGGCCCGCAGGCGTTTTCGCCCTGTGGTCGGCAAGCCCCAATCAGGCTTTTGCCCGGCTGCTGCGCAAAGCGGGATTCGAGGTTGACGAGGAACGTGTTCGGGCGCGAAGTCCCCGCGGCGGAGGGTACCACACGATTTGGATCGCCGGGCGCGTTGACTGATCCGAGTATGCTTGACGAGGACATATGACCTTACGATTGCCGAAGTCGGTCGAGTCTGATCCGCGAGGACCGCAGTTGCTACGCAACCTGACCACGCACACGCGTCTGCTCTGGCAGGAGAGCGAGATCGAGATACCGGTAGCCGGGATGACCCTGGAACTGGCGGAGGCCCTGCGAAGCGCATACAGCGCCGGACAGGTGGTACGCAGCCTGGAGAAGGCGGAGCGCAAACTCGCCGCAGAGGAGCGGGGCCTGCAGATGGCGGACCGGCAGATCGGCGCGCCACGCGGTGTGCGTGTATCCCGGCTTCTGCTCCTTGCAGATGACGGATCCGAACGCTTCTATCGGCAGATCGAGGCGCTGCTGCGTCGGCATGGACCGCGGGTTTTGGCGGTGCGTCTTGAAATAGATGAAAATGGACTAGGTGAGCTGCTTTTCGGCCCAGGTCGCGTCGCCCGCCTGCTGATGTTGGAACACAAACAGGCCGTCGGTTCGGTCCTCCTGGCGATGGCCGGTCAATGGGAGGGTCCCGGGAATGCGGACGCACAGGGACTCAAGGTATATGCCGCCGGCGCCACCAAGGAAGTGGTGGTTCGCCTCGCACCCGAGTTTACCAGAGCGACCGGCATCAAGGTCGTCCCGGTCTACGATACCGTGGGCGCGTTGCGCGACCGTCTGCTGCAGGGCGAGAAGGCTGATGTGGCGATGCTCAGTCACGCCGCGCTTGACACGCTGCTGGAAAAGAACCTGATTGCCGCCGATTCACGACTGAACCTGGGCTTGGTTGCGATCGCACTTGCAGCGCAAAAAGGTGCATCCATTCCGGATATTTCCACACCCGAGGCCTTGAAGATAGTCCTACTCGGCGCGAAATCGATTTCCTATGCCGATCCGGAGCATGGCGCTACGGCCGGGAGGCATTTCGCCAAGGTATTGGATCAGCTTGGCATCCGCGGCCGGATCGCTGACCGCGCGACCATGATGCCGTTCGGCGTGGAAGTGATTCAGGCCGTCGCGGATGGACGCGTTGAACTCGGGGTGAGCCAATCCAGTGAGATCTCATTGCATCCCGGCGTATCCCTCGTGGGCCGATTGCCGGAGCCCTATACCCTGATGACGCCCTATGCGGCCGCAAGATTGAATGGAGCGAGTGTAAACGCAAAGCATTTTATTGATTTCTTGCAGACGAACGTGGGCGTGACCGTGTTGGCGGAAGCTGGATTCAGCAGAGAGTAGCTTCCTCTAAAATCTCCTTGACATAAAAAACCGCTTTCCCTATCCTCAATCCCGTGCAAAAGCGAGTTCGCAATGATATGAACGGAGGGGAAATGAAAGTAGCATCTGCATTAACCGGAATCAAAACCGCATGTATTGTAGCGTTGTCCCTGGCGATTGTCTCACCATCCATCGCCCAGGCCCAGAATTACCCGAATCGACCGATTCGCATGGTGTTGCCGTTTTCGCCCGGGGGCGCGGCCGATGCGCCCGGCCGCATGCTGATGCATAAGCTGTCCGAAGCACTCGGCCAGCAAGTGTTCGTCGACAACCGTCCCGGCGCGGGCGGAACGATTGGCGCCGCGGCTGTCGCGAAGGCGACGCCCGATGGCTACATGCTGCTGCTGATTTCCAATACCCACGTCATCAGTGCGAGCCTGTATAAAAATCTTTCTTACGATTCGGTCACCGATTTTGCGCCGGTGCTGCAATTCGGCGAAGCGCCGAACGTACTGGTGGTGCATCCGTCGCTGCCGGTGAAATCGGTGCGTGAGCTGATCGCGCTCGCGAAAGAGAAACCCGGGCAAATCAACTATGCGTCGTCCGGCAACGGCAGTTCGCAGCATCTGTTCGCCGCACTGTTTTCGTCGATGGCGGGAATCGATATGTTTCACATTCCGTACAAAGGCAGTGCGCAGGCGACCACCGAACTGTTGAGCGGGGAGGTCAAAGTGGGTTTCCCGGGGATCGCGGGTATGCTGCAGTACATCAAGGACGGCCGCCTGCGGGCGCTTGCGGTGACCGGCGCCAAGCGCTCACCGGAATTGCCCGACGTACCGACGATTGCGGAAGCCGGAGTCAAAGGCTACGAAGCGACTTTATGGCTCGGCATCCTTGGCCCGGCTGCGCTGCCCAAGGATGTGATCGCGAAGCTCAACACCGTAATGTCAGGGCTTCTCAAGCAGCCGGACGTTCAGAACTCCATGCGGACGTTTGGCACCGAAATCGTATATCGCACGCCGAGCGAATTTGGAAAATTTGTGCGCGACGAGCAGCAGAAGTGGTCGACGGTAGTCAAAGAGATCGGCCTGAAGGTGAACTAGCCTTCAGCTGATGGATGCAAGGTCTTGGCCACTTTCGAATGCTTCCTCAGTCTGCGTTCTATGTCTCTATAAACCACCTATTGAAATTCGATGCGGCGCTGCCGTGATGATAATATATCTTGACTGTGTTGGGAATGAGCGTATTCTATAATCAAGACACTGATTGAGAAAGAAATTGAATAATTTTCCTTCCCCCTATATAGAAAGTGAAAAATGACTTCCAATCCCGACTGCTGTCATATGGTTGGTTTTTTAAAAGGCGGAAAAGGACAAATTGAATTGTAATATTCATTAAAGCAGGACTCTTGGATTATCGAAAGAGGGGGAGATACAGAAGGCTTAAAAAACGAACACATTGAGAGGAGAACCAAAGATGGCAGAAGGAAAAGTGAAGTGGTTTAATGATTCAAAAGGATTTGGTTTTATCGAACAGGAGGGCGGCAAGGACCTTTTCGTGCATCATTCCGCAATCCAGGGAGAAGGTTTCAAATCGCTGGCCGAGGGTGATCGGGTCAGTTTTGACGTTGTCCAAGGCGCTAAGGGTCCGGCTGCCGAGAATGTTCGCAAGCTGTAAGATCTTATTTGAGGGGCTGTTGATCTGTAAAATGCCCTCTTGACATCAGGATGATCATCAGTAAACTAAAGTCGTCGAGATGCTGCAATGCTTGGATTGAGTTATGTCACTGGGATGTGAATAAAAGTCACGTCATTTCACTGTGAGGTAAACAGAGAAGCATCGTGAGGTCTTGGTGGTAATGATAAACTGCTTAAAGAGCAGTTATTTAATGAGCTGACTACAGCTTATGGATAAAAAGCATTGCAGCTCTCTTCATTACTCATAGCCTCAAACCGTTTTATTCCCTCTCAAGTTTTATTGGGAATATGCCGATAAGAGAATCAAACGACGAGATACTGCGATGCACGTATTGAGTCTATTCTACTGGATGTTAACGAAAGAAGAATCACAGGGTCTTCGTGGTGATTGTCACCCTTATAGACCAGATCTTAAATGATGGACTCCAGTAAAAGACAAGACGGCATAGGCGGCTCTCGTCTTTTTTTATAACCAATCAACGCCTCAACCCCGTTCAGGAACCATCTCTGTTGTCAGCCTCTTGTCAGCCATCACGGGAGAATGTGCGTGCAGAAGTTTGACTGCATGGTAATTTTCTCGGGAGAAGGTTGGTTACTTTTAAACTTTCTGTCAATTTGTGCGCAGAAAACAAATCTCAGCCTGTATCATCGGGAGAAACCAGCCTGCACCCAGACCTCTCGTTTCAGAACTTCGCACATGAGCTGGAGCATCTTCATTCTCCGATTCAGCCCCTGCTCACGTGGAGCATTTGACGGCCGGCCCCATCACCGAACCCGGACCAGTCAGAGGCTTGAACATGGACTTGCTGGAGCCGCAGCAGGGGCATTTCCAGTCGTCCGGCAGGTCTTCGAACGGGGTACCGGGGGGATCTTGCCTTTCTTGTCGCCGCGATTCGGGTTATAGATATAGCCGCAGTTGGTCATCTGGCACTGCCACATTTCTTCGGCTTTGAGCATCAGTCTCTCCTCTTTAATACAAGTTGGCACAACACCGTGTTCGACGGGATCAACAGCCATTCTGGCACCGCTGATGCTCTTGTATACCATAAGAATCGTAAAAAGACGAAGACCAGGAGGCCGGCTCTTCGAAACGCATGACCTTAGGCTTCATCGAATTGCTCATCTGCTCCTGATGTTTATATTGCCCACCTCAACCTGTTTTCCATAGTCACCCTCCAGGCATCGATCATGTCTAGCAAGTGGGATCGTTGACCGTCCCATTATCTTCGTCATTCCTCTTCCCATCCACCCGGATCGGACCACATTTTCGTCATACTCTCCAGCAAACGAACAAATTTGTATCAATATTTTCTTCGCCAAGCCATTCGGGCATTTAGAAAATTAATTAATCTATCCAGATATATGCAGCTCATTGGCCCGGTTGGCACCCTTGTTGCCCTATAGAGGGCCAAACGGGATCGGCGCTTGAGGGCGCGTCTTGATTCATCAAACAAACAGAATTTTTACTGCAGAAGAAGGAGGAATGGTTATGAAAAAGAATTCAGGTTTCAGAAAGTGGTTTGCAATTGGTTTGCTCATGTTCACGGTACTGGCACGTCCCGGCCGCACCGCTTTGGGCCGAGGAGGACAAGCCCACCGGCGACTTCACGACCGCCGTCCTGAATCAGTACATCTGGAGAGGCTACGAACTGAGCCGGAACAGCGTCGTCATCCAACCGTCGATGACCATCGGCTACAAAGGGTTCTCGGCCAACCTCTGGGGAAATCTGGATACCAAGCCCTACTCCCCGACCAGACGCGTCCTATACGGGGACCTGGAACGAAACGGATCTGACCCTCTCCTACAGCAAGACGCTGGGGCTCTTCAATGTGGGGGGCGGCTACATCTATTACAGCCTGGCTTCGCTGAACAAGGACGCCGCGGACCGGAACGATTCCCAGGAGCTCTTCGCCACCGTCTCGCTCAACACCCTGCTGTCGCCGACGCTGACGGTCTATAAGGAGATCGATCATTACCGCAACTGGTATTTCCTGCTCGGAATCTCTCACGTCTTCGAATTGAACAAGATGATGTCCCTGAAGCTGGCGGCGTCGGCCAGCTACCTGCTGAGCACCGACGAGGTCACCTACCCGAAATTCGACAGCAATGCCGTGGCGACGACCGACAAGTTCAGCAACTTCCACGACGGAATCCGTGTCGGCCAGCCTGCCGATCAAGGCGACCGACCGGATCACGATTACGCCGACGCTCTCCTACATCTTCCCGCTGACCGGCGATGCAAAGGATGAAATGAAGGGATATGGCCTCAAGGGAACCGTGCCGTCCGAACGCGACAGCTCGTTTTTCGTGGGCGGCATCATGGCGAGCTTCAGTTTCTAGGAATGGCCCATCACTTGACGTCGCCCCGGACGGGGGCGACAGAAAAACAGGAGGTAACAAAAATGAAAAGGTTAATCGGCATTTCGATCATGATGCTCTGTCTGTTGTGTGCGGCAGCCGCTCCGGCCCTCGCCGGAGAGGCGCCGGGACAAGCGTCGCCCGCATTGAGTCAGCCGGCCGCCCCGGCAGCCGCCGCGCCTGCACCGCGCCGCTCCGGCGCCCGTCCGCCCCGGTCACGCAAAAAGCGCTGGACGACCTGAAAAGCTCCATGCAGGTGGGGGTGGATACGGCATGGGTGCTGTTCACCGCGTTTCTCGTCTTTTTCATGAACCTGGGCTTCGCCATGGTGGAGTCGGGATTGTGCCGGGCCAAGAACACGGTCAACATCCTGGCGAAGAACTTCATCGTCTTTGCCATCGCCTCGGCATCGTTCTGGTTCATCGGCTGGGGGCTCATGTTCGGAAACGGCAACCCCTTCGTGGGGCTTGAGGGTCTCTTCTTCGCCGGCGGGGCCGACAACAGCCCGGCGATGGGCGACGCGTACAAGGGCGTCTACGCCGCGCTCAACTGGACCGGCGTGCCGCTCTGGGCGAAGTTCTTCTTCCAGCTGGTCTTCGCCGGGACGGCCGCCACGATCGTTTCGGGCGCCGTGGCGGAACGGATCAAGTTCCACTCCTTCATCTTCTTTTCCTTCATCCTGGTGGGGATCATGTACCCGATCACGGGCCACTGGATCTGGGGCGGCGGATTCCTGCAATCGCTGGGCATGTTTGACTTTGCCGGATCCACGGTCGTCCACTCGGTCGGCGGATGGTCGGCGCTCGCCGGCGTGATCCTGCTCGGGTCCCGCACCGGCAAGTACCGCGCCGACGGGTCGGTCAACCCGATTTTCGGTCACAGCATGTCCATGGTGACCCTCGGGGGACTCGTCCTGTGGTTCGGGTGGTTCGGATTCAACCCCGGATCCACCATGGGCGTGGGCGACGGCAGCGCCATCGCGCACATCGCCGTCACCACCAACACCGCGGCCGCGATGGCCATCCTCAGCTCGACCCTGGTGTCGTGGCTGATCCAGAAGAAACCCGATCTCTCCATGATCATCAACGGCGCGCTCGCGGGGCTGGTGGCCGTCACGGCGCCCTGCGCCTTCGTGAGCGTCGGGTCGTCGGCCGTCATCGGCCTCATCGCCGGCGTGCTCGTGGTCTTCGCCGTCCTGATGTTCGACAAACTGAAGCTCGACGATCCGGTGGGCGCGCTCTCGGTCCACCTGGTCAACGGCGTTTTCGGCACCCTGGCCGTGGGCCTCTTCGCCCAGGACAAAATCACGGGGACGGCGACCGGGAACGGTCTTTTCTTCGGCGGCGGGTTCAAGCTTCTCGCCGCACAGGCGGCGGGCGTCGTGGCGGTCGGGGTTTTCACCTTCATCGTCGCCTTCGCCGTGTGGTACGTGATAAAGATGGTCATGGGGCTCAGGGTGTCGGTCGAAGAGGAGATCGCCGGACTGGATCTCGGCGAACACGGCACAAAGGCCTATCCCGACTTCCAGGGGTTCCTGACGAAGTGATCTCGCTTCGCAAGGCCCATTACATGAAAGGAGAATACAACATGAAACTGATCATAGCCATCGTAAAACCGGAAAAACTGACCGACGTGAAGCAGGCCCTCGTCAAGGCGAACGTGGGAAAGATGACCGTCTCCAACGTCATCGGCTGCGGCGCGCAGGGCGGGTATACCGAGTCCTACCGGGGCGCCTTCACCGAGGTCAACCTCCTGGACAAGGTCCGCTTCGAGATCGCGGTCAACGACGAATTCGTCAAACCGACCGTCGAGGCGATCATCAAGGGCGCCCGGACCGGAAAAATCGGCGACGGCAAGATCTTCGTCGTCCCGCTGGAGGAGTGCATCCAGGTGCGGACCGGCGAGACGGGTCCCAAGGCCGTGGGCTGAAATACGTCACGCCGGTCAAGGGAAAAGTCCGAACCATCAAGAGATTTACTCTGCAATAGTGTGGAAAGAAATTAGGGCGCTCTCTTGACGCCCAAGCGACGAGAGGGTGCGGCCCCACGGGAGTCGCACCCTCTTTTCTGCTTTTCTGCTCGACAAGAAAACGCATCGAGTACAGACTTTCCATCATCATCATCATCATCATATATTCCGCACCCCATTTTTTATGGCCAAAATTTCCTTGACACACAAGATCATCCTTCCTATAAGTTGCTGATAAGTGTGTTCTTATTATTCAAACCAAATCGCAGCTGCAAAACAAAGGGAAGGAAAACGATGGAAATATCACATGGACTGATCGTAGCACCGCTGACGCCCTTCACCGCGGACCTGAAGATCGATGAGCCGGCGCTGCGACGGCAGATAGACTACATCGTCGAAGATTGTCGAGCCACGATGGTGGTCGCGGCCGGCGTGGAGATGCAGGAATACACGTATCTCAGCATGGAAGACCGCAAGGCCCTCATCCGGCGCACGATCGAGTTCGTCGACAGGCGCGCGCCGGTAATGGTCGGGGTTTCGCACCCTTCGTTCAAGACGGCGATCGAACTCGCCCACTACGCCGAAAGCCTCGGCGCCGCGGCCGTGCAACTATTGGCGCCGTTGCGCCCCTTTGCCGGCCCGCCGACCGAGAGCGACCTCATCGCCTATTTCGAGGCCGTGTCCGGGGAGACAGCGCTTCCGATCACGCTTTATCTCAATCCCGGACCGGGCGCCGACCTCTCCATCCCCACGACGATCGCGCTCGCGCAGCTGCCCCGCGTACAGATGATCAAGGAAAGCTCGCGCGATCTCGCCCGCGTCTCCCGCCTGATCGTCGAGATCGACCACGCCGGCCATGCGCGCTATTTCACCACCATGCAGATGCTGCTCGCCACGCTGCAACTGGGCGGTTCGGGCGCGACCATGCCGCCGCCTGCCGCGGAGATCGCACGCCATATCATCGACGCATTCGTGGCAAGGGACTACGAAGGAGCGGCAACCCTGCAACTCCAGTTCGCCCTATTCCCCTCGAAATGGATGCATCGAGGGCTCGCGCCGACGATGAAGACGGCGATGAACCTGATCGGCCTGCCGGTCGGCGAACCCTACCCGCCCTATGTGTCGCTCACTCGTGATGAACGGCTCGCACTGGCCGCGTACCTGAAGACGACGGTACTCGCCGATCGACTGGCATCGGCGGCCGCGACCTGAGCGCGTCTCTCCTGCGGGGGGTGTTCCTTATGATCGTTCCATGATGATCGAGGCGGTGATTCGCGCTGCTTTTTCGGCTACGACACGACATTTCTTCGGCCCCCCATCGTCGAGGAACCGCTGCATCTCTGCTGGGTCCATGGTATCGTAATCCCTGCCCATGATGATCGGGCGGATATCGCCGCACATGGTACTGCCGAACTCCTTCTTGAAATCCTCACAGAACCTCCATGCCTTCTGCCGCGACCTCAGCATCTCTTCTTTTCCGTCCGGTGTCACGGGTGCGGCATCATGGATTTTGTCCTTTCCGAATTTAAGCCCCAGGGCCATGAGGCACCCTACCACTGCCCCGCATGTCTCTTTTCGACTGGCCATTCCCGGCATGAACGTTGCCGCCTTTATCATCTCCGTTCCCCCGCCCAGGTTGAACTCCTCCTGGAGGGCGGCGAAGGTGCCCTGCGAGCAACTGACGGCAGCTTCCTCGTAGTCGCCGGCCTTTGTTGCAACGCGGGCCAAGATCGTCTCTTTCTCGATTTCCGATAGCATCCTCAGTCCTTTCTGAATAGCCCTTCCCCGGCATGGGGAAATGTAGTCACGCCGGGAAACAACAGCGTACTATGCGCACAGTACGTCCGTCAATTCACCGATGTCGCCGAGCCTGTCGAGTCCTCGAGCAGCTCCACGGAGCGGTCCATGCGCTCCCGGTTCATCACCTGGGCTGCACAGTCCCGGTACTTGGCGATCAGGTCGGCCTTGCTCATCCGGTTGAAAAAGTTGCCAGGTCCTCGGTAATGCCCATAGTCGATCCCTTTGGTACATTACATTGCCGCCTCGAAGAACCCGCCCAGTGGCTGGGCCATGGCGTGAACATTGCCGAGCCGGGCAACTCCCGAACGAAATGCCCGCCAGAGAGCTCGCCACCAGCATGGCCCCTGCCGCCGTCATGTTCCCGCCGGATGGCATCGCCCGGAGGTGTTACTTATTTCAGCAAACCGGCTTCCTTGAAGTATCTCTGCGCACCGGGATGCAGCGGAACGTCGGATCTGCCCCCCAGGGCCTTCTGGGTGAAAGTTGTCTGAACCCGGCATCGATGGTTTTCGCCTCATTCAAATTCTTCCAGAATGCCTTCGTGACTTCGTAGATCAGCTGCTCATCGGCATCCTTATGTGTAAATACGATGCTATAGCCCTCCCAGGTCTTGACATCCGTATCCTGGCCCTTATAGGTCTTTCCGGGAATGACACCGTAGGACATGGTGTTGTTCTGCAGCGCGTTGAACTTGGTAAATTCCTTTTCGCCAATTTCCAGAAGCCTGACGGGGATGCTCGTGGAGAGGTCGACGAGCGGGGCGTGGCCGATGCTGTAGCCGTTGGACGTTCCTTCGATGACCTTGTCCCTCAAGGCATTGAACGTTTCGCCGGTGCTTAATTCAAAAATCTTGAAATCTTTCTTGGAAAAACCATAGGCCGCTAAAATAGCTTCATTGCGCTCGGATGTGGCGGTGGCCGGCGAGTTGATGTTGAATTTCCTTCCTTTGAGATCCGGAATCGTTTTGATGTTCGAGTCGGCCCGCACCACCTGATGGCCGTGTTCTACGGCCAAAGCGAAACAAAATCTCAGATTTTCATACTTTTTCTGATTGGCATATTTGCCGATCTGGTGATAGGCGGTATAGATATCGTTGGCAGTCTGCAGGCCCAGAACGATATCCTTCTCCGCTACCAAAACGGAATTCTCATTGTAACCCGCAGTAGCCTGTGCAGAGATCTTCACTGCGTTTTGATGTTTGTTGACCACACTGGCCAGACCCACACCCCATTTATAGGGACCTGACCCGGAACTGGATGTTCCCACGGCCCAATTGACCGCTGCTGCCAGAGCCACCGATGGAACAAGACAGCTTACCAGCAGAGCGCAAAGCAGATTTCTCCCCTTTTTCATAAAAAACCCTCCTTTCGATATCCTCTTTTTAATAGGTTACACTTTTTGGCGCCGGCGGCACCATACCTGCCACATGAAGCACGGTTTTGTTACAAAGCTAACGCTGCCTGGGCAAATTTTTCCGTTTTGGCCTTGCGGTGGGAGAGATACATGATCACCCCGACGATCACCGCACCCGACAATGTCGGTAATGATCTCCGGAACAATAAGACAACAGCCCCTACGAACAACGCAACTCGTTCCATCGCGCTGCAACGGGTAAATAACCAGCCCTGGACCGTTGCGGCCATCGCATAGGCGCCGAAAAAGGCAGCGAGGGAATCTACAATGATGAAGCCAGGGATTCCCTATCAGAAGCAGTGAGGGATTATACAGAAAACCAAAGGCGATCAGAGACGAGGCCAGGCTGAATACCGTCGACTTTACCGCCGTCTTCCAGAAATCGGCGCCGGCGATCCCTGCCCCTACGGCGGCAACCACCGCCACCGGGGGCGTGGAACCGGACTTGATCGCAAAGTAGAACAGGAACATGTGGGTTGCCAGAAGGAGGAAACCTGCATTGACCATCGCAGGTCCGACAAACATGGCAACGAGAACGTAAGCGATGGGGGTAGGCATACCGCACCCCAGGATAAGGGTAATGACGACGCTTATTAAAACGATCCCTATGGTCGAGCCGCCGACGAGCGCAACGAGAATCTCACTCAGACGGGCCCCCAGCCCGGTGATGACAATGGCTTGGGAAATCAAGCCGAGCCCGGCCAGAATTGCCATGATGCCGGCAACGTCGCGGACACCATTTTCCATGATGTCCATTATCTTGCTGAAGGGGATCCTCGTGACCGGTCTCAACTGAGCAGCGCCAATGGTCAAAATAATGCACATAAATCCGGCAAACATGGCGGTATACGCCTCGACCATTAAAAGGTAGAACAGAACGAGAATCGGGATAAGGACATGCCAGCTCTCAACGAGCACCTTTTTCCATTCGGGGATATCTGCTTTGGACATACCCTTAATGCCGGATTTCTTCGCTTCAAAATGAACGATGAAAAAGGCATTGAAGTAATAGAGTAATGCCGGAATGATCGCCGCAATCGCGATAGTGGTGTAAGAAATTCCCGTGATTTCCGCCATGATAAAGGCTGCCGCTCCCATGACCGGGGGCATAAGCTGCCCGCCTTCAGATGCGGTAACCTCGATGGCCGCCGCAATATGCGGTTTGAAACCCAGTTTTTTCATGAGCGGGATCGTTATCGAACCGGTGGAGACGACGTTGGCGATCGAGCTGCCGGAAACCATCCCCATCAGTCCGCTGCCGATGACCGCGGTTTTTGCGGGGCCGCCATCTGTTTGTCCCACCAGCCCATTGCACAGGTCCATGAGATAGACGCTGGCCCTGGTTCCCGCCAAAGCGGCTCCGAACAGAATAAACATAAACAAATAAGTCGAAGCAACCGCAAGTCCCAGGCCGAAGATCCCCTCTTCGGTAAAGGAGGTGAGGAATATCATGCGTTTAAAACTCATCCCCGGATGATTGAACATGCCGGGGAGATAATTGCCAAACATCGTATAGGCGACGCCGAGAACCCCCAGGATGAAGAAGGCGGTATTTGTTCTCCGGGCCATCTCCAGCACACAAATAACGATGAGCACCCCTAGAAAAATTTCCCAGTTGTTCAATGAGCTTGCACCCATGGCGCCCAATATTTTATCGTAATACAGAACCACGTATCCCAGGGAAACGACACTGGCAATGACCAGGATCCAGTCGATTGCCTTACCAAGGGTTTTGTACTTGCCCTGTTTTCCGATTTTCAGCGGATTTTCAGAGGAGAAAAAGATGAAAAGCATGACGACCAGAAATAACGCCCGGTGGACGATGGTCGTTTTATAGGGGCCTTCAATCGTTGCATAAAACATGTATATCGTAAACACAACGGAAAGCCATCGAATGCACGTATTGAGTAGGGTCTTTGGGGTCGGTTCTTGAGCGGACAGGTCGGTGCCTTCCTTAATTTCGCCGAGCGATACTATTCTTTCAATTTCAGATTTTTCGGACATCTGTGTGCTTCCTCCAAACTGTGAATTTCACCCGTTTATCATTAACCGCTCATCAACATAAACCTCATAGTCTCATCCCCTGATTCGATCATCGCTTTTTTCTCATCGTCGAAAAGCATCCGGGACTTTTTGCGCTACCTTAACCTGGCTAATCTTATCGTATATTTCACCATTAATGCGATCTCATCTGCCCATTGTCTTCTCCCAACGTCCATGGCTTGAGATAAACATACCCCTCCATGATCCTGCGAGCAGTTCTGTACACGATTGCTTTCTTCAGTTTGAATTCATCTGCTTCCTTTTTGACGTCTACCTGCACCTCGATGATTCCGGAGGGATGGCCGATTCTGACCACTCCCGCTTTAAGCGATCTTTCCGATAAAAATTCATTTACGATGGTTCCTTCGGTCATCGCCGCTGCTCCTGTGCAGATGGTGCCGGTCACGGCATAGGCCTTGCTGACCTCGCGGGCCGCCCAGAGAATACCCCTGAAATCAATGGTGTCTGCCTTGACGACCTTACCGGAATAACTTACATAGTCGGAAGCCCGGGAGATGAAGACACTGAAGGGTGCGGCGGGGTTTTCAACGGATGAATTCCTCCGTCTTTCACGAATCCCAGCATCTCTGCCGCGGCGCCCCGAACCAGTTCCGCCTTCCGCCAGATCTCGGCATTTGCGATCAGTTCCGGGAATCTTTCCGTTCCCTTGATGCCGATATCCTCGGCATGCGCAAAAATCGTCGGGTTGGCGGCGTCGACGATGGAGACCTCGATCTCTCCGAGCTCATCGATCTTCAATGTTTCCTTGACCTTGCCGGTCGGCAGGAGGGTGCCCCTGACCGTGCCCGCGGTGGCGGCGAAATCAAGCTCGATCTTTGCGCCCGTTCCCGGGACCCCGTCGATATGGTAATCACCGGCGACAACCGCCTTGCCGTCTTTTACCGGAACATTGGCGATGAACACCTTCTTGGTGTTCGTATTATAAATCCTGACTTTCGTCATGGGTTCAACCGCCTTTACCAAGCCTTCATCAATGGCAAAGGGTCCCACGCCGGATGATAGATTGCCGCAATTGATAGAATGATCGACGATGGGTTTATCGACAATTACCTGGCCAAAGGTATAATCGACATCCGCATCCTCCCGATTCGACGGGCCGATGATACAGACCTTGCTGGTCAGAACGTCCGCGCCGCCAAGCCCGTCAATCTCTCTGACATCCGGGCTGCCAAAGACATCGAGAATAATCTTGTCCCGAAGCTCAGGATCCTTGGGAAGTTCATTCTCATGAAAATAAACCCCTTTACTGGTTCCACCTCTCATGATGACGCAGCGAAGCATTTTCATTTTTTTACTTCCTCCTTTTCGTTGGATTCTTAACTTCAAGAGCCCATGGGGTCGCACCGGCTCTCATCACCTGGCCTGGAACATCGTGCCCTATCAGGATCTGTGTGTCTTTTTCGCACTCTATAAGTCTTGCAAGATCAACATTTGTCTGAAGACCCATGCTATGCAACATGTTTACCAAGTCTGCCGTGGGTATATTACCAGTCGCCCCTGGAGAAAAAGGACATCCTCCCAGACCGCAGATTGAAGCATCGAAAAGGGTGACACCTTCCTGCATTGCAGCCAATACATTTGCCAAACCTTGTCCCCGGGTATTATGAAGATGAAGACGTAACGGTATCCCATTGAGCTGAATCATTGTCTTTTGCACCAAATCTTTAACGGCGAGCGGATCCGCCATACCCGTGGTATCGGCCAGTGTAATTTCGTGAATACCCATGGAAAGATATTCCGCCACGATACTCTCAACTTTCTGCTGCTTCACCAACCCTTCGAAGGCGCACCCGAAAGCCGTAGCCACACTACCGGTCACTCTTACACCATTTTCATGTGCCATCCGTACAACCTGCTTAAAGTCATTGAGCGACTCAGCCACCGACATTCTCATGTTGCTCTGATTGTGGGTTTCACTCGCCGAAACGACTAGTGTAATATCACGAACGCCTGACTTCAGAGCCCTTTCCATGCCTTTAAGATTCGGTATGAGCACCTCATAGCGTACGCCGGGTTTTTTCTTAATTCTTGCCATGATTTCAGAAGCATCCGCAAGCTGAGGAACTGCCTTCGGATGGACAAAAGAGGTCACTTCCATCCTCTTGATGCCGGTTTCGGAAAGCTGATCTATGATCTGTATCTTCTTCTCGGTCGGAATAAAATTCGGTTCCATTTGGAAACCGTCCCGAGGTCCCACTTCGACGACTGTAATCTTATCCGGCATAGCCATCTGAATCCCCCATTTTCATGCCGTGTGTTGCATGACAATCCCGTGACTGATAAACCCCCGGATGTCTGAGTCGCTATATCCGTGCTCCTTGAGAATCTCTACCGTGTGCTCACCGATATGCGGAGCCTGCATCCTTGCATCCGGAAGCATTCCTTCAACCATAATAGGCGTTTTGACAGTCTTGACCCTTCCTCTGCCTGGGTACTGAAACTCATCGATAAGGTTTCGAAACTGCACTTGAGGATTATCGGGTACCTCCGCAACTGTTGATAGTATTCCTACCGGTACACCGGCCTCTTGGAGCTTTCTATCCAGCTCTTCGCTTGTATACTGCATGCAGATATCAGCTACCTTGGCAACGAGTTCCTCGCGGTGTTCCCGTCTACCCGTGTCATTCAAAAAACGTCCATCTTTTCCCAAATCTTCTAAATTAAGTGCCTCGCAGAACGCATGCCAGAACTTGTCGGATGACACGCCGATCCATACCGGTTTATCTTTCGTATCAAACGCCTCATACGGCGTCCATCCCGGTGTGCCGGACCCCTGGCGGGTTGGCAGGTTGCCGGTTAGCGAGTGCCAAGTGAGAAAGTAATTCATGGCGGAGACGGCAGTATCCAGCATGGATATATCTAGCCTCTGGCCCTGTCCCGTAATTTGCCGATTGTTCAAACTGGCCAGTATCGCTATGGCCCCATAGAGGCCTGCAGTCATATCGATGAGCGATGTAACCTGTCTGCATGGCTTACCGTCTTTTTCTCCCGTCGCGATCATGATGCCTGCCATCGCCTGGGCCACAGGATCATAGGAAGGTCTTCGACTCATAGGACCGTGTTGACCGAAACCGGAAACGGAACAGTAGATAATATCGGGCTTGACTTCCTTAACCCTCTCGTAGCCAAGGCCCAGTTTTTCTATCGTGCCGGGGACAAAGTTTTCGACGAACACATCCGCTTTCTTAATCAAGTTCAGTACAATATCTTGTCCCTCTTTAGTTTTAAGGTCCAGGGCAACCCCACGCTTGTTCCGATTCATGGCAAGTACGATTGCGCCATTCAGGGCGGTTCTATAATGTTCACCCTTCAAAGGCTCTATCTTGATGACATCCGCTCCTAAGTCTGCCAACACCAGCGTGCCTAGCGTGCCTGCTATCGCTGCGGTAAGGTCCACTATTTTTACGCCCTTAAGCAACTCCATTTCTTCCTCCAATCAACGTAATGTCTTCGACAGATGATATTTTCGTCAAACCTTTAGTCACATGACCGATCTTGTTTACGGGATTCTATTTTCTCTTCAAATCGCATACTGGTGTAGGCGATCAGCCCACCTTTCTCAATGATTCCCCTCATAAAGTCCGGGTAGGGTTTGGCATGAAAAGTCTTTTGTTTGGTCAGGTTTCTTATATCACCAGTGACCAGGTCAACCGCCAACTCGTCTCCCATCGTTGTCGCTTCAGCAGCCTCGGGGCATTCCAAAATAGGCAGTCCTATGTTGATCGCATTGCGGAAGAAAATTCGTGCAAAACTGGATGCGATGACACAGGAAACGCCAATGTCCTTGATGACTATCGGCGCCTGTTCCCGTGATGAACCGCAACCAAAGTTCGTAGTTGCTACGATGAAATCCCCCGGCTTCATCCTCTTTACAAACTCAGTGTCTATGTCCTCCATACAGTGCGCCATCCACAACGCATGATCGTCGCTTTGCAGATACCTCGCCGGTATGATCAAGTCCGTGTTTACATCTGCCCCATACCTGTGTGCCCTGCCTTTAAGTTTCATGATAAAACCTCCTCCGGTGATGCAATTCGACCAAGCACCGCGCTTGCCGCGGCCACGGCAGGACTGGCCAGATATACTTCTGACTTCGGGCTCCCCATCCGACCAACAAAATTTCGGTTTGTTGTCGACAAGCCCCGTTCACCGGATGCCAGAACTCCCATATGGATTCCGGCGCACGGACCACAGGTAGGCGTACTTACGGCGGCTCCGGCCTTAACAAACGTTTCGATCAACCCCTCTTCAAGAGCATTCAGGTAGACGCGCTGTGAGCCAGGGATGATGATACACCGCAGATCATGATGAACTTGCTTCCCTTTCAAAATTTCTGCAGCAACACGGAGATCGCTTAAACGACCATTGGTGCATGCCCCTATCATGACCTGGTCAAGCTTGATATTTCCTGACTGGCTTATCGGCTTGACGTTGGAGGGAATGCTGGGAAAGGCTACCTGGGGTTCCATCTTACTGACATCATACTCAATCACTTTGGCATATTGGGCATTCTCATCGGAATCGTATGCTGTAAATGACTTATCTCCGTGTTGTCTGAGATACTCCATCGTCTTTGCATCCACCGGGAAGATGCCGTTCTTTGCGCCAGCCTCAACCGCCATATTGGCCATGGTAAGGCGTCCTTCTATGCCTAGCTCGCCAATCGCCTCACCGGCAAACTCCATCGCTGAATACAGTGCCCCGTCCACGCCGATATCACCGATTGTGTACAAGATCAGGTCTTTCCCGCCCACCCATTTCGGTAACTTACCATGGTACATAAATTTTATGGTTGGGGGCACCTTCATCCATACTTCCCCTGTTGCCATCGCCACGGCAATATCGGTTGAGCCCAAACCCGTTGCAAATGCCCCCAGAGCTCCGGAGGTGACAGTATGCGAATCCGCCCCCACGATCACCTGGCCTGGCAATGCCAGCCCCTCTTCCGGAATAAGAACATGTTCTATTCCGCCTCTTCCGACACCGAAATACAACGTACCCTGTTCCCTGGCAAAACTGCGCTGTATTTTTGCCTGCTCAGCGGCATCTATGTCCATGCTGGGACAGGAATGGTCATTGATGAAAAGGACCTTCTTGGGATCAAACACCCTTCCAACCTTCAACTTTCGGAAAGCGTCGACGACAAGCGGTGTCATTTGTTCCTGTGCGAAAACCAGATCTACGGATACGTTTACGAAATCACCGGGACTCACTTCTGTCTTGCCGCTATGGGCTGCCAGGATTCTCTCGGATAGAGTCATTCTAAAAGCCTCCTTTATCGATGAACAGAAGGGATGGCCGACCGGGAAGTATCGGGAAGATTTTTTGAATTCCACTGTAACATTCTGTATTTCATAGAATCATCCACCTTGATGGATCCAGGTATTTCTATTCTTTTTTCTTACATTTTCCAATCGAACAACATATTTGAACGAATCGCCTCGATACCAGGCATGAAGGACTTCAATCGGTTTGTTTTTTTTTGTATACATGATTCTTTCGATAAATAGCGTTGGCGATCCAGAGGGCACCTTCAAATGCTCCGAGATTTCCTGATCTGCAAACGAAGCTTGAATAGTTTGATAGGCGTTTGTAAATTCAATGTTAAGATCCTGTTCTAGAATTTGTAATAACGGTTTTTTATATAGCTCTTCTTCAATAACCCTTGATCCGATTTCCACAGGAAGGTAATTAACTGCATAATTGAATGATTTTCCTCTTAATAAGCGGACTCGCTTAATCTGTATTACCGTCTCTGCTGCCGGGGACAGAGCTAACATTTCTCTTACAACTGTTGTTGCCGGGATTTCATTCATGACCACGGATTCTGTCTTAGCCTTCTGAATCTCGTAGAATATCTCATCCATAAAGCCTGTAATTTCGATGCTCAGGCTATGGATCAAATTTTCATCATCAGAAACAAAAGTTCCTGAGCCTCTTTTACTAATTAAGAACCCTTCCTGCACCAATTCGTCAATCGCCTGTCGAACCGTCAGATGGTTAACCTTAAATGTCTTGGCAAGTTGGTAGGTAGAGGGAATCTTTTGACCCGGATTAAATTCTTTATTAAGCATCCAATTTCTTATCGTATGCTTGATCTGGTAATACAAAGGCAACAGAGTTTTCATGGAGATAACCCTTTAAGAATAATGAAGACGGGTTGAACTTATATCCATATAACTTATGCTGTCAACATAAATTAAGAAAAATACAACCAAAAAACATAACAAGCGATATGCATTGATTTTTTATGAAATAAACTGTGATTAATATCCCCCAGTGAACTCCTCAACGACAAATAACTCTTTTATCGACGTCGTCCCTACTTAGTGATAGACTATCAAGTAATGATTATATAACCTCTTGAGTCAAGGCACACTATCCTGGTGTACAAATGGGCTTGACAATTCTTATATTAATAAATTCAACTGAATCTATAATAGGAATCACTGAGACAGGTTGCTTTAACCCGGGCTGGGTTATTGGGATGAGATTGAAGCATCTTTATTGACTGATTCAACATTGAATAAATAATCTCACTACTGGGGCAGGACAAAAGGAGGAAGGAAATGAAATTTAGGAAGTGCAAACAATACTCGGTCTTTCTCGAAAACAGGGCTGGAGCACTTGCCGAGCTCTGTAATCTGATCTCTGAGCGGTCCGTCAATCTCCTGGCCATATGTGCCATCGATACGGTAGAGGAAGCGGTGCTAAGGATCGTCGCCGAAGATGAAGTGAGGACCTTGGAGGCCTTGAAGAAAGACGGGTTTCGTGTCGTTGAGACAGAAATCTTTCTCGTCGAACTTGACAATGTTCCGGGAGCAACGGGGAGAATGGCGACAGCTCTGGCGAAGGCAGGGATCAACATCGACTACATATACGCCTCAGCACACCCCGATGGATCTAAGGCCTTCCTGGTTCTCAGGACGCATCAGATGGCAGAGGCGGAAAAGGTCCTTAAAGGAGGGGCATAACAATGGAAGGCTTATCAATTGGAAGGTTGAGAGGCAGAGCCTAAACGAGATGGTAGCGAAACGTGACGGGCGAATTCTTGTTGCCATTGGTGTGGCAAACGGCGCTGAGGCGCGGCAGCTTCATCATAGTGTTTATGAACTTTATGATCAAAATGCGGTCCCGGATTATATAGGAGGCTTCCTTACCTTCGTTTCAGGGTATCTTTGTGCAGCAAGTTTTGGCCTTCCAGACCTTGGTTACATCCTTCGGTCAGAGATCGTGCACCAGACCGACATTATTGAACAGGCCACTTGGATGGCTGCCCTCGATACGGGGAAACCTGCTTTTCCAATCGGTGTGGATATCGATACCGGATATGGAAATGAACCATCCTCAATCGTCCTGACCTGCCGCCAGGTCCATAAACAGGGTGCTCAGTACATCCAAATAGAGGATCAGTATGCGATCAATAAGAGCTGCGGCCACATGCAAGGTCCCAGAGGAAAGGGAAAGGTTCTCATTTCTGCGGAGGAGATGATCGAGCTCCGGCTCCGGCCAGCCATCAGCTTTGCTGAGAGCCAGGAAGACATGATGGTCATGGCCAGAACTGATGCCATTGCAGCTCATGGTTTCAATGAAGCGGTCAGGCGCAGTCTTCTTTACGCTGAGGCAGGTGCAAAAATCATCTTCATTGAGGCACCTGAAGATGAGGAGCAGCTCACCCGTTCGGCAGATGAGTTTAAGGGCTCGTCGGTTCTTTCTGTCGCCAATATGATCGAGGGAAGTCCAAAGACCCCTTACAAGAGCCCTGCCGAACTTCACAGAATGGGCTTCGCCATTGCGCTTTACTGCATCGGACCCCTCCTTGCAGGACGGGCGGCTCAGAAGCGTTACTTTAACATTGTCGGCCGAGGTGCATCGGTGATGGCCGGTGCTGACATGCACCCTGAGAGATGGTTCGATGGCTTTAACGAGGTCATTGGTCGGCAACAGACCGAAGCCTGGAACAGATTTTTCCAGGGTGAAGAGTGAGTCGACCTGGAACAAAATCAAGGGGACAAAATCTGCTTGACATATGAGACCGGTTTTCTTATCCTAACGCTGTCATGAATAATCATTTAATATTATATAGATAGATGTAGCAATCCGATAACGAAGAAACGAAAGGGGAAACCATGGACGTCAAAGCAATCGATGGTCATCGACATATCCTGTTGCAGGAGGCAATTGCGGCCGGCAGCAAGCTGAACCCGGTGAAATCCAGTCACATCTATCCTTCGGGACTGAACGAACGGTCCGAGCAAATCAACCGTGAAAAGGGAGGAGACTGGGATCGCAAGATGAGCGATCTGGATGAGAATATCGCCGATCTGAACGCGGCGGGAATGACGATGGGTGTCCTGCAGCCGACCCAGACGATGTTTTTTTACTGGACGGAGAGTTCCGCCGCCTCGGAGTTATCGCGAATGGTCAACGAATTTACGGCGAAGGAAGTGCGGCGGCGCCCCGATCAATGGGTCGGATTGGCCACCGTCCCGCTCCAGGATGTGGATCTTGCCGTCCGGGAGCTTTCTCACGCGGTTCAGAACCTCGGGCTGCGGGGAGTCGTCATGGGTTCAAACGTCAACGGTCACGGCTTTGACGAAGAGGTCTTCCAGCCTTTTTTTGCGAAAGTGGAGGAGTTGGACGTCCCCCTATTCATTCATCCCAGCAATCCTGCCGGCATCGAGAGGGTCCGTAACTATTACCTCGCCAATTTCCTGGGTCTCCCTCTGGAATCCGCCATCACGGCGGCACATCTGGTATTCGGGGGCGTGCTGGATCGCTTCCCGAATTTGAAAATATGCCTTTCCCACGCGGGCGGCGTTCTGCCCTTTCTCGTCGGTCGACTCGAACACGGTCAATCCGTGCGTCCCGAGGCCCAGGACCATTGCCGGCACCCCTTTTCCTATTACCTTAAGAACTTCTACGTGGATACGATCACTTTCCGGCCGGAGACCCTCCGTTTTGTCCTGGAATTGATGCCTCCCGGCCATGTGTTCCTGGGAACGGATTATCCCTATGACATGGCCGATACCGACCCCATCGGTTCCGTGAAGGCCGCCGTGCAGGATGAAAAGATGCAGAGCCTTATTTTTGGAAAGAACCTGGCCGCTGTATTGGGACTGTAAATTTGGCGGGCCGTTCCGGTCCGTGATTTCTAGCAAAATGGCTCTGGACGTTTGGCGCCGACAGATCGGCGAGGAAACGGAGTCGCAACCGGCAGGGATATGAACACAGGAACGCATCCGCAATGATTTTCTGTTGCAATCTCCCGGCGGATGGCTTATGAAAAATCATATGCTTTTTCATATGAGAGCGCTTCCGTCTTCATGTTAGATTCAACCTGGGAGGTTTTCCATGAAAATACGCCATTACCGCGATATACCGGCCACGGAACCGATGCCGGGCGTTAAAAAGAGGGTCGTGATCGGCCCGGACGAAGGGGCGGAAAACTTCATCATGCGGGTATTTGAAGTCGCACCCGGTCTCACAAGCCCGGACCATGCCCACCCCTGGGAGCACGAAATCTTCATCCTCGCCGGCGAGGGCGCGGCGCGCGACAAGGACGGAAAGGAAACGACCGTCGGAGAGGGGAGCACCCTTTTCTCCCCGCCGGGGAAAAACACTGCCTGATCAACAAAGGCAAGGGAGTCCTCCGTTTTATCTGCATTATCCCGACAGGCGTGGAATAATCGGAGACCGGACCGATGGCGATTTTTACCTCTGATACCCGAGGAGAGGTAGCCCCTGCGAACCGTTATTGAAATGCAAAAGGAGGCAATATGGTCAGGAATATCCTTATCCCTACCGATGGCTCCGATTACGGAAAAACGGCCATCGCCTACGGCATCTATTTCGCCCGGAAACTGGACATCCAACTGACGGGATTGCACGTCGTGGACATCCGGCTCATCCGGGGACCCGTCTTCACGGACATCTCCGGCTCCATCGGCCTCCCCCCTTACCAGGAGTTTCTCCCGGCCATCGAAAGCAGCCTCGATGCCAAGGCCGAATCGATTCTCAAGGAGTTCCGCGAGCAGTGCGAGGCGGCGGAGATCCATCCCGAAACGAAGAAGGTCACCGGGGTGATCGACGAGACGATCATCGAGGAGGGTCGGAAGTGCTGCGACTGGATCCTCCTGGCCCAGCGCGGCGAACACTTCCACATCGACGGCGGGGCGATCCTCGGCTCCACTGCCCAGTCCGTCGTCCGGCGCTCCGGGAAACCGGTTCTGGTCACTCCGGAACACTTCCGGGAGATCAAAAGCATGGCCCTCGCCTACGACGGGAGCGCCCCGGCCCAGAACGCCCTGAAACTTGCCGCCGAACTGTCGGCACAGGCCGCCTGGCCGCTGTCGGTCGTCATCATCACGGACGATCAGACCCTTGGCGCTAAACTTTCGGAGAAGGCAAAGGAGTTCCTCAAAACCACCCCGGTCGACAGCACCATCCTCATCCTGAAAGGCAAGGAAGACAAAGAGCTCCTCAAATTCATCCGGGAGGGGGCGGTGGATCT
This sequence comes from uncultured delta proteobacterium, assembly GCA_963842685.1. Taxonomy (GTDB): domain Bacteria; phylum Desulfobacterota; class Syntrophia; order Syntrophales; family UBA5619; genus JAKAFS01. Next base: position 26,119 of record CAWJHT010000043.1, on the reverse strand, counting down.
CCTCGTCATGGGGGCCTACGGCCACAACCGCCTCCGGGAGCTGCTGGTCGGATGCACAACCTCCTCGGTCATCCGGAAGAGCACGATTCCGGTCCTTCTCACCCGCTGAGCCCGGATACGCAAATGCATCTTCCACTATAAATGGATCCCATCAAGAAACAATCTGTCTATCTGAAGACGCTTTTCTTCCTGTTTTTTGTCGCTTTGGGAGCCGGTTCACCGTATTTTGGCATCTTCTACAAACACGTGATTGTCAATGCCGATGGAACCCCCGCCATCGGCCTGATCGGCCTGATCTTTTTTGTCATGCCGCTCGTGAGCCTGATCGCCAATATCCCGGCGGGAATTCTTGCCGACAAGTTCCACTCCGGGAAACACCTGATCACCTTCCTCTGTTTCGGCGTTGCCCTCTTTGCGTTCCTGATCGGATTGACCGGCGGCGATTTCGCCCGCGACTGGGGGTTGGGCGGCAAATTCATCTTCATTTTCAGCATGCTCTTCTTTTTGAACTGCTGCCTCCTGCCGCTCATGCCCATGGTCGATGCGGAGACGCTTCTCTTTCTCAATCAAGCACTTCCGGCGGGAATCGTACGGGGCCTACCGGTTATGGGGTACGTACGGATGGAGCATTGCAACGGTCCTGATGGGGGCTCTCCTTTTCTATTTCCACAACGATTCTCTGATCTTTTATGGGACGGCACTGACATTTACCCTGCTGGGAGTGGTATCCTGGTCCGGCATCGAGACCAGACCGGCGGCGGCTCCCATTCAAATCCCCTGGAATCATCTCAAGAAAGACACCTTGTTCCAGGGGTTCCTGGTCTTTATTTTTCTCAACGGGGTGGTGACCAATGCCGCCGCAAATTATACCAGCTACTTTTTCGATGATGTCATGAAGACGCCGCTGGAGATCGGATTGATCTTCGGCGCCTGGACCCTTTTCGAAATACCGGTCATGAAGTTTTCCCGGAAGTTGATCGACCTGTTCGGAAACCGATGGTTGATCATGCTGGGCCTGTTAATAAACGGCATCCGTCTGATTCTTTATTCTTTCTTTACCCTGGAGACGCCGTATCTCTGGAAATTGGCTGCGTCGCTCCTGCAGGGACCGGGGTTTGGTCTCACGCACATCGGGATCATCGATTTCGTCGACCGGCAGGCCCATGCAGCCATGCGCGCCACCTACATGAGCATCATGAACGTGGCGCGGATGTCGCTGGCATCCGCCCTGGGAGGCATTATCGGAAGCTGGCTGATCAAGCAGTGGGGAAGCGCATTTTTGATGCAGTTCTGCGGATACGGATCGATCGCCCTGATCTTCTTCTTCTGCATTCCTCGTCAGAAGGCACGACAACCGGGAGCAGTCGTCCTGAAAGATCGCCCGGGATTAAAAATAATACCCGGCCCTGAATTCCAGCCGGTAGTCGAATGGTTTTTCTCTGTATTCGCTGTCTTTGGACCCGGTGATGACGCTCGCCTTGAGCCGCAGATCCAGGTTCTTGATGCGCGTGTAGACGATTTCGGGGGATATCGTGAAGCTCCGGTCGTTCAGATTCAGGATGGTCGTGATCGCCGGATTGAAATAGAGAATATCGAAGGGCTCTTTCTGGGCGATCCGCAGATAGAGGTAATCGCGCATGGGGTTGACCCGGCCGTAATTGCCGTCGAAAAGCGTGGAGGCCCTCTGCAGAGCGGCGTCCGCGCCCGTCGTCACATAGGTCTGATACGCGTCGTTCACAAAACCGAAGAAATTCTTCATCTCCTCTTCGGTGAACCCCGTGCCGTTTCGGTAATATTCGAAGATGAAGGTCGTGTCGCTGGTGGTCAGGACTCTCGTTCCCAGCAAGAAACTCGTCGCATCGTATTCCTCCACGGAAACCTTTCCGGATCTGTCGATCCGGTTCGCCTGGACATCCTTGATGGTGGCAATCTCGCCATGAATCTCCCAGTTGGTGCCGATATTCCGGGAAAAATCCGCGCCGTAACGGGTTGTCCGGCTGCCGCCCGTCAGGAAGATCAGGTCGATGTCGGTGTCATAGAAAAGCAGGTAGAGTTTCCCGGCCACATTGAGGTAGTCTCTTTTCCCGAGTTCCGCGTTGATGTGATCGTAGACGGGAAGCAGGACCGGCGTGACGGAAAGGGTTTTCAGCGGCCCGTCGAAGCTTTTCGTATAGTCGGCGGATAAGGCGAAGACCCCTTCCATGGCGACTTCGGGATCGTCCGGGTCCTTGGGTCTGTCGATAAACGCCACGGGGTTCCAGGCGTATCCCTTCCCCCACTTCAAGGTTTTCTTTCCCGCATCGACCTTCCAGGAGGAGGAGAGGATTCAGGGACAGATACCCCTCATAGAGGTCCGTTTTCTCCTTGTCGCCCAGGCGTGAGGTTTTGTAGTCCGTGTTGGTTTTAAAGTAGAGGCGGGCGATCTCTTTTTCGAAGCTTCCTTCAAGTTGGAGTTTGAAATTGTATTCATCCAGCACCTTCCCGACATCCCGGTTATAATACTTGAGCCGGTAGAGGGCGGAATCCTCTCCGGGCCAGGAGAGGGTCGGCTTGATCTCCGCATAGCCGCCGATGTGATAGGGCTTCTTTTCAATTTCGGAAAGATCGAACGTATAGGTTTCTTCGGCGTAAAGAGAGAAAGGCCAGAAGATCAGGAGAAACAGGCCCCAGGTAAAAACCTGGAGCCATGCGGCTTTCTCGTTGCTCGGGATTGATGTCACGTCCATCGGCCTAACGCAATGAGTCGATGTTGGGCATGAAGGTCAGGGTGAAGACCTCATCCTTGAAATCCCGCTTCTTGATCTTGGCATAGATCATGACGGACTTGTAGCCCTTGAAGAGAGGGCTGTCCGTCTCGATCACCGAGGGCCGCGCGATCCCGCCGCCGAAATCCTTGCGATCCTTGAAGTACAGGGTCTTGATGAGCATGCCGGCCTCGGTAAGGCACTCGATCTTCACGGGCTGGGTCTGTTTTTTGTCCACCCACATCTTGAGGCGGTCATAGGCCACCTCCCGCGTCTTCGCCTTGAGGTAAAGGACAATCTCTCCCCCGGCTTCCTCCAGCTTTTCCACGTTGTATTCGGTGGAATAGTCGAGGCTCAGGATATCGGCGTTGTTGAAGACGCCGCCCACAACGGACTGGAGGCTCGTGATCCGGATGGGTTTCCCGACGTTGGGGATGTAGAGCCACATATTGTCCCCCAGCCGCAGGGTGCTTCTCCCCTTTTCACTGGCGGGGGCCAGGAAGAGGGCGGCAATCTTGTCCTTGTCCTTCTTGACGGAAAACAGGGTGAATTCCTTTTTCGCGCCGCTGGGCTCCACGTTGATCAGTTTGCGGTACATCTCGTAGGATTCCGGGTTCAGCCCCCGGTCCACCTGTTCGAGGATCCGGGTGCCGTCGAGCGCAAAGGCGGGAACGGCCAACAGCAAGGCCAGCAGCGAAGCAACGATGGTTTTGATCATGATCATATCCTCATTCTCATCATATTTTTAAATCCGGCCTGCCGCCGGCTTTCATGGAGACAGGCCGGGTTCAAGCCTGATCCCGACTACACGTGCCTCAAGGCGTCGATCGGCTCCATGCGCGATGCCCTGAGGGCCGGCTGGAGGCTGGCGATGACGGAGACCAGGATCACGATCGCCGAGACGGTCCACAGGTCCGCCGGTTGGAGCGAGGCCGAAAGGATGATCCCTTTTTGCTGGCCGAAGTCGAAGGCGAATTTCGCCATGTTGATCCCCCAGAGGATCAGGACGCCCAGGACGCCGCCGCTGATCGCCCCCAGGACGCCCAGGCAAAGCCCTTCGATGAGAAACATCGAGAGGATCTTGCGGGGCGGCGTCCCGATGGCCGCGATGGTCCCGATCTCGCGGATCCGCTCGTAGACGGCCATGATCATGACGTTCATGATGCTGATCAGGACGATGGCGATGAGCATCAGCTTGATGAAGAAGGTCATCAGATCGATCATCCGGGCGATGTTGTAGAACGGCGAGAGCTTTTCCCAGTTGTGGACCTCGAACACCGGCTTCCCCTGTTTGTTGACCTCGCCGGCCAGAAGCGCATCCAGCCGATCGGTCACCGGAATTCAGTTTGCCGAAATTCTTCAGTCGAACGGCGATCTCGCTGATCTCCATCTCCGTCATGCGCAGGAGCTCCGCGGCGTCCTCGATATGCACGTAGCCGTCGCGGCCCCCGGGACCCGTGGCGCTTTCCATCAGGCCGGCCACCTTGAACTGCTTGCCGTTGACCGAGCCGTCCTTGTTGGTGGCCACGATGACGATCGCGTCGCCGACCTTGACCCCCATGCCCCGGGCCAGGAGGACGGGGATGAGGATCTCCCCCTTTTCGATCGCCGCTTTCCCCTCCGAGATCCTGGACGGCAGGAGCGGAACCGTCTTGAATTCCCGCTCCGGGTAGACGCCGTTGAGGCGGATGTTGGTCGTTTCGGCGAAGTTGCTGAACATGCCGCCGAACTTGATCCTCGGCGAAGCGCTTTCCACTTCGCTCAGCGATCCGAGGGCCGCCTCCACCTTCTTCATCGCATTGGGGCGCAGGTTCATGTTGAGGGGAAGGTTTTCGATGGAGGCCACGTATCCCTTGCGATGCACCTGGAGATGGCCGATCATGGAATCGGTGATCTGACCGATCATCATGGCCTTGAAGGAGCCGGAAACGGAGATGAAGATCAGGACGAACACGACGCCGATCGTGATGAGCGAGGCGGTCAGCAGCGTTCTTCTCCGGTAGCGGAGAAGATTCCGGATTGCGATTTTGAATAGATCAGCCACGGCGTCCCTCCTTTTTCACGTCCGTTCCCTGCAACGCGCCGTCGGTCAGGGTATAGATAATCTCCGCCTCGCCGACGATCTTGGGGTCGTGGGTGGAGAAGATGAACGTCGTTCCCAGCTCGTCCCGCAGCTTTTTCATCAGGTTGATGACCGTGTAGGCGGTTGCGGAATCGAGGTTTGCCGTCGGCTCATCGGCCAGGACAAGCCGGGGATTCGTCGCCAGCGCCCGGGCGATGGCCACCCGCTGCTTCTGCCCGCCGGAAATCTGGTCGGGATACTTGTCTCTCTGCTCGGTCATTTCGACCTCTTCGAGAAACCGCTCCACCCGGGTCTTTCGCTCCGCCGTCGGCAGGGACTGCACCATGAGCAGGGGGTATTCGATGTTCTCGCAGACGGTGAGGACCGGAATAAGGTTGAAGTCCTGAAAGATGAAACCGATGTTTTTCCCCCGGAACGCGGCGCTCGCCTTGCGGTTCATAGCGGAGACGTCGGTATCGGCGACCGTCAAGGCCCCTTTGGTCGGCTTGTCGAGACAGCCGAGCAGGTTGAGGAGCGTCGTCTTACCGCTCCCGGAAGGCCCGACGAAGGAGACGAACGAGGCCGGTTCAATCTCGAAACTGACATCCTTCAGGGCGTGGACCGCCACCTCCCCCACCTGGTAATCCTTGCTGATATGATCCGCTGAAATCAACTTCACTTTTTTCTTCTCCTTTCTTGCCGCTCCCGCACCTTTTTACAAAGGACCTTGCCGACCCTCTTACGGTGCAACACCTGCCGGAGGGGGCATGGGTCCCCTCATTCCCCGGCCGTTTTCGTGGTCGCCCCTCATGCCGGGACCACCCATCCGCGGCGGTCTGCGCTCGGGCCCGTAAGGCCGTACCTTTGCCTGCTGCTCGGGCGTCAGAAGCTGCAACGCATCCAGACGGTAGGTCGTGAGCTTATCCATCAACTGATTGCGAAGGGCCTGAACCTCTCTCTGGAGCGTCAGGATACTCTCCCGATCCGGCGTCTTGGCCAGCCACAGGTCCTTCAATTCCCTGCCCTTGACATAGAGCTGATCCTGAAGGGGTCTGACGTCCTTCAGGTGCGCCTCACGCAGGGTATTGATCTTTTCCTTCTGCTCGGCCGTCAGGTCGAGGCCCCTCTCCGCAGCGATATCCTCGACGTTGCCGGGTCCGCTTCCGTATCCCACCCTCATGTCTCGGTAGGCCATCGCAGGGGCAGCGGCGATCACCGCCAGAGCGATCACTACAACAACCGTCATCCTTTTTTTCATGGTTCGCGTCACCCTTTACATGAATTGTGCACGGGCTATAGAGCAAGAGACATGCCAATGAAGTGTAGCTGATGTATCCTCATTGTATCATGATGCTTATATGAATTCTACAACAATAAAGTCATGGATGAGAATTGCCGGATGGATATATTGTATCCAGTTCGAAGGTTATGCCGGATCATAAGTATCCACTTCTATAAGCGGATCATCACAACTGTCGCAGGATATCGGCCGGCTTCATCTTCGCCATCCGTCTGGCCATGAAATAGCTGGCCAGTCCCCCCGCCGCAAGCCTCAGGATGTCAGCCGGTTTCATCTGCGCCATCCGCCTGGCCATGAAACCGCTGGCCAGTCCCCCGCCGCAAGCGACAGGCCGGCGACGCCGCGATCAGACCTGCCGACAGATGGACAGGCAGGCGGATCGTCTGCGCGACATTTCGCTGGGGCTGCAACGGATAGAAAAACGGATAGAAAATTTGACGGGCGGACTTGGTGCAGGCGTCCTGACGGGCCTGGAGTGGGGTTTGCGTGGCCTCGCATCCACGGCAGTGATGGCGTCGATGTTGTAAAATCAGCATTCCGCGCCACCTCGCGACCGCCTCCGTTGTTAACTGTTCGTAATCTTCCGAATAGTTGAACCTTTAACTATTCATCCCTGAGAATAAAGGTTTGACAAATGCCCGCAGACCTCCAGTGGAATGACGGGTTATACTTCGGTCAGTCCGCTCCGCTCTCGAACTGGCGCGGCTCGTGTCGATGACATGCGCGACAGCACTCCGCAACGGGCGCTTTCGGCTTGCGCCGATATCGCTGATCGGCTGCAAGTCGACTCAGAAGCATCGCTGCTGCCAAAATGGCAGGCAGACGTTACCGCGTATCGGCGGTCACGGCCCGCTTGCCTGCGATGATCTCTCCGATGCGCCGTTGCGGCACTCCGATCTTCCTTGGCAAGTCCGGTACTGGGTAATCCCGCATCGGCCTTCAAAAGTTCCTTCCAGCAAGATTTCGCCGGGGTAGGCTCAGGTACTATCGCGAAACGGCATTCACCTCGCTCTAATGGTAATCGACGATACTCAACACGTGGGCTGGCCGCCTCGTCGCGAGCGATGATCAGTTCCAGACGCGCCTGCGAGTGCCTCGTCCATCGTCGATCGCGGATGCTGTCGTAGGATCGCACGTCCAGTCCCGGTCAGTGCCGTTGAGGATGACGTCCGGCCGTTCTAGCTTGCTATTGCGCCGCTCGGCTACGTTCTTCTCCGATGCCAGGGACGTAGCCCGAGCCTTTCGTGTCCAGCAGCAGAAAGTCGATGAAGCCCTTGCTCGTCTTCTCGAAGCTTCTCGCCAAGCGCTTCCAGATCGGATGACTTGATCGTCACGCTGGGCTCAAGACGGATGTTGGCGGGCGTGCTTCCTTCCGGAAAGAAGCGCCAGCCTGCCGCTTCGAGCAGCTTGTTGATCTTGATGCGGGCTGTGGCTTCTTTATTTGCCATTCGGTTCCTCAGTATCACCACGGTGTTCAAGCGTCATAACGGCCTTTCCCCTGCCCATGATCCTGTTGAAGCGTTTGGAAGGAACCCGATTGCTGTTTATGCGATGAAACAAGCCAGCCAAAAGTGGGCTCACTGAATCACTTTACATACGGTTTGTCAATGATTTTACGGATGATTATTCTTACCATAGGTTCTTCCCGGTGATATTCTCCCGCATAAGCTTATGGACCAGGCGGGCGACAGACCCTTCGCTTCCCGACAACGGATGTTGCTGCGGAAATATCAGGTTACAGGTGATTGCGGGTTCTTTAATTTTGGCTGCCGAGTGATTAAATAGACACCTGCCATGATCAGAACCGCGGCAATGAGGTCAATGACCGTCAGTTTGTCTTTCCCCAAAATAATGGCAACAAGCGAAGCAACGAGTGGCTGGAGATAGATATAGATGCCATTTACATTGGGACTGACCGTTTTCAGTGAATAGTTGACCAGACAATAGGCAAAGCCGGTGGTAATAAATACGACGAATAAAACCGACATCCAAATGTCAAACGGTATTTGAGCGAAGGATGATGAAGCAACAATCCTGAAAGAAAAGGGGAAAATGATGATAAAACCAAACAGGAAGGTCCATTTCATGATGGTCAGGGAGTCATATTTTTCCATCAACGGCTTTACCAACACCAGATAGAGAGCCCAGGAAGCGTTACTTGTGAAGATCATGAAATTGCCAAGGAGCGTATTCAGCCGGAAATCACCAGTTCCTGCTGAAAGGATGATCATCAGCGCACCGGCAGCGCCAAGCATAATTCCGAAAACTTTTACACCGGTGATCTTTTCCTTTAAGATAAAATGAGAAAAGATCAGGATGAAAATAGGGATACCCGTTGCGATGATAGATGCGCTGATCGGTGTGGTCCGGTTCAGTCCTTCAAAAAATAAAATCTGATTGACCACCACACCAAAGACGGAACAAAGGGCCATCTTTAATAGATCTTTTTTTTCGACTTTTTCCGATGGAAGAAAAAAATGCAGTATCCAGAAAAGAATGACCGTACCACTTACTCGGAGGAAGACGACGGCTCGGGGTAAAAGGAAATCAGGCATGATCCCTTTTGCAATGACATAATTGAGGCCCCAAATCGTATTGGCCCCGATGATTGCAAGGTGTGATTTGAGATTCTGATTCAATCAGGGTACCGTTAATATATGATTTTCAGATTCGACGAGTCCATGTGCCAAATGCATCCCTGACCTTTTGCGGTATGATCTCTTGAAAGCGGATATTGATAAGATTTTATTTTTCACGGAGGGACAATACGAAGGCAGACCCTGTTTGTCAAGCAGATGTGGACACCCAGGATCCGGTAAATTCTCCTTGACAAACAAGACTCCTTTCCATATCCTCCGCTGACGCAAAAGCAATTTCTTATCAATTGGTTAACCGGGATACCTGCATGATGGACCATCGATTCGGCGAGACATTGATATGATAGAACTTGCGGTATCAGGATTTTTTCTGGCCATCAGCCTGGTCTACTTGTTCCTTGTCAAGGATATGTCCTTCGGCAGCCTGACCGGTCCGAAGTCCGGATTCATGCCGATCATTGCGGGCGTCGGAGCGCTCGTTCTGTCGGCCATCAATCTCTACAAGGTCGCGCGGACGAAACGGACCGTGGACCATCCTGCGCTCGATCGCGCCGGGTTCCTCAAACTGGCGATCTTTGTCGCCGCGCTGATCGGCTATCTGGGTTCGCTGAAATATATCGGTTTTTTTCCGGCCACCTTCATCGTCCTTTTTATTCTCATCAAACTCTCGACCAGCAAATGGCGGATGCCCTTGATTGTTTCCCTGTCGGTCACCACCGCGTTCTATCTGGTTTTTTCCTTGTTATTGGGAATTCAATTCCCTTGACCGTCGGGAGGTGATCCGTGCCGACATTTGATCTACTGATGCAGGGTTTCGCGGTCAGCATCACCCCGTGGAACCTGCTGGCGGCGCTGCTCGGAGCCGTGATCGGGACGCTGACGGGAGTGCTGCCCGGCCTGGGCATCTCCGGCTGCATTGCCTTGCTCCTGCCGATCAGCTTCGGAATGGACGCCTTGTCGGCCCTGATCATGTTCTGCGGGATTTATTTCGGCGCGATGTACGGAGGCTCAACCACATCCATTCTGGTCAACGTGCCGGGGGAAGGCGCCTCGGTGGTCACCTGCATCGAAGGCTATGCCATGGCCAGGAAAGGGCGGGCCGGAGCCGCGCTCGCGGTGGCTGCCATCGGATCGTTCGTGGCAGGCACCGTCGGCACGATTGGACTCACCTTTTTCGCTCCGATACTGGCCGACGCGGCGATCAAGTTCGGGCCGCCGGAATTTTTTGCCTTGATGGTGCTTGGCCTGGTCGTGCTCTCCAACCTGTCCGGGAAATCCAGCCTGCGCTCGGGTATGATGGTGTTCATCGGCGTCATGATCGGCACGATCGGGATGGACCCGATCATGGGAATCAACCGTCTGACTTTCAACGTCAGCGAACTTCAACGCGGCATCGATTTTATTATCGTGGTCATGGGCATTTTCGGCCTGGGTGAGGTTCTGCAGACCATGAGCCGGCCGGCGGCGGATTCCGTAGTCTTCAAGGTGCGTTTCCGCGATTTGTACCCCAACAAACTCGAACTGCTGCGATCCATCGGACCCATGCTGCGCGGCAGCTTTCTCGGTTTTTTTATCGGGCTGGTTCCCGGTCCGACCGCGACGATTTCTACCTTCGTCTCCTACTCGGTCGAGAAAAGGATCAGCAAGTACCCGGAGGAATGGGGCAACGGGGCGATAGAAGGCGTGGCGGGGCCGGAATCGGCCAACAACAGCGCCTGTTCAGCGCAGATGATTCCGCTCCTGTCGCTGGGACTGCCTTTCTCCTCTTCGGCCGCCATATTACTGGGCGGATTCATGATACACGGCATTTCGCCGGGGCCGCTGCTCATGACTTCCAATCCGAACCTGTTCTGGGGCCTGATCGCAAGCATGTATGTGGCCAACCTGATGCTGCTGGTCCTGAATCTGCCCATGGTCGGCGTCTTCGCTTCGCTGCTCAAGGTGCCGCTCCACATCCTTATGCCCATCGTCGCCATCATCACCTTCACCGGCGCCTACGCCATCAACTACAGCGTTTTCGATCTCGGTCTGCTGCTCGGATTCGGGTTACTCGGCTATTTCCTGAAAATCGCCGGATTCGAGCTGGCGCCTTTGGCGATCGGGGTTTTTCTCGGGCCGGCCATCGAAAGCGGGCTTGTACAGGGATTGACCATATGCGACGGCAGTTTCTTGACCATGCTTCACAGGCCCATCGCCGGCACGCTGCTGGTTCTGACGATGCTGATGATCGCCTATATGGCATTGAAGCGCCCGATCGGAAAATTAAGAGAGGCGCTCAGGGAACGGCGGATCACGGGCTAAAGGCAAAGCCCGGTTCGCGAACGAAACCACTCTATAGGAGGTTAGAAACATGAAAAGATTGTTTGTCTGCTGTCTGATTTTGGCTGTCGCTGGTACGGGATCTGTTTTCGCCGGCGATGTCCAGAAAGGTAAATTTCCTTCAAAACCAATTACCGTGATTGTGCCCTATGCGCCGGGCGGGAGTTCCGATCTCATCGCCCGCGTCGTGGCCAAGGTCTCGCCGAAGTACTTCAACGGGCAGGCCATGGTCATCGTCAATAAGCCGGGCGGGTCGTCCAACATCGGCCTGATGGAGCTGGTCAACTCTCCCGCCGACGGTTACACGATCGGAATCACCAACAATGCCATGGTCACTCAGCCCCTGTTCGGCAATACACAGGTCAATTATCCCGACGTGCTTGACGCGGTCGGCCAGGCGGGAACCATTCCCTATATCTTGGCGGTGAACGCGGAGGCGCCCTACAAGACGCTGGAAGAATTCGTCGCCTTTGCCAAGAAGAGCGGCTCGGTGAAATTCGCCCATACCGGCATCGGCAATGCCACCCACATCACCGGCGAGCGCTTCGCCATGCAGGCCGGTTTCAAGATGGTGCCGGTCACCTTCGACGGCGGCTCGAAGGCCGTCGCGGCCGTGCTCGGCGGGCATGTCGACTGCACGGTGCAGACGCCGCTGGACGTCAAGGAGCTGTTCAAGGCCGGTAAGCTGCGCGTCCTGGCAGGCGCCGGCGACAAGCGCATCGAAGACCCGCTCTTCAAAGACGTGCCGACTTTCAGGGAAAAGGGCTTCGACGTGAAGATCATCCTCTGGCAGGGATTGGGTCTGCCGGCGAAAGCGCCGGCCGACGCAAAGAAAATCCTGGCGGATGGTTTCAAGAATATCATGAATGACAAGGAAGCCAGTAAGGCCATTTCCGATCTCGGCCTGATGGTCGACTACCTGGGTCCGGCCGAATTCAAGAAGGTCTGGCACGACGAGCAGGCTTTCATGAAGAAGTTCATGACCGATACCGGAATCTTCGAAATGATCAAGAGCCAGAAAAAATAAGACAGGAGGCCGTCCGCGCGGCTTGGTCCGCGTGGACGGTTCCGCACATGGGAGCGTAGGGTGAACCAATTTACTTTTCGAAATCTCGAATTTCACAGTTCCCGCATGTGGCAGTGGGCCCAGGTGGAGGAAGCCTTGGATTTCATGGCCGCGCACGGCCTGAATGGACTCATCTTCCACCAGAACGACTTGATCGACCAACTGGTGGTTCCCACGCGGTATTTTCCCGACGAGCTCATGCTGAAGCGCTGGCCGGTCAGGCTTCATACCATCGAAAACAATCGGCAATATATCAACAAGGTGGTGCGGGCCGCCTCGGCGCGCGGAATCAAGTTCTTTCTCCAGGTAAAGGAGCTGTGGTTTCCGGACGGGTTGATCGAATTTTTTCCGCGCCTGCGGAATCCGGACGGGTCCTTTTGCCCGAACAATCCCTTCTGGTGGGAGTTCCTGGGCGAAAAGATGAACGAATTGCTGGCGGTCGTCCCCGGTCTGGCCGGTGTGGTGGTCAGCCCCGGAACACGCGAGAGCAAAGTCTCCATTTCAACCAACACTTGCGCTTGCCCAGCCTGCCGCGCGACCGCCCCCGTCGACTGGTACGCCCGGCTGCTCGAAACGATATTTAAGCCGCTCGATGCGTGCGGCAAGCTGCTGGCCGTGCGGGATTTTTCCTATTCCGCCGATCAGCAGGGACACATGATCCGGGCCGCCGCAAAATGCTCCGACCGCATCGTCATCTCGCTCAAGAACACCCCGCACGACTATTACCCCACCTTCCCGGACAATCCGGCCATCGGCCGGGTCGGCGGACTGCGCCAATGGATCGAGTTCGACACCTGGGGCCAGTTCTACGGTCTGGGCTTCTTTCCTGCCGGCGTGGTCGAGGACATGCAGCGGCGCATGCTGCATTGCCGTGCCGAAGGCGCGATCGGGATCAGCCTGCGCACCGATTGGGAGGTGATCACCGAAGGCAGTTCGTTCAACAGTTTGAACATGCTCAATGTATTCGCCGGAGCGGCGCTCTCCTCCGACCTGGATGCCGGGCTCGACGACATTTACCGGAGCTGGGCGGCCCGGGGTCTGCGATCGGCCCTCAAATCCGGCTCCAGCCTTTGCCGGCCTTCAGTCCCGGCGAACCCGCGCGCTTTCGAAAAGCTGCGCGACTTCATGCGCGCCTCCTGGTCGGTGATCGAAAAAACGGTTTTCATCCGCGGCCATGTCTTCAACGAGGACTGCATGTTCCCGGATACCATCGGGAAGGGCTTCGATGAAATGGTGAAGATACACGGAATGGACGACTGGAAGCCGGGCGCCTCGGCCCTGGTGGCGGTCAACGCGGACAACATCGCGATCATTCTGGCGGAGAAGGAGGCGGCCGTGCGCGAAGCGGCCGCCTTGCCCGGCATCCTCGATCCGGATCGGCTCGGCCTGGACGCGGAGCTCGCGGCCGAACTGCGGGAAATGCTGGACCTGTATGGCTATTACGTGGAAGGTTTTTCGCACTGTGCGCGTGTGTGTTATCTGACCCGGCTTGCGACGCAAACCTCGGACGAAGAGGACACGAGGCGGGCCAAAGCCGCGATCTCCGGGCTCGAAGATTTTTCGAAAAAGCTCGCCGCGCGCCTGACCGGTACGGATTATCCGCACTATGTCTACTGGCTGCTCGACCACCACCGGCTTGAGAGCCTGGCCATGGACGCGGCCGAAAGCCTGCGCGCCGCGTGCGGAAAGGAGCCGGCGGTATGAATCCCGGCAGGAGTTTCGATTTCCGGGCTCTCGAGTTGCACGGCGTCTCGATCTGGGACGTCGTCAAGGTGCGCCGGGCTCTCGAGGCGATCAGAAGCTACGGCATGAATGGGCTCGTGCTGCACGAATCCGACATGACCAACCGGATTGTGTTTCCGACCGCCTATTTCGACGCCTTCGGCCCCTGGAAGGACACGCCTCTGCGCCGGGGCGAAAATGCCATCCATAACGATCGGATCTATATCCGTTCGCTTTTGCGTCTGGCCGAAGACTACGGCGTGGGGTTGTGGCTGGAGCTGAAGGAGCTGACGTTCTCCGACGAGATCCTGGAGCGCTTTCCACAACTGATCAAGAACGGGATTGTCTGTCCGACCGAGCCGGTCTGGTTTGACTACATCGAAACGAAATACGCCGAACTGGTCCGTGATTTTCCGGGTTTGAAGGGGATCATCCTGAGCCCCGGTTCGCCCGAAGGCCGTTCGAGCCTGTCCCAGCGCAAATGCGGCTGCCCGACCTGCGTTGCGACCGACATGACCGACTGGTATCGCGCCATCATCGCCGCCGTCCATAAGCCGCTCGCGGCCGGGGGCATCGAGCTGGCCGTGCGCGAGTTTTCCTACAAGCCCGACCATCAACGCGCCATCGTGCAGGCGCTCGAAACTTCCCCGCCGGACATCATTTTCTGCGCCAAAGTCACCCCGCACGATTTCTACCTGACCTTTCCGGACAATGAAGTTTTAGGCCGGCTGAAACGGCGGCAGTGGATCGAATACGACGTCAACGGCCAATATTTCGGCTGGGGGATTTTCCCGGCCTTCGTCCACGCCGATTTGCGCCGTCGTCTGGATTTCGCTATGGCCCGCGGGGTGAGCGGCGGCGTGTTCAGGGTCGAATGGGAAAGGATAAACGATCTATACTGCCTGGACACCCTGAACAGACTGAATCTCATGTATGCCGCAGCTTACAGCCGCGACGGCGCGGCCGATCCGGACGCGATCATGGAAACTTGGCTGGCCGAGCGCGGGCAGGTTCTTTCGCCGGAAGAAAAGGCTTTTTTCCGGTTATTCCTGGATCGGTCCTGGGACCTGATCAGGAAAACCATCTACGTCGGCGACCATGTGTTTCACGATTCGAGCATGTTTCCCATGAGCATCGCCCGCGCCTGGTGGACGATGGAAGAGAGGCCATTCGCTCTACGACTGGCAGCCGTCGAGGAAAAATGAACTCGACCGGATCTCCGCCGCCGAAGTCGAAGCGGAAAAGAGAGAGGCGCTGGAAGAGATTCGTACCTTCAAAAAGCGGCTGAGCGGCTTCAAAACGGAGCGAAACGGTCTGTTCGCCGAGTTGAAGCGCACCCTCGAATACTACGAACTGTATGCCGAAGGATTTCTGCTTGTGGCCGGGATTTGCTTCGTTGCCCGAGACATCGGCCGGGGGGCAGCTGTGGATGAACCCGCTCTCGCCAAGCGGATTGCCGAGCTGGAATCGTACCGACTGCGCCTGGTAAAGCTCTTCGGCGGCGCATGGCATCCGCAAACGCCACCAGGCCACCCACCGTCCAGCGGCCGGAGAAGAACTGCCGCAGGCGATGGTAGGCGAACACCCGCTCGACGAAGTTGTCGCGCAGCCTCGGGTCGCACAGCCGACCTTCCTCCTCCACCGGCAGGTTGGGCAAGCGTGCCAGCAGCGCCTCGGCGAACACCCCACGACCCGACTTGGTCGGCATCCCGTCGCCGTAGACCTTGACCCTCTCCATGCCACAGCTCGGTGAGTCCTTCTTGAGCACGTAGCCCGAGAGCTCGGAAGTCGCGAGCTTCTCCACACGCTGCGCGGAGTAAGTCCGCATCGCCTCGCTCCAGTCTTTCCCACTCTTGGGGGCGACCATGCGGACGTCAGCGTCCTTCCGCACCAGGCGGACCGACTCGCGCGGGGTGCCCATCCCGACCTCGACCTCCGGGCAGACCGGGACCCACTGCACCCACTCCCCGAAGGTGTTGACGAGGAAGTCGTCCTTCTTGTGCCCGCCGTCGAAGCGCACCTTCGCGCCGAGCAGGCAGGACGAAACCCCGATGCGGACCCGATCGTTCCTATCCTTCATCTGAGCACCTCCGCACCCCATCGCGGAAGCATACCGTGGTGGATCCGTGACACCCTGCGGGCGCTATCGCCGGAATGGGTGTAGAATGCGTGGCTCAGCCCGAGAGGCTGCGCCTGGAGCAGGACCAGGCGGCAAGGATGTGCGTATGATCAAGGAGAAGAACCGAACCGCGGACAACCAGAGCTTCGCCGAGGCCCTGGCACAGTCCTTCCAACAAGAAGAGTTCGAGATCGGCCAGCTCGTCACCGGCACCATCATGGCGGTGCACGGCGACATCGCTCTCGTCTCCGTCGGGCGGCAAGTCCGAGGCGGTGATGGACCGCACCGAGCTCGGGGAGCTCCGGCCCGGGGGACGGCCTGGACGCCGTCATCATCGCGCTCTCCCCCGAGTTGCGCGTCTCGCACAAGCTCGCCATCGAGCGGCGTGAGCGTGAGGCGCTGCGCGGCGCCTACGACAACGGCGTCCCGGTCGACGGCAAGGTGACGGGGCGCAACAAGGGCGGCTACGACGTCTCGATCGCCGGCCTGCGAGCGTTCTGCCCGATGTCGCAGATCGACCTCGGCTTCCCCCGCAACGTGCGACGCCTACCTGGGGAAGAGCTTCCTGTTCCGCATCACCGAGCTTGCCGACGATCTCTCGTCCCTGGTGGTCTCCCGCACGCTGGTCCTCAAGGACGAGCGCGACGCCGCCACCAACGAGGCGTGGGGCCGCATCTCCCCGGGGATGGAGATCGAGGGCAAGATCAAGAGCGTGCGTGATTTCGGGGTCTTTGTGGACCTCGGCGGCGTGGACGGCATGGTGCACGTCAGCGAGCTGTCGCACCGCTTCAGGCGTTCGCCCGTCGCAGATCGCCAAGGTCGGCGACACCGTCCGCGTGCAAGGTCCTCGAGGCCGACCGCGAGAAGGGACGCATCGCCCTGTCGGTGAAGGCGCTCGAGCCGGACCCGTGGGCCGAGGTTCCGGACGCATTTTGCCGCCGGTGCCCCGTTCGAGGGGACCGTCGCACGAAAGACCGATTTCGGCGTGTTCGTCGAGCTGCTCCCCGGCGTGGACGGGCTCATCCACGTCTCCCAGTTGCCGCCCGGGCATGAAGCTGGATGACGAGACGCTGGTCCCCGGCACCCCGGTCCGCGGGTGGGTGCGGGAGCTGCGACCTCGAGCGCCGTCGCCTGTCGCTGACTCTGCGCGAGGTCGCCGTGAACGACCCCTGGGCTCGATGCCTCCGAACGGTACGCGCTCGACACGGCGGTCGAAGGGCTCGTGGAGCGCACCGCCAACTTCGGCGTCTTCGTTCAGCTCGAGCCCGGCCTCACCGCGCTCATCCCCGCCTCGGAGACCGACGTCCCCAAGGGAGGCGACCTGGCCGCTGCGTTCGTCCCCGGTAGCCGCGTCTCGGCCACCGTGCTCTCCGTGGACCCCGAGCGAAAGCGCATCTCGCTCTCCGTCAAGAAGGCCAAGGAGGGCAAGGCGTCAAGGAGTACCGTCGCTGGACGGAAGAGAAGAAGGCGGAGCGCAAGCCGGAGGTGACCGCGTTCGGCGCCGCCCTCATGAAGGCTCTCAAGGACAAGCACGATTAGGTCAACCGGTGTCGTGTGACCGGAGGCTCCCCTGTGCGGGGAGCCTTGCTGTCTCAACGGGGACGTGCCGCGGCTCAGGTCACACCGCCGGAGGCCGGAAACACGAGCGTGACCAGCGTGCCCTCGCCCTCGCGCGAGGTGAGGCTGACCGTGCCGCCGAGGGCGCGCACCAGGTGCTTGACGATCGCGAGGCCGAGCCCGCTGCCCCCTCGGTCTCGGCCCGCCTGCGCACCCGGTAGAAGCGCTGGAACACCAGCCGAGCTCCGCGGCGGGGATCCCGACGCCGTCGTCCTCGACGTCGATCCGCACGCCGCCCTCGGCGGGCGCCGTCCGCACCGTGACGCGGCCGCCCCGGCGGTTGTAGCGGATGCCGTTGTCCACCAGGTTGGAGAGCACCTGAGCGAGCCGCACCGGATCGGTGCGCAGTCGGGCCGGCCCGCCCTCGTGCGGTGAGCGTGATACCGGCGCTCTCCGCGCCACCACGCAGGTCCGCGACGACCTGGCGGGCGATCGCCGATGCGTCCGCCTCCTCCGGGTGCAGACGCAGCTGGCCGGACTCGATCCGGCCAGCTCCTCGAGCTCCTCGGCGAAGACGCGGAGCTTCGCAACCTGGCGCTTGAGGGTGGCGGCCAGCTCCGCGCTGACGCTCCGGTCTCGCCAAGCTCCTCGGCGAGGCCGGCGAGCACCGTCAGCGGCGTGCGCAGCTCGTGGGCCAGGTCGGCGACCAGGGCGCGGCGCGCCCGTTCGAGCTGGCGCTCCTCGCCGCACGTCGCGCAGCACCACCGCGGCCGCCAGCACCGGGTGCTCCAGGGCGCACACCCGGACCGCCAGCTCCAGCCCCCGGCGCACGGCGACGCTGGTGTGGCTGGATCCCGCCGCGGCGCGAGCGTCTCCTGCACCGCCGCCAGAAGCTCGGGCGCCCGCACCGCCTCGACCAGAGGGTGACCGACGGCGAGGCCGTCGCCCAGCAACTGGATCGCCGGCGCGTTGGCGAAGCGCACGATCGCCTTCACGGTCGAGCAGCACGACGCCCTCGCCACCCGCTCGAGTGCGGCCCGGGTCGCTTCGAGCTCGCGTGTGAGTTCCTCGCGGGTTGCGCGGAAGCGCCGGTCGGCCTCCTCCGCGATCGCCTCGAGCTCGGCCTCAGGCGGCAGCTCGCGTCCAGGCCGCGAGGTGACGCGCCGCCGCGCTGGTGGTAGCGCCGCGGCCCAGGCGCTCTGCGCAGCCGGCCAGCGACCGCCGCGGCCAGCGCCGCCACCAGGACGCCGCCCCATGGCCAGCCCGCGGGCGCGTCTTCCTGTGCCACGCGGAGGAAGCCCTGCCGGGTGCTCTGGCGGCCCGACGACGCGCGCCACGTAGATCGTGGGGTGGTCGGTGGTGGCCGACCGCCGCCGGCGATCGCCCCCTCATCGCCGGCCTTCGCGGCGACCGACCTCCGGTCGGTGCAGGTGGTTCTCGAGGCGGCCGAGCAGGGCCGGCAGCGTCCAGGAGTCGGCGTGGACGCGGCCGTCGGCGCGCGATCAGCGTGACCCGCAGGCCGCTGGCCGCGGCCCAGCGGCGGATCTCGGCGTCGGCCTGCTCGGAGGGCTGTGCGAACAGGGCCGGGCGCGTTTGGGGCGAGCGACCGCCCACGGCAAGTCGCAGCCGCGTCCTCGAGCGTCGGCGCGGGTCTGCCGGCGGTGGATCGCCTCCAGCGCGACCAGGCCAGCCAGCGCCACCGCGAGCGTGCCGAGGCCAACGACCAGGCCGGGGGAGCTGCGCGTCCTCATGCCTGGCTCCGAAAGCGATACCCCGAGCCGATGTGCGTCTCGATGACCTCGTCGCCGAGCTTGCGGCGGAGCGTCCGGATGTGGGCGTCGACCGTGCGGGGGTCGACGCTCGAGGCCAGACCCCACACCGCGTCGAGGATCTGCTCGCGGGAAGCGACGCGCCCGCCGCAGCGAGATGAGGTGCCACAGCACGTCGAACTCCCGCCGGGTCAGGTGCACCTCGCTGCCGTCGCAGATCGACGCTGAAGACGTGCGGGGTCCACCTCAGGCGTGCGTCGCGGTAGACCCCGCCGGGCACGCCGCGCTCCCACTGCACCCGCCGCACGCAGCGCCCGGACCCGCGAGCGGCCAGCTCGCGGAGTGAGAACGGCTTGGTGAGGTAGTCGTCGGCCCCGAGCTCGAGGCCGATGCACGCGGTCGGCCTCGCGCGGCACGCGCGGTGAGCATCAGGATCGGCACGGTGCGGGTCGCCTCCCAGCTGCGCAGCTCGCGGCAGAGGGTCAGGCCGTCGGTGTCGGGCAGGTTGAGGTCGAGGATGACGAGCTCCGGGAGCTCGCTCTCGCAGGCGGCCAGGAACTCGTCGCCGCGTGCGAAGAGCGTCACGCGAAACGTCCCCGAGCGCTCGAGGTGGCGCCGGACCAGCTCGGCGATGTCGGGGTCGTCCTCGACGACGAACGACCTGCGTGCTCATCCGAACCGCCCCGAAACGTACGCCTCGGTCTGCTCCCGGCGCGGGTTGGTGAAGAGCTCCACGGTGGGAGCGTACTCCACCAGCCGGCCGAGGAGAAAGAACGCGGTGCGGTCCGCCACCCGCGAGGCCTGCTGCAGGTTGTGGGTGACGATCACCACCGTCAGCTTCTTGCCGAGCTCCAGCACCAGCTCCTCGACCCGCTGCGGTCGAGATCGGGTCGAGCGCCGAGGCCGGCTCGTCGAAGAGCAGCACCTCGGGCTCGACGGCGAGGGCGCGCGCGATGCACAGCCGCTGCTGCTGCCCGCCCGAGAGCATGCTCGCCGGTCGTGTCGAGCCGGTCCTTGACCTCGTCCCAGAGGCCGCCGGCGCGCAGCGCCTCCTCGACCCTGAGCTCGAGCTCGGCCCGCGAGAGGCGCTGGTGTCAGGCGCAGGCCGTAGGCGACGTTGTCGAAGATCGAGGACGGGAACGGGTTGGAGCGCTGGAACACCATGCCCACGCGCCGGCGCACCGCCACCGGGTCCGTGGTCGCGGCGTGTAGATGTCCTCGCCGTCGAGCAGGACCTCGCCCGCGAGCGAGAAGCCCGGAACCACGTCGTTCATGCGGTTGAGGCAGCGCAGGATCGTCGACTTGCCGCACCCCGACGGCCCGATGAACGCGGTCACACCGTGCCGCGGGTATCTCCA
This sequence comes from uncultured delta proteobacterium, assembly GCA_963842685.1. GTDB lineage: Bacteria > Desulfobacterota > Syntrophia > Syntrophales > UBA5619 > JAKAFS01. The sequence continues at coordinate 5,506 of CAWJHT010000043.1, read as the reverse complement.
TCGAGACGTCTCGCACGGCCACGCTGCCGCCGTAGCGGCAGGTCAGACCCCTCGAGCGAGAAGCGCGTCGGTCGCGCTCACGCCTCGCCGGGCCCCTCGCCGTGCCGGTGCCGGATGTCCTCGCGCCTCCACCAGGTACACGACCTGCTCGGCGATGTTCGTCCCCTGGTCGGCGATCCGCTCGAGGGAGCGGGCGACCAGCAGCAGCGCCAGCGCGCGCGGGATGGTCGTGGGATCCTCCATCATGTAGGTGAGCAGCTCGCGGAAGATCTGCTCGTGCATGGCGTCGACGGCATCGTCGCTGGCGATGACCTGCGCGCGCCGCGAGCGGAGTCGCCGTGGACGAACGCCCCGATGGCGTCGCGGACCATGCCGGTCGCCGCGTCGGCCATGCGCGGCATCGTGATGAACGGCTTGAGCGGCGGCACCCGGTTGAGCGACGATCGCCTGGTCGGCGATGTTCACCGCGTGGTCGGCCACCCGCTCGAGGTCCGGCGCGATCTTGATCGCCGTCATCACCAGCCGCAGGTCGCGTGCCATCGGCCGGTCGCGCACGATCAGCTCGATCACCCGGTGGTCGACCTCGATCTCGCGCCGGTCGATGACGCTCATCCCCGGCGATGACCTGCTGCGGCGAGGTCGCTGTCGCGCTCGACCAGCGCGCGGACGGCGAGGTCGAGCTGGCGCTCCACCTCGCCGGCCATGGTCAGCAGCAGCTTCTTCAGCTCCTCGAGGTCGTGCTCCAAGTGGTTTTTCAGCATGGCCACTCCTAGCCGAAACGTCCGGTCACGTACTCCTCGGTCAGCTTCTCGCGCGGTGCCGCAGAAGAGCTGCGTTGTCTCTCCCTCCTCGACCAGCTCGCCGAGGTAGAGGAAGGCCGTCCGGTGGGCGACCCGCGCCGCCTGCTGCAGGTTGTGCGTGACGAGCAGCACGGTGACCTCCTCGGCCAGCTCGCGGATCGTCTCCTCGAGCTTGGCGGTGGCGATCGGGTCGAGCGCCGAGGCCGGCTCGTCGAGCAGCAGGATGTCCGGTGACGAGGCGAGCGCCCGGGCGATGCACAGCCGCTGCTGCTGGCCGCCGGAGAGCTCGAGCGCCGAGGCGTCGAGGCGGTCCTTGACCTCGTCCCACAGGTTGGGCGCGCTGCAGCGAGCGCACCAGGATCTCCTCGAGCGTCGTCGCTGTCGCGACACGCCGGCGAGCGCGCGGCCCGAACAGCACGTTCTCGCGCATCGACAGCGGGAACGGGTTCGGCTTCTGGAACACCATGCCGACCTGGAAGCGCAGCGCCTCCAGCGGCCACGAGGGATCGTAGACGTCGCGGCCCTCGACCAGCACCTCGCCCCGGCGGAAGAACCCGGCGAGGTGGTCGTTCATGCGGTTGAAGCAGCGCAGCAGCGTCGACTTCCCGCACCCCGACGGGCCGATCAGCGCGGTGACGCCGCGGGGCGGGATCTCGCACCGTGATCCCCTTCAGCACCTCCGTGGTCGTCGAAGCCTGCCACCAGGTCGTCGCGTCGCCAGCGCGGCGCTGGCGCGCTCATACCGCCGACCCCCGCAGCTTGCGGCGCAGCCGGTTGCGCAGCGCGATCGCCGCCAGGTTGAGCACGACCACGAGCACGAGCAGCACCAGCACGGTCGCGTACACCATCGGCTTGGCCGCCTCGACGTTGGGCGACTGGAAGCCGACGTCGTAGATGTGGAACCCGAGGTGCATGAACTTGCGATCGAGGTGGAGGAACGGCGGAATCCGGTCGAACGGCATGGTCGGGCGCCAGCTTGACCACGCCGGTGAGCATGAGCGGCGCCACCTCGCCGGCGCCGCGCGCGACCGCCAGGATCGCGCCGGTCAGGATGCCCGGGCGCGGCGTACGGCAGCACCACGCGGCGCAGCGTCTGCCAGCGCGTCGCGCCGAGGGCGCGGGCGCCGTCGCGCACCGCCTGGGGCACCGACTGCAGCCCCTCCTCGGTCGCCACCACGACCACCGGGACCGTGAGCAGCGCCAGCGTCAGCGAGGCCCACAGGATGCCGCCGGTGCCGAACGTCGGCGTCGGCAGCACGTCGGAGAAGAACAGCCGGTCGATGCTGCCGCCGAGCGTGTAGACGAAGAACGCGAGGCCGAAGGCGCCGAACACGATCGACGGCACCCCGGCGAGGTTGGCGAGGGCGAGCCGCACGGCGTTGGTGAACGGCCCTGTCGCGGGCGTACTCGTTGAGGTAGACCGCGGTGACGACGCCGAGCGGCACCACCGCCACCGTCATCAGCAGCACCATCAGGGCGGTGCCGAAGATCGCCGGGAAGATGCCGCCCTCGGTGTTCGACTCGCGCGGCTGCCCCGGCGAGGAACTCCCACCAGCGCGCGAGGTAGAGCCCGAGCTTCTGCCGGCCGCTCAGGGCGTTTGCCGGCACCGCACGGACGATGGCGGAAACCGGGATCGCCTTCTCGCGGCCGTCGGCCGTGGCCATCACCAGCGTTCCCGTGAGCGAGGCGCCTCGCGCACCGCGACGAGCCGCTCCAGTTGCGGGGCGAGTCGCCTCGTCCTCCGCGGGCCTGCGCCGCGGCGAGCCTGCCGCTCCAGCTCTCGCGGTGTCCGCCCCGCGCCGCTGGGCGCCGGCCACCCGCGCCATCAACCTGGCGACCGGGGCGTGCTGGCGGTCGACCCGGCGCAGCAGGCTGCGCTCCTCCTCGAGCAGCCGGCGGGCCTCGGTCGACCACGCGCTGCAGCGTCGGCCGCGAAGTCCGGGTCGCCGCGGCGAGCGAGGCGCTCTCGGCCTCGAGGCGGCGCGGGAAAGCCGTAGAAGTTGCCGTACTCGCGCCGCTCGAGCAGCCAGGCGTCGGCCGGCACGCGGCTCGCGCACGATCTCGCTCTCGCGGACCCAGCGGAAGTCGGCGCCCGAGAGGTCGCGGTTGCCGACCTTGATGCGCACGCGCGTGCTGCCGGGCACTGGTCGGGTCGGGCTCGCGGTCCCACTCCTCGCCGAGCACCTTGCTGCCGTCGGTGAGCGTCGAGCTCCACGAGCGGGCGCGGCCAGAAGAACGCCGCCCGCGACGTCCACGACCACCGCGACCAGGCCGACGATCATCGCGAGCGCGATCAGGAGCGCGCGCGCCGGTCGAGCCAGCGCTGGGCGGTGCCCTCGGCGAGCCAGCGGCGCACCGCGCTCATGCCGCCAGCCTCCCGAAGCGCTTGCGCAGCCGGGTCGAGCCACCACGACCGCCGCGGTGTTGAGCACGAACGTCATCGCGAAGAGCAGCAGCGCGGTGAGGATGAGCACGCGGTACAGGCTGCCGCCGTACGGCGCCTCGGGCAGCTCGACCGCGATGCACGCGGACATCGTCCGCATCCCGTCGAACGGCGACAACGAGAGGATCGGCGTGTTGCCCGTCGCCATCAGCACGATCATCGTCTCGCCGACGGCCCGGCCGAAACCGGTCATCACCGCCGCGAACAGGCCCGGGCTGGCGGCCGGGATCGCCACCGTGCGCGCCGCCTGCCAGCGGGTCGCGCCGAGCGCCAGCGAGGCGGAGATCAGGCGCGGCGGCACGTTGGAGAAGGCGTCCTCGGCGAGGGTGAAGATGATCGGGATCACCGCGAACCCGAGGGCGAAGCCGACCACCACCGCGTTGCGCTGGTCGTAGGTGACGCCGGCGGCGGCGAGCAGCCACGCCTTGAAGTCGCCGGCGAACAGGGCCCGCTCGAGCGCGCCCTCGGGGCGAAGCACACGACGGTCACTCCCGTCAGCAGCACGCCCACGAGGCCCAGTCTCGCCAGCCCGTGGTGCGGCGGCGCCAGCCCGCCGGCAGCGCCTCCCAGGCGGCCGCCGCCGCGACGACCACCGCGGGGATCAGGACGAGGAGCGCCAGCATGCCAACGATGTGGCGCTGGAGCACCGGCGCGAGGAGCAGCGCCGCCAGGAACCCGACCACCACCGACGGCAGCGCCGCCATCAGCTCGACCACCGGCTTGGCGACCTGGCGCAGGCGCAGCGGCGCGAACTGGCTCACGAACAGCGCCGCGCGCGCGCGTGTCGTCGTCGGCATTGGTGATCGCCACGGGAACCATCTTGCAGGTGCGAATACTCGCTGCCAATTCCCCGAACGGCAGTCGACTGGCGTCATCGCCCAGGGCCCGAGATCAGCAGCACGGGGGCGCCCTGGAAGAACTGGGGCATCTGCGCCACCTTGGTGCGCAGTTGCTTGTTGATCAGCGCCACATCATTAGAAAGCAGGCGCAAGACCGTGAGCGGCGCCACCATGCCCTTAAGCTCGAAGGACTGGCCCTTGGATCGCCCCATGACCGAATACCTCCTGATCGATATGGACCATCACTATTTTTTCACTTGTGTTCCAGTGTTTTGCATCAATGCATTACCCGGAATCGATAGTTAATATACTCCACAAACCAGTGATTGGCAATCCGTGGATACTTGAAAAATAAGACTCCTCGCATTTTCGAGATTACGCACTACATTTCATATTGACAATATTGAACAGGCTCATTATAATCTGAACCTTCCCAACGGAGAATTAGGAATGCACCAAGAACAGGCCTTACAGATACAACCTGACAACGCACAGGCTCACAATGATCTCGGCCTTACTTATGGTAAATCGGGCAAGCACCGAGAGGCCATCAAGGCATTCAAAGAGGCGATACTGTTAAAACCTGACCACGCAGAGGCCCATTATAATCTTGCAATTACGTACCTCATACTGAAGGATAAAGATGCTGCTTTGCGAGAATATACTGTTCTGAAAAATATCGACCAAGAAAGGGCCATTTGGTTATTTGACCTCATTCAAATATGATGATGTCTTATGAATTGGTCGGTTGTCATTGTACCCTCCATCATATATTATTCTAATAATTTCAAGATTTCCCTGAGCAACCTTAAATACTTTGCCTCCATCTCCTAGCAACCTCCTGTCCCTAAACAAAATGATGATTTCTCCCGTTGTTTTGAACAAAATTGTGGAAAACCTGTGTATAAACTGAGGAAGTGAAGCATGTGCCAGTTGATTTTATTGGGTTATCTTCAACTTCTATGCAATCATATGCGATGAAAATTCCCCAACGATTACAATAACTATTCATTAGGATGACCGCCGATACTTATCAGCAAAGCCATAATATGTGATTTTTTACACCAACATTATCAGCAACTTATAAGGCATCAAAAATGCCTTTTCCCAAAAGCCCTATTTCCAAGCCTTTGGTGTGCATAGAAGTTAGAGGATTTTTCCGAGCAAAAATCCCGAAGTTTGATTGGTGGCCAGTACCAAGAAAATATCTGAGGCTACCCCTACCCTATCAGCACGTATTCTCCTTCCTAGTGTCATGTCCCTAACGCTTCTGTACATGGTCATTGCGAGGAGCGTATGCGACGTGCCTGCACACCGAAGTGCCTTGTTATGGCACGCAGGCCTGCCGCCGGAGGATGGCTTTGGCAGGCGGGCGTGGCAATCCGCGCAAGCGTCGCGAGGCAAAGCCGTGGCGATCTTCCTG
>CAWJHT010000042.1:0-48610 GCA_963842685.1 uncultured delta proteobacterium | reverse complement strand
GTTTATAAAGGAGTAACTTGCTGATTTACTGACTATGGGGTAGTAGCCTCGGACAGGCAGCCGGGATGAAGAGGCCGCATCACCACTGGTGCTTTATGCCCGTTTTGTAGCGTGGTCCGGGAGCTGGCGAATTTATTACTGGTGAAGCATTAGCTATCCCGTTCAGAAGAGAGCCTTAAACGACAGCTCCCCTTTCCGGTCCTGCCGATAAAATCTTTCGGAGGTCGGTTTGATGAAGCAGAAAAAGGTATTGAAGAAGGTAGTCAGGGGTCTTCCCAAAAATCTGCAGCACATCAATGTTCATGCGGCAGGCATCGACATCGGTTCAAGGAGCCATTTCGTGGCAGTTCCTGAGGGGATTGATGAGATGCCGGTTCGAGAGTTTTCCACTTTTACCGGAGATCTGGAACAGATGGCCGCTTGGTTGATTTCCTGTGGAGTTACGACGGTCGCAATGGAGTCTACTGGTATTTACTGGATACCGGCGTTTGAAATTCTTGAAAGGCATGGTATTGAGGTCAAACTGGTTAATGCTCGTCACGTCAAGAATGTTCCCGGCAGAAAAAGTGATGTTTTGGATTGCCAGTGGCTACAGCAGCTGCATACTTACGGATTGCTTCGTGGTGCTTTTCGGCCGGATGCGCAGGTCTGTACGCTTCGCGCTTATGTTCGCCAGAGGGCTATGATGGTTAGGAGCGCCGCTTCTTACATCCAGCGTATGCAGAAAGCGCTGTCCCAGATGAATCTGCAACTCCATAATGTGGTTACAGACATTACCGGCCTGACCGGAATGCGGATTATCAAGGCTATTCTTAGCGGAGAACGTAAGCCCGAAGTCCTGGCCGCCATGCGTGACCGGCGATGTAAAAACAGTGTAGCAACCATTGCTCGCTCCCTGCAGGGCAGTTATCGTCCGGAACATCTGTTTAGCCTGCAGCAGGCAGTCGAATTCTACGAGTTTCACCAGGAGAAGATCAGCGCCTGTGACCTGCAGATATTGGAACAATTGAAAAGTTTTGATAGCCAGAATGACAACCCTCCTAAAAACGTGGCAGAGGCGCTCATACTCATGTCTGGAGTTGATTTGACCAGTATTGACGGTATTGACACCAATACGGCCCTCAAGATTCTTGCTGAGATCGGCACGGATATGAGCCGTTGGAAGTCGGCTAAACACTTTGCCTCTTGGCTTGGTCTATCGCCCGGAACCAAGGTAAGTGGCGGCAAGGTTCTGAGCAGCGCCACTAAGCCGGTTGCCAACAAGGCAGCCGCTGCTTTGCGTATTGCTGCTTTCACGCTTTTGAATTCAAAGAGCGCTCTGGGCGCTTATCTGCGCCGACAGAAGGCCAGACTGGGGGCACCCAAAGCCATCACCGCCACCGCACACAAGCTGGCCCGTCTGGTCTATATGATGCTGAAGCAAGGGACGGCCTATGTTGATGCCGGTCAGGAATATTACGAAAAACGGTATCGAGGTCGGGTTTTACAAAACCTGAAACGAAGAGCACAAGAATTGGGGTTCGAATTGGTCGCAATACAGGAAGCAATGGCGCCAGCATGATGCTAATAATTAAAGGTACTTAGCGTTAAGTTACTCAGAAGCGTCCCAGGCCGCCTGTTGGCGGCCACATATTGGAAAGTAACGAGTTTGGTGATATATTCCACTGGCAGCCGCGTAATCCAAGACCGAAAAACCATTGGTGCTTTATGCCCGTTCTAGAAGCGTGGTCTGGGGACTGTGGTCATATCATTGGTGAAGCGTCAAGCTATCCCGTTTGTAAGAGTACTCAATATGTCACTCCCTATTGCCCGGCTGCGTTTGCTGTATCCTGAAATATCAGTATGTTACGTTTAAGTTACTTGTAAGGTGTAAGAGCGTGGTCATCCCGCCGTTGTTCTCACCGGTCCCCCGCAGGCTGAGAAGATATCACACGTTCGTCATGTGTTTACTGAAGCCGATTACGTTTCCTTCGATATCCCTGTCTCTTGCCGCCCATGCATGAGAAGTGGGAGAAGTATCTTCTTTGAATGTTCGTCCTGTTTAGCTTGAAAATAAAGCAGATATGTGCAATCTAACGCAACAGTGCTGATAGAGGACAAAGCCATATGACCAGTCTTGATAAAGAAGACATAAAAAAAGATGTTGTTCGATGCCTGGCCGGAGCGAAGGAGATCCGACGGATCGTTGTGTTTGGCTCTTTTCTCACGGCGGATTCTCCGAATGACATCGATGTGGCGGTTTTTCAGGAAAGCAAGGCGCCTTATCTTGAGTTGGCCATGAAATATCGAAAAATGCTTCGTCCCGTTTACCGAAAGATTGCCGTGGATGTCATCCCTGTGCGCCCGGAACCCGATCATACGTCCTTTCTCGGCGAGATTGAAGCGGGAGAGGTCGTCTATGAAAGATGAGACCCGTGCTTGGCTGAATTATGCAGCGGAAAATCTTGCCGTCGCCGAACTATCCCTGGCCCACAATCATCTGAATGCCTGCCTTCACAATACCCAGCAGGCCGTGGAAAAGTATTTGAAAGCCCTCATGATTGAGCACGAGCTGCCCTTCAAGAAGACGCATGCGATTTTTGTCCTGTGGCAATCACTTGTGGATAACGGTTTCGATACGGCGCTTACGGAAGAGGATTGCGCCCTTCTCGATTCCGTATTTATGCCTTCACGATACCCTCTTTTCAGTATCCTGCCGGATGCAATGCCGGATCGAGAAACCTGCGAAAAATGTATCCGGATCGCACGCCGTGTCGGGGAAACGATACGATCAACAACAAAAGAATCCTGATCTATCCAATACATGATGCGGGCTGAGGACTCCGACAGTTAGCGAATCTAAGGCGGTGTTCTAAAGACGAAACTGCATCGTTATGTAATGCGCCGGGTAGCGCATAGACTGGAGAATATGATATAAGGCCGTCCGGCAAGCGTTACGGCCTCTACATATGAATGTCGGAGAGATGGGATGAATATCGGTGAATGGGTTTTCAAGCGGGCGGCGGTCTATCCGGACGGTCTTTTCCTGACGGAGGAGGGCGAGCGGACCTTCACGAACCGCGAGTTCAACAAGCGGGTGAACCGGATGGCCCATGCTTTGGAGAGCTGGGGGGTCGTCAGGGGCGAACGGGTGGCCGTTCTGATGACCAATGCCTCCGAGTTCCTGGAAATCTTTTTTGCCTGCGCCAAGACAGGGGCGATCATGACGCCCGTCAACGTCCGCCTGGCCGTGCCGGAGATGATCTATATCCTCCGGGACTGCGCCCCCCGGGTCCTCGTCTATTCCGCGGACTTTACCGCCCGGGTCGAGGAGATGAAGGCTTCCCTGCCGGGGATCACGCATTACTTCCGGCACGGCGGCGTCGCTGCCGGAGGGGATCCAACGCTGGCCGGTGCGGTTGAGTCGTTTCCCGATTCGGAGCCGATCCCTCGGGAAGAGGTCACCCTGTCCGATCCCCTGTTCATCATGTACACCTCCGGGACGACCGGGGACCCCAAAGGGGCGGTCCTCACGCACGGGAACGTCCTGTTCGGTTCGATCAACACGGTCGTGGGCTGCGGGATCAACCGCTCCTACAAGTCCCTGGTCGTGGCCCCCCTGTTCCATATCGGCGCCCTGGGCGCCGCGGCCCTCCCGGTCCTCTATGCCGGCGGGTCCCTGTACCTCAAGGGATTCTACAATGCCTCCGAGGTGGTCGGTCTGATCTGCCGGGAGAAGATCAACTACATGTTCGCCGTGCCGGTCATGTTCCAGCTCCTGACCCAGACCGAGGAATGGGCGCAGGCGGATTTCTCCCACGTCCATTTCTTCATCGCCGGCGGCGCCCCCATGCCCTTGCCGGTCATCCGGAAGTACCAGCAGGACAAGGGGATCTATTTCGCCCAGGGGTACGGCCTGACGGAGACCTTCCGCCTCACCTCCCTGGACCTCGAAGACTCGATCCGGAAGGCCGGATCCGTCGGCAAGGAGGTCCTGCACGTCCTCCTGCGGATCGTGGACGACCGGGGCCGGGATGTGGCGCCGGGCGAAGCCGGGGAGATCATCGTCAAAGGACCCAACGTGTTTGCCGGATACTGGAACAAGCCTGCGGAGACGGCGGCGGCGATGAAGGGGGGATGGTTCCACACGGGGGATATGGGGCAGCGGGATGAAGAGGGGTTCATCAGCATCGTGGGCCGAAAGGTGGAGATGATCATCAGTTCCGGGGAAAACATCTACCCGGCCGAGGTGGAAAGGGTGATTCAGGCCCTTCCCGAGGTCCGGGAGGCGGCCGCCATCGGGATGCCGGACCGGAAGAAAGGGGAGGTCGTGGCTGCATTCGTCATGCTCAAGGAGGGGGCCGAACTCTCCGAAGAGGCGCTGCTTGCGGCCGTCAAGGACCGGATCGCCGGTTTCAAACTTCCCAAGAAGGTGATCTTTGTCAAGGACTTTCCCCGCAATTCCATCGGCAAGATCCTGAAGAAGGATCTCAAGGAACAATTGTCGTGAACCATCGAAAACAGAGTCGGGAGGAGAGGGCATGAGTGAACAGCAGATCGCCGTCGTCACGGGCGGCAGCCGCGGGATCGGTCGGGCCATTGCCGTCGAGCTGGCCTCGCATGGATATGAGGTGATGATCACGTACAAAGCCAACGATGAGGCGGCGGCGGAAACGCTGCGGCTGATCCGGGAGGCGGGCGGCAGCGGAGAGGCCCTCAAGTTCGATGTGGGAAACGCCGACGAGACGGAAGTCAAACTTACCGAACTCCTTGCCCGTCTGGAACGGATCGACGTCCTGGTCAACAACGCCGGGGTCACGGCGGACGGCCTTTTCATGATGATGCCCCGGGAGGACTGGAACACCGTCATCAATACGACGCTCAACGGGTTCTACAATATGACCAAACCGATCCTGCGAAAAATGATGAGGAAGAAACGCGGCTCTATCGTGTCGCTGTCATCCGTTTCCGCCCTGGTCGGGAACCGGGGGCAGGCAAATTATGCCGCGGCCAAGTCCGGCCTCATCGCCGCCAGCCGGGTCCTGGCCGCGGAGGTGGCAAGGCTCGGGGTCCGCGTGAATGTGGTCGCGCCGGGGCTGATCGAAACGGACATGACCAGCGGACTCCCGATGGAAAACATCAAGCAGATGATTCCGATGGCACGAATCGGCCGGCCCGAAGAAGTGGCGAAAGTGGTCCGGTTTCTGTGCTCCGACGACGCCTCCTACATCACCGGTCAAGTCATCTCCGTCAACGGGGGGATGTTTTGAAAAAGGGGGATCCTGTGTTCGGTCTTAAGTGCTCGGGAATCCGTCTTTTCGGCCTGATCCTCTGTTTGCCCTTTCTCCTGGCCTGGTCGGACAGCTGGGAAGGGATCCGCGAGGCCTCCCGGAGGATCACCTCGCTCGAGGCCCGGTTCGTCCAGAAAAAAACGCTGCCCATCCTGGCGAAGCCTTTTGTCTCTCAAGGACGGTTCTTTTACCAGCCCCCCGCGCAGCTCAGGTGGGAATATGACAGTCCCGTCCGGAGCGTATTGATCATGAACGGGGACGCGGTGAAGCGCTATCTCAAGGACCAGGACAAGTGGCGCGAGGATGCCGGCGCCGCCCTGCCCGCGATGCGGCTGGTCATGGAGGACATGATGAACTGGCAGCAGGGCCGGTTTGACGCCAATCCCCAGTTCCAGGCGTCGCTGGTGAAGGGGCCGGAGCCAAAGATACTCCTCATTCCCAAAGAGGCCTCCTGGCGTAAAATGATCCAGCGGATTGAACTCACCCTCTCTTCGGAGCAGGCCGGCGTCATGAAAAGCGTGCGGGTGGTGGAAGACGAGCGCACGGACACCCTTTTGGAATTCAGCCAGGTCCGGCTCAATCGCCCCCTGCCGTCCTCCCTCTTCGTGAACGTGGAATGAACGAGACCATCCGCCGCCTCATCCCGATCCTCCTTGTCACCCTGGCCCTGAGCGCCTGTGCCTCGGTCCCGATCCTGAAGCCCCTCGACCCGGCCCTGAAAACCGCGGTGGAGGAGGGATGTCGGCGGCCCTTCCTGTTTTCGAAATACCGTCTCGTCCATGCCCTGGAGACGGTCCTGCCTGACGGAAAAAAAGAGACGGCCATCGGGATCGTGGTGGCCGATCCCATGACCCGAAGATTGCAGATGGCGCTCATGACCCTCGAAGGATTCGTCCTGTTCGCTGCGGAAAGCGGCGAGACCCCGGTCGTCAACCGGGCGGTGCCGCCCTTCGATTCCCCGGGCTTTTCCAAACGGATGGAGGAGGATATCCGGCTGGCGTTTTTCTTGCCTGCGGAGAAGCCCCTTGCCTGGGGCCGGGGGGAGGGGGGCGAGACGGTCTGCCGCTTCGGACGCCCCGACGGAGGGTTTGTGGACGTCTCCACGGTCGGCAGCGGCATTGTTGAAATTCGTCTTTATGAGGAGGGAGGGGGGCTCCGGAAAAGGGTCACTATTCCCTCCTTCAATCGTGACGGCTTGGCGGAACGGATCGAGATCCGAAGCGAGGCCTGGCCGTCGTATACGCTCCACTTGCGGCTGATCGAGAGTGAAGCGATCACGCCGGAGAAGGGTCTTTCCTCAGGCGTGCAGCAGTGAAGGGAAAAGATCCGTTCCGCAAGAGAAAAGTGACTTGTGGCATAAACAAGAGTATTAATATTACAGAACGCAATCAAAAATATGCCTGATTGGGCAGATGACATTTTACTGAGTTAGACGCTGCGTTGAGATTCCCCCATGCAAATCATCCCATCATGAAGTCTCACCGTTTCTCCTCACGGGGATTGGCCATCCTCGCCCTGTTCGCCCTGGTCCTGATCTGGGGCTACAACTGGGTCGTAATGAAGATCGCCGTACGGTATGCCGCCCCATTCGACTACGCGGCCCTGCGCGTCCTGCTGGGCGGACTCACCCTCCTGCTCGTTCTCGGCTGGCGCCGGCAGTCGCTGAGGCCCAAGCGGATCGCGGGGACTGCTGCCGTCGGCCTCCTCCAGATGGCCGGGTTCTACGGCCTTTCCACCTGGGCCCTGGTGAGCGGCGGCGCGGGCAAGACCGCCGTCCTGAACTACGCGATGCCCTTCTGGGTGTTCGTGCTGGCGTGGCTCCTCCTGCGTGAGCGGCCTTCACGCCAGCAGTGGATCGGTGTTTTTGTCGCGCTGGCGGGCCTCCTCTGCATCCTCATGCCCTTCAGCCTTGAAGGGGGAGTGCTCAGCAAGGGGCTCGCCCTGTTGTCGAGCATGAGCTGGGCCGGGGGGATCATCATCGCCAAGAAGATCCAACAGCGCGAGCCCCTGGATCTCCTCTCCTTCACAGCCTGGCAGATGCTGTTCGGCGGCCTTCCCCTCCTGGCGGCCGCGCTCCTGATCCCGTCGCCGCCGATTGACTGGTCCGGCCCGTTCATTGCCGCCCTGATCTACAGCGTCATCCCGGGTAATGCCATCGCCTGGCTCCTCTGGTCCTATGCCCTGAGCCGGCTCCCCGCGGGCGTAGCAGGCCTGGGCACGCTGGGCGCCCCGGTCATCGGCGTCCTGTCCGCGCGGCTCCAGCTCGGTGAGGAGCCGACCCTGCTCGAAGCGGTCGGCATGTTCCTGATCCTCGGCGCGCTGGTCCTCAACTCGGCGCACCCGCTCTCCGGCAATCCGAAGAAGAGCGAAACCCACTAGAAAACAGTGTCACGAGAATTCTTCGTAGCTCCGGATCATAGAAAGGATGGATGCTCCGCACGGGTGCAACAATTGGCGTCCTCCCGGCGGACTGTCCGAAGTCAAACGGATATCGTATGGCGGCATGTGGGCGTAATCCATCGGCGTGAGGGTCAATCTTCTCAAGGAAGTGCCGCTTAATATTCCCTGGTCAGTTTGTCGAGTTCGGCGAGGGAAAATACCGGCCCGTCCTTGCAGACGTATTTGTCCCCGACGTTGCACCGGCCGCATTTCCCGATGCCGCACTTCATCCGCATCTCCAGCGAGGTGAAGATGTTCTCCTTGGAAAAGCCGAGATCGAAGAAGACGGGCAGGGTAAAGCGGATCATGATCGGGGGGCCGCAGATGACCGTCACGGTGTTGTCGGGACTGGGGGCGACCTCGCGGCACACCGTCGGGACAAAGCCCTCCCGTCCCTTCCAGGTCTCATCGCCCTTGTCCACGGTCACGTGCATCCGGATGTCATCCCTCTTTTCCCAGGCCGCCAGCTCTTCCTTGTAACAGAGAAGCCCCGGCGTTCTCGCGCCGTAGATGACGCTGATATCGCCGAAACGTGCCCGGTTGTCCTCGTGAAGCATGTAATGGATCAGGGAGCGCAGCGTGGTAAAGGCGAAGCCGCCGCCGACGACCACCACGTTCTTGCCTTCCAGGTATTCGATGGGCCAGGCATTTCCCAGGGGGCCCCTGACGCCTATTTTGGCGCCCTCTCCGAGATCGTGAAGGGCCGAGGTGACGATGCCGCCGACGAGGGTTCCCGCCCGCTGAACGGTGAATTCGATGTAGCCGGGCTGGGTGGGGGAAGAGGCGATGCCGATGGGGCTTTCGCCCTTTCCGAGGATCGACAGTTCGGCAAATTGTCCCGGCAGATAGGTGAATCCCGCTTCGTCATCCTTGTTGACAAAAACCAACCGGAAGGTCTTGATGTCCTTCGTGTCGACCTCCGTCACAATCTTTACGACCTCGACCGGCATGGGGATATAGGGGTTCTGCATCATCATTCCTCGAATAGGTTTTAAAAGGTCACTTCGACCGGAAACAAAAAAGACTCTCCTACAGCTGCGCTGCGTCCTCCACGATCGAGAAGATATCGATATTCACCGGGCAGGAGCGGGTGCAGCGCCCGCATCCCACGCAGGAGATGCATCCGTACTTCGTCACGTGATAGGAATACTTATGGCATGCCTTCTGGCGGTATCTCTGGAAGATTTTCGGCCGCGGGTTATGGCCGCTCGCCTCCAGGGTAAAATCCGTGAACATGCAGGCGTCCCAGAACCGCCTCCTTGCCCCTTCCCGGAAAAGGGTCTCATCGTTGATATCGAAACAATAGCAGGTGGGGCAGACAAAGGTGCAGACCCCGCAGCTGATGCAGGCCGATGTCTTCTCTTCCCAGAACTCCTTTTTCTCAAAGATCTGCACCAGTTTTTCGGCGATGGCGACGTCTTCGATCTTGGCGAAACGGGTCTTGACGTCGCGGCCCTTGCGGATCGCCTCGGCAAAAAAGGCCTCGTCCTGCTCCGAGCCCGTCTCCAGCACCGCCAGCTCCTTCAGAAGACCCTCTCCCTTCTCCGTGACGCCCTTCAGGAGGAGTTCCCCGTCCTTCCTGATCATGAAGATGTCGCTGCCGGCCGTGTCGGCGGCATGGATGCCGAGCGTGTTGTAGAAATCGGCGGGATCGGGCGGCGTCGCCGGATCGAAGGCGTAGCCGATGACGACCGTTTTGTCGCGCTTGTCCTTCCAGTACGGGTCGATGATTCCGGCCCCCAGGAAGTGCCTGTCCATGATCTCGAAGCTCTTGGCGTCACAGGGCCTCACCCCCAGGATCACCGACGGCGCGGTGTCGACGGGCACGATCTCGCCCTGGGCCTCGTCCTTAACCAGCGTGTAGCGGATCATCTCCTCCGACTGGGGGAAAAAAACGAACTTGGGGCTCATGGCCGTATTGTAGAAATCCAAAGTCACATCGGCCGGCTGTCGGATCTTCTGGAAATCGACGGCCTTCTCACCCTTCACGGGCGCATAGAGCGGCCCCTTCTCCATGAGCGCCGATACCAACTCCCCCAACTTTTCAAGGGCTATCTTCTTGAGCACGACTTTCTCCTTCCCGCAGTGATCAACGTTTCCGCGATCCTCTCCGATTCGATCCCGGCAGTGCTACTTGAGCATCTCGTCCGAATCCTGATTTCCGTAATTGACCATGACCGGTTTGTCGTCGATTTTCATACCGGCGGCCTGTTTGAACATCGTCTCGCATTCCTTGGCGAGTTTCTTGTGGAAGAGGTAGAGCGGGATGTCCACGGGACAGGCGCGGGAACATTCGCCGCAATCGATGCACCTCCCCGCCAGATGGTAAAACCGCGTCAGATGGTACATCAGATGACCGTCGGCCGTGGGCGATTTGTCGGTCCAGCGGGGCCGCGATGCATCCATGAAGCAGGGGTCGCAGTAGCACATGGGGCAGGCCTTGCGGCAGGCGAAGCAGCGGATGCACTTGCTGAATTCCTTTTTCCAGAAGGCCCAGCGGGCGTCCTTGATCCATCGCCTCAAGCTCGGCCAGGCAATCATAGGGAGAACCGCCCCCGATACCGTGGATCTCGTCGCCCAGGAGGATATCGTAGATCACGGGATTGGCCATGTTGCAGGTGGTCTTCTGGTCGATGGCCTCGCCGGTCTTCGGGTCCTTCATGCCGACGACGGGAATCCCGAGAATCACCAGGTCCTCCCTCCGGAGCTTTTCCTCCTGGATCAGCTGCACCACGGCCCGGCTGTCGGCGGCCTTCACGGCGACGGCAATCCTGGTCTTGGGAGGATACTTGGGCAGGTACCTGGCCAGGTTGTATGTGCAGTATTCGTTGAAGATCAGGTTGTCGGCCTCCTCCGCTTTTCGTGCGGCGTAGGGCATGGGGTGGTTTTCATCGTATCCCCGGCCGTAGGCGAGAACGACGGAGACCTCGCCGCTTTCCAGCAATCGCTTCGCTTCCCTCCTGAGATTTTCCTCGATCTGTTTCATGGCGGTCATAGGCGCTCACTCTCATCCTTCTTGATCCTGAATGTGTTCTGCGGCCCCAGCGCTTTGAGGTCGTTCGTGAACTCTTCCACCACCTCGGCGTATTTCTTCCCCTCCGAGGCGGAGATCCACTCGACCCGGAACCGCTTCGGGTCCATGCCGGCAAATTCCAGAATCTGCCTGGTGACCGCCAGTTTTCTGCGGGCATACAGATTCCCCGTTCCGTAATGGCAGTCCCCGGGATGGCAGCCGCCCACGAGCACGCCGTCGGCGCCGAGCTGAAAGGCCCTGATGATGAATGAGGGGTTGATCCGGCTGGAACACATCACCCGCACGGTTCTCACATTCTGGGGATACTTGAGCCGGGTCGTGCCGGCAAGGTCTGCGCCCGTATAGGTGCACCAGTTGCAGGCGATGCCCATGATTTTAGGTTCAAAAGTCCATTCCTCTCTCCTTTGGTCAAAATTCCATCAAACCTTCCATTTCGGCCATGACCTGGTCGTTGGTGAAGTGGCGCGTGAAAATCGCCGACGAGGGACAGCTGGCCGCGCACAGGCCGCATCCCTTGCAGAGGGCCTCGTTGATTTCGGATACATTCTTTTCCGCATTGAACGCGGGCGCGCCGTAGGGGCAGACGGTCACGCAGTTGTGGCAACCGCTGCAGGCGGCCGGATTCACGATGGCCGTCGCCGCTTCCAGTTCCAACCGGTCTTTGACGACGATCGTCAGGGCCTCGGCGGCCGCGCCCGGTCCCCTGGGCCACGGAATCGGGGATGTCCTTGGGACCCTGGCAGGCCCCGGCGATGAAGACGCCTTCCGTCATGGTGGAAAGCGGGGCCAGCTTCGGGTGCCTCTCCATGAAAAATCCGTACTTGTCGGTGCTGAGGTTGAAAAGACGGGCCATCTCCTTGGCGTCCGCCCTCGGTTTCATGGCCGGGGAGAGGACCACCATATCGACGGGGATCTTGACGAAACGGCCCATGAGGGTATCGTCCACTTCCACGATGAGCTTTCCCGCGAAGTCGGGATTGTCCGATTTGTCCGTGACCCGGGCCGCCTTGCCCCGGATGAATTTCACATCCTCTTCGACGAGCCGGTTATAGAACTCCTCGTAGCCCTTGCCCGGCGCCCTCATGTCGATATAGAGCTGGTAGACGTCCCCGTGGGTTTTTTCCTTCAGGAGATGGGCGAATTTCAGGGAATACATGCAGCACACCCGGCTGCAGTATTCATAGTGGTTCTTGTCGCGGCTCCCGATGCAATGGAGGATCGCGATGCTCTGCGGCTCCTTGCCGTCCCGCATGACCACCTTGCCGCCCGTCGGGACCGGCGGAATTGAACAGCCTCTCGATTTCCAGGGCGTGATAGACGCCGGGCAATTTGCCGTAGCCGTACTGGAGAAGGGGTTTCGTATCCATGAGATCGTAGCCGGTGGCCACGATGATGGCGCCCACTTTGATTTCTTTAAACGTGTCCTGCTGTTCGAAGGCGATGGCGTCCTGGCCGCAGGCCTTCTCGCAGAGCCGGCACTTGCCCTTCTGGAAGTACGTGCAGGCGTTGCGGTCGATGACGGGCTTCTGGGGAACGGCCTGCGGGAAGGGGATATAGATGGCCTTCCTTTTGACCAGCCCCTCGTCCCATTCGGAAACGCCCTTTCCGGGACACTTTTCCGTACAGGCGAGGCAGGCGTTGCACTTGTCATGGTCCACATAGCGGGCCTTCTGCCTGATCTTCACGTCAAAATTCCCCACGAAACCCTTGACCTCTTCGACCTCGCAATAGGTCAGCAGTTCGATGCGGGGGTTCTGGAGGACCGCATCCATCTTGGGCGTCAGGATGCAGGCCGAGCAGTCCAGGGTAGGGAAGGTCTTGTCGAACTGCGCCATGTGGCCGCCGATCGTGGAATTCCGCTCGACGAGATAGACCTTCTTCCCCGTCTCGGCCAATTCCAGGGCGGCCTGGATGCCGGCGATGCCGCCGCCGACCACCATCACGTCGGGATTCACGTCGATGAAGCGGGGGGTCAGGGGCTGGAGGAGCCGCGCCCGGTAGACGGCGCCGTTGATCAGGGCCTTTGCCTTGGCGGTCGCCTCGTCCTCGCTGTCCGTCACCCAGGCGTCCTGCTCGCGGACGTTGACGATGGACAGGAGGTACTGGTTCAGCCCGGCGTTCTCGATGACCTTGCGAAAGGTCTTCTCGTGCATCAGCGGCGAACAGGCGGCCACGATGACCCGGTCGAGATTGTGTTTCTTGATGTCGTTCTGGATCAGTTCCTGCCCCGGCGTGGAGCACATGAACTTATAGTCCGCGGCCACGACCACATCGGGCAGCGTCGCGGCAAACTCGGCCAGTTCGCTGACCCGGACGGTCTTGGCGATGTTCAAACCACAGTGACAGACAAAAACACCGATCCTGCTCATAAAAGCTCCTTATCCCTCAAGGCTTCGGCACACAAGCGCCGTCCATTCCTTTATCCGAATCCGGTCGCCCGCACCCCTCAAGGCTCTCGCAAACGAGTTCCGTCACATCCTTGATCTTGATCCGGTTGTCCGCATTCAAGGTGCGAACGCTGTCCTCCAGCATGGCGATGCAGTAGGGGCAGGAGGTGGCCAGCACCGTCGCACCCGTACTCAGCGCCTCCTCCACCCGGAGGTCGCTCAGACGCTCCCCCTTGGCCCGCTCCATCCAGAGCCCGCCGCCGCCGCCGCCGCAGCACATGCTCTGCTCGCGGATCCGGTCCATCTCGACCAGTTCCACGCCGGGAATGGCTTTCAGGATGTCCCGCGGCGCGTCATAGATGCCGCTGTGCCGGCCGAGGTAACAGGGATCGTGGTACGTCACCTTGAGGCCGCCCAGGTCTTTTTTGGGTGACGATTTTTCCCGAGCGGATGAGATCGGCCATAAGGACGGTCATGTGGATCACGTCAAGATCCTCCCCGTACTCCTGTTTGAAGGTCGCCAGGCAATGGGGGGAGATGGTAAGGATCTTTGGGGCGCCGCCGGCCTTGAAAATCCCCAGATTGTTCGTCTTGAAGCGTTCGAAGAGATCGAAATCGCCGACTTTTCTGACGCTCTCCCCGCAGCACTGGGCGTTCGTTCCGGGAAGTCCCCAGCTGAAGCCCGACTGATTGAGGATATCCGCCGATGCCCTGGCCACGAGCATATTTCTCGGGTCGTAACAGACGGTGCAGCAGGTCCAGTAGAGATAGTCCATCCCTTCGGCATAGAGGGGATACTGCCCCTTCGCCCAGTCGTTGCGCTTTTCGACATCGCCGGACCAGGGATTTCCCCTTGCCGCGAGACTCCCGACGAAGGCCCGCAGGCTCGTGGGGAGCATCCCTCCGTCGGAATACATGTTCCGGATCGACTTCACCAGGTCGATGATCTCCACCCCTCTCGGGCAGCGGTCCACGCAGAACTTGCAGGTGGTGCAACCCCACATCAGCTCTTCGATCCCGTCATAGCCGAACTGGCTCAGCCGGATGAGTTTGCGGATCTGAAACTCCGTGATCGGCGCCCAGGGACAGGTGCCCGTACAGGTCCCGCACTGGTAACATTTTTTCAATGCCTCGCCGCCCGCCTCTGCAATGGCCTGCGACATCTCAAGGTAGGGTGTGATTGCCGTCGACATGGTCTTATATTTCTCCTATTGCTTCAAAACGTGGAAGAATCCCAAGCGCCCCGTTGTTCCGGCACATGTCGTTCACCACCATTTATACCGCATAATGTCTCGGGGATGTTTCCCTCAATGCCTGTCGGACACCGATAAAACGGAGATATGGTTTTGGATAGGATGTTGATTCCGGTAGTACAACAGATCCAAGGGAAGAGGGAAGTCCTATGGCTGAAGGTCTGAAGATCCATTGCTGGAGGAGGGAGTAGTACCACATTCATTGTCGGCAACTCGCTTAGCCCGTTCAGAATCCCGCAGCGATCGGTCGCGGGGGTGTTCAGTTCACGGTGTATGTCATGGCTCCCTCTGCCGCGTTTCTATACACAATCAATTTCCGAGTGTCAAGACACTTTAACACAAAAATCGCATTCCCATTTTCTGACATGTCCGGACGGGTAACTGTGAACAATGATTGCTCCCTCGTTATCCTGGGAAAAAGGGTTCCTCACAGGAGTAATTCAATCATAACGGAAATTTATGGTGAATTTTGGTATCCATCAGGCTCATGGGGCTGGACAAGCTCTTCGGAAAAAGGTAAGAAGCCTACGAAAAAAGAGGGGCCGGTCGGTACTCCGCCGGTGATGCGAATCATTTGTCGATCGTCTTCGGTACCGATTCCGGAGACGGCTATAGATCGGTCCCCGCAGCATAGAGAGGCCTGCAGAAGAAAGGATGCCATGAAATTTCGCCTGATCTACCCCCGCTGGAAGAAGCTGGACCGGCAGACGGAATTCCACCTGCCGCCGCACGGTCCGGTGGTCTTTGCCGCGACCCTGCCGCCGGAGTGGGAGGTGGAGTTCATCGACGAGAACGTGGAACCCCTTCCCGCGGACGACGCCGTCGATTTTGTCGGCATCTCCATGATGCTGACCAGCCAGGTGAAGCGGGGCTGGGAGATCGCGGATCGACTACCGCAGCCGGGGCATCAAGGTGATCTGCGGCGGGATCGGGACGATGCTCCATGCCGAAGAGACGATGACAGCACGCCGATGCCGTCTTCCTCGGCGAGGCCGAAGGGCGGATGGAGCAGGTCTTCGACGACTGGCAGAACGGCTGCCTGAAGCCCGTCTACGACTACTTCGGCGACCATCCGCCGACGGAGATCATCGGTCCGGCCCGGCGCGATATCCTCAAGCGGGATCTCTACAATTACAAGGGGATCCAGATGGTGGATCTCGTCCACGCCTCCCGCGGCTGCCGGTTCAACTGCTACCCCTGCTGCGTCAGTTACCTCGGGCGGACGGCAGTTCCGCCCCCGGCCCGTGGACCGGGTGATCGCGGAGATGGCCGGCATCGACAACAACCGCCTGTTCATCGTGGACAATTCCCTGGCGCAGGACCGGCAGTGGGAGATCGACCTCTTCCGCGAGATGATCCCCCTGAAGAAGAAGTGGTGCTGCCATCCCATCGAGGAGGACGACGAGGTCCTCGACCTGGCCGCCCAGGCCGGGGCCTGGTACGTCTATCAGGCCGATCTTCGACACGTCGGACCACATCCGCGAGCGGATCAAGCGCTATCACGACCACGGCATCGCCGTGGAGGGGACGGTCCTGCTGGGCCTGGACGAGCACACGGAGGACGACATCAAGCGGCTCATCGATTTTCTCCTGGAGATCGAACTGGACCTGGCCGAGTTCACCGTCCTGACCCCCTTTCCCCATACCCGGACCTTCGACGGATTTCGAGCGGGAAGAGCGGATCCTGACCTACGACTGGAACGCCTACACGGCCGACCAGGTCGTCTTCCAGCCGCGGCACATGAGCCCGGAGCGTCTCCAGGAGCTGTACGCCTACGCCTGGGAGACCTTCTACCGGGACGAGCCCCAGAACTACAAGATGTTCAAGCTCTTCAAAAAGGTCGTGGAGAGGGAGAAAGGCGGACGGGACCTTCCGCGCCCCGGCGGCGGGATCTGGTCGGTGCGCCGCTTCGGCCGGGAAGGGACCGAGGGATCGGCCGGCGAAGCAAATAAATCTTGACGAAAAACCCTTTCTGAATGCGCTCGGATGGATCCGTCACATGAGGATGTGAACATGACCCTCAGCTTCCTCCCGTAGTGGAGGCGGAGGATGAAGGTATTTTTGACAGGCTGTATTGCTGTAGGAGAGAAATGGAAAATGGCAAGAACAGCGATGAGATTCGTGAAGTGGCGATCGGAGAGACCCCGGTTTCCCTGCCCGGGATCATCGCCGTGGCCAGGCGGGGCGTACCGGTCCGGATCTGAGCGGAAGACGCCGCTTTCCGGGAGCGGATGGAGCGCTCCCGGCGGCTCCTCTATGCGGCCATCGAGGCCGATATCCCGGTCTACGGCGTGACCACGGGGTATGGGAAATCGTGCGGGAACCGCCTGAAGAAAGCGACCGTCCTGAACGAAGGGGGCAACCTCATGCGCTTCCACGGCTGCGGGACGGGAGAGCCCCTCGGCGTCGAAGAGACGCGGGCGGCCATGCTCTGCCGGCTGCTCTGCCTGGCACGGGGGTATTCGGGGGTCTCCCTCCCGCTGCTGGAGCATCTGGCCGCCTTTCTCAACCTCGGGATCACCCCGGTCGTTCCCTCCGAGGGCTCCGTCGGCGCCTCCGGCGATCTCACGCCCCTGTCCTACGTCCTGGCCGCCCTGGCCGGCGAACGGGAGGTCTTTTACCGGGGGGAGCGTATGCCGGCGGCGCAGGCGCTGCGGAAGGCGAAACTGAAACCCTATGCCTTCGAACCGAAGGAGCCGCTCGCCATGGTCAACGGGACCTCCGTCATGACCGGGATTGCCGCCGTCGTCCTCGACCGGGCGTACCATATCCTGGAGGCGGCGATCGGCGCCTCCGCCCTGTGCGTCCATGCCCTGCAGGGGAAGGCCCACCATTACCATCCCGCCATCGGCGAGGCCAAACCCTTCCCGGGGCAGATTGCCGTCGCGGCAAGAATCCGGCAGCTTCTGACGGCCAAGGCATCCGGGGCGGATCTGGAGGCGGAAGGTCCGGAGACCCTGCAGGATCCCTATTCCCTGCGCTGCGCCCCCCAGATCATGGGCGTTCTGTACGACGCCCTGGCGTGGATCCGGCCGTGGGTCGAGATCGAGGCGAACAGCGCCAACGACAATCCCCTCTTTGCCGCGGAGTCGGACCGCCCCCTGATGGGGGGAAATTTCTACGGAGGTCACATCGCCTTTGCCATGGATGCCCTGAAATCGGCCCTGGCCTCGGTGGCCGACATGGCGGACCGGCAGGTGGCGCTGCTCGTCAATCCCAACGTGAACCGGGGGCTTCCGGCCGATCTCGTCCGTGTGACCGGAGAGGCGCGGGTCCATCACCACGGGTTCAAGGCCATGTCCATCACCGCCTCCGCCCTGACGGCGGAGGCCCTCAAGGCGACCATGCCGGCCGCCTCCTTTTCCCGTTCCACCGAATCCCACAACCAGGACAAGGTCAGCATGGGGACCATTGCCGCCCGGGATGCCGCCCGTGTCTGCACCCTTGCGGAGCGGGTCGTGGCCATCCACCTCCTGGCGGCCGCCCAGGCCTGCGAGATCCGGGGACGCGTGGAGACCGTCCCTCGCTTGCCAAGCTGGTCGCGGAGCTCCGCCGCCTGGCGGCGCCGACCTACGAAGACCGGCCCATGGACGCCGACATCGAGACCCTGGCGCGCGGATATCGACCGACGGGTTTCCCGGGGGAGGAGTGATGGAGACAGAGAAACGACCGAGTCACGAAGTCACGCTCAAGGTGCCGTTTTACGATCTCGATCCGATGCAGATCGTCTGGCACGGGAACTATCTGAAGTATTTCGATATCGCCCGTTCGGAACTCTTCGACCACCTGGGCGTGGACCTGTTTGCCTTTCATGACCGGACCCGCTACATCTTTCCGATCATCCGCAGCTCCGTCAAACACATCCATCCGCTGAAGCGGGGGGATGAATTCATCTGCCGGGCCACCGTGAAGGAGGCCCGCACCAAGATCGTCGTCGCTCTTCGAGATCCGGCTCGTCAAGGACGGGACGGTCTGCGCCCGGGGATCGACGGAACAGGTCGCCGTCCGGGACCCGGAGATGGAGATGGTCTTCTCGATTCCGGAAGAGATCAGCCGGGCCCTGGGGTTCTGAAATGGAGACGCCTTTTGCACAGGCCCTTGATCGCCGGCGTCGAGCGCGTCACCGCCTGGGCGGACCTCCTGGACGAGATCAACGTCTTTCCCGTGGCCGACGGCGACACGGGCCGGAACCTCGTCGTCAGCCTCTCCCCCCTGCGCCGGATCGCCCTGGGCCGGGAAAAGATCATCCGGGAGCTTCTCCTGTCGGCCCGGGGAAATTCGGGAAACATCGCCGCCCGGTTCTTCTCCGGCCTCCTCATGGCCGATGCGGTCCACAATCTTGCCGGTGCCGATCCGGCAGGGCCGGGACCGGGCCTGGCAGGCGGTGAACGACCCCAAGCCCGGCACGATGCTGACGGTCTTCGATGCCCTGGTGGAGGCCGTGGAGGAACCGCCGGCGGCATACGATGCGCCTGTGGCGGGAACGGGTCCTCCGGGAGCTCGAAGAGGCCGTCCTCTCCACGCCGGAGCTCCTCCCCAGGCTCAAGGCGGCCGGCGTCGTCGATGCCGGGCGCCCTGGGCATCTTCATCTTCCTGGACGGATTTTTCAACACGCTGGTGGGAAACGGCGACGGCTTCAGGTCCGATCACGGAGATCTTCAGGGATCATCTCCGGATTTCTCCGGCTTTTCAGGAGAAGGAGGAGACGGGGTGCTGCGTGGATACGGTGCTCCAGATCGAGCGGTGACGACGAGGAGACCGCCAAGGGCTTTCCGCCGTCGGGGAAAGCGTCGTCGTCCTTCGGGACGGGGATTATCTCAAGGTCCATCTGCACGCCCCGGACGGGGAAAAGGCCCGGAGGGATCTCGCCGCCTTCGGAGAGGTGGTCCGGTGGTCCGTCGATGATCTGGGCGCCCAGGTCCACTCCTTTCGCAGGCGGAGGGTCGAGCAGGCCATCCATATCATGACGGACGCCGCGGGCTCCGTGAACCGCGAAAACATGGCGGAACTGGGGGTGACCCTCCTGGACAGCTATATCACCGTCGGGGAGAAATCCCTGCCCGAGACCCATTTCGCTCCGGAGGAGCTCTATGCGGCGATGCGCCGGGGCGTCAAGGTTTCCACCTCGCAGGCCTCCGTCTTCGAGCGCCATGAGCACTATCAGAGCGTCCTCCAGCGTTATCCCCGGGTCCTTTATCTCTGTGTCGGTTCCGTCTTCACGGGGAACTACGCAGCGGCGCTCGAATGGAAAAAGGCGAACGATCCGGAGGATCGCTTCACGATCATCGACACCGGGGCGGCCTCGGGACGTCTGGGGCTCCTGGTCGTGGCCACGGCCCGTTTCGCCCGTGAGACCCGCGATGCCGAGGCGGTGATCCGCTTCGCCCGCGAGAACGCGGCGCGCTGCCAGGAGTATGTGTTTCTCGACAAGCTCCAGTACCTGGCCGCCGGCGGACGGCTTTCCCGGAGCGGCGCCTTCTTCGGCGACATGCTCCATATGAAACCCGTCATCAGTCCCCTGGCCGAGGGGGCCAGGAAGGTGGGGGTCGTCCGGAATCGGACCGAACAACTGGCGTTCGCCCTGGAGAAGCTGGCGGCGGATCTGACGGGGAATGAAAAGGCCTTGATCATGCTCGAGTATACCGACAACGCGCGCATGGGTGACGGAAACGGTGCAGCCGGAGATCGCGCGGCGCTATCCGGAGGCGGAGATCCTCCTCCATCCGATGTCCCTGACCTCCGGGGCGCACATGGGGCCGGGGACCTGGGCCGTGGCCTTTCTGAACGCCCGGGAATGAGAAGGGGCTGTTTTTTCCTATGACGCCAGGACGTATAGAGATGAATCCGACCGGCCGGTTTGCCATCCTCATCCCCGTTTACAACCACGCCGAAGGGATCGTCTCGGTGATCGAGCGGGCCCGCGCGCTGGCTTTGCCCATCTGGGTCGTCGACGACGGCTCGACCGATGGGACGGCGGCGCTGCCTCGAAACGATCGCAGGGATCACGGTGCTGCGCCATGAAAAGAACCGCGGCAAGGGGGCGGCCATCCTGACCGGTTTTGCGGCCCTCGCGGGAAACGGCCGACTGGGCCGTCACGCTCGACGCCGACGGGCAGCACGACCCGCGGATATTCCCGGCCTGATCCGGGCGATTCCCCAGGGGCTCCGTCCCATCGTCATCGGCCGGCGGGAGGGGATGTCCGGCGACGATGTCCCCTGGACGAGCCGCTTCGGCCGGAAATTTTCCAATTTCTGGGTCCGTGCCGCCGGCGGGCCGGTCCTTTCCGATACCCAGAGCGGGATGCGCATCTATCCGCTGCCGGAGGCGGCCCGGCTCGGCGTGACGGCCCGGCGTTTTCAGTTCGAGGTGGAGATCCTCGTCCGGGCGCGGTGGCAGGGGATCCCCGTCATTGAGGCGCCGGTCGGCGTCTCCTACACGCCCGGGATGAAGCGGGTTTCCCATTTCCGGCCCTTCGTCGATTTCTGCCGGAACTCGGGAACGTTCAGCCGGCTGATTTTCCTGCGGATCATGCGTCCGTTGATCGGTCGTCACGTTCCGGAGGGGCGATCGCGATGACCCGATTCTGTTTCTCTCCAACGCTACCGATTCCGCTGGTCCCTGATCGCTCGCCGTCGCGGCGGTCCTGGGGGGCGTCCTGCTGTACGAATCCTTCGGCGGTGTCCGGATCGAAACGGACATCCTGGCATCGCTGCCCCGTCACGATCCCGTCCTGGCGGACGCCCACCGGGTCATCCGCCATCTTCCCGTCCAGGACCGGCTGGTCATCGATTGCGCGATCCGGGGAGGGGACCGGGACGCCCTGGTGGCCGGGGCCGAGCTGATCGAGGCCGGGCTCGCAGAAGAGCGGTCTTTTCCGGCAGGTCGGGATGCAGCAGATGGAGGCGCTCTTTCCGGAACTCGTCGGCCCATGTCGTCGGCCACCTGCCCCTGCTGTTCGACGGGCCGCAGCTGGAGGCGCAGATCGCGCCGCTCCTCGCGCCGGCCGAGGTGCGCCGGGCCCTGGCGGAGGACCTCAAGCTGCTGCAGGGGCTCGAGGGGATCGGTCAGGCCGACCTCATCGCCCGCGATCCCCTCGGCCTCCGAAACCTGGTCCTGGCCCGGATGGCGCAGCTCCTGCCGAGCCGGAGACGCCGTGCTCTACCGGGGGAAGCTGCTCTCCCGGGACGGCGGCCATCTGCTCGATCATGGCGGAACTGGCAGGTTCCGCGACGGACACGGCCTATGTCCGCGCCATCCCCCCGCTCCTGAATGAGCTGACGGAGAAGCTCAACGGTCAGTATCAGTCCCGCGGCATCCGCTTCACCCTGACGCCGGTCGGGGCCTACCGCGCCGCCCTGGACAACGAGAACGCCGCCCGGCGGGACATGCGAACGGCGATCCTCCTGACGACGGTCGGGATCGCCTTTCTGCTGATCATCACCTTTCCCCGGCCCCTCATCGGGCTTCTGGCCCTGCTCCCGTCGACGGCCGGCGCCATTTTCGCGCTCCTGGTCTGCTCGTTTCTCTTTCCCTCCCTCTCCATCCTGGCGGTCAGTTTCGGCGGGGCGATCATGGCCTTCACGGTGGATCTGGGGATCACCTATCTGCTGTTTCTCGACCGGCCCTGCGAGGTCTCGGGAAGGCAGGCCGCCCGCGAGGTCCAGACGGCGGAGATCCTCGCCGCCCTGACGACGATCGGCGGCTTTCTCCTGCTCCTGCTGAGCCGATTTCGCGTCCTGGCCGAGATCGGCGTCTTTGCGGCCCTGGGGGTGGCCTTTGCCTTTGCCTTCGTCCACTGGATCTTTCCCCGGATCTTTCCCGTCATGCCGCCGGCCCTGAAGACCCGGAATCCATGGCTGGGCCGGATCCTCGACAGGATCGCCCTGTCGGGGGGAAAGGCGAAACTCGCCGCGGCTGCGCTCTTCTTTGGGGTCATGCTCTTCTTCGCCCGTCCCGTTTTTCTGGTCGACATCAACGCCATGAACTCCCTGAGCGCGAGAGACCATCGCCGCGGACAAGACGCTCCAGCGGGTCTGGGGGGACCTGACGAGCCGGGTCTACCTGATGACCGAGGGGCGAAGCCTGGCGGATCTCCAGGCCAAAAGCGACCGCCTGGCCGGGATGTTCCGGGAGGATCTCCGCCGGGGCACGGTCGGGGCGGCCTTCTGCCCTTTCCGACCTCTTCCCGGGGGAGGAGCTGGCGCGGCGCCGTGCGGCGGACTGGCAGGCCTTCTGGACGCCCCGCCGGGTGGCGGATCTCCGGCGGGAGCTCGCGCGGGCGGGCCGGGAGATGGGGTTCGCCCCGGACGCCTTCGGGGCCTTCGTGGACTCCCTGTCCGCGGCCGCCGCCGGCCGCCGCGGCGATCCCGGAGAAGTTCGCCGGTTTCCTGGGGATCGCGGCGGAGAAATCCTCCCGGGTGCAGGTCTCCATGGTGACGCCGGGTCCGGCCTATGACGCGGAGCCTTTCTTCGCCCGGTATGCGGCGACGAACCTGGTGAGCCTCTTCGATGCGGGGCTCTTCAACCGGCGGCTGGGGGAGGTCCTCGTTTCGCTCTTCACCGAGATCGCCGTCATCACGGGTCTCGGGATCATCCTCGTCGTCTTCCTCTTTTTTCTGGACTGGCGGCTCTCCCTGATCGTCCTGGCGCCGGTGGCCTTCGCCCTCGTCAGCACCCTGGGGACCCTGAAGCTCCTGGGCCGGCCGGTGGACATCCCGGGGATCATGCTCTGGATCGTCATCATGGGGATGGGGATCGACTACGGCATCTACTACGTCTGCTCCTACCAGCGGTATCTCGACGAGCGCCATCCCTCGATGGGGCTGATCCGCCAGGCGATGTTCCTGGCGGGGGCGACGACCCTGATCGGCTTCGGCGTCCTGGCCGTGGCCCAGCACGCGGTCCTCAAGAGCATCGGCCTGACGTCGCTTTTGGGGATCGCCTATTCGCTCGTCGGGGCCTTTCTGATCGTTCCGCCCCTGGTGAAACGGGCGCTCGTCCCCGTCGATGCTGCCTCCGGAAGTCCTCGAGGCGGGGTCGCCGCGCCACACCGAGCGGACGCTCCTGCGGTACCGCCACATCGAGACCACCCCGCGCCTCTTCGCCCGCTGGAAGATCCGGCTCGATCCGATGTTTCCCCGCCTGGCGGCCTTCCTGAGAGAGCCCCGGCGCATCCTCGACATCGGGTGCGGCTACGGCGTTCCCTCCGTCTGGCTCCTGGAGCTCTTTCCCTCGGCCACGGTCTGCGGCCTCGATCCGGACGAAGAACGGGTCCGCGTGGCCCGGCGCGCCCTCGGATCGCGGGGGGAAGTCCGGACGGGCCGGGCGCCCGAGCTTGGAGATCTGCCGGGCGGGGCCGACACGGCGCTGATCCTCGACGTCATCCACATGCTCAGACGATGAAGAATTGAGGAAAACTCTCGAAATTCTCCACGAAAAGCTCCTCCCCGGCGGCCGGCTCGTCATCCGGGCGACGATCCCGGCGGACCGTTCCCGACCCTGGATGCGGCGGCTGGAAGAGCTCCGCCTGAAAAGGCACCGTCTGTCGCCCCATTACCGGACGCTCGCCGGCCTGGAGGCGTTGATCGTTGCAGCGGGCTTTCACATGGAGGAGATACGGTCGAGCGGCGCCGGAGAGCGAGGAGTTCTGGTTTGTCGCCGTCGGCGGTCTGTCGGGTATTCACCCGGAAGGCCGGCAGCGCCTAAGAGGTATCGCCATGAAGGATTTCTTCTATCGCTGCCTCATGTTCCTGGCGAAGACGCTTCGGGACCTGGATCTTTCTCCTGATCGCCTGGCACGTGGCGACGGGGTATTTCCTCTTTTTCCCCGGCCGCGTCGCCGTCAGCGTCCGTTTCTACCGCCGCCTCTTCCCGGACCGGGCGCGTTGTTATCCCCTGTGGTGCGCCTGGCGGCAGTATCACCATTTCGTCCACGTCTTCCTGGACCGGTTCCTCCTGCAGGAAGGAGAGGATCTCCAAACCGACTCACGAGGGATGGGAGCATATCGTCGCGGCGGCGGAGAGCGGCCGGGGGGGGATCATCCTCATGTCCCACGTGGGCAGCTGGGAGATCGCCGCTCAACTCCTCAGGCAATACGGACGGAACCATCCCCGCATGAAGCTGCTGCTCTACCTGGGGGCGAAACACCAGGAGCAGATCGAACGGCGTCAGAAGAAGAGCATCGAACAGAGCGGCATTCGCGTCGTCTCCGTCCCGGAGGACGGGGGTCTCGGCCATGGACATCCTGGAGGGGCTGAATTTTCTCCGGGAGGGCGGGCTGGTCTCCCTGACGGGGGATCGTCTGTGGGGCCGGGAGCAGCGGGCCGTCACCGTCCGGTTTGCCGGCGGCGAGGCCCGGATTCCGGAAATTCCCTACATCCTGGCGCTGATGTCCGGGGCGCCGCTGCTGATCTTTTTCGTCTATCGAACGGGAAAGGGGCAGTATCATCTCCTGACGAAGCCTCCCCTCTATGTCACGGCGGCTTCACGCCGGGAGAGGCGCAAGGCCGTCGAGACGGCGGCCCAGGCCTATGCGGATCTCCTTGCCGAGACCGTGTGCGCCCATCCTTACGAGTGGTACCACTTCGAGCCTTTCTTTACGGAATTTCCTTGACACACAAGTCCGTTCTTCTTATACTCCACCGTCACAGAAGCAACGTATTATCAATCGATTATCGATCCAATATCATAGGGGGTGACAGGTGGCAGGCATACGTCTGGTAAACTTGATCAAAAGATACGGAAAGGTTGAGGCGGTCAAGAATGTCAGCCTGGAAGTGAGGGATGGAGAGTTTACGGTCCTCGTCGGGCCTTCCGGTTGTGGAAAATCTACCACCCTGAGGATGATCGCCGGTCTCGAAGACATTTCAGAAGGGGAAATCTATATCGGTGAGAGGCTCGTCAACGATCTGGCTCCGAAGGACAGGGATATTGCCATGGTGTTTCAGGAGTATGCGCTTTATCCCCATATGACGGTCTACGACAACATGGCCTTTAGTCTCCGGATGAGGGGATTTTCGAAAAGCGAGATTGAGCAGAGAGTTCGAGAATCTGCGGAGATATTAGGCCTGGACGAGCTCCTCAAGAGAAAACCCCGGGAACTTTCGGGCGGCCAGCGGCAGAGGGTCGCCCTGGGAAGGGCGATCGTCAGGAAGCCGGTGGTGTTTCTCTTCGATGAACCCCTCAGC
Source organism: uncultured delta proteobacterium (assembly GCA_963842685.1). Lineage (GTDB taxonomy): Bacteria > Desulfobacterota > Syntrophia > Syntrophales > UBA5619 > JAKAFS01. Next base: position 23,038 of record CAWJHT010000042.1, on the reverse strand, counting down.
AACCTGGATGCCAAACTCCGCGTCCACATGCGTGCGGAACTGATCAAACTCTACAACCGGCTGAAGACGACCATCGTTTACGTCACCCATGACCAGGTGGAAGCCATGACCATGGGCACGAAGATCGTCATCATGAAAGACGGGGAGATTCATCAGGTCGGCAGTCCCATGGAGGTTTACCGGCGGCCGGTCAATCAATTTGTGGCCAGTTTCATCGGCAGTCCGTCCATGAATTTTTTTAATTCCACGATCCTGTCCAACGGCGACGGACTGATCATCGACGCCGGATGTTTTCGAGTCCAGGTTCCGGTCTCCAGGCAATCGGCCTATCAGCCCCATGTGGGGCAGGATGTCATCTTTGGAATACGTCCCACCGATATATCCGGGTCCGAGACGGGGAAAGACGAAGGGGATTTCGCCCCGATTGACGGTCATGTGGAGGTGGTTGAGCCGCTCGGTTCGGAAATTCTCCTCGTGGTAAAATGTTGCGAAAGCAGTTTCCTGGCCATGGTGGATGCCGAGGTCGACGTCGCCATCGGGCAGACGATCCGCCTGAATTTCAATATGGCGAAAATGCATGTCTTCGAGTCCGCCGAGCCTCATCGAAGATTGGGCATCTAGCCGACCAACTCCCCTTGCATAGGGCGTCAATCGCGCGACAACGTCGGACAGATCTGTCTATCGTGCGGGTGACGTCAGAACCCAGAATTGATCTTAAGTCGTTCCATAACAGCGCCACAGTAGCCGTCAACCTGCCTTTGCCGCACGGACCTTCTATGGCGCCGCGAGAATGATGCGGAATCCCCGAGGCGCCGCAGGTGTAAAACTTGCAGTGATGGTGTGGTTGGCCGTCACATTTGAGAACGTGTACGAGGCCACCGCGCCGACGGAGGTTCCGTCTACCGTCACGCTCACCACGTAGTGGCCGGTCGCCGGCGTGATGGTGTAGGTCTGGCTGGCGCCGCGGTTGACCGTCACCGTCCCGTTCGGGCTGATGGGAGCCGTTTGAGCCTGCACTCGCCGTTACGGTAAAGGTGTCGATGGCGAAGGTCGCGGCGATCGTATGGTTGGCCGTCACATTCGAGAAGGTGTACGAGGTCACTGCGCCGACGGAGGTTCCGTCCACCGTGACGTTCGCCACGTGGTAGCCGCTCTGCCGGCGTGATGGTGAAGGTCCTGGCCGGCGCCGCGGTTGACCGTCACCGTCCCGTTCGGGCTGATGGAGCCGTTTGAGCCTCCGCAGCTCGCCGTCACGGTGAAGGTGTCGATGGCGAAGGTCGCGGCGATCGTATGGTTGGCCGTCACATTCGAGAAGGTGTACGAGGCCACTGCGCCGACGGAGGTTCCGTCCACCGTGACGTTCGCCACGTGGTAGCCGCTTGCCGGCGTGATGGTGAAGGTCTGGCTGGCGCCGCGGTTGACCGTTCACCGTCCCATTCGGGCTGATGGAGCCGTTGGCGCCCGCGCTCGCGGTCACGGTGAAGGTGTCGATGGCGAAGGTCGCGGCGATCGTGTGGTTTGCCGTCACATTCGAGAAGGTGTACGAGGCCACTGCGCCGACGGAGGTTCCGTCCACCGTGACGTTCGCCACATGGTAGCCGGTCGCCGGCGTGATGGTGAAGGTCTGGCCGGCGCCTGAAATGACGGACAAGGCCCCGTTCGGTGTGATCGACCCATTGGAGCCTGCGGACGCGGTTATGGACCAACTGGGGGGTGTGTAGGTGGCTACTATTTCATTGGAGTAGTCGCTCCGAGTCCCGGACTGATTATAGGCGGTCGCGGAGATGTAGTAGGTCGAACTCCCGGCGGGGAGGTCGATCGAGTAGGTGTTCACGTTACCCGCGTCCACCTGGCCGGTATATGCCGTGAACATCGGGTCTGATCGGGAGACGGTGCCGTAGTGTATGGTGTAGCCCGTCACCATATCTGTCGGGGGGTTCGGGTCCCAGGTCATAGTGACCGGCCATGCCAGAGCCCGGGATTCCAATCCCAATAAAGTCAAAAAGAAAAACAACGCCACCAGGGTCAACTTGAACCTTCCGCTGGACCACGTTAGAGACGCTTCCGCGCCTTCAGTCGCTGGTTACAAGCCGATGTGCCGATGCCGTTCCGTAATCTACTCGACATCCGATCGCATCTGCAGAAATCTGCGGAGGATTCCACATCAGGGTTGCCGGACCGGCGTATGGGTTGGAAGTGAATAGAAAAAAAAGAACCAACGGAGAAAAATAGGCGTGAAAATAATGAGTTCATTATAAATACCTCCCGGATATTTGCACCAGAGCTAAATGCAGCCCTCAAGGAGGTACTGTTTTGCCCGGCAACCCTGCTTCCATATCCTGTGATGATACCAGTCGTTAGGTCAGTGGCTTTGCGTCCCACACTTTCGTAGTGGTTTGCCCTTTTCAGGTTTTATGTTCTATCACTTCTGGAACTTGTCGAGATCAATCCCCGTGATCATTCTTCCTCTTACTTCTGGTGTATGCATGATTATCGGTATCTTGTCACACGAAATTGAGTAAAACCTATGTGAATTTCTTCACATTCATAAACCCTCCTTTATATCCGGCAGATAAAATCATACGAATTGGAAAAGGTGTCTTGAAGAAGGGTATCGAACGTCGAATGTCCCTAACGCGGAAAACCATAGAGGGCCGCCGGGTTGTCGACCAGGAGACGTTGCCGGAGAGCAGCATCCGGCGCCCATTCGGCGACCAGGTCGAAGAGCAGGGCGTCGTCGGGCTTCTCTTCCCGCTCCGTCGGGTGGGGCCAATCGCTTCCCCAGACCATCCTCTCCGGCGCTGCCTGAAGAAAAGCGCGGGCGACCTCGGTCTGGTCCGCATAGGTCGGAGGGCCGACCCTGGTGTCCTGGTAGATGCTCGAGAGCTTGACCCAGGTTTTCCCTTTGTCGATCAGCCGGCGGATGATCCTGAAAGCGGGGTGCTCGAGGCCCTGCGGCTGTGGAAAACGGCCCATGTGGTCGAAGACGATCGGCGAGGCGATCCGCATGAGGAGCGCCTCGTGCTCCACGATCTGATCCCCCGCCAGATGGAGCTGGACGTGCCAACCCATCTGGTTGACGCGCCTGGCCAGGGGTTCGATCATGTCGAAGCCGGTCACCGACGTGGTCGGATCGAAGAGTGTGAAGCGGATCCCCCGGATGCCCCCGTCGGCCATCACCTTAAGTTCCGCGTCGGTGATCCCGGGATTGACGACGGCGACCCCCCGGGCGTTCTCCAGCCCGAACTGGGCGATGGCGTCGAGGGTAACGGCGTTGGCCGTCCCGTAGGCGCTGGGGGTCACGATGACGGCCCGGGTCGTTCCGATCCGCTTCTGGAAGAAGCGGTACTCTGCGGCGCTGGCGTCCGTCACGAGCCGTTTGACGGGCCCGGGGGCGGGAAGCGGCGGTCGAAGATGTGGAGGTGGCAATCGCAGGCGTTCGCCGGCGCCTTCAGCTTCGGCATCGCCCTGCCGCCGGAATTGGCCACCGGAACCACCAGGGGATAGGGGCCCTCCGCCGCCTTCTCGTACGCGTCCTCGACCAGGCGGAGGGTCTTCAGGTTGTCCTGTGCCGTGCTCTCGAAGGGTGTCCCCGACCGCAGGCAGGCGACGAAATGCTGCATGCCGGCGTCGAAGCAGTGCTGGTACTCCTTCTTTGCGTCGTAGGTCAGGGTCTTTGGCTCGATCCCCATGAGGGTCAGGGTCTCCCTGTCGAGGATGACGCTCGCCCGGCTCCCGATCAGCTCCAGGCGGTCGGACACCGCGACCCCAAACCCCGGGGCGACGAAACTGCCGACCAGGACGACCGGCGCGCCGGATTCCGTATCGAGCATGATCGTCGCCATCGTCTCGCCCATAAGGCCGTCCTCCGTCTGTTTTGCCCGGCAGGCGACGACGGCCATGTCCCCGACCAGATACCGCAGAACGTCGAGCTGATGGATCAGCGTCTCGCCGATCAGCAAGCGCTTCTCCTTGGCCATGGCCGGAAACTTGACGACGGCCGGACGCCGGCCGTCGGGCCCGGGCAGGTAGCCGGACCGGAACATGGTCATCGCGACCTGGCGGATCGTCCCGACCTTGCCTTCTCTGATCCACGCCCCGATCTGCCGGAAGTCCGACCGGAAGCGGCGGTTGTCGTTCACCATCAGCCGAACGACGCCTTCAACCTCATCGACCAGCTTTTCCGATTCGGCCAGCGTGTCGGCCAGGGGCTTCTGGCAGAAGATGTGGACGCCCCGGGCGGCGGCCATCCGGATGTTCTCGGGATGGCTGCTCCGGGAGGAGGCGATGTCGATGATGTCAAGGTCGTGCTTGGCCAGCATCTCGGCCACGTTGTCATAATAGGCGGGAATGCCGAATTCGGCGGCGCGGGCCTGGGCCTTTTGGACGGTCGGGTTGGCGATGGCCACGACCTCGAGGTTCGGAACGGTCTTCCAAGCCAGAAGATGGTTGTAGGATATGCTGCCGGCCCCGGCGAGGCCGACCTTCAGTGTCTTTTTTCCCAGTGCTTGCATAGATGATCTCCCTGTGTCCGCATCCTCAAAAAGGAGCGGGATTGTTCCGTATCAAGCGGAAGCCGGAAGAGGGCATTTACAGCCTGCCGGCCCGGGCCGAAGCCCTCATTTTACTCAGCAGCGCCCAGAGCAGCGGGCCGGCCAGGACGAGAAACGCGCCCGCCATCAGGGTGCCGGCGATCGAACTGGCAACAAAGATCGACATGGACCCCTGCGACATGGTGAGGGCCTGACGGAAGGTCACCTCCGCCAGGGGGCCCAGGACCACGGCAAAGACGAGGGGGGCCTGGGGAAAGTCCAGCTTCTTCATCACATATCCCAGGACACCGAAGGCCACCATGATCCAGATGTCAAAGAGGCTCCCGCCGAGGGTGTAGGACCCCATCACGCAGAAGACGACCACCAGGGCCATCAGTGCCGGAGAAGGGGACGCGGAGCATCCTCACGAAGGCGGGGATGAACCCGACGTTCAGGATCAAAAGCAGGACGTTACCCACGTACATGCTCGCGATGAGCCCCCAGACGAAATCCGGGTTCTTCGCAAAGAGCAGCGGACCCGGGCGAAGCCCCCAGATCATGAAGGCCCCGAGCATCACCGCCGTGGAGGCCGACCCCGGGATGCCGAGGGTCAGGAGAGGGACCATGGCCCCCGCCGTTGCGGAGTTGTTGGCCGCTTCCGGCCCCGCGACCCCCTCAATCGCCCCGTTGCCGAATTCTTCAGGATGGCGGGAGAGCTGCTTTTCCACGCCATAGGACATGAAGGCCGCGACGGTGGCCCCGGCGGCCGGGAGGATGCCGACCATGAAACCCAGGACCGTACCGCGGACGATCGGCCAGAAGGAGGCGGCCCACTCCTTGGCGGTGGGGAACACGTCCCGGAGTCCCAAACGTGATTCGATGAACTCCATCCTAAAATTCTGTTCGAAGGCGAACATGACCTCGCCGATCCCGAAGATCCCGACGGCCACGGTCACGAAGTCGATGCCCCCCATGAGGTCGATGCTTCCGAACGTGAAGCGGGAGCGGCCGGACAGGGGGTCGTTTCCTACGGTCGCGATGAGCAGGCCCAGCACGATGGCGACGAGGGTCTTGGAGCGGGACTCCGAGGCAAAACCAACGAGGCTGGTGAAGGCGAACAGGAAGAGTGCGAACTGCTCGGGCGGCCCGAACTTGAGACCGAAGGCCGAAACGGGCACCGCCAGGAGCATGAGGCCGACCACGCCGATCGTCCCGGCGATGAAGGAACCCACCGCCGATACCGTCAGCGCCGCCCCGGCGCGCCCCCGGAGGGCCATCTTGTGTCCCTCGAGCGCCGTCATGACCGAGGCGGACTCGCCGGGGACGTTTACCAGAACGGAGGAGATCGTCCCCCCGTACATCGATCCGTAGTAGATCCCGGCCAGCATGATGATCCCGCTCGTGGGATTCATGCCGAAGGTCAGGGGGAGGAGGACCGCGATCCCGGTCGGGGCGCCGATTCCCGGCATCGCCCCGATGAAGGTGCCGAAGATGCAGCCGATCGCCCCGAAGAGCAGGTTCGTGGGGGTCAGGGCGATGCTGAACCCCCGCATGAGCATGTCAAAGGTGTCCATATCTTCACGATCCTCTAAAAAACCGAGAAAGCCCCGCGGCAGGGTGAATTTCAGCCACCTCTCGAAGATGAGGTAAAGACAAAGAGGGGTGCCTCCGGCGATGAACAGGATCGTGGGCCAATGGCCCTTCAGGTAAATGGCCAGAAAGACCAGGAGGAACAGGCCCACGGCCAGGAGCATCCCCAGCGGCTCGATGGCCGCCACCAGGGCGATGATGCAGACCAGAAGGACCGCCAGGCGGAGGATCGACTCCCGGTCGGCGAACCACTTTGCGCTGCCCGTCCTGGTCAGGGTGCCCTCCAGAAAAACCCCGACGGCGCCTACCGCCAAGCCGATCGCCAACAAGAAGAGGCAGGAAACCGGGACCGGGGATCCCGGGTCCCGACCAGATGGCCAGCCGATGAGCCCCGATCCCCACGAAGCCCGCCCCGACCAAGAGGACGAGCGCACTGATCCGATCTGAATTACGCATGTCTGTCATCTCCGGGTGAAGCTAGAAGTGCCCAGCGTCACGCGGTCGTCCAGCACGAAATGACCCAGAGCCGGCGTCTATTTCATGACCCCGGGCAAAACCATCAGCTTGCGGACCATATCCTCGCCGTTCCGCAGGTAGTCCCCGAACTCCTTGCCCCCCAGAAAAGCGGGCGTCACCATGGTGTCCTTGATGTACTTGTCCCATTTGGCCGTCTGGGTGACGCGCTTCATGAGATCCACGTAATAGGCCGTGCACCTCGGGCTGCATGCCCGGGGCGTGCGACCACGCCGCGGAAGTGGTTGTCGAAGATCACGTCGAAGCCCTCTTCCCTGAACGTGGGCGCCTCCTTCATGTCCGCCAGGCGGGTCTGCGCTGGCCACGCCGAGGGGGCGGATCTTCTTGACGGCGTAATGGTCCATCGCTTCGGAGGGGTTCAGCCAGGCCCCATCCACATGGCCGCCGAGCAGCGCCAGGACGGCCTCCGCACCTCCCCGAAACACGATGTAGTTCAGCTTGATCCCGGCGACGGACTGGAACAGCGCATTGGCGAAGTGGTCCTCGCTCCCGATCGACGCCCCGCTGATCTTGATCGAATTGGGGGCCTTCTTGGCCGCGGCGACCATCTCCTTGAGGGACTTGTAGGGCGAGTTCCAGGGGACCCAGATCATCTGTTCATCGAGCAGGTAGCGGGCGACGGGCGTGGTGTCCTTGAGGCTGAAGGGGATCTTTTCCAGGAGGGGGACCGCCAGGTTGGTCCAGGTGGCGAACATGAGGGTGTGGGGGTCGCCTTTCTTGCCCATGAGATAGTTCAGGGCGACCATGGCGTTCCCGCCCACCTTGTTTTCCACGACAAAGGGCACCGGCGAGAGCTTCTCCGATTCGATGATGGCAACCACCTGCCTGGCGATGATGTCGCTTCCCCCGCCGGCGGCCCAGGGGATGATGTACTGCACGGGCCGCGACGGCTGCCACGCCGGAAAGCCCGTAGCGGGCAGCAGGCATGTTGTGATCAATAACCCCAGGATTAACGTTGACCTCATCAGATGCGTTCTCATTTTCAATCCTCCTATTTGAGAGTTACTATTGATATTATTGATATTATGGACAAAGTAAGTCCGATCGACCGGTTTCTCCCGATAGGCAGAATTGGCTTATGTTTCTCCGTTTACCACCTGATTTCACTGCGATGCCGCATAGCCTCGAAGATCATGGTTCGCAGTCTGGCACGGATCTCGGAATCCGTCAATCACCGAGTTTGGGAAGGCATCAATAGAATGTCTAATCGCATACTTTTCGAAATCACACCGAATGGTGCAATCGCTGTCTACAGCAATGCTTCAATGATTTTTTGTTTGGAATGGGAGTGGATAAGCAGTTGAACGGAAGTGTCTGGAAGTGAAACTGAATCTCCTCTTCTCACGGTTGTCCATACACCTGCACCTTCTCCGACGGCAAGACCAGCCGGACGGCGCCGATCGGTCGGGGGTCGGCGCTGTCGGCCATCACGACGATCCGGCCGACGCGGATATATTGCCGGTAGTGCGCCCCCAGGAAGAGGCTCTCCTCCAGGATGCCCGTCAGTGCCATCGTCTCCGGCCGGGGCGCCGCCGCCGGATCTTCGATCTGGATATCGGATGCGCGCACGATCACGACCGCCTTGCCTCGCACGGGTCCGGCATAGGAAACGGTCTGGCCGGCGATGGTGAGCTTTCCGTCGGCAACCTCCCCCTCCAGTTGATTGCTCACGCCGAGAAACTCCGCGGCGAAGGCCGTGCCGGGCTTGAGATAGATGTCTTGCGGCGTCCCCGTCTGGATGATCCGCCCCTGATTCATCAGAACCACGGTATCCGCCAGGGCCAGCGCCTCTTCCTGGTCGTGCGTCACGTAGATGGCCGTGATCCCGACCTGCTTCTGAAGCCGGCGCAGTTCGGCGCGGAGCCGCTGGCGCACCTTGGCGTCCAGGTTGGACAGGGGCTCGTCCATCAGGAGCACCTTCGGCTCCACCACCAGGGCCCGCGCCAACGCGACGCGCTGCTGCTGTCCGCCGCTCAAGGCGGCGGGCTTGCGCGTTTCCACGTCGGACAGGTTCCCGATCTCGACCAGCTCCAGCACCTTGAGGACGCGCCGGCGAATCTCGGCCTCGGGCACCTTTTGGAGTCGCAGCCCGTAGGACACATTCCCGAAGATGGTCATGTGGGGCCAGAGGGCGTAGTTCTGAAATACCATCGCGGTGCCCCGCTGCTGGGGCGGAAGCTGCGTCACATCGTCGTTGCCGAAGAGGATGCGTCCCTCGTCGATCGGGATGAATCCGGCAATGCTTCGAAGCAGCGTGGTCTTCCCGCAGCCGCTGGGGCCCAGGATGGCGGTCATGGCGCCGCTCTTGAAGTTGAGCGAGGCCCCCTTCAGCGCCTCGACCTTCCCGTACGTCTTGCGGACATTCTCGACGCGTACCTCAACCATGGCACCCCTTTCCGGCGCCGGGACCGGAGAATCTAAAGCCCCGCCTTCCCGGCTCTCGGCTTTTCGTATCAGATACGTCCGAACATCGAAAGGTACTCGGACTTCATGTACCGCTCCAGGAGGACCAGGAGCACGATGCCCGGCAACATGAGCATGAGCGCGCTGATCGAAGCCACCTGCAGCTCGTACCCCACGCTCGTCCGGTACATGTAGACCGGCAGGGTGAGGACAAACGGGCTTCCGACCAGAAGCGTCCCCGTGAATTCGTCCAGCGAGTAAAGAAAGACCAGCAGCGTGCTGGCAATGATCCCGGGCGTGGCCAGCGGAAGCGAGACCGAATAGAAGGCCTTGAACCGGGATGCGCCCAGGTTGATGGCGGCCTCCTCCAAGGCCTCGGGCACCGACTTGAAGACCGCCGTCATGGTCCAGACCGCGAAAACCAGCGCCCCCACCATGTGGATGAGGACCACGCCGCCAAGTTTTCCCCCCAGGTTCACCTGATAGAGGAGCGTCGTGGAGTTCACGAACACCGGAAGCTGCGGAAACGCCTGAGGCAGCAGGAAGACCATGAGGATCAGCGGCTTGAACGGAATCGGCAGGCGCGCCAGCACATACGCCAGAGGGATCGTGATGATCAGGGTGAGAACCGTGACCACGACGGCGATGAGGAAGCCGTCCGTGAGCGCGCGCAGCAGGTCGCCCTGCAGCACCTTGGCCCAATAGAAGAGTCCCGTCTGCTGCGGAAAGAGATGCGGCCAGTACCACTTCTCGGCGAAGGACCAGATGACCAGGCTGGAGAGCGGCAGGAAGATCACCATCCCCGCCATCACCACCCCCGCCATGCGCATTGTTCGACGCATCATAGGAATGCCCTCAGCTCAGCATTCGACAGTCCATCTGGGCTGCAGGGACATGTTCCGATCCCTTCGGCTTCCGCACATGTTCCCGGACATCGTCAGGTTCCCTTCTGCGTGATGGTCCGCAGGTAATACCCGGCCACCCCCATCGCCAGCAGATACGACACCACGCCCAGGGCGTTGGCCGTGCCGTAATCCATCTGGTAGTTGATCCGGTAGAAGACGTCGATCATCACCATCTGCGGCGGCTCCCCGCTGCCGATCATCAGCGGAACGGAAAACGACGCCAGCATCGAGGTGAACATGAAGGCCCCCGCCACCGCCAGCGAGGCCTTCGACATCGGGAGGAGGATGTCCTTGATCTGTTGGAACGTGGACGCCCCGTAGTTCCGTGCCGCCTCCAGATACGTCTCGTCCACCGACCGGTAGGATCCCAACACGAGGAGCACCGCCAGCGCGAGATTCTTCCAGATCAGGCAGACGGAGATCCCGATCCAGCCGAAGGCGATGGAGGGCGGATCGTTCATGTTGACGAGGCCGATCTGGCTCAGTGCCGCGTTCAACGTCCCCTTGGGCGCCAGCAGCACCCGCATGGCGTGCCCCACGACCACGAAGGGGATGAAGAGCGGAATCTTGAAGAGGAACTCGACCGGCCTGTTGATATGAATCCGCAGATACCCGCACAGAAAGACGGCGATCACGAGCACCGCAACCAGGCTGAAGAAGGCGATCCAGAGCGTGTAGAGGATATCGTACCGGTACAGCCGCCACACCAGGTAGTAGTTCCGCAGGCTCCACTGATCCTCACGCAGCAGGCTCAGATAGGCGGAGGAGAGAAACGGGATGAAGAACAGCCAGACGACGATGGCCAGCGGGGGCAATGCGATCACGAGATACGCAAGACGATGTGAGAGTCGCATAGGGAATAAGGGCGAGGGGGCCGCGCCCCCCGCCCCGTCTCCTTGGGTTGTTTTCGGGGTTAGTTCTCCTCGTACGCCGTCAGCAGATCCTTGAAATACTTCTGCTGCGGGAACATCAGCCCGTTCTTTTCCAGCGTATCCGGCGGCATGTCGGCGAAGAGCATCGCCTTCGCCTTGGGCGACACCACGGACAGCACGTGCTTGGCATCGATGCCCGGGAGCCATCCCATCCGCTCCACGACCACCCTGGCCTGCTGCTCCGGCGAGGTGATGAATTCCACGTACTTCTTCGCCATCTCGTAGCTGGCCGCCTTCTTGCTCACCACCAGGTACATGGGCTGGCCGGGCAGGCCGGGAGAGATCAGCTTCATCTTGATCTTGGGGTCCATCCGGTTCTCGTTCTTCATGCTGATCACCATGTCCACCCAGACCGGACCCATGGCGATCTCGCCCCGGTTCAGCTTGTCGAGCGTATCGTTGTTTCCGGTGGTCATCGTCACGGGGAGGCTCTTGAGCTCCTTGATCGCCGCCGGCCAGCCCGCCTCGGCGGCCTGGTCATAGGCGCCCTTGGCATACTGGTCGTACTTCCCGCTCTTCCAGTAGATCCAGCCGGTGACGAAGCCGGTGCCGCTCATCCCGCCCTTGACCCCGTTGTACCCGAACTTCTTGGGGTTGGCCTTGATCCAGGCCACCAGCTCCTCGAAGGTGTTGGGCGGGTTCTTGACCATGTCCGGGTTGTAGGCGAGCGCGACCTGGCTCTGGAACATGGGCATCACGTACCCTTCCACGTTGAAACCCAGGGCGTTCCTGCCGTTGGCCGCCGTCATCAGCTTGTAGGTGCCGATCTCGGGGCCGTACTTCGCCAGCAGATCGTTCTGGATCATCTGCGGCATGATGCTCTGGTGGATGACCGCCACGTCGATGTCGTATTTGGCGACGTTGGCGTCCTTCTGGCTCTTGAGCTTCTGGAAGATCACCTGGCTTCCCGGGTCGCCGGGGCCGCTGCCGACCGCGTTGATCTCCACATTCGGGAACTGCTTGCTGAACGCCGGGCCGAAGATGCTCTTCTGCAGTTCGTGCATGTTGGTGTCCCCGGCGGTGACCACGTTCAGTACGATCTTCTCGCCGGCGGCGAAAGCCGGCCCCGGGCCCCACGTCAGCAGGGCCAATCCGAGCGCCACAAGCGCTAAGGGAAACAACATCCGTCTCATGAGGTACCTCCTTCTCTCCGCCGTTGCGGCGGGAACCATTCCGACACGCCACATGCGGCGCGCCGATGCCGTGAGGGAACCGAACGTTGTGCGGACTCGAACTGTGAACGACTGATACTGAACTGAAAAACACTGACTTTTATACGCGCTGAAGATATTAAAAGCGGTTTTGGTTGTCAAGGAGATTTTGTTCTGACGGGAGTTTTTATTTTGGTTTTATCCTGCGGATTTCACCGTCGGAATCGATCATATATTAAGTTTATAATTCTGCCAATTTGGACAGAGTTTGGGCACCGGGCTACAGTGCCTCAACAACCTGTTCCCGTCGGCAATTCTATAGGTTTAACGAATAAGAACATGCACACAAATGATTGGACAAATACCCTGGACAATGATGTTTTGATCAGTTAAAGGTTGGTTCTAGGCCTGCTCGCAAAGGGTAAGTTCGCATCAGGGGAGGATCCCGATCGGTCGACCGGGATTCCTTCGATTCAGTTTCCAATTTTGGAAGGGTGTAACTCACACAAACATGAAGGAGACAATATGAAGGAGACAACGAAGACACCGTGGGACATTGAAGGAAAATGGTCTGTTTCGCCCTACTGCTGGGCGCCGGAGGTGCGCAAGGAGTATACCGCTGATGCGCAAGAAGATCGCCATCCGGGATGACACCTTCCGGGAAGGGGACCATTGCATAGGATATCGAATGAGCTTCCAGGACAAAATCGAACTCCTTCGCCTTTCCGTGGAAATGGGGGTCGAGGAGATCGACATCGGCGGCCCCTCATTGCACGAGACCGAGTTCAATCTGACAGGAGCCCTGAAAGAGTCCGGGATCAAGGTCCGCAAGACGGCCCGTATCTTCGGGATCAAGATAAAGGAATTCCAGCGCGAAATCGATATGTGCATGGAAGCCGGGGCCGACAACCTGCGCATCGTCCTGATGTATCTCAACGAGCAGAAGGTCCTCGACCAGCTCAAGTTCCTCCCCGCTATCTTCGATTACGTCCACAGCCAGTACAAGACCACAATAAGCTGGGCGATCTCGGACGCCCCCCGCGCGCCCATGCATCTGATCCGGAAGGTCTACGAAGAAGGCGTGGCCGCCGGCGGAGACAAGGCGGGGATCAACGACACCTTCGGTATCGCCACCCCCGGCGTCATGCGCTATCTGACCCACGTGATCAGGGGGATCATCCCGGAAACGATGGACCTCAAGGCCCACTGCCACAACACCTTCGGCCTGGCCACGGCCAACACGCTGGCCTGCGCCGAGGGGGGTGCGAACGGAGCTCGACAGCTGCATCAACGGGTACGGCGACGAGGCCGGGAACGCCTCGCTCGAGGAGGTGGCCGTGAGCCTCGAGGCGCTCTACGGTGTGGATACGGGGCTTGACCTCTCCCTGATGAACAAGTATTCGCAGCTGGCCGTCGAGAAGGGGAAGATGCCGATCCAGGCGTTCAAGGCCGATCGTCGGTGAGAACGCATTTCTGAGGCCGATGTTAATCTGGTCGGGGGTCAACATGGCCAAGGAGTCCTGGATGCTCCATGAACCGCTGGACCCGGAGTGTGTGGGGGCGACGTCGACAGTGGTCTTCGGTCCTGCGCAGAGCCTCGAAGACGAGCCGATCGAAGTGAAGTTCAAGGAGCTGGGGATCCCCTGCACCCCGCAGAAGATCGTTCAGGCCCGCGAGGCGGCGGAGCGGATGCTCCACGAAGAGAAGACGGTAAAGGTACGTGCCCACAAGTACGTGACCGAGGCGGAATTCGAGGATATCCTGAGGAAGATCGGCTGATAAGGGAGTCCCTTCGGGCACTTCGGACTTGTGCGATTCGCATGACGTTCGAATAAAATGACTTAACAAACCATAAAAAAACATAGAAGGAGGAAAGATCATGGAAGGAGATGTCGTTTCGAGATTGAAGTTGACAAGGCAGGGAGCACTCAAGATCATGGATGCCGTGTACGCAGCAGCCGGGGAGAAAGCGGCCAAGATGAGCGTGGCCATTGTGGATGACGGGGGGAACCTGATCCTCTTCTCCCGGTCGGACAATGCCGGGCTGACCACGCAGAACGTCGCCATCACCAAGGCGCGCGCCGCGGCGATGACCCGTATGCCGTCGGGCAAGAAGAGTGCGGCTCCGGCAAAGAAAGAAGCGATCATCACGCCCTGGCGATCACGATGGCCTCAGGGATGGATCGGTTCTGCACCATGGAAGGGGGAATTCCCATCAAGGTGAAGGGACAGGTCATTGGTGGGGTGGCCGTCAGCGGCGTCGGAGCACAATGACCCTGAGGTCGCTGCGCAGGCCGGGGCGTCGATTCTCGACGTGTAGGACACAATGAAGACCTCTCCTGTGCGAGCGCAGGAGAGGGCAACCGATTCGGGAAACGGTCTCGGCACGTCTTGAAGGACGTGCCGGGTCGCCGTGATGCGGCGGCGAGGGCCAAACCCGTTGAAACTCAACGTCATGGAGGATATCATGGACAAAAACAAGCGGTCATTGGAGCCGAGACAACTTTTCAGATCGGGGCGGTGCGCACCTGGCGGACGGTCCTGAAGAGAAAACAGGTCTGGAAGACGGCGCGTTACACGAAGGGGGACATCGAGGCCCTGATCGTCGGGATCGAAGATAAGGAAGGCAACATCGGCTACGGCTATGCGCCGGCCATGTTCCTGGAGGGTGAATCCGCCCCCTCGGCCGAGGCGATCCTGCACGTGGTCCTGAGGAAGATCCTCCTGGACCGGGAGTTTCCGGGGACCCAGATGGTGATGAAGGAAATCGAGTCGTCGCTCTTCCACAACCACCAGATCAAGTTCGCCGTCGAAGAGGCGATGCTCGATCTCCAGGCCAAGAAACTGAACACCCCGCTGTTCAATCTGCTCGGCGGGCTCTGTTTTCCGGAAATGCCGGTCATGAAGGCCCTGACCCTCAAAGCACCCGAGGAGACGGCGAAGGACGCCCTGGCCCTGAAGGAGAGGGGGTTCACCCATTGCAAGCTCAAGGTCGGTCTCGACCCGAGGCGCGATGTGGCGGCGATGCGTGCGGTCCGGGAGGCCGTCGGTCCGGATTTCTTCATCTCCATCGACGCCAACCAGTCCTACACGCCCATGCAGGCGATCAATGTCATCAACAAGTGCGCGGAGTGGGACCTCAATCTGGCCGAGCAGCCGATCAAGCGGGACGACCCCCGCCAGATGGCGTTCGTCCGGCAGCGTGTCTCCGTCCCGATCATGGCGGACGAAGGGGCCAGGACCCCGATGGATGTCATGCGCCTGATCGAGGCGAACGCCGTCGACGCCGTGAGCATCAAGCTCTGGAACGTGGGCGGTTTCACGAAGGGCAAGGAGATCGCCGCGCTGTGCAGCGCGAACAACATCTTGACCCACATTGCCAGCACGCCGGCGAGCCGGCTCCAGGAGGCCGGACAGCTCCACTTCGCCGCCTCGACGCCCACCATGTTCGGCGGGTGCGAGCTCGGCGAATTCGACCCGTTGCTCGAAGACCCGGCCTCGGGCCTGGACATCGTCGACGGCAAGCTCAAGGTGCCGATGGGCGCCGGCCTGGGGATCAAGCTCGACCTCAGCAATGCCCGTGAGACCACGCCGGCATAGAGACCTCTGGATTCCGCCTCCCCCGCCCTTCTCCGGTGCGGGGAGGCAGAGCCTGACCGATTGGGGATACAGCGATCGACGAAGCACACCCGGGTCTGTGCAGTGCTTGTGGTCATGACCATTGACCGAGAACAGACGTTGGAACAGGAGGAACTAGATGCACAGACAGAGTGATTCCGAGCAAGAGGAAGTGACCCGAATCATCTCCCGATTCATCGCCGAGGCCGACTATGCGCACCTTCCCCCCGCCATCACCGAGAGGGTCAAGCACAGCGTCCTGGATACGCTTGGCATCATCATGCCGGCCAGCGTGCTGATGCCCGATCTCAAGGCAGCCATCGACCTGCGCATCGAAGCCGGCGGTAAGGAGGAAAGCAGCATCCTGGGGTACGGCGTCAAGGTGCCTTGTTGGGAGGCGGCTTTCGCCAATGGGGTCAGGGGCCACGCGCTCGATTACGCGGACGGCCATCTGGAGGCCGTCTTCAGGATCGGGATCAGTGTTATCCCGGCGGCCTTTGCCGTCGCCGAAAGGATCGGCGGGGTCAGTGGCAAAGAATTCATCACCGCCGTCGCAGCGGGCGAAGAGATCCTCTGCCGGCTTGGAGTGTCCGTCGCCCGCAAACGACTGACCCTGGGCCCTTGGCATTGCGGCATCCTGCTGGGGAATTTCGGGGCGACCGCCTCGGCAGCCAAAATATTGGGGTTAAACGCGGATCAGATCGACAGGGCCTTCGGCATCGCCTTCCTGCAAACCGGGGGCACCGAGAGTGTGACGGCGCCCGACGCCAATATCCGTGGGATGTATGCCGGTTTTGTGGGGCAGACAGGTGTCCTGGCAGCCCTGATGTCGCAGAGGGGCGTCCTGGGTCCCCGGGGGTGCCTCGAGTCCCCGCAGAATGGTTTATTCGATGCCTATTTCCAAGGCCGGTACGACCGGGAGGCTATTGTCGATCAGTTGGGGTCCCGATTCGAGGTGTCGAACCTCAGTTTCAAACCATGGCCTGCGTGCGCCTTCGCCCACCCTTACATCGGCGCGATGCTGGATCTCCTGTCCGAAAATCACCTCCGTGCACAGGACATCGAAGAGATCGAGGTCTTCTCCGGGGAGATGAACTGGGCGCTCTGTGAGCCCATCGACGTGGATAAAGGGAAGGTTCCTTCCACCACCAATGACGCCAAGCGCAGCATCCCTTTCAACGTGGCTGTCGCTGCCGCCCGGGGGAAGGTCTCTTTCCGGGATTTCACCCCCGAAGGCCTTCGTGACAGCGAGGTATTGCGGATGGCCCAAAAGATACGTCGGGTATCGGCACCGGAACTCGACGAAGATAAGTTTGCGAAGAAGGGTAATCAACTGCCGCCGGGTAAAGTGGGTGTGAAGGACACGAGCGGTCGGACCTACATCAAACATGTCATTTTGCCCTATGGGCATCACCTCAACCCCATTAAGGCCTCCGACATCGTGGAGAAATTCCGGGACTGCGTCGCTTTTTCGCCGCGGCCCATCCCCGCCGCGGATGTAGAGCGCGTGATCGAGGCGGTCCTCCATCTGGAGGAGGTCACCGACATCCGGGAGATCCTGCGGTTGCTGGCCTGATCCATCCATTCCAGGAAAGGGAGCTGTGAGAACGATGGAATTGGCGGAGATATACAATAAGAATCTCTTAAGGTATGCAAAGTTGCCCGGAGTGGTGAGGCAAGCAAAGTAGGCGCCCCCAACACGTTAATGAGCAGTGGCCTCTTATGTATTTTAGGCTCCACCCTCTTTGCGAAAAAGCTTCCAGTGCTGCGAGAAACAGTTAGTCCGATTTAAGTGAGGATGGATGCTTTATCCGTAACAATGTCAAACATACGTTTCACGAGGCGTTAAAAGATCTGAGGAAGGGAGTTCCGCAGAGGGCCCTCTTAATCGACTAACAAGAGCAAACTTAACCCGTTTCTTCATCTGGATAATTTCATTTCTAAGGTTCGGGAGTAGCAATTCTTTCCCCACATTTCCGGAAAGAAGATCACAGCAAACGCCATGTAGTGTGAGTGAGATAGTTACCTGAATTTATACCCTTGCCTTTCCCAGCTTCCCGATGATCTGCTCTGTGTTGAACCTCTTCTTCATCCTACCCCCTATACTTATTCTCAGTCCTATTCTAACTCATCCCCTCGACCGGTAGTCGGGGGGAGCAGATCATTTATCCCATCGGTAGTTCCAAATGTTATCTCATTTCACTAACAATTAATTCTAAAGAGTGAAGGAATAAGAATATGGATTAAGGCGTGGCCTCGGATTTCAGCATAAAAGTGAGACCTAATATGGCTAAGCTCAGAACCGCAAGGAAAATGGCGCCAGCGAGAAAGGTGCCTGTGAAATCTACAAGAAAGCCCATGATGAAGGGTCCTGTGAACCCGCCAATTTCTGCAATGCAGAAGAAGAGTCCACCTACCGACCCCATGAATCTTGGCTCAACCTCAGGTGTGTCAATCAAAATAAGGGTGAGGATTGGCAAGAAGCCAGATCCAGTAATTCCATATAGAATGAGTCCTATAACCTGAAGGGTACCCGATGTGGTCACTATCAGAAGTAATGTGAGTATTGTAAAAAAAGCGGATAAGGCGACGAAACGGTGGCGGAAGTGTGGAGGGATAACACGTGGAATGGAGAGAAGGGCTGGTATTCCTGAAGCGACAGGGATCGAAGCAGTAAAACCAGCCGATATTGGGGATAATCCCTTCGCCTCTAAGATCTTTGGAAGCCAATTACCAAAACCGTGACTGATTGCAAAAGAGAGAAGGCCCATTATCAGGATGATCTGAACGTTTCGTATTCTAATCAGTTTAGTAAAGGTTTCGGAAATCCCTAGATTTTCAGCAGGTGTAGTTAAACTGATCTCCCTTGCGAGAAACCACCAGAGAAGGGCAATGGAAAAGATCACCAAAGCAAAGAACACAAAAGTAAGCCTCCAGGAATATCCGGTAAGGGGCATGACAATGCTGTTAGTTAACGTGAAGGCGGTGAGCATCCCAATATAAGAACCTGTTATATAAGTCCCAACCGCTGTCCCCCGATCTCTCCCTCGGAACCATATGGCAATCGCCTTAGGACAGCCTATGGAGATCATAGGTCCCCCCACGCCAAAAAGAGCGACTGCAAATAACATCCCTGTAAAACCCTCCGGGAAGTAGCGTAGTAGGGCAGAGATGCCTACCGTTATTACTCCAGCAAATAGAGATTTTCGTAGGCCCCATTTATCTATGAGGGTCCCTGCAAAAATGGAGACCAGAATATAGGTCAATTGCCATGATCCTAGGATCGTCCCCATTTGGGAATAATTCATCTTAAGGTCTTTAAGAATTGGAGTGACTAATGGAGCGATGGAACGAGTAGCTAGGCCAAAGGAGAAGTAGAGAAACCATAAGAGGGCAAGCATGACCCAGCGATAAGGCATCTGGTAGGGTTTTAAAGCTCCATTACCATGAAGGTCTGGTTCAGGCTGGGTGTTTCTAAAAATTCCTTCTTTCTTTGCCATTTCAATTTAAAAATGTGCGAGTCGCTAAGATAATAAACGACCATGTAAAGCATTCTTTCTCTTCCGTCAAGAAGAACAAGACGGTGTCTTTCAGAAAGATTTGGGTCCGAATCTTTAAACTTGCCCAAGCTGAGGAATTCTTTCCAAAATCCTAGGGATCCCATTGCCAAGATGTCGAAGGTAAATGGAAATTCCATTATCTCCGATCCATGTCTTTCGACGTTAGCGGGAAGTTCGAAAAAAAGCTTGACAAGTGTTTTAGTACTGATAGAATGCCATTGCAGAACTTCAGCGGGGATAAAATTATGAACGCACTCATTTTTGCCATCGGGAAGAGAATTCGGGATCTAAGGAATGAGAAGGAATTGACCCTTGCCGATTTGGCGACAAAGGTCGGTGCCTCGCCAAGCTTGATCAGCCAGCTCGAAAGGGGAGGGATCAATGCTTCGGTTAGCCTCCTCAAGTTGATCTCTGACGCCCTCGAAACCCCCCTTGCCTCTCTGCTGCAAGAAGAGGGGTATCCAAGAGCAAAGCCCTCTCCCATCGTGACACCGAAGGAGAGAAAAGTCATGGCCTGGGAAGGGGGGGTTCGTTTCGCACTCTTAAGCAAGAATCATGATTTGGGTTGCGAATTCATCTACAACGAGTGGCCTGCTGGATCTTCGACAGGCAAAGAAAGATATGTCCATGAAGGTGTAGAGTGCGGTATAGTGCTCGAAGGCGAACTGGAAGTTGAAGAGGGAGAGCATGACTATCATTTGAGACCGGGTGAGAGCATCACCATTCGATCCAACGTTCCTCATCGTGTTAACAACAAAGGAAAGAAGACCGCTAAGGCGATCTGGGTCAACTCCAAACCCTGGATCTTCTCGATCAAGTAAAAGCGAAAGAAGAAATACCATGAAAGCACTTGTCAAGAAGGCGAAGGGGAAGGGCCAGATCGAATTGATGGACTATCCCGTCCCGCAGATCAGAGAGGGATATGTTCGGATCAAGATCAAGGCGGCAGGTATCTGTGGCAGTGATCTCAAAATTTATGACGATGACCATCCCTACTATCCTCCTGTCGTCCTGGGTCACGAGTTTTCCGGAGTGATCGAGGAAATGGGTTCAGGCGTGGAGGGCTGGAGAACCGGCGAACGGGTCGTTTCTGAGGTTCATGGCCTTGTCTGCGGCCGCTGCCGCTTCTGTCTTTCAGGAGAAAAGCATGTTTGCCCATCCAAACGGGCTCTTGGCTGGGGTATCGACGGAGCGTTCGCGGAATATGTGAGCGTACCCTCATGGCTCCTCCACAAGATTCCGGAGCAGATCAGCTTTGAAGAGGCCGCGGTGATGGAACCTCTCGCCATCGCAATCCATGGAGTCCTGGAGAGGGCGAGGGTGGAACCCGAGGACGTGGTGGTGGTCTTGGGGTGCGGTCCCGTGGGTCTCTTGGCCCTCCAGATAGCCAAGGCCGAGGGAGCTTCGAAGGTCTTCGTCACGGGGATCACCCAGGACGAAAAGTTGAGACTTAAGCTGGCCCGGGAACTCGGGGCTGACCGAACGATTAACGTCGAGAAAGAAGATCCTGTGGCGGTCGTGAAGGAAAGCACGGGAGGGGTGGGGGCTGATCTCGTCGTGGAGGTGTCCGGGGCTCCGCAGGCGATCGCCCAGGGGTTCAGAATAGTCCGAACGCACGGCCGATTTCTCGCCATCGGAATCCCCGCCGTACAAGAGGTCCCCATTGCATGGAAGGAGACGGTCTTCCGAGCCCCATCGCTCATTTTCCATTTCAGTTCGTGCTATTCGAGCTGGGAGAGGGGGCTTTCCCTTCTCGAGAGGAAAAAAGTGAACGTCAAGCCCCTCATCAGTGAAATCCTTCCTCTAAAGGACTGGGAGCGAGGGTTGGCTCTTGCCAAAAGTGGCGATGCGATCAAGGTCCTGTTCAATCCTGAGGCGTGACGATGAAAAAGATGAAAGGCCTCCTGTTAAAGGGGCCCAAACAGATGGAGATTGTTGAGGAGGAGATCCCGGATCCGGCTTCCGGGCAGGTTCTGATTCGGATCGACAATATTAATCTGTGCGGATCGGACCTGAGGATCTATGAAGGAACGTATTCAGGCCCTTTCAAGTATCCCGTTTACGTCGGTCATGAATGGGCAGGGATCGTGGAGGCAGTTGGGAAAGGAGTGACATCCTTGAGGATCGGGGACCAGGTCACGGGCGACTGTTCCCTCTGGTGTGGGACTTGCGCGTATTGCGCCGAGGACAAAAATCTTTGCGAAGTGATCGATAAAGTGGGTATGACGCGGGATGGGGCCTCGAGGCAGACCTTCCTTCAAGAGGCGAAATATGTCTACCCGACGGCCCCTGTCGACCCTCGTGTGCTCTCCCTGGCCGAACCCCTCGCGGTGGTTTGCCATGCGGCTGCTGCGGGAGAAAGGTTGATGGGCAACCTCCGGGATCGACGCATCCTGATCCTCGGGGGAGGAAACATGGGGCTCGCCCTTCTGATGGTCCTTCGGAAGATCTTCGGGTGTTTGCACGTAGAGGTCTACGATCCCATTCATTCCAGGATGGAGAAAGCGGCAGCGTTGGGCGCTCGAAAGCCAGCCGATGTCGATTTCATTACCCGGAAAGGATCGAAAACCTCGGGAAACGATTACCGAGACTTCTACTCTCCCGCAGCCTACGATCTAGTTTTTGAAAGCACTGGTTCAAAGGAGACCTTTGCGAACGCCCTGGAAATCGTGAGGCCGCTCGGAGGGATTGTGGTCATCGGATTCGTCCCCACGGGTGAGGCAAACCTGAGGCTGATTACTCTGAAAGCCCTGAAGATTACAGGAACGATTGGAGGGACAGGGGAGTTCCCAAGGACCCTCAAGGCGATCCGCGAGGAGCCTGATTATTTCGGACAGCTGGTGACCCACCGTTTCCATTATTCTGACTTCACCAAGGCCTTTGAGGCGGCCATGGACAAGGAAAAGAGTTTGAAGGTCCAATCTATTTCAACGAAAAGTGAGGAGCCCATGAAGATCCCGGAGACGATGAAGGCGGCGGTCCTCTTCGGACCTAACGACATGAGGGTGGTGGAGAAAAAAGTTCCCAAGCCAGGTCAACAGGAGGTTTTGATCAAGGTGGAGGCTTGTGCCATCTGCGGAACCGACCCCAAGATCCTCGCCCACGGTTGGCAGGGTCAGCCCCCCTTCGGCGAATACCCCCGGGCATGAATATTCAGGGACGATTGTTTCGCTGGGAGAGGGTGTTGTGGGTTTCTCGGTGGGAGATCGTGTGGCTGTTGAACCTCACAAAGGTTGCGGCGTCTGCCCAAACTGTTTGAAAGGTTTTTACACGGTTTGTTTCAACTATGGGAACGTGGCCGCAGGTCATCGCCACTACGGCTTTACCGTCAACGGCTACGCGCAGTATGCGGTCAACCATCTCACGACGCTCCACCGCATTCCGGATGCCTTGAATTTTGAAGAAGCCACCCTGATCACCACGGCAGGGACAGGAATGTACGGGATCACCCGGGTGGGAGGAATCGACGCAGGGGAGACCGTGGTGGTAGCGGGGCCTGGGCCCATCGGGTTGATGGCAGTCCAGCCGCCAAGGCCGTGGGGGCTGGAAGAGTGATCATTACGGGGACGAGGGAAGAACGTCTGTCCCTCGCCCGTGAGCTCGGAGTGGACATGGCGATCAATACGAAGAAGGAGAATGTAATCAAACGGGTCCTTGAACTGACGGGTGGCATGGGCGCCGATGTGGTTCTCGAGTGTGCGGGGAGCCTCAGGTCCCTGTCCGATGCCATCGAATTCACCCGAAGGAATGGTCGGATTGGGCTGGTGGGGATCTACAATGAACCCGTGGCAGTCAATGCCTTTAAGATCGCCC
>CAWJHT010000041.1:0-87848 GCA_963842685.1 uncultured delta proteobacterium | reverse complement strand
CGGTCCCGTAGCGGCGTTCGGCTTCAGGCCATCACCCCTCCCACCCGGGCCATTTCGTTGCGGGTGACCTTCACATTGGCGTTGTAGGGGTTGTGCATGACTATTTTTCTTCTCCTCAATCTCGGAGGGATAGACTCCCACGGACCGAAACAGAGATACTCCAGGCCACCGGTTGAGATCACCTGGGGGATGCCTTTCTTTTCCGCCGCGGCCAGTCTGCCCGGATTGACGGGCTGATAGGCCCCTGCTCCCACGACCTCTTCGGTGAGTTCGTGAGGGGTCAGGTCGAGCACCCCATGGATGAGACCCTCTGCAATCAGATCTTCCATGGCCGAGCCTCCTGCTCCCGACGCGTGAAAAGCGACCGCCTCAAATCCTCTTTTCTTGAAGGCCATTACCGCCCGGCTTGCCCCGGCTCCGTGTTCCCCAGCGCCGTTACGGCGACGGTCCTCGTTCCCGGCTCCACCTCGATCCGCGAGCCGTGCTCCGCCATTCCGACCACGGCCGCCACGGCATTGGCGAGGATGGGTCCTGTCACCGGATTCGCCCCTCCCAGGAAATCGCCCACCGAAAAAACCATGACAATGTCCCTGTCGCCGACATAGGGGCGAATGTTGCCGGAGGCGATCGTGGAGACCATATACTTGGGAAATCCGAAGGGGAGGACTCTCATGGCCATCGCGGAGACGGCCGTCCCCTGGTTTCCTCCCAGGCCGATGACCCCGTTGATCCTGTTTTCGGAAAAGAGACGGGAAAGGTGTTTGCCGGCCCCCTTCCCCATCTCTGCCATGATCCGATCCCTCTCGCCCGTGCGAACCAAGGCGGTGAGCTCCCAACCGCTCAGGCGGGCCACTTCTTCGTTCGATATCTCCGCCGGGATGGCGGGCGGACCAAGGGGGCCGATATCGACAACCGTCGCATCATAACCCAGGTTGCCGAGGAGCCCTTTCATGGCGGCCACCTCGGCGCCCTTCGTATCGAGAGTCGCCAGAATGGCGATATTCCCTTTCCGGGTCATTTAAACGTCCCCTTGGAGAAGCCTTATCCCATTACCCTCTCCAGAAACGGCCCGGCCAGTCCCTCTTCTCCATGGGCACCTTGAAATCGAACTTCTTCACCTCTTCGAGGAAGGCCGCCAGGTGGTTGCCGATCCGCTCGAAGACGGCGCGGCCCTGCTCAACGCTGGAGCGCAGCGGGTTGCCGATCGTGGCCGTGTCCGAGTATTCGTGATGGAGCATCGGGACGAAGATGTTTTCGGAGCCCTGGAACTTGACGGTATTGGTTCCGTCCGACTTCGTGAAAGCGGGGCCCATCCACTTGGGGGCGTGGGCGCGGTCCGCCTTGGCGCGCTCCATCTTCACCGCTCCGTCATAGAGGCCTTTGTCCGTCAGGTAGGCCATCGTCGTGGAGGTCTCCAGCTCGCCGGCGTGCCAGCCCGGGGTCTCCTCCGGCGGGCCCGTCATCAAGTCGGCCACGACGGCGCAATCGCGCTCCGTCGGGGTCTTGTAGTAGGCGCAGAAGCAGCCCGTCTCGGCCCGTAGCGTGCGCAACGCGTCGCCCTGGGAGCCCATGTTCGTGCCGTGGTGGGAGACGAAGATCAGCTTGTTGAAGCCCGAGAAGATGAGGCTGCGGCCGATGGCGTACAGCACCTCGCGAAAGGTCTCGGGGGGGAAGGTGACGGTGCCGGTGCCCCAGCCGGCTTCGCCCATGTGGTGGGTTGAAACGCCGAAGGGGAGTAAGGGCGTATAGAGGACCTTGGCCTTCTTGGCGGCGAATTCAATACTGCCCATGGTGGTGTAAGAGTCGACGCCCAGGGGCACATGGTGACCGTGCTTCTCCATGCTGCCGACGGGGATCATGATCGTGTCGTTGCCCGCCTTGATGGAGGCGGCGACGTCGGTCCAGGGGATTTCATTGAGATCATAATGTTCTGTCATGGTGTTTCTCCTTTTCGTCTGTTAGATTAATTCCTATTTAACTGAGGCCTTATGGTAAAGCTTTTCCATCATAATTTTTGAAAAGCGCTTTGTCAACACTTTTTTCTTTTGCCTTTTTTAAACTGCTTTACTGTGGACCCCCGGACCTGAAGTCTTGCCTTGAACAGCTTTAATTTCTCGAACTTTTCTCCGGAAATGAGGTTGAGCAGCATCGTCATGGAAGCAGCCCCGAGGTCATGCATGGGAATCTTCACCGTCGTCAGGGGCGGATAGAAGTACGAGCTCAGGGGAATATCGTCAAACCCCACAACGGCAATGTCTTCCGGAACTATCAACCCCAACGCCCTTGCCGCCTTGATGGCGCCGAAGGCCATCGGGTCGTTAGCGGCAACAATCGCCGTGGGCCTGCCTTTCCCTTTCAGAAGCTCTGTTCCCAGGCAATAGCCGCTTTCCGGAGTCCACATACCTTTTTTAACAAGCCTCGTAGAAAAGGCCATCCCATTCCGGGCCATGGTATCTTTATATCCCGCCAGACGATCCAGAGCCGTAGTGGATCCGTCCGGTCCGCCGATGAAACCGATCCGCCTGTGGCCGATATCGAACAAATGCTGAACGGCTTGGGCAGCCCCATCGATGTTGTCGACCATGACCGCGGGAAATCGACTTCATGGCGGCCGATCACGACGACCCTTTCCTCAGTTCTCTCAGAATGGAAAGGGTTTCGTGGCCATTGATGATCCCACCGCTGAAGATGATCCCGTCGGCCGATTTCTCCCGGAGGAGATAGATATAACGGATGATCCCTCCCGGCTTTTTGTCCGTGTTGTGGAGCGTGACCGCATATCCGGCCTGGTCGGCCACATCCTGGATGCCCCGGACGATCTCCGCATAGTAGGGATTGGAAATATCGGGAATGATGATCCCGATGGTCATGGTTTTTTTCATAAGAAGCCCCTTGGCAAGGGCATTAGGGCGGTAGTCCAGTTCACGGATGGCCTCCAGCACCCTCTCCTGCGTGGCCAGGTTGACCTTGTGAAGACTCTTGTTGACTACTCGGGATACGGTGGCAATGGAGACATGGGCTTTAAGGGCAACATCTACTATATTGGGCATGAAACCTCTCCGGTAAGGAAATGGTAAAGCTTTACCAGAAGAATAGGCTATTTAAAAAGGGTTGTCAATAGCATTCCAGACGTTCGCAGATCATTACGCCACGTTCTTTCCGGCTTCGATGAGAACGGGACATTTTTCAGGAATTCAACACCATGTATTCAGATAGAGAGTAAGGGGCAAGTGAAGATGGGATGCAAGTTGAGAAACCGTACCGGTTTCGCTTTTCCAAAAGCGGGATGCCATTGGGGGCTGCAAAGACGGAAGAGGTCCGCCTATGCCTTACCGCAGATGCGGCAAGGCATAGGCATCTACTCCTTTATTACCGATGACTTTATGCTTTACGCTTTCCAGAGGCCGTGGAGATTGCAGTATTCCCTCGCCGTAATTTTCGCCGCCTCCACGGAGAAAATCGCCTCCGGCGCCTGACCCGGCGCAAGGAACTGTCGATACGCCTTCCCGTCGGCGATAATCTCGATCCACTCGATGTAATGCTTCTCCTCCATGGGGTGGGCGACACTTCCTATCTTCACCTTCACGCCGCCCGCCACTTTTTCTACGACTGGAACATGCTTTTCCTTTGCCGCATCCGTTGTGTTTTCCTTCATCAGCTTCATGGGCTTGCCGCAGCATACCAGTTCACCCACTCCCCCGTGCAGGACTTCCACGATATGGCCGCAAACCTCGCATTTATATACTTCTAATCTATTTGCCATGGTGCTCCTCCGTTCCTTTCGTTTATGTGTTTTTCAATTCAACGTCCTCTCCCCTTTTTAAATGAGGAGGGTAACATAGAGTTCACATGTCAGCGAGAAGTGATACATCCGTTGCTTCCGTTGAAGATTTACTTTTTAGCCGGAGCCTTCTTGGCGGCTTTTGATGCCGTCTTTTTCGCTGCCGGTTGTACGGTTTTTTTCGGGGTCGCTTTGGCTTTCGTTGCAGGTTTTCTGGGGGCCGCGGCTTTTGTCTCTTTCCCCCCTTCGAGCTTGCGCAACTGTTCTTCCAGTTTCTTGATCTTTACAAATACTGCTTTTACCTTGTCATCTGCCGCCGGGCTCTTCTTGCAGTCGAGAACGTCATACGCCCTTCCGCCCAGCACGGTCATTTGACTATGTATCTTCGCTTTGAGATCAAACATCTTATACTGTCTTTTGCCTTCTGCCGTGAGTTCACCCATTTTCTCGGATACGACATTTGCCCCTTCTTTTACGACCGCAATCCCTTCTTCGATCCCCTTCTTCACATCTTTTTTAATTTTGTCAAAAAGACCGGCCATGGTTTCCTCCTTGTGATTTTATTTTTTTCACTTTTATCCGCGTTGGAAGTCTGGGATTGGAGATTCTTAAACGTAAACATGGCAGAAGAATCCCGTCCTGTCAATAGGTTTTCAGGCGATCACGCAGCAATGACGACAGCTCGCCCTGACGTCAACCACAACCTCGCCTTCCTTCATCCGTCGGCGCCTTTCCACGAAATCAGCAGGGCGGTCATGTCCGTGACGTTCATCCCCGTGGGACCGGTATGGCCATTCCTGCGGACACAATCCGATCTCTACATCGGGGCTTTTGGCCGCGGCGGGTCAGGGCCGTCGAAGAGGTCCCGCTCTTCAGACTCCGCCTATCTTTCTCACCACATTCCCATCGGTTATGCCTATCTGCAAACCGGCCGGTATGACCGGGCCATTCGCTCCCTACAGGCCTGCCTCATCGCGACGCCGGACAACGCAGCCGTTTACGGATATCTCGGCGACGCCTGTTCACCGCGTATCTGCGGCACATCGAACAAGAAATAATATATAGAAATCATCAATGATTATTGAGAGAAACGCCTATCGCATGACAATTCCTCTCTTGACGCTTCCGACACCAGTACATATTATATGGACAAGTTTTGAATTGCGGTCGCCTACGCACAAAATGGGTTCAATAAAACCGGTGATTTCGATAACAGGAGTCAACCATGGATTACATCAAGATCAGATTCGTGGACAATGCGGACTTCGCAGAGTCCGAATTTCGCAGAACCATCGAAGAGATGCTCCGCGTTTCCAATCCGCGCTTCACCCTCTCCCGACACCGGTGGCGGCCCCAGGTCGACATCTATGAAACCCGCGAGGAGGTCATCATCCAGGCCGAGATTGCCGGTGTCCGGCAAGAGGACATCATCCTGGAGATCTCTCCCGGCGTCGTGAAAATTTGCGGCACGCGGGGAGGAGGCGCGCGGGAGGAAGAGGCCCGATACCGTCTGGCCGAAATCCCCTGCGGCGATTTCGAACGCACCCTGTCGCTCCCGGCCCTCATCGACACGGGAACGGCCGCCGCGGTTTACAGCAACGGCCTCCTGGAGATCCGTCTGTCCAAGCGCCCCCTCGACCGGATTCACAAAATCAACGTCCAGCACGGCTAACCCCCGTCACCGATATTCGTGGAGGTTCCCATGACCGAACAAAAACCGATTGAAGAATTAAAAGTGACCAAAATCCCGGAGATCCTGCCCGTGCTGCCGCTCACGGGCGTCTTTGTCTTTCCGAAGATGCTCTTCCCTCTGGAGGTTTCCGGTACGCAATCGATCACCCTCATCGACGAGGCGATGGCCGGCGACCGTATGATCGGTGTCGTTCTGCTGAAGCAGCCTCCCGCATGCGAGTGTTCGCACCAGAAGGAGGATTATTACAGCATCGGTACGAGCGTCGCGATCCTTCGGATGGCGAAGACCGCCGACAACAAGGCCCAGCTCCTCCTTCAGGGGATCAGCCGTTTCCGTATCATCGAATTCGTGGAGGGAAAACCCTACCTCCGGGCCCGCGTGGAGAACATCGAGGATGAGGAGGTGAAGGATATCGAGGTCGAAGCACTGATGGCGAACCTCAGCAGCCTCTTCGAGCGGATCATCAAACTCTCCCCCTTCCTGCCCCAGGAGTTCGGGGCGATGGCCAAGACGATCACCGATCCCGGCGTACTTGCCGACCTCATCGCCTCCGTGATCAACGCAACGATCGAGGAGAAACAGAAGATCATCGAGATCCTGGACATCAAGGAGCGCCTCCGCGAGGTGACCCGGCTCGTCAATCACCAGGTGGAGATCCTCGAACTGGGAAGCAAGATCCAGTCCCAGGTGAAAGACGATATGGACAAGTCCCAGCGGGAATACTACCTCCGCCAGCAGCTCAGCGCCATCCGGAAGGAGCTGGGGGAGACGGACGAAGAGAAGGTCGAGATCGAAGAGTACCGGGCGAAGATTGAAAAGAAGAATCTCCCGGAGGAGGCGAAAAAGGAGGCGGAGCGCGAACTTGCCCGGCTCGCGAAGATGCACCCCTCCTCGGCGGAATACACCGTCTCGGCGACTTACCTGGACTGGATGACCGCCCTGCCCTGGCACGAAAAAACCGAGGACAACCTCGACATCAAAAAGGCGCGACGGGTCCTCGATGAGGACCACTACGGTCTGGAAAAGGCGAAGAAGCGGATCATCGAGTACCTGGCCGTCCGCAAGCTGAAGCCGGAAACGAAGGGGCCGATCCTCTGTTTCGCCGGTCCGCCGGGGACGGGAAAGACGTCTCTCGGCCATTCCATCGGCCGCGCCCTGGGAAGGAAATTCATCCGTATTTCCCTGGGCGGCGTCCGCGACGAGGCGGAAATCCGCGGCCATCGCCGCACCTATGTGGGGGCGCTTCCCGGCCGGATCATCCAGGGCATCCGCCGGGCGGAATCCATCAATCCCGTCTTCATGCTCGACGAGATCGACAAGCTGGGTAACGATTTTCGCGGCGATCCTTCGTCGGCCCTCCTGGAGGTCCTCGACCCGGAGCAGAATTTCTCCTTCGTGGACCATTACATCGACGTCCCCTTCGACCTGTCGCAGGTGATGTTCATCACGACGGCGAACATGCTCGAGACGATCCCGCCGGCGCTCCGCGACCGTCTGGAGGTGATCGAACTGCCCGGCTACACGCTCGACGAGAAGATCCGGATCGCTCAACGCTACCTGATCCCGCGGCAGACGGAGGCGAACGGCCTCAAACCCGAGCAGATCCGCTTCACGAAAAACGCGCTCGGACATATTGTCTCCGGCTACACCAGGGAGGCGGGCGTTCGGAACCTCGAACGGGAGATCGCCGCGATCTGCCGGGGAGTCGCGAGCCAGATCGCCGAAGGGATGATCGAAAAGACCTCCATCACGGCACGGGACATCCACAAATTCCTTGGGGCCGTCCGTGTCACCTCCGAAACGGCGGCCCGGACCTCCAAGCCGGGGGTCGTCATGGGGCTGGCCTGGACGCCGACCGGCGGCGACCTCTTGTTCATCGAGGCCACCTCCATGAAGGGCAAGGGCGGACTGACCCTGACCGGTCAGCTCGGCGACGTGATGAAGGAATCGGCGACCGCGGCGCTCAGCTTCATCCGCGCCAACGCCGAGGAACTGGGGATCGCGAAGGACTTCTTCGAAGGGATTGACATCCATATCCACGTCCCCTCCGGCGCCATCCCCAAGGACGGGCCGTCGGCGGGTGTGACGATGCTCACCGCCCTGGTCTCGCTCCTCACGAACCGGACGGTGAAGAAGGACCTCGCCATGACGGGCGAGATCACCCTCCGGGGGCTTGTCCTCCCGGTGGGCGGGATCAAGGAGAAGGTCCTCGCGGCCCACCGCGCCGGAGTGAAGACGATCATCCTGCCCAAGTGGAATAAAAAGGACCTGGAGGAGGTCCCGTCGAAGGTCAGAAAAGAGATCGCCTTCTACTTCGTCGATGAGATGCTGGAGGTCCTCCGGATCGCCCTGGACAAGGCGCCGGCGTCATCTGTGTAGAATAACAAATGAGGATTCGGATTCATTTGCAGAGGCGATCCAAAGAAAAGCGGGCGAAGGATGTACGGAAAAAGGTCAATAAGGATTCCGGAAACGGACAGGGCATTCCCTGGTTCTGATGAAGATTCACGCTTTCAAAAAGTTATTGTTAATCGCACCATATCGGGTGTTTGGATAGTATGTTCTGGGATAGTATGTTCTTGACAGACAAGATTCGTCGTTGTATCCTCAGCTACAAAAGAGCAAGTCATTGTCAATACAAAGAAGCGTCGAATGGAAACCAGAGGTGGACGACCATGAAGAAACTTGTGAGGATAGGTGTCATTGCGGTCATTATGTTCTCCATCGCCGCCTGCGGCGGGGGCGGAGGCAGTGACGGTAACTTCCCGACCATCTTCGTTGCGCAGATCCTCAGCGACCAGCCGATCGACGGGGATATTGCATTCGACCCCGTCCGGCGGACTTTCACCATCGCCAACGGGCCAGGCACCCTGTTCTTCGGCATCAACGACCAGGATCCAAATCTCCCGGAATACCGTGCATTCCTGGATTTCCCCCTCGACGGATCGACCGGGGCGGATATCGTCCCCGGGGACGCCGTAATCGTTTCGGCGACTCTGGAGTTGTTTATCGACGAGGTGAGCTTCGCGACCGTGGTCCCGACCTTGATCGATCTCGCTCCCTATCCCGTCTCCGGGCTAAGACCGCAGGATTTCAACTCCCCCCCGCTCATGTCCCAACGACTCAATTTCTTCCGCTCGGATATGGGAATGCCCGTCGTGATCGACGTCACACCGCTCATGCGGGAAGCGCAGCGGCTGGGGCTGTCCGACTTCCAGGTGCGTTTCCTCCTTGATTTCGTTTCGAACATCGGGTTCGTCGGGATAGAAGACCTGCCGCGAGTCACCATCACCGCGCCCCGTCTGACAGTGGAGTATGAGTGAACCCAGGGGCCCATCATTGATTCCAACATTGATTCCAAGTTTTGATTCCTACCAAGGACTCGCAGGTGCAGGCTTTTCGGCCACACTCTATTTTTCTAAAAAACCCGAATGAATTTGTTTAGAATCCTCATGCCTCGGGGATAGCTGAACGACGTGATTGATTTTTTTGATCGCTTTCCCTGCTCCATCCACTTTCTCCATCCACTTTAAGGATACGATTGCTCCACCTGGGCCATCATGGTGAGTCATATCAGGGTAAGCTACGCATAAGTCGAACCGTCAAAAAAGACTATGTGAATATAGATCACAATCAACCCAAGTTCACGCCCCAGCGGTTAAGAGATAAAAGCGACCCCGGCATGGAATCCGGGACCGGCAGCCACTCGGTGAAGATGGAGCGATATAAGCCATATCAAGAGGGCGAAGGTGAAAGAAAAATAAAGTAAAAATTCTCACTTACCATCACGCTTTTCCGGTCTCCTCCTCGACTTCTCGGTCGAAGTCGGCTTTATTCCAGGTGGGATCCATCCGATATTCCCGACGAAACGTCTCCACGATCCGGTCGATGGGGACATCGGCATATTCTCCTCGATAGGCAAGATATTCCATGTGCCTTTTTCCCTCGAGATCAAAAGGGTGATAGATCGAATCGCTGTGCCCGTCGAACTCAAGGGGCTTGAAACGGAACCGATCGCAAAGCCCGATATTGAATGCGGGCGTCGCTTTTACCCAGGCGCCGTTCAGGTAGATGGACGTATATCCGTGCCACAGGAAGACATCGGTCTTCATCAGCTCGCGCATGCGAGCGGTCGTGAGATGGTTCCGCACATCGGCAAAACCCAGCCGGGCCGGAATGTCCAGGGCCCGGCAGCAGGCCGCGAGCAGAACCGCCTTGGTCACGCACCAGCCGCGGCCGCTTCGGAGCGTGGCGCTCGCCCGGAGTCCCTCTATCGACAGATCGATGCTGTAGGGATCGTACCGGATGCCGTCCCGGACGGCATAATAGAGCCTGACCGACTGCTCCCGCTGATCCGGATGATCACCGGAGTTCCCCTTTGCAAACTCTATGACCGCTCTGCTGTCGCAGTCGACGACCGGCGACGGTTGAAGATACTGCATCATCTCCGGATGCATCACATCCCCCTCTTTATAATGGAGTAAATCTACTCTCAATGCGGTAAGCGGTCAAGCCCGGCAGACGCTATAATCGTAGCTGCTTAATCGCCTTGACACAGAAAAGCTATCTCCATATACTTAAGCCCTTTAAAAACAAGTTCTCATAATAAATATGATTCCCCCACAGGCATTGAGGAGATGATCGAACAAGCGCAAAGGATACACAAGCGTATGGCCTCAATAGATATGGCTATCCTCCTTAACTTTTCACTGAAAAAGTGGTATAGGACGATTCATCCTATTTCTGAGGAGGTGCCGGCCTGAAAAAACGAATCATCATCATTTTTCTGATCCTCCTTGTCGGTGTGGGGCTTCTTGTCTACTACGGACAGCGCGAGGTCCGCCGGGGCGAGCTCTACTACTCCGGGACCGTCGAAGCCACGCAGTCCCATCTTTCCCTCCAGGCCGGCGGCCGTGTGCTCCGGGTGAACGTACACGAGGGACAGGCCGTCGTGAAGGACCAGATCCTTGTCGAACTGGATGCATCAGAGTTTCGCTCCCGCCAGGAACAAGCGAAGGCCAATCTCGAAAAATCCGTGAAAAACCGGGAACAGACAGAAACCCTTCTCAAAGTTTACGAAAAGACCCTCCCTGCCGAAGTGGCCCGGGCCGAGGCGGGCGTCCGCGCCTTGAGATCCCAGTTGGACGATCTGAAGGCGGGCAGCCGGACACAGGAGATCACCCGGGCGGACCAGGCGATGCAGAGCGCCGCCTCCGTCATGGAAGACGCGAAAAAAAATGCGGCCCGCTACGAAAATCTCTTCAAGAAGGGATTGGTCTCGGATAAGGAATGGGATGCCATCCGCCTCCGCTACGAAGTGGCCCTCAGGGAATACGAGCGAAGCAAAGAGACCCTCGACCTGGCGCGGGAGGGAAGCAGGGTGGAAACGATCCGCACCGCTGAAGCGAGGGTGGCCGAGGGGGAGGCCCTCCTGAGGCAGGCCCAAAGCAATCTCATCCGAATCGAAGCGGCAAAAAAGGACGTGGAAGCGGCCCGCTCGGTCATTGCCGCGGCCCGCGCGACCCTCGATCAGATGGCGATCCAGCTCGATTATACGCAACTGAAGGCGCCCCGGGCGGGAATCATCACCAGCCGCAACATCGAACCCGGGGAAGTGGTCACGCCGGGCCGGGAGGTCCTCACCCTCTCCGACCTTGCGACGGTCGATCTGAAGATCTTCGTCGACGAGACGGAGATCGGCAAGGTCAAGCCGGGACAGAAGGCCGATGTCCGAGTGGACACCTTTCCGGATAAAACCTTCGCGGGGACGGTCACCTTCATATCACCCGAAGGAGAGTTCACCCCCAAGATCATCCAGACCCGCAAGGAAAGGGTCAAGCTGGTCTATCTCGTCAAGGTGTCCATCCCCAATCCGGCCCTGGAGCTCAAATCAGGGATGCCTGCCGATGCCTGGTTACGATAAGACGCCTTCTCCCGCTCTCCTTACCGGCGAAAGGGACGGGAGTCCGCCTGTCCCGGAGGAGCCATTCCTCCACATCGAGGGGGTCTCCTGCCGCTTCGGCGCGACAGAGGCGGTCCGCGACGTCACTTTCTCAGTCGAAGCGGGGACGATCTTCGGCCTCGTCGGCTCCGACGGGGCCGGAAAATCCACCCTCCTCCGGATGACGGCAACGATGCTCAAACCCGCCTCAGGACGGATCCGGATCGGCGGTCTGGATGTGGTGACCCAAAAAAAGGAGGCCAAGGCCCTCATCGGCTACATGCCCCAGCGCTTCGGCCTCTATCAGGACCTGACGGTCGAGGAGAACATCGATTTTTTCATGGACATCTTCGGAATCAGAGGCACGGAAAGGAAGGCGCGCAAGGCCCTTTACCTCGGCTTCTCCAACCTGCTGCCCTTCACGGACCGACAGGCGGGAAACCTCTCCGGCGGGATGAAGCAGAAGCTCGGCCTCGCCTGCGTCCTCGTCCATGAGCCGAAGCTCCTGATTCTGGATGAACCGACCAACGGCGTCGATCCCGTCTCCCGCCAGGAGTTCTGGGAGATTCTGGGGAAAATGCGCGAGAAAGGGATGACCATCCTCGTCTCCACCGCCTACCTCGATGAGGGCGAACGGTGCGACCGGCTGGGATTGATGCATCGGGCATCGCTTCTGGAGACCGCCACCCCGGCAGAGATCCGCTCCCGTTTCGAGAATCTGGAAGAGGCGATCATCCACCGCATACAGGAGGCAGACGCGGAGCTGGCCCATGACACCTTTAAACTCTGATCACCCTGATTCCGAAGCCATCGAGGTTCGGGAGCTTGAAAAGCGCTTCGGCGCGTTTACCGCCGTCGATAAAATCTCCTTCACGGTCCATCCGGGAGAGATTTTCGGTTTTCTCGGCTCCAACGGCTCGGGGAAATCGACGACGATCCGTATGCTCTGCGGGATACTCACACCGACCTCCGGCACGGGAAGAGTGGCCGGTTTCGACATCGTCACGGAGGCCGAGGAGGTCAAACACGCGATCGGCTACATGTCCCAGAAGTTCTCCCTCTATGAGGACCTCACTCCCCTGGAGAACCTCCGCTTCTATCTCGGCGTCTACAATGTGCCGGAGGAGCAGTGGGAGGAGCGGCGCGAGTGGGTCCTGGACGTGACCCGCCTTGCGGATGCCAAGAACCGAATGACCCGCGACCTTCCGCCGGGCTGGCGCCAGAGACTCGCCTTGGGCTGCGCCCTCCTTCACCGCCCCCGGATCCTCTTTCTCGATGAACCCACATCGGGAGTCGATCCGATCACCCGGCGCCACTTCTGGGCCTTCATCGGCCGGATCGCCGCCGAGGGGATCACCGTCTTCGTCACGACGCATTACATGGATGAGGCGCGCCACTGCGGGCGGATCGTGATGATCAACGAGGGGCGGATCGTCGCCTCGGGAAGCCCGGAGGAGATCGTCCGTGAGGCCTGCCCCGGACGATCCGATGCCGACCTGAACGACGCCTTCGTTGCCCTGATGTCGGGGAAGAACGCAAAGGGGGCGGCATGACTCTTCGGAATGTCAGGGCCATCGCCGCTAAGGAGGTCTATCACCTGATTCGGGACTTCCGGAGCCTCTACCTCGCCTTTGCCGTCCCGCTGCTCCTCATCCTCCTGTTCGGCTATGCCCTCAGCCTCGATGTGGAGAATATCGAAACGGTCGTCGTGGACTACGAACAGACGGACCTGAGCCGCGATTTCGTGCGCCGCCTGGGCGCCTCTCCCTATTTCCGGATCACCGCGCACCTCCCCGATACCGCGGCCGTCACGGAGGCGCTCGACCACGGCCGCGCGACGATGGCCGTGATCATCCCCGCCGGCTGGACCGCCGACCTGAGGGCGGACAGAGAGGCCGTCATTCAGATCCTCCTCGACGGGAGCGATCCGAACTTCGCCGGGATCACCCGGGCGTACATCAGCGGCTTTATCGAAAGCACCAACCGGAAGCTGCTTGTCGAGTTCCTGAACCGCCAGGGGATGGAGAAGATCCGGCCCCCTGTGGAGGGACGGATCCGGATCTGGTTCAACGAGGATCTGGAGAGCCGGAACTTCATCATTCCGGGGATCATCGCGATCATCATCATGATCGTCGGGGCGATGCTGACTTCTCTCGTCATCGCCCGGGAATACGAGAATGGAACGATGGAGACGATACGATCGCTCCCTATCAGCGCCGGGGAACTGCTCCTGGGGAAAGCGATCCCCTATTTTCTGATCGGACTGACCGATGTCCTGATCGCCGTCCTCATGGGGCAGGTGCTCTTCGGGATCGTCATGAAGGCCAGCTTCTGGCTGATGATCCTCGCCTCGTCGATCTACCTGATGGTCGCCCTGACACTCGGCCTCCTCATCTCGTCGGTCACGAAATCGCAGCTCGTCGCAAACCAGACGGCCGTCCTGATCACCTATCTCCCGTCGCTCCTGCTTTCGAACTTCGTCTTTCCGGTCATCAACATGCCGAAGTTCCTCCAGGCCTTCTCCGCGATGATTCCAGCGACCTACTATATCAATATCCTCTCGGACATCTATCTGAAGAACCTGGGATTTGCCTATCTCTGGCCCGATCTGGCGATTCTGACGGTGATGTTTCTCATCCTCGCAACCGCCAACTGCATCCTCCTGAAACGGGAGGGCCTCTAACGATGAGCTGGCTTCGCATCCGGGAAATGGTCCGCAAGGAATTCATCCAGCTCTTCCGCGACCGGAAGAATCGTCCCATACTGGTCATGGCGCCGCTCATCCAGCTCCTTGTATTCGGTTATGTGGTCAACTATGACATCAAAGACATCCGCGTCGCCCTGATCGATCACTCCCGGACGCGGGAGAGCCGGCTTCTGATCGACGCCTTCACGGCCAACCGCATCTTCCGGATCACCCACCTGCCGGGGACCCCCGGTGAACTGGAAGGTCTTCTCCTCGCGGCAAAGATCGATCTGGGGATCAAGATCCCCCCCGACTTCAGCAGCCGCATCCGACGCGGGGACACAGCCGCAGTCCAGATCATCGCCGACGGAGGGATGAGCAACATGGCGTCGGTTCGCCTCTCCTACACGACAATGGTCCTCGACCGGTTCAACACGGAGCTGATCAAGGAGATCTATGGGCGCGATCTTAAATACGGGAAGATCGACGGCCGGATCCGGACCTGGTACAACCCCAACCTCGACAGCCAGAACTTCTTCGTCCCGGGAATCGTCGCTTTCGTCGTCATGCTGATCTCTCTGCTGATGACCTCTATCGCCATCATCAAGGAGCGGGAGAACGGGACGATGGAGCAGCTCATCGTGACGCCGCTCAAACCGCTCGAGCTGATCATCGGCAAGACCATTCCCTATACGATCATCGCGATCGGCCAGATGGTCATGGTCACGCTGTTCGCCCTCTACTGGTTCGAAGTGCCGCTGGCGGGAAGTGTTTTTGCCCTCTTCTGGGCAACCTGTCTCTTCCTCCTGAGCACCCTGGGCATCGGGCTTTTCATCTCGACGGTGTCGAAGACCCAGCAGCAGGCGATGATGACGACCTTCTTTTTCATCCTCCCCTTCTTCATGCTTTCCGGCTTCGTTTTTCCCATCGCCAACATGCCCACCGTCGTTCAGTGGTTGACATATCTCAATCCCTTGCGCTATTTTCTCGTCATCATCCGCGGTATCTTTCTCAAGGGGGTGGGTCTAGATATCCTCTGGCCGCAGTACGCCGCCCTGGCCGTCCTGGGCATCGCGGTTTTCACCGGCGCCGTCGGGCGTTTCCGGAAACGGTTGGATTAGGAAGAGGTAAACCATGCTAAAAGTCGTGGCAGATGAGTCGGCCATCAGGCGCTACCAGCGACAGTTCGTCAAGACTCTCAGAACCCCGGCGGAGGAGATGATTCCCGTCAAGCTCGGCCATCCGGGGGCCAGCGAGAAGGCAAAGGTCGCCTGGTCCGAGCGGCTCGGGATCTGGTTCTTCTCCAGGAAGCTCCCCGGAAGCCGCTACTGGAACGGTTTCGGCATCGGCCGGCCGGAAGGAGGCGGCAATGTCGCGATCACCTGCGAGATCAATTTTCCCCTCTACGGCATCGACCGGCGGACCGGCGGCGCCTTTGCCCAGGACCGATGCCGGCAGGGTCTTCGTCGTTCACCGGGGAAAGCTCGGCGGCGGGAGAAAAGGGATCGGAAAATCGCTCTTCGAAAACCACTACCGAGGCGTCTGGGAAATCATGGATGACGACGGTGAGGAGACAATGGTCGCCGTCATCGGTGTCCTCCACTCCCCGCGTTTTTCCCGGCAGATCGCCCAGTTTGTCCACAAGATCGCCCGGATCAAGGAAGCGGCCGCCACACCCTCCCCTCAGGCAGAATTGAGTTTTGAAGAACTTTGCGTACGCGAAGACCTGATCGGTGAGAGGTATGGCGAACCGAAATCAGAGACAGGCGCCGAATGCGACCACGGACTGATCGTCCGGGATCTGGCCGAGGTCTTGAAAAAACGCGGCCTCCGAACGGGGAATGACGGGCAGCGGGATTTATTGATCATGGATCGGGAAGACCGGATCCGGGCGGTCTTTCAGGTCCTGACGGAGATGACCCTCCCCGGTATCTTCACGCCGGGGCGACGCAGCTCCTCCTGAACGGCCTGAGCCTGCCCGCTGCCCCCCTGCTCATCCTGGCCCTCCCCGGGGCGCCGGAAAACGACCTCCGGGACAAACTGAAGCGGCTGAACATCGACCTTCTCATCTACCAATGGGCGGCAGACCGGGCCGTTTTCCCCGATCTCGACGCCCTCATTCCCCGGCTCGTATCATGATTCGCGATCGACTTTGAAACGGGCGACGCAGTAAAACAACGGAGACATACACGATGGATTCATTGGCCAACATCAAACACCTGATCCTCGACATGGACGGGGTGCTCTACCGGGGAAAGGAGCCCATGCCCCGTCTGCAGGAGTTCTTTGCCTTCCTGCGCGGGCAGCACATCCAATTTATACTCATGACCAATAACGCAACCCGCACACCCCAGGAGCGCGCGGATCAATTGGCCTCTATGGGCGCCCAAGTCTCGCCTGCCGAGATCCTGGTCTCCGGGCAGGCGGTGGCCCGCTACCTGCGGCGTGACTACCCGGCGGGGACAAGGGTGCATGTCTTCGGAATGCCTGCCCTCCGCCAGGCCTTGATGGAAGAGGGTTTCGTGATTGCCGACGACGACGTGAAGGTGGTCGTCGCGAGCGTTGACCGCGAGATCAACTTCGAGAAGATCAAGATCGCCTGCCGGCTCATCCTGGGCGGGGCGCGCTTTCTCGCGACCAACCTCGACCCCAACATCCCCTCGGAGGATGGCTTGCTGCCGGGAACCGGTGCGATGGTCGCGATGCTCGCGGCCGCCTCCGGGGTCACCCCGACCGGCATCGGGAAGCCCGAGCCGATCATGTATGAACTGGCCATGGCCCAGATGGAGGCCCAACCCGAGACGACCGCCGCCGTCGGCGACCGCGTAATGACCGATATCGTGGGCGGAAAGCGGGCGGGCCTCACCACGATCTGCGTCCTTTCAGGCGCATCCGACCGAGCCGAGGCCGAGGCCGCGGGCACCGACTTCATCTTTGACGATATCGGCCACCTTCTCGACGCCTGGCAGGCAGCGATAGTCGGGATCAACCCGGCATAAAAAACAATCAATGCCGATGGTCATCTTTGACATACTCAGAATGTTCTTTTTTACTCTTCAGAAGAACGGTCGAATTCTGCATGAACTGAAAACAGGCTGTCAAGACATAACACAATGTTTAATATTGCTTGCATTTTAGAGGGAATAATTGCGTAATAGCTATCGTATATCACGATTACATGCTATGTTTCGGGGGGTGAGGTCGACAGATGAAGATGGAAAATAAACAGAAAATCCGGGTTGGACTGCTGCAGCCCGGTGTCTTTATTCAGTTGGACGGGAAATGGTTCAATCATCCCTTTCTCTTTAGCAAGTTCAAGCTGAAGCACAGGGATCAGATCGATATATTGGTGAAGTCAGGCATCAAAGAGGTCTTGTGGATTCCCGAAAAGAGCGACTGTTGGCCCAGAGAAGCAGATGAGACTAAGAAGCCGGAGCCCCAAATAGTTGCAGCAAAAGAGGATGATCCTAACGTAGAACTCATGTGGCGGATCAAGAGGGAGCAGATGGAGCATCTCAAACAGATACACGAAAATCTGCGCCGCTGCACCCGCAACTATGACCGCATCAGTAAAAACGTGACGGATCTGATGAAGAAAATGATGACGGGCTCCAAGGAAGCGATCGCAAGCGCCAAAGAGACCGTGGAGGGGATGGTCGATACATTTCAGGGCGATTCCGATGCAATCGTGCATTTGATCAATATCAAGGAAAAAGATGAAGGGATTTATCATCACTCCCTCAATGTATCGGTATTGGCCTTAATGCTGGGGAAAAAAGCAAGGCTGACCGCGTCTGAAATGCATGAATTGGGGATGGCGGCGTTGTTTCATGACATTGGGAAAAACCGGATAGAAAAAAAAGTATTAAAAAAGAAGGGGCCGCTGACGAAAGCGGAGTCGGCGATTATTCAGCTTCATCCTCAGTATGGCATCGATACTCTGGCAAAAAGCGGAGTCCGGGAGGTGGGCGTGATCCGCGCCGTAAAGGAACATCATGAACACAGCAACGGTACTGGATATCCTGCCGGTCTGAAAGGGGAGAAAATCAGCAAGCTGGCAAGAATCATCTCCATCGTCGATGCTTATGACAACCTTTGCAATAACCCGGACATTGAAAAACGGATGACGCCGTACGAAGCCCTTTCGCAGATGTACACCAAGCAACAGCACCAGATAGACGTCGACCTGTTTTCCGTATTCATTCGCAGCATGGGTATTTATCCACCCGGGACGGTTGTTCAGCTTTCCAATGGTGAGATAGGCATTGTCATTACCATCAACCCCGACAATCCCCTCAAACCGTCACTGTTGCTGTATGATCCCAACATCCCCAAGGAAGAAGCGCTGATCTGCGAAATGGAGGAGCATGACGACATCGCCATCGAGAAAAGCATTCATATCGACGAATTGCCGGATCCAGTGCGACTCTATCTGAGTGCAACCACCCATGTGACGTATTTCGTGGAAAAGGGTGTGAATGACGGCAAGTAGTTGTAAAGGCGGGCACCTCCGTGAATAAAATTCTCATCCTTTTCGCTCATCCGCGTTTTGAAAAATCACGAGTGAACCGTGCGCTGCTCAATGGCGTCGATCGGATGCCGCAGGTGACGCTCCATGATCTGTACGAGCGATATCCCGATTTCAATGTCGATGTCGAGCGGGAACAGGAATTGCTGACCGCGCATCAGATCATCATCTGGCAGCATCCGTTCTACATGTACGGCGCCCCGGCCCTGCTCAAGCAGTGGATCGACCTGGTCCTCGAATACGGATGGGCCCACGGCAGAGGGGGAGATTCCTTAAAGGACAAAATCATCTTCAACGCCCTGACGTCGGGCGGCACCCGGGAAGTGTACACGGCCGACGGATACAACCGCTTCACTCTCCGGGAATTTCTCGTTCCCTTCGACCAGACGGCCACCCTCTGCAAGATGATCTATCTGCCGCCTTTTGTCGTGCAGGGGACCCACCTCTTGACCGAAGCGCAGCTGGCGCTTCACGCCTCTCTCTATCACGCCCTCCTGGAGAGGTTGTCACGGGGAGACTTCAGCCTCGAACTGATGAGGCGATTCCCTTTGCTCAACGATTGGCTCGACCAGGATTCGGGGGCGACGGAACCA
Source organism: uncultured delta proteobacterium (assembly GCA_963842685.1). Taxonomy (GTDB): domain Bacteria; phylum Desulfobacterota; class Syntrophia; order Syntrophales; family UBA5619; genus JAKAFS01. The sequence continues at coordinate 68,626 of CAWJHT010000041.1, read as the reverse complement.
TGAACCATACCTTTCTCCAGGACGCCCTCATCTATCTGGGGGCGGCGATCGTCTTCGTTCCCATCGCCAAACGGCTCGGCATGGGATCGGTCCTGGGATACCTCCTGGCCGGCATCACGATCGGTCCGTTCTTCCTCGGCCTTGTCGGCGGAGCAGGGAAAGGACGTTATGCATTTTGCCGAATTCGGCGTGGTGATGATGCTCTTTCTCATCGGGCTGGAACTGGAGCCCGCCCATTTCTGGCGGATGCGCCATCTCATCCTGGGGTCCGGCGCGGTACAGGTGGGGATCACGACCCTGCTTTTCCTTGTCACTATTCATTCTTGTCGGATTCAGCTGGCAGGCGGCCCTGGCCGTCGGTCTGGCCCTCTCCATGTCGTCGACGGCGATCGTCCTGCAGACCCTGCGAGAAAAGGGTCTGGACCAGACGGAATCGGGGAAAACCTCCTTCGCCGTCCTTCTGTTTCAAGACATATCGGTCATTCCCATTCTGGCGGCGCTGCCCCTTTTGGCCATCGCCACGGCACAGGCCGCGGCGGGCGAACAGACGACCTTCCTGGGGGGGTTGCCCGGATGGGCGCAGACGATCGCCCTTCTGTGCGCCGTCGGGGCCGTGATCCTGAGCGGCCGCTTCGTGATCGTCCCCTTTCTGCGGTTCATCGCCCGCATTCACCTGCGGGAACTCTTCACGGCCTCCGCCCTGTTCATCGTGATGGCCGCGGCCTACCTCATGGAACTGGTGGGACTGAGCCCCGCCCTGGGGACATTCCTGGCCGGCGTCGTCCTGGCGAACAGCGAGTACCGTCACGAACTGGAAAGCGATATCGAACCCTTCAAGGGGATCCTCCTCGGCCTGTTTTTCATCTCCGTCGGGGCCTCCATCAACTTCGGCCTGATCCTGAACCGGCCGTTGACGATTATCGCCCTTGTCTGCGGCATCATCGCGATCAAGTCCGTCGTCCTGTTCCTGACGGGAAAACTGACCCGACTCACCTTTGATCAAAACCTCCTGTTTACCTTCGGTCTGGCCCAGGTCGGGGAATTTGCCTTTGTCCTCTTTTCCTTCATGCACCAGCTTCATATTCTATCCGCCGAATGGACGGACACGATGATGGGGGTGACCGCCATCAGCATGACCGTAACCCCTCTTTTATTGCTGATCAATGAACGGTTCATTCTCCCCCGTTTCGGCACCCCGGAAACGGTGGAGAAAGAGGCCGACGCGATCGATCTGCATCATCCGGTCATCCTCGCCGGTTTCGGTCCCTTCGGCAGCACCGTCGGCCGTTTTCTGAGGGCGAACGGTGTCGAGGCGACCATCCTCGACAACGATTCCGACCGTGTCGATCTGCTCAGAAAAATGGGGTTCAAGGTATTTTACGGCGACGCCACGCGCGTCGATATCCTCAAGGCCGCCGGGGCCGACCAGGCCAAAATCCTGATCGCCGCCATCGGTTCGCCGGCGATCAATCATGAACTCGTCGAAAAAGTGCGGCAGCTCTTTCCCCATCTCGAGATCATGGCGCGCGCCGAAAACCGCTTTGACGCCTACGAATTCATGGATATGGGAATCAAGGACATCTACCGGGAAACCCTCGACACCTCCGTGCGCCTGGGGATCGATGTGCTGATCAAGCTGGGCTTCCGCAGATACAGCGCCACCCGGGCGGGACAGAACTTCCTGAAATATGATGAGGCGGCCATGCACCAACTGGCGGCGCACCGTCATGACCAGAGCGCCTATATCTTCACCGCCAGGGAACAGATTCAACTCCAGGAGCAGTTGCTGACCAACGACCGCGAGGTGAATCCCACCCTCAACGATCATGCCTGGGACAGCGATCTGTTCGTCAAGCCGCCCGCTGATGATCGTAATACACCTTGACTTTACGAGATTTTCTAAGAGAGAAGGGGATCATGAAAGAAAAACCTCTGCGCGTATTGATAGTCGGTGATTCCGAAGACGACTCCTTGCTGCTGATCGATGAACTGATGCAGGCAGGTTACACACCCCATCACGAACGGGTGGATACCACCTCGGACATGCTCTCCACCCTTCAAGCCCATTCATGGGACCTCATCCTGAGCAGTTGCCGGTTTCGCAACTTCAACTGTCTTCAAGCCCTCGAACTATTGAAACAGAAAGGGATTGACACCCCCTTCATCATCGTTTCCCCTGCAATCAGTGAGGAGATGGCCATAGAGGCCCTGAAGGCCGGCGCCCGCGATTGCGTCAAAAACCGGCGACGGCGAATGATCCCCACGATCGAGCGAGAGCTGCGGGCCGCAGCCATGCGCAGGGAGCATGAGCAGGCGGAAGAAGAACTCCACCGGAACCAGGAAATGATCCAACAACTGGCCACGGAAATGTCGATTATCGCGGAAATCGGGCGGCTGATCGGCTCCACGATGGACATCGACGAGGTGTATGAGCGGTTCGCCGCCGAGGCCAGAAAGCTGATCCCCTTTGAGCGGCTGGTCGTGAATCTCAATAAACCACAGGAGGGTACACTCTCCTGCACCTATGTTTTCGGCTCGACCGTCTCCGGAAGGAAACCGGGTGACTCTTTCCCTCTGGCACGGTCGATAAATGAAGTGCTTTTACGCACCCGAAAGGGCCTGATTATCCAGCCGGAATCCATCGACGAGATTGCCGACCGCTACCCCAGCCTGGTCTCCACATTCGATGCAGGGATGCATTCGATGATGAGCGTTCCTCTGATCTCCCGCGACGAGGTGATCGGCGGTCTGCATTTCCGGTCGAAAAAGCCGATGCATACATCGAACGGGATCTCCGCCTGGCGGAGCGGATTGGAGACCAGATCGCCGGGGCTATCGCCAACGCACGGCTCTTCGCCGACCTCAAAGAAACTGAAGAGGAGCAGCGGAGAAATCGTGAGAAAGCCGAGCGGCTAGCCAAAGAAATGGCCGTCATTGCTGAAATCGGGCGGCTAATCGGCTCCACGCTGGATATCGAGGAGGTGTACGAGAGGTTTGCGGCCGAGGCCCACAAGTTGATTCCCTTTGATAACCTGATGGTGAATCTGATCAAACCAGAGGAGAACGTCCTGGGGATCGCCTATGTATCCGGCATGGATATTCCGGCCCGGAGGAAGGGGGATCAGATTCCTTTTCGGGGGTCGGTGTGCGAAGTGATTGCGCTAAACAGGAAAGGGATCCTCTTCATGTCGGACAGTGGCGAAGAGATGATCAAGACATTCCCGACCCTCGTTCACGTGCAGCAGGCAGGTTTACGTTCGATGATGATCGTTCCCCTGATTTCCGGTGACAGGGTGATCGGCGCCCTTGTCTTCCGTTCGAAAAAGGCGGACGCCTATACGGATGAGGATCTGGATCTGGCGGAGAGGATCGGAGACCAGATTGCCGGGGCAATAGCCAGTGCGCAGCTATTTATCAATCTCAAAAAGACGGAGAATTCGCTCCGGGAAAGCGAAGGGCGATTCAGGGCGCTGTTCGAGCAGGTGGCGGTGGGTGTTTCCGAAACCGATATTTTCACGGGCCGATACATCACGGTGAACCGGCGGCTTTGTGAAATGGTCGGCAGGACGGAGGAGGAGATGCTGGCCACCACCTTCACGGCGATCACGCATCCGGACGATCGCCGCCTGCATGAGGAAAAAGCGGCGCTGCTGTTGGCCGGGAAGATCGGGTACTACAGTCTGGAGAAACGTTACATCCGTAAGGACAGGTGGGATCGTCTGGGCGGATGTCACCGTGTCGCCCCTCTGGAAGCCGGGGGAGACTCCCGGGCGCAATATCGCCGTGGCCCTGGACATCACTGAACGCAAGCGACTGGAAGAGGAGCGCCTGAAACTGGAGGAACGCCTCCGACGGGCGGAGAAGATGGAGGCCCTCGGGCAATTGGCGGGCGGTGTGGCCCATGATCTGAATAATGTTCTCGGCGTTCTCGTCGGCTATTCGGACTTGCTTATGGAGAAGATCCCGATTGGCAGTCCATTGAGGAGATACGTGTCCAATATTCAGCAATCGGGTGAAAGAGGGGCTGCCATCATCCAGGACCTCCTGACCCTGGCCAGGAGGGGGGTGGCCGTCTCCGAGATCATCGATCTGAACAGGGTCGTCTGCGATTATTTCGAAACGCCGGAGTTTGAGAATTTGAAAGCCTATCATCCGCTTGTCGTCTTCCAGACCACGATCGATAAAGATCTGTTGAACATCCGAGGATCCCCGGTCCATTTGAGCAAAACCCTCATGAATCTGGTTTCCAACTGCGGCGGAGGCGATCTCCGGCAGGGGCGAGGTGGTCATACGCACGGAGAACCGTCATCTGGATCGACCTCTCCTCGGTTACGACAATATGCAGGTGGGGGACTATGTGATCCTCACGGTCTCCGATACGGGAAGGGGGATTGCCGCCGCAGACCTCGGAAAGATCTTCGAGCCCTTCTACACGAAGAAGGTGATGGGCAGGAGCGGCACGGGACTGGGATTGGCGGTTGTCTGGGGAACGGTGAAGGATCATAACGGATATATCGACGTCCGGAGCGAGGAGGGAAAGGGGAGCACCTTTACCCTCTATTTCCCAGTGACCCGGGAGGCGCTGTCGAAAGCCCAGGAAGCCGTATCGCCCGAGATGTACCGCGGTAAGGGGGAATCCATCCTGGTAGTGGATGACGTGAAGGAGCAGCGGGAGCTTGCGACGAGCATGTTGACTGGGCTCGGTTATCAGGTCACTTCCGTCTCCGGTGGGAAGGAGGCTGTGGAGTACGTCAGAAATAACAAAGTCGATCTGATCGTCCTGGACATGATCATGGACCCGGGCATCGATGGTCTGGAGACCTACCGAAAGGATTCTGGTGACCCATCCCCGACAGAAGGCTGTCATTGTCAGCGGATTTTCCGAAACGGACCGGGTTCGCAATGCCCAGGCCCTCGGTGCCGGCGCGTATGTCCGGAAACCCTATGTGCGGGAAAAGATCGGCGTGGCCATTCGACAGGAATTGGACAAGTAAGCGTTTGTGCCAAAGAATCAATCCTTGTCACGTTGTCAAACCCATCGTATGCCGAACCCATAGCGGTTCATGCATTTTCTTCTAAGATATCAACGCTTTGCCGTCTCCTTTCTCACGGAATGCCCTTTATTATCGACACAATACTGTTGCATATAAATTTTCCTTGACAAACGATTGTCGACAATCTACCATCATCGGCACATCATCGTTGCAACCGGAGGGGTGGTTTTCAGCTTCCCTGCCCCTCGTATCGGGGAAATTCATCAATTCCGAATGGAGGATCATCATTATGCCAGATTTTACCCAATGTCCCGTCGTAGACAACCATTGCCACGTCCTCGAACCCGAAAAGAAGACCATCGAACCGATATGGCTCGCCCGGGAGTTCTTTCACGGCATCGCCGACACCCCCATCGCCGGCGTCGCCAAGTCCAAGCTCTGGGGCGCCACCGATGACCTCCTGTTCCATTTTCCCCATATGGGCGCCGTCCTGACCGATGGTCTGCCAGCTCGCCAAGCTCTTCGGCTGCGAGCCGGAGCTTTCGGCCGTCACAGCCGAAAGGAACCGCCGGACGGCGAAGGAGGGACTGGCCGGTTACGCGAAAATGCTCTACGAGGACGCCGGGATCGTCTGCTCCGTCATGGACTCCAATCTTCCGATCAACGATCCGATCCTCGACCTGACCCCCGGTCCGAAAATCCGTCTCCTCCAGATGGACCCGCTCCTCAAGAACCTTATGAAATCGATGCGGCTCCTACCCGGAACTCCTCCGCAGTTTCCAGGATGCCGTCGAGAAGTCGATCCGTCAGGACGGCTTCGTGGGCATCAAGTCCCACCTGGGCGAATTGGTCGGTTTCGGCGCCCCGCCGGTGGAGGCCGACGAGGCCGAACGGATCTACCCCGCCGCCGCTGCGGGAGACGGCGAGGCCTTCAAGAAGCTCTACATGGCCGTCTGGCTGGCGACGATGATCCAGGCCCAGGAGCTGAAGTTCCCCATTCACATCCATACCGGCATCACCGGCGGCCTCTGGAACGGCCCCGTCGCCAACACCGATCCCTTTCTCCTCGTCCCGATTCTTCGCCAGCCCCGTTTCCTCCGGACGCGTCTCATCCTCCTCCACGCCGGCCACCCCTGGATGCAGCACGCCGGCATGATGGCCCATACCTTCCCCCATGTCTGGGTCGACATGGGTTGGACGACCCCCTGGACCTCCCAGCGGATCGTCGAGGTGTTACCGCGACGTGATCTCGCTGGCCCCCCTCTCCAAGCTGATGATCGGCAGCGGAGGCCACGGTTCGCCGGAGGTCTCCTGGCTTGCCGCCAAAACCGCGAAGATCGCCCTCGGTGAGGTGCTGACCGATGCCGTCCGTCTGGGCCTCATGGCCGAAAGGGATGCGGAAAGGACAGGGCGGATGATTCTCCACGACAACGCCGCCCGGATGTACGGTCTGAAATCGTGAACAATGAAGAGGCGTTTTCACTGTTCCCCACAGGACGGAAAAGGAGGGCTGGCAGTCTCATGAACGAATTGATCAGACAGAAGAAGCCTGGCGGAACATATCGTCGAGGATCTGGAGCGGAGGATCATCGCCCGGACACTGAAACCGGGACAGAGGATCATCGAGGAGTCGCTCTGCAAGACCTTCGGGGTCAGCCGTTCTCCCGTGCGGGAGGCATTCCAGATCCTGGAGAGCAAGGGATTTGTCGTCCGCGAACCGCGGAAAGGGATCTCGGTCGCCAAAATCACACCGCAGGAGGCGGAGGACATCTACCGCATCCGCGCCAGTCTCGACGGCCTCGCCACTGTCGCTCGCCGTCCAGAAACAGACGCCCGAGCTCCTGAAGAAACTCAAAAAGATGCACGAGCAGATGATCCGGGCGGCGGAGAAGGAAAACGGCACGACCTATCAGCAATCTGAACCAGAAATTCCACGAGCTGATCATCATCGCCTGCGGTAACCAGCGCCTGATCCAACTGATCCGGAACTTCGACAAGCAGACGATGCGCTACCGTCTGGCCGTCGCGAACAGTCCGGGCTGGATGACCAACTCCACGAAGATCCACGCGGCGCATCATCGACGCCATCGAGGCGGGCGACGCCGAGGCGGCCGAGCGGATCCGGAAAAACTCGATCCTCGGCCAGATTGAACGGTTCCCGGAAATATTCAAGAACGGAGAGGAAAAATGAAGATCGATCCTGAAAAATGTATTGCCTGTCTGGAATGCATCGACTTCTGCCCGATGAACTGCATCGCGGAGAAGGACGACGGCGTCTCAGATCGACCAGGACGAGTGCGTCGAATGCGGGGTCTGCCTGCATGTCGGCGTCTGCCCGACGGACGCCCTCTACATGCCGGAGGAGGTCAATGCAGTACCCGCGCGCCCTCCGGGCCCAGTTCAGCGACCCGGGCGTCTAGCATCCCTCGACGAACCAGGGGGGGCGCGGCACCGAGGAGATGAAGACCAACGACGTGACCGGCCGGTTCCGCCGCGGGGAGTACGGCATGGCCCTCGAATTCGGCCGCCCCGGGACGGGCGCCCGGATGACCGACCTCGAAAAGGTCCTCCAGGTCCTCGTCACGATGGACGTGGAGCTGGAGACGAACAATGCCGTCTTTGCCTTTCTGGAGGAGCCGCTCACCGGAAAGGTGAAACCGGAATTCCGGAACGAAAAGGTCCTCTCCGCCATCCTCGAATTCAAGATCCGGGAGGAGCAGCTCGAAGCAGGTCGTCCGGCAGCTGCAGCCGGTCCTCGCCGAGGTCGACACCGTCGTTTCCTGGGGGCTGGCGACCCGCTTCGCCGAAGACGGCACCCTGCCGGTCCGGGCCCGCCTGGAGGCCCTGGGGGTTCCCGCCCGGCCGAATGCGAAGATCAACATGGGGATGGGACGCCCCATCGTCGAACTATAAGGAGATCTGCCATGAGCCATGCACTGCACCGCCACGGAACCAGCAGAACAGCTTCAGAACGACTACACCTTTTACGCCCGGGCCTCCCGCTTCGTCAACCGCGAGGGGTGCGGCCCCAAGCTCCGCAAGATCCTGAGCATCGCCCTCGAGGAGAAGAACCTCGTCAACTACGGCTCCAGCCAGGCGGGGAAGAGCTATCAAGGCCGGCCTGAAGCCCGAAGAGTACGCGGCCACACTGGACAAGGCCTACGGCGTCGCCGGCTGCTTCTCCGACAAGGAGGCGGTCCGGTCGTTCCTCAAGAAGCTCAAGGAGGCGGACACGGGGATCTCGATCGTCATCAGCGGCCTGATCGACGAGATCGTCAAGATCGCCGGGGAGATCGGTCTCAAACCGCACACGGCCTTTCTCTCCCTCGGCGTTCACGGGAAGAGGGCCCTCCTCCCCGAGGACGAGGTCCAGCAGATCACGACGATGTGCGGCCACGGCATGGTCGCCTCCAAGCTCACGAAGGTCGTCATGGAACGGGTGAAGGCGGGGAAGATGACCCCCGAGAAGGGCGCCCATCTCCTCGCCCAGCCCTGCCCCTGCGGGATCTTCAACACCGACCGCTGCGAGCAGATCCTCGACGCCGTGCACGGGAAAGAAATCCGGATGGAGAGAGCCGCTGAAGGATTCTATATGGCAGATCCCCCTTTGGGGGAAGAGAGATGTTCGATAACTAACAATAAACGGGAAAGGAGGTGAGGACGCAAAAGCCATATTTTACAAGGGGCTTTAGAACCACTAACCGAAGGGGCGTCGCTTCCGATGCCCCTGACACGAAGAAAAGGAGATTATCATGAAAAAGAGACGTTTCTTATCTTCCATCGTTGCCGTTTTTTCGCTGTTCGCCTTCACCCTGGCGATCGCCCCCGCGGCCCAGGCCGCCTACCCTGAAGAGGGAAAAGGTGATCGAATTTCTGCACCACTCTTCGCCCGGCGGCGGCGCCGGCCTGTTCGTCCTCACCTGCGCCGACATCCTGAACAAGACCGGGATCGTAAAGAACAAGATCCAGGTCCAGACCCGCCAGGGCGGCTCATCCGCCGTGGCCCTCAACTACCTGAACTCGAAAGGCGGGCGACCCGTACGTCGTGCAGATGTGGACGACCGCCCAGCTCAATGCGATGATCCGCGGCACGACCCAGATGAAGATCGAGGACGTCACCTGGCTGAGCACGCTTGTCGAAGACGGGAACGTCATGATCGTCCCCTATAAATCGCCCTACAAGACCGTCAAGGACCTGATCGCCGACGCCAAGGCGAACCCCAAGAAGGTGAGCGTCGGGATCAACAGCGTCGGCGGCTCGGAACACATCATGGCCGCCCGGATCGAGCGGGTGGCGGGCGTGAAGTTCAACATCACCGCCTTCGAGTTCAGCCCGACCCAGTTGATCGGCGGCCACATCGACATGGCCTTCGGGAACACCGCCGAGACGTCGAGCCATGTGAAGGCCAAGCGCGCCAGGGTCCTGGCCAACATGGGCGAGCGCCGGGTCCCCTACTACAAGGACATCCCCACCCTGAACGAACAGGGGACCAACGCCTCCTTCACCCAGTTCCGAGGGTTCTTCGGCGGCCCGAACTTCCCGACCGAGGCGTACAAGTTCTGGCAGGACGCCTTCGCGAAGCTGATGAAGACCAAGGAGTTCGCTGAGTTCATGAAGAAGTCCGACTACGTCCCGGCCTACAAGACGGCGGCGGAGACCAAGGCGTTCTCGTGGGCTACGTAACGCGGAACTCATCAGGAAGACCTCAAGTACATGGAGGAAAACAAATAGCGGTTAAAACCGGGAGACCCCCACTGCAGGAGGACAAGTTATGAGAAAAGCGGATCGTATCTTCGGGGTGATCGGGCTGGGGCTCGCCCTCTGGTGCTACCTCGAATCCAGAAAATTTACACTATATGACAGAGTTCACCCCCGGACCGGGTTTCATGCCCTTCTGGGTGGGGGTCGTCCTGGCACTCCTTTCCTGTTATCTTCTCCTCGACACCTTCAAACGCAAACCGAGCGAGAAGGACAACGAAGAAGCTCCTTCCCGAAAAGCACGCCCTCATCCGCGTCGGCGCCATCATGCTGATGCTCTTCGGCGTACGATTCTCCATGAATATCCCTTGGCTTTCCCCTCACGCTCGCCCTGTTCACGACGGCGATCCTGTCGTTCCTGGAGCAGTACAGCATCCTCAAGAGTGTCGGCTACGGGATCGCCTACTCGGCCGTGACCTGGTTCGTCTTCCAATACATCCTGACCATGGGCTTCCCCAAGGGATTCCTGGGAATTTAGCGAAAGGAGAAGGAGAGCAAAATGGATGTCATCACTAATTTAATGGGCGGGTTCGCGACCTGCCTCACCCCTTACAATCTCTCGATGGCCGCCCTGGGCGCCTTCCTCGGGACGATGGTCGGGATCCTCCCCGGCCTCGGCCCCTCGGCGACGATGGCCATCATCCTGCCGATCACCTTCGGCATGGACGCCACCCCCGCGATGATCATGCTCTGCTCCCTTTACTACGGGGCGATGTACGGCGGCTCCACCACCTCGATCCTCGTCAACGTCCCCGGGGAGGCCTCCTCGGTGATCACGGCGATCGAGGGGCACCAGCTCGCCCTGCAGGGAAAGGCGGGAACGGCCCTGGGCCTCTCCGCCATCGGCTCCTTCTTCGCCGGCATCATCGGCACGATCGGCCTCGCCTTCACCGCGTCCACCCTCGCCGAGTTCAGCCTCAAGTTCGGTCCGGCCGAGATGTTCAGCCTCGTCCTCATGGGGATGTTCACGATCATCTTCGTCAGCGGCAAGGACGTCACGAAATCCCTGATGAGCATGGTCATCGGCCTCGGCCTCGGCACCGTCGGGACCGACATCGTCGAGGGGAAGGACCGGTTCGTCTACGGGATATCCGAGCTCCTGGACGGCATCGATTTCGTCATCCTCGTCATGGGGACCTTCGGCATCGCCGAGGTCCTCGAATCCGCCGAGGAGTTCATGAAGATCGTGCCGATGAAGGTCAAGTTCCGGGACCTCTTCCCGAAAATTGTCGGAGATCTGGTACTGCCGCTGGGCGATCCTCCGGGGCACCCTCGTCGGCTTCTGCATCTGCTGCATCCCGGGGTCCGGGCCGACGATCGCCTCCTTCCTGAGCCTACGGCGTGGAAAAGAGCGTCTCCAAGCACCCGGAGAAATTCGGCACCGGCGTCATGGAAGGGGTCGCGGGGCCGGAGTCCTCCAACAACGCCGCGGTCTCCGGGGCGATGGTCCCGATGTTCTCCCTGGGCATCCCCGGATCGGGGGCCACGGCGGTCCTCCTGGGAGGGATGATCCTCTACGGCCTGAAGCCCGGTCCCATGATCTTCGTCGAGAACGCCGATTTCGTCTGGGCGGTCATGGCCTCGATGTTCATCGGGAACATGCATCCTGATCGTCATGAACCTCCCCCTGGTGCCGCTCTTCGCCTCGCTCCTCAGGATCCCCTACGGCCTCATCTACCCGGCGATCCTCATCGTCTGCATCGTCGGCGCCTACGCGGTCGCCTCGGGCCTCTTCGAGGTGGGGCTGATGCTGGTCTTCGCCATCTGCGGCTATTTCATGAAGAAGGGGGATGTCCCCGCCGCGCCGATGCTGATGGCGCTCCTGATGGGGCCGATGATGGAGAGGTCCCTCTACCAGGCGCTGAACCTCTCCCACGGGAACCTGCTGGTCTTCGTCCAGCGGCCGATCTCGGCCACGCTGCTGGGGATCATCGTCCTGATGTCCCTCTACGTCGGCATCAGGAGCCTGAAGGGGAAGAAGGCCGCCATCGAGGAGGCGGAGGAGTAACCAGTATTTTAAATTCTCTGAAACCGAAGGCCTCGGGCGCCGCAGGAAGGTGGCCGGGGCCTTTCCCCAGTAAACATAACGCCATAGGAGATAGAACTCCATGCGGGAACCGAGAGAGTTGACAATCCCGGAGGCCGGCGAACGGATGAAGGCCGGCAAACTGACGGCGGAAAGGCTTGTGGAGTCGTGCCTGGAGCGGATCCATGCGCGGGAGGAAACCATTCACGCCTGGGTCGAGGTGTACGAACAAGCAGGCCCTCGCAGAGGCGCGCCGCTGCGACCGTGAATTGCAGGAAGGCCAAACCCCGGGGACCGCTCCACGGCATCCCCCTCGGGGTCAAGGACATCATTGACGTCCGTGGGCAATACACCCGCTGCGGAACGCCGGTCTACCCGGCGACCGTCCCCCGCGAGGATGCCCCGGTGATTGCCCGTCTCCGGAATGCGGGGGCGATCTTCCTGGGCAAGACGGAGACGACCCCGTTCGCCAACAACGACCCCACGATCACCCGGAACCCCTGGAACCCCGAGCACACACCGGGCGGATCGAGCAGCGGCTCCGGGCGCCGCCGTGGCGGACCGGATGTGCCCGGCGGCCCTGGGGACGCAGACGGGGGGTTCGCTCCTCCGGCCGGCCGCCTACAACGGAATCGTCGGTTTCAAGGCGACCTACGGCGAGGTGAGCAACGAAGGTGTGCTGCCTAATTCCTGGACCATCGACCATGTGGGCTTCCATTGCCGCTCGGTGGCCGACGCCGCGATCCTCTGGCCCTGCATCCGCGAGAAGGAGCCCCGCCCGTTCGCCCGGATGCCGGAGCCGCCGCTACGCTCCCGCGCCCGGATCGCGGGCGCCCCGCCGCGTCTCGGTTACATCCGGGAGTTTTTCGAGGCCGAGACCTCCCCGGAGGTCCTGGCGAACCTCGCCGCCGTGCGTGAACAACTTCCTCCAGGCCGGCGCGGAGATCGTCGAGCTCGCCTTTCCCCCTCCTTTGCCTTTGTCGGCCCCTGCTGGAGCATCATCAAGCAGGCGGAACTCTACGCCTATCACCGCCACCTCTTCGAGGCCTACAGGGACGACTACCCGCCGAAACTCAAGGTCCGCCTGGAGAAGGGAGCTTCCATCTCCGGCCACGAGTATGTGGAACACCACCGCTACCGGATCCTCTTCCAGCGGGAGATGAGCGAAAAGATGGCCGACGTGGATGCGGTGATCATGCCGGTCGCCGCGACGACGGCCCCACGGGGTCTCTCCTCCACCGGATCGAGCCTCTTCAACCAGCCCTGGAGCGTCGCCGGGTTCCCGGCAATGTCGCTTCCAACGGGTCTCGACGCCAACGGACTTCCCTTTGCGATGCAGATAGCGGCCCAGCCCTACGGCGAGGAACGGCTCCTCGACGTCGCCGCCTGGTGCGAAAAGATTCTGGCATTCACGGCAGCCCCTCCGGCAGTCTAGATCCGTTGCATCACCTGGATGGCTTTCTCGGGGAGCAGAACCGGCCCCCTGAGGAGACCACACCCCTGCGGAGCATTGCGGAATAGGTGTGTAGTCACCGGGCCAGAAAAAGGGTGACGATAGAGTGTCGGCACCCGGTAAAACATGCAGGTCGTCACAGGGTCTGATGATCTCGCGGATGAAACGTCTCCGCTTAGGGGACGCCTGGTTGTCAGCTCTGAGGGGAAAGCAGGGACCTGAACTCGCGCATGTCCTCGACCTTCTCCAGGTTCCATATCCGCTCGATCAGGCACGCGGTCCGCTCCTCGCCCAGCACCGGCCGCATCAGGTCCGTGCATTTCTGTTCGATCTCCATGTCGGACATGGGGTTTCCGGGACGGCCGCGGACAAGCTCGACGTGCTCTCTGAGCCTTGTGCCGTCCCGGGTCGTGATCTCCACGATCCCGCCGCGCTTAACCTTCGCCGTCCTGAGCCCGGGGTCGCCCACCAGGGAGATCCTCGCGGACCCCCAGCACCTGCGGGTCCTTCATCCGTTCATAGGAATGGGAGGCCTCGAAGGTCATCGTGCCGTCGATCAGGGCGACGGCCAGGACGTGCTTCAGATCGACGTCAGGCATGTCCCTGTCTCTGACGATGAGGACGCGGTCGTCGGGAACGCGGGCGTTGATGGCCTCTACGTCCGCGGCCCTCAGGCCATGCCGCTCCCTCAGGATCAAAAGGGCGTCGAGAGGGGCCTGGATCGGAGCGCCGACGGAGTATTTCTTGATGTCGGTGTGCTGGATCTCGTAACGGCTGCCAAGCTCCTCGATGAGCTGTCCCGGGTTTACACCCGGGCCAAAGGACTCGAAATAGTTGTTCTCGCCGCTGAAGGCGTCGTCAACTCCAGTAAATCCAGACTGGACCAGGAGCGCCGAGGTGACCCCATTGCGGGCCCCCATCGCGGCGAAGACGAAGGCCTTCTCCACGTGGTCCCTGTCGCGCATCCAGTAGTATTTGCCCGAATCCTGCTGACAGGAATAATCCCAGACGAAGCGGACCGACGCCTCCTTGAGCCCCAGAAGAGACGCCGCGGCGGCGGCCGCCCCGAAATTGGTCCCGATCCCGTGCAGGGACAGGGCGCGGGATCGAACGTTCTGCACCCCCAGGGCCTGGGTCATACGGCAGCCGATGTCGTAACCGGCCACGACAGACCTGATGAATCTGGTCCCATCCGCCCCCTCTCTCTGGGCGACGGCCAGGGCGGCCGGGACGATCGCGCAGCCGGGGTGCATGCCCGCCCGTTCATGGGAGTCGTCGGTCTCGTCGGAATGGGCCATCATCCCCATGGCAAAGGCGGCCTGGACCGCCGTGGTGACGACGGCGGAACCCGCCACCTGCGCCTCGGCCGCCCCCCCCTGCTCAGCGACAAACCGCTTGGCGAGCAGGCCGGGCTTCAGGTTCGAACCGCAGACGATCGCCCCCAGGGTGTCGAGGATATGGTGCTTGGCCTTGTGGATCACTTCCCGCGGGAGTTCGGTCTCCCCGCTCGCAGCCACGTAGGCGCTCAGACGGCCGATGATCTCTCCGCCGGTCTGCCTTTCTCCCGTCATTTCTCATCCCCGCCCGCGGACCCCTGTTTGGCGGCCATGGTTTTGAGGACCTCCACTGTTCGGGGGACATTGAAGATACCACAGGGGCAGGAGCAGGCCATCCTCCTTCCGCACCCGATGCAGGTTTCCCGATCGATGATCATCTGCCGACTCCTGAAAACATCCACCCATTCATACGATTCACCATACTCTCCCGGCAGGCTGGAACGGGATGAAAAAACCATCCGATCCGCCGGCCGGACCCGGAAAGGGCATCCCCCTATCAGACCTCTTCGGAGAGCTGTTTCCGCGCAGTTTTGATTGTTTTCAAAGAGACAAAAATAGACATCACGACGGCGATGCCCAAGAGCGTCGCCGAAATCGGACGCGTCACAAAAACCAGCATACTTCCGTGAGCCAGGGAAAGAGCCCGGTAGAGGGACTGCTCCAGGATGGGACCCAGCACCAGGCCGATGATTAGGGGGGCGCCGGAGATGTCGTATTTTTTCATGAAATAGCCGATGATGCCGAAGACCCACATCATCCAGATATCAAAGATGCTGCTGTTGAGCGAATAGACGCCGATCATGCAGATCACGATGATGATGGGGTACAGAAGGCTGTAAGAGATCCGGAGACTCAGGGCGAACAGGGGCACCATGGGGAGGTTCATGATCAGCAGGATCACATTCCCGACGAACATGCTGGCGATGAGCGCCCAGACGAAATCGGGGCTGGTCGTAAAGAGCATAGGGCCGGGTTTCAGTCCATAGAGCATCAGAGCTCCCAGCATCACGGCTGTCGCCCCGGATCCCGGAATGCCCAAGGCCAGCAGAGGGGCCATGGCGCCGGAGCAGGCGGCGTTGTTGGCAGTCTCGGG
Source organism: uncultured delta proteobacterium (assembly GCA_963842685.1). GTDB lineage: Bacteria > Desulfobacterota > Syntrophia > Syntrophales > UBA5619 > JAKAFS01. The sequence goes on along the minus strand of CAWJHT010000041.1, from coordinate 52,964 downwards.
TCCGGCGACTCCTTCGATCGCCCCCTTGCCGAAACGTTCCGGATGCTTGGAGGCGCTCTTCTCTACGCCATAAGACAAAAAGGAGGCGATCGTCGCCCCCGCCCCGGGCAGTGCGCCGATGACAAAGCCGATTGCCGTCCCTCGGAGAATGGCCCATTTGGAGTCCGCCAGATCCCTGAAAGTCGGCCATAGTTTGGCAAAGGGGACCTTGATGGAATCCATTTTCATGTACTCTTCGGCCGAGACGAGGACTTCCCCGAGACCGAAGATCCCCATGACGACCACGACAAAGTCGATGCCGTCCATCAGTTCGGGGATGCCGAACACGAAGCGGGGGGCCCCCTGAACGATGTCCGACCCCACCACCCCCAGGGAAATCCCGATGACGCCGCTCATCAGGGATTTGGTGATGGATTTGCCGCCCACAAAAACAATGGTGAGCATCCCCATGATGATGAGGCTGAAATATTCGGCCGGACCGAATTTCAGACTGAACTGGGCCAGGGGGACGGCAACGAAAATCAGCCCGAAGGTGCCCAGGATGCCGCCGATAAACGAGCCAATGGCGGCGATCCCCAGGGCGGCGCCTGCGCGCCCCTGGAGGGCCATCTGATAGCCGTCGAAGGTGGTGACCACCGAGGCGTTCTCACCGGGGATGTTGATCAGGATCGACGTGATGGAACCCCCGTATTTCGATCCGTAATAGAGGGAGCAAATCATGATCATGGCGGCCGTCGCGTTCATCCCGAAGGTAAAGGGGATCAGCAGGGCGATCGTGGCCGAAGCCCCCAGACCGGGCAGGACGCCCACCAGGGTGCCGAAAAAACAGCCCACCACCGCCATCCAGAGGTTGTATGGGGTGAAAAAAATCGAAAAGCCATGCATTAAGCTATGCAAAACATCCATGGACTGCTCCTCCTGCTAGAATCCCAACCATCCCTTAGGAAGGTCAACCTCAAGCCAGTAGCGAAAAATCAGAAAGATGGCGCCGCTCATCACTGCGCCATACAGGATACTCTTGAAGATCTTGAATTTCTCCAGGATGGCGAGCGTCAGCACAATGAAGACAAAGGAACTCAGCACGAACCCCAGCCGGGTCATCAGAAGCGCCAGCCCCGCCGTGATCAGCAGGATCAGACCCCCCGGATCAGCCCCTTCTTCCCCGGCAGATATCGACTGACCCTCCTCCTTGGCATCCCTGCGCCGGAAGGTGTCAAAGAGCAAATAAAGAGAGAGCAGGCCAAGACAGATTCCCAGCCAGAAGGGGTGAAAGCCGGGACCGGGGGTGTACATGGTCATATAATCATACTTGAACGATTCCCGGATGAGCCAGCCGCTCAATCCCAGGCAAATGATCGCAAATATCCTGTCTGCTTTCTTCATTCATGGCTCCTTCTGAACAGGGCGATCCCGCGGTTCTACTTTTTCTCTTTGTAAATTTCCAGGGTGTCGATGTCTTTTTGCAGAACCTCCACATATTTCACGAGGTATTTCTTGAACTCCTCGTGCTTGCGGAAGGATTCCACGGCCTGGTTTGACTTCAGGTATTCCTTGAAGGCCGGCACTTTCATCAGCTTCTCAAAAGTTTCTTCCCAGTACTTGACGGCGTAATCAGGGAATCCAGGGGCCGCCCAGAATCCTCTATACTGCGTGTAAACCGCGTTGTACCCTTCCTCTTGCATCGTGGGGACGTTCGGCAGGAAAGGGAGCCGAGTTTCCGTCATCGTGGCCAGCGCTCGGACCTTCTTCGCCTCGATCTGGCCCATCTGCTCCTGGACGTTTCCGAAGCTCAGGTCCACGTGCCCGCCGAGCAGCGCGGCCGCCGCCTCGCCGCCGCCCTTGAAGGCCACAATGTTGAATTCCACGCCGGCCGCCTTTGCCACGCGGTGGGCGCAGATATGCTCGGAACCGCCGATGGTGCCGATGGCGACATTCACCTTCTTGGGCGCCTTTTTCGCTGCTGCGATGACGTCTTTCATGCTCTTGAAAGGGGAATCATAACCGGTAAACGCCAGGTTGGGGTCCTCCGCCAGCATGGCGATGGGCACAGCTCCTTCGAACTTCAAACGGGTGGCGCCCCGCAGAACCGTCGTCAGGGGACCGGTTGTGGTATTCATGAAGACATAGGGATCGTTCTTTTTACCGGCCAGATAATTGACGGCCATCGCCGCGCCGCCACCCGTCCGGTTGACCACCTGAAGCTTCTGTTTGATGAGGCCTTCCCTCTCCAGGATGTTGGCGATCTGCCGGGCAAACAGATCACTCCCCCCGCCCGGCGACGAATGGACGACGATCTCGACCGGGTTTTCAGGATAAGCGGCCAGGACATTGGACGCCGCCATGCAGGTCACAACCGTGAAAACAAGCACTGCCGCACACAACCATACCTTCCTTGTCATAGTGATCCTCCCTTTTCACAAAGTAATAACGATATTGGCCCTTGCTTTGACTCCCGTCATCCAGACAACCCGCCCGAATGGCGCTTCACGACACCTGTGGAGATCCTACCTTCGATTCAAAAGATCACGGCTAATAAGAAAATCGCATAAACGCTTCACCAAACCGTTGATGACAAGCGGATACTCGTCGCAAGACGAGGGGGCGATCCGGAGGTTGCGATTCACGCACGATTTTTACCATTGCTACCATAGTAAAGTCATTTCCACGTGTCAAGAAAATTTATTCATTTTTCCGCCGTAAAATCCCCGGATAGTCCAGCGGAAAAATTATATATTAATAATTAATTACTAATACTTATAAATTATATGCCGCCAAAGACATTTTATCCTTGACAAAATATTGTCGACAAAATATTCTCTCTCCATGCAAAGTCGGTGCAGAAAATCGCCCTTGGATGGATGACCGGATGGACGAACGAATCAATCATAAGAGTCTAGCAGAGCACATCGTCGAAGATCTGGAGGCCAGGATCATTGACGGAACTCTCCAACCCGGAGAAAGAATCGTCGTGGAGGCGCTCTGCAAGACCCTTTCCGTAAGCCCCACCCCAGTGCGGGAAGCCTTCCAGATCATGGAGAGCCGTGGTTTTGTGATCCGCGAACCGCGCAAAGGGATCTCTGTAGCCAGGATCACCCAACAGGAGGCGCAGGACATCTACAAGATCAGGGCCAGCATCGAGGGCCTTGCCATGTCTCTGGCCGTCCAGTGCCAGCCCCCCGGACTCATCGAGGCGCTCAAGAAGCTACACGAAAAGATGATTCGGGCCGCCGAAAAGGGAAATGATGCGGTCTACCAACGGCTGAACCAGAAATTCCACGAACTGATCGTTGACTCCTGCGGAAACCCGAGGCTGATCCGGCTGATCCGCGACTTTGACAAACAAACCACGCGCTATCGTGCAGCACTCATGGTTGGACCGGGATGGATGGAAAACTCAACAAGAATACACGGGGCGATCATCGCCGCCTTCGAGGCGGGTGACGCCGAAGCGGCCGAGGCCATCCGCAGGGGTGTTGTGCTCGGCCAGATCAAGCGATTTTCGGAAATATTCAAGAATGGGGAGGAAACCACATGAAGATCGATCCGGAGAAGTGCATCGCCTGCCTGGAATGCATCGACTTCTGCCCGATGAACTGCATCGCCGAGAGGGACGATGCCGTCTCCATCGACCAGGATGAATGCGTCGAGTGCGGCGTTTGTCTGCACGCCGGCGTCTGCCCGACGGATGCCCTGTACATGCCCGAGGAGGCCATGCAATACCCACGGGCCGTCCGTGCCCAGTTCAGCGACCCGGGCGTCTGGCACCCCTCGACAAACCAGGGGGGGCGCGGCACCGAGGAGATGAAGACCAACGACGTGACCGGCCGGTTCCGACGGGGGGAGTACGGCATGGCCCTCGAATTCGGCCGTCCCGGGACGGGCGCCCGGATGGCGGACCTGGAAAAGGTCCTGCTGGCCCTGGTCAAGATGGACGTGGAACTGGAACACGACAACGCCGTCTTCGCCCTGCTGGAGGCGCCGTTCACCGGAAAGATGAAACCGGAATTCAGGAACGAAAAGGTCCTCTCGGCCATCCTGGAGTTCAAGATCCGGGAAGAGCAACTCGAGGAGGTCGTCCGGCAGCTCCAGCCCGTCCTGGCCGAGGTCGACACCGTGGTCTCCTGGGGACTGGCGACGCGCTTCACCAAGGACGGCACCCTGCCGGTCCGCGAAAAGCTCGAGGCCCTGGGTGTCCCCGCCCGTCCCAACGCCAAAATCAATATGGGGATGGGACGACCCATCAAAGAGGAATAGAATCCTGCTAAACCATACGGATAGCCACTTGACAAAGTCCGGGAAGCCGAGCGCTTTTCGACGGCCGCTAAGGAGAAAAACATGAGCCACGCATTACACCGTCACGGAACCACCGAACAGCTTCAGAATGACTATACCTTCTACGCCCGCGCCTCCCGCTATGTCAACCGGGAGGGCTGCGGCCCCAAGCTCCGTAAGATCCTCAGCATCGCCCTCAGCGAAAAGAAGCTCGTTAACTACGGCTCCAGCCAGGCCGGCAAAAGCTACGAGGCCGGCCTGAAACCGGAGGAGTACGCGGCCACACTGGACAAGGCCTACGGCGTCGCCGGCTGCTTCTCCGACAAGGAGACCGTCCGTTCGTTCCTCACAAAACTCAAGGAAGCCGACACGGGAATCTCGATCGTCATCAGCGGCCTGATCGACGAGGTCACGAAAATCGCCGGGGAGGTGGGTATTACCCCCCACACGGCCTTCCTCTCCCTGGGTGTCCACGGGAAGAGGGCCCTTCTGCCCCAGGACGAGGTCCTGCAGGTCACGACCATGTGCGGCCACGGCATGGTCGGCTCGAAACTCACGAAGGCGGTGATGGACCGGGTGAAGGCGGGGAAGATGACCCCCGAGAAGGGGGCGCACCTTCTGGCCCAGCCCTGCCCGTGCGGAATCTTCAACACCACCCGCTGCCGACAGATCCTTGAGGAGTGCGCGCCCAAGGCAGGCCAAGGCAAACCATAACCGCTCACAGAGGAGACCACTATGCAAATCGATCCGGAAAAGTGTATCGGATGTGATGAATGCCACCCCTATTGCCCGGTCGGAGCAATCCGGTCGGTGGAACGGGAGGCGCATCGGTCAGCGAAATCGACCAGGTCGGGTGCGTGGAGTGCGGCTGCTGCTTTAAACGATCCGGCGTCTGCCCGGTCGACGCGATCTACATGCCCAAACTGGAATGGCCCCGGGTCTTGCGTGAATACTTCAGCAACCCCCATATCAAGCACCCCTCCACGACCGGCAACGGCCGCGGCACCGAGGAGATGAAGACCAACGACGTGACCGGCCGGTTCACCCGCGGCTGGGCCGGCGTGGCCCTGGAGATGGGGCGCCCCGGCGTCGGGACCTCCTTCCGGGATATGGAGACCGCGGCCATGGCGATCGCCCGGCTGGGGGTGGAGTTCGAACCGAACAATCCCGTGGCGGAGCTGATGTCCGACCCGAAGACAGGGAAGTTCCACGAAGCCGTCCTGAACGAGAGGGTCCTGTCGGCGATCATCGAGCTCAAGATCCCGGTGGAGCGGCTCAAGGAGGTGCTGGAGGTCGTCCGGGAGGTCTCCGGGCGGATCGACACGGCCTTCTCCCTCGATCTGATCAGCCGCCTGGACCCCGACGGCGGCACGCCGGTCCTGGCCATCGCCAGGGAGGCCGGCTTCACCCCGAGGCCGAATACGAAAACGAACGTGGGGCTCGGCCGGCCGCTGTTCGAGGGAGGTGCAAAATGACCCACACGCTGCACAGACAGGGAAACCCGGAGGATCTGAAGGAGGATTACGTCCTCTTGCTCCGGACATCCCGCTTCGTGAACCACGAGGGCTCCGAAGAGACGATGCGCCGGGTCTGGGAGGTGATCTCCCACTACGAGAAGGACCTGGTCAACTTCGGGAACCACAACCCCACCTGGGGCGACGGCGAGATCTACGACATGGAGTTCCTCAAGACGGAGGCCAAAAGCCGGATCATCCACGCGGTATTCAAGGACCGCGAGACGATCAAGGCCTGCCTCAAGGAGCTCAAGGAGGCGGACCTGGGCATCTCGACCGTCGTCTCGGGGCTCTGCGGGGAGACGGAAAAGATCTGCGCGGAAATCGGCATCGCCCCCCACACGGTCAACTACTCCCTGGGCATCCACGGCAATACCGAGAACGTGCCGAAGGGGGAGATTCTGGAGATCCACACCCTGTGCGGCCACGCGATGGTCTCCGCCAACCTGATCCGGGCATATGGTCGAGAAGATCGATCAGGGGAAAATAACCTGCAAGGCGGCCGCCAAGAAGACTCTCCCGGATGTGCGACTGCGGCATCTTCAACACCTACAGGGCGGAGAAACTGCTCGAACGGATGACCCCCGAGCGCCCCCGGTAGGGTGCGAGGCCCGATTTTTTGTTTGACAAATCCTGCGGAAGGGTCTATGAATTCATCCGTATTGGAAATCACCAGGGATATTTTGGACATGAACAGAAAAGACACCACCCCGAAACGTTTCGTCGCCGTGCTGATCGGAGGCATAATTATCGGGCCCACATACCGGGGCCTGAGCGGGGTGTAGTCTAAGCAAGACATCGTTGAACGCAACGAGATCCGTTATCAGGTGCGAACCGATAACGGATTTTTTATTTCGGCAGCAAGGGGGAGTTATGGAAAATTCGGAAATCCTGATCTACGACACAACCCTGAGGGACGGTACGCAGGGAGAACACATCAACTTCTCCGCCGAGGAGAAGCTGCGCATCGCCCGGCGCCTTGACGAGATGGGATTTCACTATATCGAGGGGGGATGGCCGGGCTCCAATCCCAAGGACGCCCGCTTCTTCGAAATGGCGAAAGGGGCTTCCTTCCGCCATGCCCGTCTCACCGCCTTCGGAAGTACAATGAAACCGGGTATCCGACCTGAAAATTGCCGAAACCTCAGGACCCTTCTCAAGGCCGGAACACCGACCATCGCCATTTTCGGAAAGAGCTGGGATCTCCATGTCACGGATATCCTCGGTATTCCGCTGGAAGAGAATCTGAAGATCATCCGCGACTCGATCACATTCCTCAAGACCAGGGGAAAAGAGGTGATCTTCGACGCGGAGCACTTCTTCGACGGTTACCTGCGAAATCCCGTCTACGCCCTCGCCACCCTGAAGGCAGCCCTGGGCGCAGGGGCGGACCGGATCGTCCTTTGCGACACGAATGGGGGCGCCCTGCCCCACGATCTGACCGAGGCGGTGTTGAAGGCGGCGAAGATCATCCCCCCCGAGCGTCTCGGGATCCACACGCATAATGACTGCGGTCTGGCAGTGGCGAACAGCCTCGCCGCCGTCCGGGCGGGTGTGACCATGGTCCAGGGAACGGTCAACGGCTACGGGGAGAGGTGCGGCAACGCCGATTTAACTTCCGTCATCGGGAATCTTCAGATCAAGATGAACCGTCGATGTATCCCGGAGGCATCTCTCCGGCAATTGACGAATCTCTCCTATTACATCAGCGAAGTCGCGAATGTGCGGCCTCTTCCTTTCCGTCCCTTCGTCGGACGGAGCGCCTTCGCCCACAAAGGAGGCGTTCATGTGAACGCGGTCGCAAAAAATCCCCAGGCCTACGAACACATCCGCCCCGAACAGGTGGGTAACGATCAGCGGGTCATCGTCTCCGACCTTGCCGGAAAGAGCAACATCGCCTTCAAGGCCAGAGAGTTCGGTATCGATGTGGGAGACAACAGCGCCTCCAACAGGAAGATCGTCCGGGAGATCAAGCGACTGGAGGACCAGGGGTTCCAGTTCGACGCAGCCGACGGTTCGCTGGCGCTCCTCATGAAGAAGATCACCGGCGCTTTCAAGGAACCCTTTACGCTCCAATGCTTCAATGTCACCAACGGGAAAACCGGAAATCATCCCTCCCTTTGCCAGGCGACCATCAAGATCTCCGTCGGCGACGAAGTGGAACTGACCGCGGCAGAGGGAAACGGCCCGGTGAACGCCCTCGACCACGCCCTCAGAAAGGCCCTGACTAAATTCTACCCCCAGATCAACCAGATGCACCTGGTCGACTTCAAGGTTCGGATCGTTGAGGGGAGCGAGGGAACAGCGGCGCGGGTCAAGGTGCTCCTGGAATCCCGTGACGAGGAAGAGACGTGGAGCACGATCGGCGTCTCCGAAAACATCATCGAGGCGAGCTGGCAGGCCCTCGTGGACAGTATCCAGTACAAGCTGAGCAAGGACAACCTCAACAAGAACGGCTGACGCCGACAGCGACAATCACTCAACCCCGAGGGAAACTCCGCGCGCCGACCGACACAGGACGCCTTATTAAAATCTCCTTGACATACAAGGAGGCATCTCTTACCCTGAGGCCATGTAACGGTAAGTGATGATAAGATTTATAAAATACCCTTCGGTTATGAGTGTAAAAAAAACAAAAACCCTATTCGGTTTGGTGGTCGGTTTGACGATGGCTTTTTCATTGGTTGTCGGAACCGGCGCGGCTTCCTCTTTGACGGCAGCAGATATAGATTTGCTTTTAGCCCTAGGCCTTATTTCCGAAGAAAAGGCAGTCGCCGCCAAGGCGAATCTAGGCAGACCATCAACGGTAAACCGACCATCAGAGGTGAACAGACCATCAGCGGCAACGAAAGGTGACCTGTTTACTAAAGATCTTAAGGCCGGCAGCAAAGGAGCGGATGTCACCGCATTGCAGAATCTGCTGGGGGTTTCTCCGGCAACAGGGCACTTCGGCGCATTGACAAAAGCAGCCGTTATCAAATATCAGATCAGCAAGGGAATCAGCCCGGCGAACGGTTATGTCGGTGCGAAGACAAGGGCATCATTGAATGCAGCCGCAAGTAAGGTGTTGCGGCCATGAGGGCCTGCCCTGCCCTATGTTTTTGATTTCTTTTTCCCCCTATTGATTTCCCGACCGATCACCAGAAAATCTTCCGCGGGAAGGGAATCGGACTCAATGCCCGCTTCTTCCAAGGCGGAGTTGACCGCAATGGTAAGAAAAGCGATCGCTTCCGGCAGGGAACAATTCTTTGTCGCCTCGACAGCCAGGGCGATCTTGTGCTGCTTGGTCAGGGCATAATAGGTCAGGGAGCCCTTTTGTTCCTTATGCCGGGTCTTTGGCCCGCCGGTATTCGTGTTATTCACCAGAAATTGATAACTCTTGTTTTTGATTCGATCATTGGACCTTTGGGAAACCGTCTGTGCAAAACGTCCGGGTTCGAGTTTATCGCCATTGTGCAGATAGTAGATGGGGGTGTCAATCACATTGCACTGACCCCATTTGGATGGATTCCGTTCCCGGGAAATCCATCTGGGAGCGTAGAAATCATAAGCCTGATGGAGATTGATCACATAATCGGCCTGCTGGATCAGGGATTTGGCCAGGTCGACGACCTTCGTATCCGGGTTGCGATGGCGGGTTTTTTCCGGCAGATCAAAGAGGCGGTTCATGTCACCCCCCAGACCCTGTCTCTGTCTTTTTTTGATGGCCGCTGCATTCAGGCGCGGCACCAAAATCAGGCTTCCATTCTTGATTCTGACATGAACGAAGCGATCGGCAGTCAGGTAACCGGCCTCCTCATCCCCATGGATACCTCCAAACACAAGCAGGGTGGGACCCTTTCCCGGTCCGGATATGGAATGGACCGTTACTGCCTGGCTGGTCTTTGGAAAGTAGGTCTTCTGCTGGTAAGCGGGAAAAGGTGCCGTCTCCTCAGCGGACAGGAGAGGGGGGATCGAAAGGAACAGAAAAGCGGCTGAGATGGTGAAAAAAGCTATAGTCTTGATTCGCCGATGATTTGCCATCCCGCCTGTCCTTTTTTCAGATAAAAAATCTTTCTGGAATCACTTTCAAAGTTGTTGGAACGGTATCGCTGTGTAAAGCGGAACACGGCGATCTGCCCCTTCTCTTCCTGAGCAAGCAGGATTGCAGGATTTTCGATTTGGACACGGATGAATTTCTTTCCGCTGTTGACCCTTTCCTTCTGCCGTTTGAACGCCTGGTAATTCATCCCGTCGCCGTTGATAAAATCATTGGAATAATGACTCATGAATGTTTTGGTGTTTCCGCTCTCCCAGGCCTTGCTCCAGGCCTTCATGAAGGTATTGAGTTCCTCGGCCAATTGCCTTTGGGTCGAGGTTTTGGTCAACTGAAGCCGGTTGACCACGACCACGGGGGTGCCGCTGGCTTTGAGAAATCCCGTCAGTTCCCTGAGCACTTCGTTATTGACGGCAATACAGCCTTTGGTGTTCTGAAGTTCCGGATCGCCGAGACTCTTGCCCGGGGTGTGCCCGTGCAGCCAGATCCCTGTCCCATCCTTCCGGGCCTTGCGGTCCAGGAAGTTCGGGTAATTGAGGACATAAGCGCCATGACCGTATTTTTCCGGAAGATTTTTCCCGGGGATATAGCGCAGGGTAAAATAGTTACCCACCGGGGTGGCAAGGTCTCCCTCCCTTTTTTTGTCGAAACCGTTGGCGCCGACGATGCAGGGATAACTTTTTACGAGCACAAACCGGTTGTCGGTATAGTGAAACAGGTGCAGGTTTTTCTGATCTTTTTCAGCGACGATCAGGTATTCACCCGCCTCAGCCAGGATAAAGGGATAGGGGCTCTCGTCGGCAGCCAGGGCTCAATCCGGCCGGACTGGGGGCCGGCGATGATTTTACCGGAGCGGTTCCAGGAGCAGCAGGGACCGGCGCCGGCACCGCTGCAGGCGGCTTGGATGCAGGAACAGGTGCAGGCGGTATGGGCGCCGGAGCCTCGGCAGGCGGCTTGGATATGGGAAGCGGAGCGGTAGCGGATGGCATGGGTGACGGCGGTTGTTTCTGTGCAATGATCGGTTTTGGCGCGCTCTCCGTGACGGGGGGCAAAAGGTCGGCTACGTTTTTTTGTGCCTGGGCCAGCTCTGAAAAGGCCTTTTTCAGATCCCCCTGGGTCAGGGACATGTGAATCTGATCCAGCCTTTTCTGTGTTTCCTGAACCTGCTTCAAGAGAAGATCCCTCTGCTTTCGGTCCTTTAAATAAAGATAAGCAAAGGTGAGGGTGGACAGAAGGAGGACGGCAATCAGTATTAGCCCGATGAGTGTCTCGGGACGGACCGGGCTGTTTTGTTTTTGAGGAAATGGCTGTTTTATCAAGTTTCCTTAACCTGTCGTTTCAGGAATACTGAATGCTTTCTAGAGGTTTATGTAATAAAGTTGATCAAGAGCCAATATTCGGCTAAGTAATATAGTCACCTGTAAAATGCAATGATTTTTTGGAAAAATGGATTGATAAGGGGTGGAAAATACGGTATAGAAAAAAACCTAATGGAAACTATCCTTTCGATTGTGAATGTCATTTTACCGGATTTTTAGGAGGAAACGGACTTGCTTTTCGATTTTATTTTGGGGAAATTTTCGAACGATCTGGCCATCGATCTGGGGACGGCCAACACCCTGGTGTATGTCAGGGGAAAGGGGATCGTGCTCAACGAGCCGTCGGTCGTCGCCGTCCACATGAACGCCAAGGGGGAGAAGAAGGTCCTGGCCGTCGGTGCGGAAGCCAAGAACATGCTCGGACGGACGCCGGGGAACATCGTCGCGATCCGGCCCATGCGCGACGGGGTGATCGCCGATTTCGACATTACGGAGGCGATGCTCAGGCACTTCATCCTGAGCGTCCACAACCGGCGGGCCCTGGTGCGTCCGCGGATCATCGTTTCGGTTCCCTCCGGGATCACCCAGGTGGAGAGGCGGGCGGTCCGGGAGACGGTGGAATCGGCGGGGGCGCGGGAGATCTATCTGATCGAGGAGCCGATGGCGGCGGCGATCGGCGCGGGACTGCCGATCACCGAGCCGATCAGTTCGATGGTCGTGGACATCGGCGGGGGGACGACGGAGGTGGCGGTGATCTCGCTTTCCGGGATCGTCTATTCGAAATCGGTCCGGGTCGCCGGGGACAAGATCGACGACGAGATCGTCCAGTACCTGAAGCGGAAGTACAGTCTTCTGATCGGGGAGAGGTCGGGAGAACTCATCAAGACGACGATCGGCAACGCCTTCCCCGATCCCGGACAGGAGGTCCGCAGGATGGAGGTCAGGGGGAGGGATCTGATCTCCGGGATTCCGAAGATCGTGGAGATCAATTCCGATGAGATCCGGGAGGCGATCATGGAACCGGTCAGTCTCATCGTGGACGCGATCAAGGACGCCCTGGAGAATACGCCTCCCGAACTGGCCGGGGACATCGTCGATCGGGGGATCGTCCTGACCGGCGGCGGCGCTCTGTTGAAGAATCTCGACCTTCTGATCCGTGATGAGACGGGGCTTCCCATCACGATCGCGGACGATCCCCTCTCTACCGTGGCCAGAGGCGCCGGCATCGCCCTCGATCAGCTGGATGTCCTCAAAGAGGTGACGTTTCAGGTATAAGGATGCATGTTAATCCCCAGAAAATACCAATCCATAGCGCTGGCGGCCGTTCTGCTGATCGTATCCCTGGTCATCCTTTCCTACAGCGCGGTGCGGCTGTCCGAAACCGGCCTCCTGCGGAAAATGGTCCTGGAAACGGCTGCCCCTGTCGAAGATGCGATCAATATCTCGCTCAAGAGCCTGCATGATGTCTGGAAGCGGTATCTCTTTCTCGTCGGCCTGGAAGATGAAAACAGGCGGCTCCGGCATGAAAGCGCCGTCCTGAACGAACAGCTCAACCGTTACCGGGAAGGATACCTGGAGGGAATCCGTCTCCGGAAGCTCCTCAACATCAAGGACGACTTTAAACATCGGACCGTGGTCGCCAGGGTGATCGACAGCGACCGCACGTCCTTGTTCAAGACGCTTCTTATCAATAAGGGAACCGCCGACGGCCTGCGGGTCGGGCTTCCGGTCCTGTCCGATCAGGGGGTGGTGGGAAGGATCATCGAAACCTCCTGGCACGCCTCGCGGGTCCTGCTCATGATCGATGAAAACAGCAACATCGATGCCCTGATCCAGCGAAGCCGCGCCCAGGGGATCCTCCAGGGCGCCGGCTCGGCGGGATGCAACCTGAAATACATCTCCCGGGTGGAGGATGTCCAGACGGGCGATGTGGTGCTCTCCTCCGGCCTGGCCGGCGTGTTTCCCAAGGGATTGCTCCTCGGCGTCGTCACCGGCGCCTCCCGCCGGGAAGGAGGGCTCTTTCAGAAGATCGACGTGGCGCCCGCCGTCGATTTCGGCAAGTTGGAGGAGGTTCTGGCCCTGATCGTTGACGCGGGGGCCAAGCCATGATCTATTACCTTCTCCTCCCGTTACTGCTGCTTCTTCTTGGTGATCGTCCAGATCACGATCCTGGATCTCTTTTCTCTGGGATGGATCGGCATGGAGATCTCCCTGATCGTCGTGATCTATGCCGGATTCCATCTCGACGCGCTCCGGGGAGGCCTCCTTTCGCTTGTGCTCGGTTTCTTTCTGGATTGTCTGACCAGTGCGATTTTCGGCCTCTACATTTTTCTCTATATCCTCATCTTTTATCTCTCCATGATCGTCGCGGGAAAGGTCTACGCGGAAAAACCCGTCCTTATCGCATCCTTCACGGGACTCTGCACGCTTCTGGAAGGTCTGGTGATCGTTCTCCTCTACCGTTTCTTCTTCGGCGCCGATATCCTCTATGCGATCCCGAAGATCTTCATCCCGCAGGCCGTCGTGTTGGGACTCCTGAGCCCCCTTTTTTTCCGCCTTTTTCAACGTTTCGAGGTTTTTCTGCATGCAGAAGATACACGACCGGCTCGACGGGTATGAGCCGGGTCAGTTCAAGAACAAATTCAAGATGCTGTTCATCATCGTCTCGATCGCGCTGACGCTCATCGTGATGAGGCTGTGGTATCTGCAGGTCATCAAGGGGGACGAACTGCGGCAGCGCTCCGAAAACAACAGCGTCCGCCTGCGGAAGATCAAGTCGATGCGCGGTCTGATCATGGATGCCGGAAGACAGGTCCTGGTGGACAATCAACCCTCCTTCGACCTCGTCTTCATCCCCAACCGGACGAAGAGACGTCAATACGATCATCGAAAAGATCAGAACCCTCTACGCCGAGCGATCCCTGACGCCTTCCTCCCTCAATTCCTTTACGGGCAAGGTTAAACCCCTTGTGCCCGTTCATCCTCGAGACGGAACATCAGCATGGAAAAACTTGCCGTGGTGGAGACCCATGCCCTCGAACTCCCCGGCGTGGTCGCGGAGGTGACGCCCGTCCGGCAGTATCTCAACGGGGAGATGACCGCACAGATCATCGGATTCACGGGAGAGGTCAGCCGGGAGGAACTGGATCGGACAGCACGGACCTGCTCACACCGGGCGATATCATCGGCAAGTTCGGCATCGAAAAATTCCTCGATTCCCACCTCCGGGGCAAAAGCGGCGCCGAACAGGTCGAGGTCAATGTGGCCGGCAAGGCGGTCCGTTCCCTCGGCAGGATCCCGTCGGAACCGGGTGACAATGTCGTCCTGACCATCGATTCGGCGCTCCAGGAGGCGGCATGGAAGGCCATCGGCAACCGGCCGGGCGCGGTGGCGGTCCTGGACCCCCGCAACGGCGCGGTCCTCGCCCTGGTCAGTTCACCCTCCTTCGATCCGAACCTCTTCAACGGCGGCATCTCCTCCGACGACTGGGAGAAACTCGCCAACGAACCGCCGGCATCCCATGGAAAACCGGTCGATCTCCGGACAGTACCCGCCGGGATCCACCTACAAACCCGTCGTCGCCGCAGCCGCCCTCGAAGAGGGGCTGATCACCCCGGAGACCACCTTCTACTGCAACGGCACCTTCGAGATGGGCAACCGGATCTTCCGCTGCTGGCAAGAGAAGGGTCACGGACACGTCAACCTCCACCGCGCCATCGTGGAGTCCTGCGACGTCTATTTCTACAACCTGGGCAAGCTGCTCGGCGTCGACAAGATCGCCGCCTACGCGCGGGCCTTCGGCCTCGGCGCCCCCCTGGGCATCGACCTCACCCGGGAGAAGGGCGGCCTGATCCCTACGAAACAGTGGAAACTCTCCCGCCTGAAGGAGCCCTGGCAGCCGGGAGAAACCATCTCCATCGCCATCGGCCAGGGATTCAACCTCGTCACGCCGCTCCAGCTCGCCAACGTCTATGCCACCCTGGCCAACGGCGGCACCCTTTACCGGCCCCGGCTCGTAAAACAGCTTGAATCTTCCGACGGACATGTCGTAAAAGTATACGAACCGGAGAAACTGGGCGCCCTGCCGGTCAGCCCGCAAGACCATCCAGATCATCAACCAGGCCCTGTGGGGGGTGGTCAACGAAAAGGGGGGAACGGGGTATGTCCTGAAGAGGAAAGAGGCCGATGTCGCCGGGAAGACGGGCACCGCCCAGGTGATCGGACTTCCGCAGGATCAAAAGGCCAGAAAGGCGAAGCGTGTATCGGCCGATTTCCGGGACCATGCCCTCTTTGTCTGCTTTGCGCCTTATGGAAATCCGGAAATTGCGGTGGCGGTCATCCTGGAAAACGCCGGTCACGGAGGTTCCGCGGCCGCCCCGGTGGCCAGAAAGGTCATCGATGCCTACTTTGCCCGGAAGAAAGTGATGCAAACCCGACCTGCAGGGGAGTGACGCCGCGGAGCGGGAGACGAGAAAGCCATGATCAAACTGGACCGCCGTCTCATCCTCAACTTCGACTGGACCCTGTTCATCCTGGTCCTGCTCCTCAGCGGCATCGGTCTGCTCAACATCTACAGCGCCGGTTTCAGCCTCACCGATTTCCACCGGACGCCGCTCTACGTCAAGCAGATCCAATGGATCCTCATCGGCGTCGTCGGGATGGCCTGTGCCTTTTTTATGGATTACCGCTTTCTTGCCCGCCATGCCTATATCATCTACGGCATCTCCATCATCCTTCTGCTCGTCGTCTTTACGGCCGGCTATGCGACGCGGGGCTCCCAGCGGTGGATCGCCATCGGCGGCTTCACCTTCCAGCCGTCGGAACTGGTCAAGCTGACGATCATCCTGGCGCTGGCCAAATACTTCGACCGCCACCAGCTCGGCAGGGACTACCGCCTGCGCGAACTGTTCATCCCTTTTCTGATCGTCATGATCCCGTTTCTGTTCATCCTGAAGCAGCCCGATCTCGGAACCGGGCTGATTCTCCTCATCCTGTTTCTGTCGATCGTCTTTTTTGTCGGTCTGGACTGGAAATCGCTCCTGATCGCCGCCGTCGGCGGCATCATCCTGGCGCCCATCGGCTGGTATCTTTTAAAAGATTACCAGAAGGAACGGATTCTGACCTTCTTCAACCCGGAAAGGGATCCCCTGGGTTCGGGCTACCACATCATCCAGTCGATGATCGCCGTGGGTTCGGGAGGACTCTTCGGAAAGGGATTCCTGAAAGGATCCCAAACCCAGCTCAAGTTCCTGCCGGAACAGCAGACGGATTTCGTCTTCTCCGTCTTTGCGGAGGAGTGGGGTTTTCTGGGCGGGATTGATCCTGATGATCATGTTCCTGTCTGCTGATCCTGTGGGGGCTGAAGATCGTCATCCATTCCAAGGACTATCTGGGGGCGCTTGTCGCCTTCGGGATCACCATGCTGATCTTCTGGGAGGTCTTCATCAACATCGGCATGGTCCTGGGAATCCTTCCCGTGGTGGGTATTCCCCTGCCGTTTCTCAGCTACGGCGGTTCGTCGATGGTGGTCCTGATGACGGCCGTCGGCCTGCTGATGAATATCAGCGTACGAAGGTTCATTCTTCAATCATAACCAACAGCCATTGTGGGAGGCGTAATATGCTGGGACTAAAGAGAAAAGAAGAGGAAGAGGTCAGGGCCTTTTTAGGTAAAGGCGCCGAATTCAGCGGAAAGCTGATGTTCAACGGTTCGGTCCGGATCGACGGCGATTTCAAGGGCGACATCTTCGGCAACGGCACGCTGGTGATAGGCGAAGGCGCCGAGATCGAAGCCGATATCCACGTGGACAACGTCCTGGTCAGCGGCGAGGTGCGCGGGAAGATCGACGTCAAGAAGAGTCTCAAGATCTATTCACCGGGAAAACTGATCGGCGATGTGAACACCCCTTCCTTTGCCGTCGAGGAGGGGGCTTTCTTCGAGGGAACCTGCCATATGACCCGCAGTGAAGCCGAAGTCCATCCCCTCCCGCTGGAGCGGGCGGCGTTCGGGGATAAGCGATGACAAGCCGGGTGCGACGGCAGTTCAACCGGGAATGAATCAATACGGCTTCCCCGCAAGGCTCTCGGGGGGAGAAAAATATGGGGTGGGCTCGTCTTTTTCCTTGACAGCCGGCTCAGAATAGTACAGATACTGACCGCGGTTTTGTTTACTGACTCCGATGCGGAAAGCGCTTGTCATATCGGACCATTGCTTCCACAGCGTGTAAGCGGCCGGGCTGCAGTTCTTTTGGCTTCCAATATGGAATTACGGAGATTTGGGGTGGACGCAGACCGGAGAAAAAACGATCGGCGCGTATGTCTGATGAACCGAGCTTGCCAAAGACGTTTTTTTGTAAAAAATCTTTCGCTGTCAGCAGCCGGGGTAATGTTTTCCATTACACCTGGCTTTTTTATGATTCACATCCTGAGAGGTGACAGGCAGTGGTCAGTCTCGATTATTCACTGGGAATCCAGATTATTAACTTCATCCTTCTGATATTTATCCTGAATCGTCTTCTGTACAAACCGCTCCTCGGCATGATCGACAAACGGAAGCAGCAATTCGCGGAGTCGGAAGCCGAGATCAAGCGCCTCCGGGAAACCGTGGAACAGAAGATGGCGGCGTACGAAGAGAAACTCCGCCAAGCCAAGGCAATCGCCATCGAACAGAAAAACGAGATCATCCGCCAGGGCGCCGAAGAGGCCAAGGAGATCATCGATGCCGTCCGCGCCGAGATCCCCGGCCTCATGGAACAGTTCCACGTCCGGATGGAAGAGGAAATCGACGCGGCCAAAAGGACGCTGACCGGTCAGTCTCAGAAGCTATCCGTTGAGATTGCGGAAAAAGTCCTGGGAAGGAGTCTCCAATGAGAGAGAAGCCCGGACCCGGCCGTTCCGGGAGCCATGAAGGACTGCCGATAAAAGGGCTGGGAACCGGTCGCAGGATTTTTCTCTGCCTGATCCCCTGCCTCATGGTCTGTGTTTTCCGGCTGACGGCAGCCTATGCTTCAGGAGGTGGCGAGACGGGAGGCCACGAGGGCCCGAACTGGTTGAATTTTTTCTGGAGATCGGTCAACTTCATCGTCCTGGCCGGCGTCATATACTGGCTCCTGGCAAAGAAGGCGAAGGAGTTCTTCACCGGACGGCATAAAGGGATCCGGACCGCCTTGGCCGAAGCCGCAGCGGCCCGCGAGGCGGCGGAAAAGAAGTTCCAGGAATACTCCATAAAGCTCGACAAGGCGACGGGGGAAATTGAGCAGATCAGTGAAATGATCAGATCCCAGGGCCTTTCCGAAAAAGAGCGGATCATCGCGGAAGCCGGGAAGGCGGCGGAAAAGATGAAGGAAGACACTCAGACGCGGATTGAACAGGAATTCAAGAAGGCATCTCAACAGCTCCGCAGCGAGACGGTCCGCCTCTCCACGCAGATGGCCGAAGAGCTCTTGAGGAAGCATATCCAGGCGACGGATCATGAAGCCATGGTCGAGGACTATATCGACGAAGGTGGTGAGCAAAAATTGATCAGCAGCAATATCGCCAAACGTTACGCCCGCGCATTTTTTAAAATCGCCGGCGAAGAGCAGCGTTACGAGGAGTACTCTCAGGAGCTGGGTCGTTTTTCCGCCCTCTTGAAGGAAAACAAGACTCTGAGCGAGTTTCTGGCCAACCCGGTCTTCGATCAGCCCGACAAGAAAGCGGTTGTAGAAGCGCTTCTTGCGAAGCTCCACCTCTCCCCGCTGACCGCCAACTTTCTGAAACTGCTCGTCGACAAGCGACGCATCGGCATCCTTTCCGATATCGAAGGCTGCTACCGGGAATTGGTGGAGGATGCCCTCAAAAAAGTCAGTGTCACGGTGAAGACGGCCTTCCCTCTCACCGGCGAGCTCTCCGCCCGGCTGCTGAGGGAGATGGAGAAGCTGACCGGCAGGCAGGTCGAGATGACCGTCCAGGAAGACCCCACTCTTCTCGGGGGCATCGTCGTCCGGGTCGGGGATACGCTCTACGACGGCAGCATCAGGACACAACTGAACCACATCAGGAATCTCTTAGGGGAGGAAAGATAGAGCATGGAAACCATCAGGGCAGAGGAAATCAGCGAAATCATATCCAGGCAGATCAAGGAATACGAGAAAAAACTGGATATCAGCGAAACGGGAACGGTCCTCTCCGTCGGCGACGGCATCGCCCGGGTCTACGGCGTGGAAAACGCCATGGCCATGGAATTGCTGGAATTCCCCGGCGGAATTCTCGGCATGGTCCTGAACCTTGAGACGGACAACGTCGGCGTAGCGGTGCTCGGCGAAGTGACCCATATCAAGGAAGGCGATATCGTCAAGCGTACCGGGAAGATCGCTCAGATTCCCGTCGGCGAGGCGTTATTGGGCCGCGTCATCGACGCCACGGGCGCCCCCCTGGACGGCAAAGGACCGATCGAAACGACGGAATTCCGCCGGATCGAGATGATCGCCCCGGGCGTGGTCTCCCGTCAGCCGGTCAATGAGCCGATGTACACGGGCCTCAAGGCGATCGACGCGATGACGCCTATCGGCCGGGGGCAGCGCGAATTGATCATCGGCGACCGCCAGATCGGGAAGACCTCCATCGGCATCGATGCCATCATTCGCCAGAAAGGAACCGGCGTGAAGTGCATCTATGTCGCCATCGGCCAGAAGAAATCCACCGTCGCCCAGGTGGTGGAGAATCTGAGGAAGCACGACGCCATGTCCTACACCTGCGTCGTCGCCGCCTGCGCGAGCGATCCTGCGACCCTCCAGTACATCGCCGCCTATTCGGGCTGCAGCATCGGCGAATACTTCCGGGACCGGGGCCAGGATGCCCTGATCGTCTACGACGATCTCTCCAAGCAGGCCGTGGCCTATCGCCAGATCTCGCTGCTGCTCCGCCGTCCGCCGGGACGCGAGGCTTACCCGGGGGACATCTTCTACAATCACTCGCGGCTCCTGGAGAGGGCCTGCCGGGTCAGCAAGGAACTCGGCGGCGGATCGCTGACGGCGCTCCCCATCATCGAAACACAGGCCGGCGACGTTTCCGCCTACATCCCGACCAACGTCATCTCGATCACCGACGGCCAGGTCTATCTCGAACCCTCCCTCTTCTTCTCCGGCATCCGCCCGGCGATCAATGTGGGACTCTCGGTCTCCCGCGTCGGCGGGGCGGCCCAGGTGAAGGCGATGAAACAGGTCGCAGGCACCCTGAAACTCGACCTCGCCCAGTACCGGGAGCTGGCCGCTTTCGCCCAGTTCGGCTCCGACCTGGACAAAGCCACTCAGGCCCAGCTCGAACGCGGCATCCGGCTGGTCGAGATCCTGAATCAGCCCCAGTTTGCCCCGATGTCGCTCGCCCAGGAGGTGATCATCCTCTTTGCCGGCACCCGGGGCTTCCTCGACAAGTACCCGGTGGACAAACTGAAGAGCTACGAGGCGCAGCTCCTGGGTTTCGTGGAAGGAAAGTATCCGGAGATCATGAAGGAAATAGACGAGAAGAAGGTCATCAGCCCCGAACTCGACAAGAAGCTGCGCGAGATGTTGACCGAATTCGACTCGGTCTATGTCGCCGAATGAACTTTTCCTATGCCATAAGGGAGCAAGGTTGAATGGCCGCACTCAAGGACATTAAACGGAAAATCACCGCCGTTCAGAAAACGAGACAGATCACCAGGGCGATGAACATGGTGGCCGCCTCGAAGTTCAAGGCGGCCCAGACGCGGATGGAAAACTTCCGGCCCTATGCCGTGAAGTTCATGGAAGTCCTGAACAGTCTCGCGCTCCGGGTGGACGCCGAAGCCCACCCGCTGCTCGCGGTCCGGGAACCGAAGCGGATCCGCGTCATCTGCATGACCTCCGACCGGGGGCTCTGCGGGGGCTTCAACAACAACCTGATCAAGGCCACCGAACGGTTCATCAGGGAAAAGCAGAGCGAGGGCCTGGAGGTCTCGCTCATCCCCATCGGCCGGAAAGGCCGGGACTATTTCCGGAAAAAGGCGACCGTGATCAACGCCCGGGCCGATGTCTTCGGAAAATTCGACATGAACCTTGCCGTGCAGATCTCCGGGGACGTCATCCCGCCTTTCGTCGCCGAGGAGTACGACGAGCTCTACCTCCTCTACAACGAGTTTATCAATGTGGCCGTACACCGGCCGACCGTGGTCCGGCTCTTCCCCCTCCCCTCCATCGGACGCAAAGAGGAGCTGGAGCCGGGGAAAAGGCTCGATTACATCTACGAACCCTCCGCCGATGCCCTCCTGGAGAAGCTGCTTCCCATGTACGTGCACATCCTGATCTTCAGGGCGCTCGTGGAGACCTCCGCCGGGGAAAACGGCGCCCGGATGGCGGCGATGGACAACGCCACCCGGAACTGTGAGGACATGATCCAGAGCCTGACGCTCAAATACAACAAGGTGAGACAATCGGCGATCACCGCCGAACTGATGGATATCGTGGGCGGGACCGAGGCCCTGGCGAAAGGATGAACGGACAGAAAATAGAGGCTTGCAGCGGAGAGTCGTGAGCCATTCGATCATCTAAGGAGACGGGTATGAACATCGGAAAGATAGTACAAGTCATCGGGCCGGTCGTCGATCTGGCGTTCGAGGAGGGACAGCTCCCGAACATCATGAACGCCATCGCCATCACCAATCCCACCATCAACGACCAGGAGGACAACCTGATCGTGGAGGTCGCCCAGCATCTGGGCGACAACGTCGTCCGCTGCATCGCGATGGATATCACCGACGGCCTGGTCCGCGGGATGAAGGCGAAAGACCTGGGCGGACCGATCAGCGTCCCCGTAGGGCCCGAATGCCTGGGCCGGATCCTCAACGTCGTCGGCCGGCCGGTCGACGGCCTCGGTCCCGTGAACGCGAAGCACACCATGCCCATCCACCGGGAGGCGCCCACCTTCCTCGAACAGGACACCTCGGTCCACGTGCTCGAAACGGGAGTCAAGGTCATCGACCTCCTCGTCCCCTTCCCGAGAGGCGGCAAGATGGGGATGTTCGGAGGCGCCGGCGTCGGCAAGACCGTCGTCATGATGGAGATGATCCACAACATCGCCATGCACCACGGCGGCATCTCGGTGTTCGCCGGCGTGGGCGAGCGGACCCGCGAAGGCAACGACCTCTATCTCGAAATGAAGGCAATCGGGGGTCATCAAGCAGGCCGCCCTGATCTACGGCCAGATGACCGAACCGCCGGGCGCCCGGGCCCGCGTGGCCCTGACGGCCCTGGCGGCGGCGGAATATTTCCGGGACGTGGAAGGACAGGACGTCCTTCTGTTCATCGACAATATCTTCCGGTTTACCCAGGCCGGCTCCGAGGTATCGGCCCTCCTGGGCCGCATGCCCTCTGCCGTCGGTTATCAGCCCACCCTGGCCACCGACCTCGGGGAACTTCAGGAACGGATCACCTCCACCAACAAGGGATCCATCACGGCGGTCCAGTGCGTCTACGTCCCCGCCGACGACCTGACGGATCCGGCGCCGGCGACGACCTTTGCCCATCTCGACGGAACCGTCGTTCTCTCCCGGCCGATCGCGGAACTCGGCATCTACCCCGCCGTGGACCCGCTGGATTCCACCTCCCGCATCCTGGATCCGATCGTCCTGGGCAAGGAGCACTACGAGGTGGCGCGCCAGGTGCAGGTGACGCTCCAGAAATACAAGGACCTCCAGGACATCATCGCGATCCTCGGCATGGATGAACTCTCCGAAGAGGACAAGGTCACCGTCAGCCGGGCAAGAAAAATCCAGCGGTTCCTCTCCCAGCCGTTCTTCGTCGCCGCCCAGTTCACCGGTACGGAGGGCAAGTTCGTTCCGGTGGCCGAAACGGTCAGGGGCTTCAAGGAAATTCTTGAGGGAAAGCACGATGACCTGCCCGAACAGGCCTTCTACATGGTCGGCGGAATCGATGAGGTCGTGGAGAAGGCAAAGAGGCTTGCCGAATAGCCGGAGGATGTTGAGATGGCGGATGAATTGACTCTGGAAATCGTGACCCCGGAGCAGATGACCTTCCGGGGGGTCGTCGAAGAGGTGACCATCCCCGGCACGGAAGGGGAGTTCGGCGTCCTCAAGGGGCACGCCCCGCTTTTGAGCTCGGTGGACTTTGGAGAACTGAGCTTCCTCCGGAATCATCAGAAGACCCGCTATGCGGTCCATACCGGCTATGCGGAGGTCTCCTCCTCCAAGGTGACGGTCCTGGTGGAAAGCGCGGAGAGATCGGACCTGATCGACCTGGAAAGGGCGAAACGGGCCAAGGAGCGGGCCGAAGAGAAACTGACCAAGCTCTCCCGGGAAGATGCGGAGTTTGAAAAAGCCAGGCTGGCCCTTATGCGGGCCGTGACCCGGCTGAATGTCGCAACGAAGGGTTAGACTTCTTCGTCCTGAACGGAGATATCCACAATCTCGAACTCCCGGACGCCGCCCGGGGTCTTCACGCTGACCTCATTACCGACGCACATGCCGATCAGCGCCTTGCCGATCGGCGAAGTCACGGAAATCCTGTTTTTCTCGAGGTCCGATTCATAGGGGCCGACAAGCTGGTAGGTGATCTTTTTCCCGTCACTGACGTCCTCGATGGTCACACAGGAGCCGAAGACGGCCTTGTCACAGGAGAGGTTCTTCAGGTCGATCACATTGGATGTCGCGAGGGCGTTTTCCAGTTCCTGCGTCTTGCCGTGCAGGAAGGACTGTCTCTCCTTCGCCGCCGAGTATTCCGCGTTTTCCGACAGATCCCCTTGCGCCCTTGCCGTCTCGATGTCTTTGATGTTCGCCGGAATGGAAACCGTCTTTAAGACTTCCAGTTCCCTCTTCAATCTCGTAAATCCCGCCCTGGTGATGGGCATCTTTTCCATGAACCTTCTCCTGCCTGTTTTTTTAAAGCTGCCTCGCTGGGGGACGCAGGGGTCAACGACCCGCCGGATCTCCCACCGCGTGAACGGTGATCATTAGTAGAGAAAGGAGGGAGTGTCAAGCAAGAAATGTGTCCGGACACGACGGCTTGTCATGTGATGGAAACTGTGTTAGAAAATACTCACCCGGTTTTCGGGGAGATAAAGGAGTATTCAAATCGGCAATGATCGATCAGTACAATAGGGATATCAACTACCTGAGAGTATCCGTCACAGACCGGTGCAACCTCCGCTGCACCTATTGCATGCCCAAGGAGGGGCTTTCTCTCATCGGTCATGACGACATCCTCAGGTATGAGGAGATTCTACGGATCATCAAAATCGCCGCAGGGGAAGGGATCACGAAGGTCCGGATCACCGGCGGCGAGCCGCTGGTCCGCCGGGGTGTGACGGAATTCATCGCCTCGCTCCGGACGATACCCGAACTGACCGATATCAGCCTGACGACGAACGGCATTCTTCTCGAAGCTTATGCGGAGCGGCTGTTCGAGGCGGGAATCCGACGGATCAACATCAGCCTCGATTCACTGAATGCCGAAAAGTATGCAAAAATCACGCGGGGGGGCGATATCCAGGCCGTCCTTCGGGGAATCCGAAAGGTCCGGGAGACCGGTTTTTCACCGATCAAGATCAACATCGTGGCCATCAAGGGATTCAACGACGACGAGATCCTGGATTTCGCCCGGTTGACCCTCGATCACCCCTATCAGATCCGCTTCATCGAACTGATGGCCCTGGGCGAAGCGGGCATCGAGAACAACGGCCGTTACCTCGCCAACAGCGTCATCAAGGAGCAAATAGGCGCGTTGGGGACGCTCCAGGCGGTCAACGGCAGAGGAACCAGGAATGACGGACCGGCGCGGATCTACCGCCTGGCCGGAGGAGCGGGTGAGATCGGTTTCATCACTCCGGTGAGCCGCCATTTCTGTCATTCCTGCAACCGCCTTCGTCTGACGGCGGACGGGCACCTCCGGGCCTGCCTGCTGTCGGACGACGAAATGGACCTCAAAGGCCCCCTGCGGCGGGGCGGCGGCGATGAAGAGATCGGGAAGCTGATACAAAGGGCGATCGCCCGGAAACCAGAAGCAGCATCAGGAATCCTGCGACGAGGGTCATATAAAGAAATGCATGAAGGAGATGCCGGCGATCGGCGGCTGATCTTTCGTTTTCACAGTAACGAAGAAGGTTGACGGCGATGGGAAATGGCAGCGTCCATGAAGACTGGCAGGCGACGCGGACCGGCCGCTATCTCGACGGGAGGATCAAGAGCCTCATCCTCGACCTGACCGCGCCCAGGGCCGGCGAACGGCTCCTCGACATCGGCTGCGGCAGCGGCGATCATCTCAGCCTCTTCAGGAAGAAGGGATGCGATGTGACGGGCCTCGATCCTTCCTCCCTCATGCTCGATCAGGCCAGGCAGCGGCTCGAGCACCGCGCCGACCTCCGCCAGGGACGGGCGGAAGACCTCCCCTTCTCCGACAACGAGTTCGACATCGTCACCCTGATCACCTCCCTCGAATTCACCGACGATCCGGACCTGGCCGTCGCAGAGGCGATCCGCGTCTGCCGGGGGCGGGTCTTCATCGGGGTGATGAACCGCTACTCGTTGATCGGCGCCCAGGGGCGCCTGACGAGCCTTTTCAATCCATCGCCCCATACGAAGATCCGTTACTTCCATCTCGCCCGACTGACAACCATGATCCGGAGTCAGCTTCAGGGGGTCCGGGTCCAATGGGGAAGCGTCATTTTCCTCCCCTGGGGCGGATATCCCTTCGGCGCCGGTCTGGAAGAGCGGATCCCCGCGATGAAAAATCCCTTCGGCGCCTTCTTCGGCCTCTCCTTCTCCGTCACCTTCTCCTTTCAGACGATCCAGCAGACCATCCGGGAGCCCGTCGCACTGAATGCGGACGGCAGGCAACCGGTACCGGGGGTCGTAAGTGAGTGGAAAAATGGTTCATGAAGCGCTTCTGTATGAAAAGGAAAAGGACCTCCGGGTGAGATGCGCGCTCTGCGCCCACCGCTGCCGGATCGATGCCGGCGCCCGGGGGATCTGCGGCGTCCGGGAGAACCGCGAGGGTGTCCTCTACAGCCTCGTCTACGGGAGGGTCATCGCCGAAAACGTCGACCCCATCGAGAAAAAGCCCCTCTTCCATTTCCTGCCCGGTTCCCGTTCCTTCTCCATCGCCACGGCGGGGTGCAATTTCCGCTGCACCTTCTGTCAGAATCACGAGATTTCGCAGCTGCCGCGGGAAGAAAACCGCATCATCGGGCGGGAAAGGACCCCGGCGAAGATCGTGGAACAGGCGCGGCTGAGCGGCTGCAGCAGCATCTCCTACACCTATACGGAACCGACCATCTACTTCGAATTCGCCTGGGACACCGCCGGCATCGCCCGGGAGCAGGGGTTGAAGAACGTCTTTGTCACCAACGGGTATATGACGGGAGAGACGCTGGAGCTCCTGGCCCCCCGCCTCGATGCGGCGAACGTGGATCTCAAGTCCTTTCGCGACGATTTCTACAAAAAGGAGTGCGGGGCGCGGCTGCAACCGGTCCTCGACAGCCTCAAGAGGATGAAGGAACTCGGGATCTGGGTCGAAGTGACCACCCTCCTCATCCCCGGTCTGAACGACGACGAGGAGGAGCTCCGCGACATCGCCGGATTCCTCTTCTCCCTCGGAGCGGAAACCCCCTGGCACATCAGCCGTTTCCATCCCCAGTACCAAATGACGAATACGCCGATAACACCCGCGGCCTCCATCCATCGGGCCGCCGAGATCGGCAAAGCCGCCGGTCTGAAATACATCTACTGCGGGAACCTCCCCGGCGACGCCGGTGAAAATACGCTCTGCGACCGCTGCGGCCGCATCCTGATCGGCCGTTCCGGATTTGCCGTCGAACGGCTGGACCTGAAGGGGTCGGCATGCCCCCACTGCGGCGCCCCCCTGCACGGGATCTTCCGCTGAGGACGAAATGATGGATGAAACAGACGCTGTGTTCTGGGAGGCGGTGGCCACCGCCTCCGGCATGACCCAGGCGAACCTTATCGCCGGAAGGCTGGAAAGCGAAGGCATCCCGACGAAGCTGCACTACGAAGCCGCCGGTGCGATCTACGCGATCACCATCGACGGCCTGGGGGAGGTCCGGATCCTCGTTCCGGTCGCCGACTGGGAAAGGGCAAGAGAGATTCTCTCCCGCTCCTATGACGAAGGCGAACTGCCCTGGGAGTTGAAGTAATCAGGGCCATCTGCTGATCCCGATCACATATGGACAAGAATCATTCCGCCACCAGCTTTTTCCCCAGATCGAAAGCTTCCTGCATCACCTTTTCGTTGGATCGGATCCGACCGGCATCCATGGCGCTCCCATAGACCATCCCTACAATCGGGGATTCCGTATATCCATAGGCATCCTGAAAAGTCCTCAAGGCATTGACGCACCCGGACGTAAAAGGATCTTCGTCACCGTACGTCATGGCGATGGCGATCCGTTTACCCCGGAAGGGATCTTTATGATAGGCGGGTAGCGCAAAACACCGATCCATGAAGATCTTGGTCTGGGCGGACATCGTAAACCAGTAAACGGGACTGGCGATTACCCAGGCGTCCGCTTCAATGAGCTTTGGATAGATCTCCTGCATGTCATCCTGGATGGAACAGCCCTTGCTGCCTTTCTTTTGGCAGCTCATGCAGGCTTTGCAGGGAGCAATGTTCTTCCCATGTAAATAAATGGTTTCAACCTTTGCTTTTCCCGATTTCGCTCCCTTGTGATCTGCTCTGCCAAAATGGCGCTATTCCCTTTTCTTCTCGGACTCCCTAAAAGGACCAGACTTTTTTTATCATCGGATTACCTCCACCTGATGTTGAATTAGTCAGCTCCTGCATCGTTATGATAATATCTGGATTCGATTTCCATTCGGTCTCCATCATTTTCTCCAATCTTCCATTTCGGTGGTTTCCGACCCGGCCGCGCCTAGATCTTTTTTTCGAGCAGAAGGCCCAATCGTTCGAGGTGCTGCTTTTCCTCGCCGGCCAGCACATGAAAGACCTGTGCCGCCTGCTTCGCTTCCGTCCTGCGTTCCATGTTGAGGTAGAGATCGTACGCATTGGTTTCCAGGGAGAGGGAGAGCTCCAGGACGTCGGTCGTCTTTTTTCCCTTCGCCCATTGCAGCGCCTCACCGACACGCATACCCCCTTCCATCACATCGTCTTGCCTTCCATCGGAAATCAGTCCCCACGGGAACTTCAAACCGGGCGGCCTGTCGGGGCTCTCGTTATACAGGTTAAGAAGGGCGGCCTTGTGGTTCTCTTCCGCTTCGGACAGTTGCCCGTAAAGATCCCTCGCCTCCTTGTCCGTCAGTGTTGCCGCCAGTTCCGTGTAGAACTTTCGCGATCCCTCTTCCAGAAACCACGCCAGGGCCATTAACTCCTCCGGTCCTGCAGCCGGAGGGAAATAGGCCATGCCTGATTGCGGGTTTCCCTCCGCCACCAGCCCTTTCCAGGCATTGATCCCCCCTTCCATGCTGAAGACCTCCTTGAATCCCGCTCCCGAAAATGTGGCGGCAGCCGCCCGGCTGCGTAATCCCGCAGCTCAGTAGACAAGGGTCGGTTTAGCGGGGTCCACTTCGGAAAGGCGATCCGCGAGTTCACCCAGGGGGATCAGCCGCGCACCGGGGAGATGACCCTTTTCATACTCCTTGGGGGTTCTCACATCGATCAGATTATAGGCTTCCGGATTTTTATCCTTTATAAATTTGCGGATCTTTTCCGCCGACCAGGTCGAAACGGGTTTGAAGTAATTCAATATATCCATCGCGCCACTCCTCTATCCTCCTTCTTCAACGATGTCCGATTGCTCATCGAGCTCTCCGGAGAGTTGAAATTCCCTCATAAACTTCCGGTCGATGTAGTCCTTCAGCAGGAACGCCAGCCTGCCTTCCCATACCCAGCCCTTTTTCCAGTAAATGCCCCTTCCATTCCCCATGTTAAGATCAGCAGGTAATGCGATTGAGGCGAAAAGACGTTCATCGTCCCCCCTTCCAGCGCCGACGTGAGATTATGGAAAAGAATGGGGTTTTCCCTCACCGCATAGACGCCGACCTTGGCCAGTTGACGTCCTTCCAAACTGATGCAGTCCCCGCCCCCAAAGAGATCCGGATAGGCCACGCTCTGGAGGTGGGAATTGACCAGCATTCCTCCGTCCGGTCCCGTGGGAATCCCAGAGTCGCGAAAAAGAGCAGAAGGTCGAATGCCTATGGCGATAAAGGCGATGTCCAGGGCAATATCTTCTCCATCGTTCAAGAGGATTTTTTGCCTTTCAACGGCCTTCACCTGAGCCCCTTCGATGACCCGGACTCCCCTGCCGGTAAGCGACTCCACCGCCAGACGGCGCGCCTTGTCGGGTGCGCCGTCCAGCAGTTTTTTTGCCGCGATCAGGGTGATTTCTCCCTTACCCCGACTATCCTTCAGGAGTCTCAGCAGATTGGCCGAAACTTCAACGCCTGCCGGACCTCCTCCCACAACGGCGAGCCGCAGCGACCTGCCTTCTCTGATCGCCTTCACAATGGTTTGCCGGGCCTTGAGGAGATGGAGCACAGGCTTTACGGGAAATAGATTATCTTCCGGTTTTGTGACCAGCCTCTCGACGGGAACGTCGCTTCCCGTGTTGAAGGACGCGACGTCGTAATGAACCGTCTCGCCGGAGGCTAAAAAAATAAGGCGCTGAGCGGGGTCCACTTTGACGGCCTTCCCCTCGATAAAGGCTGCCCCCCGATCCTCGGCAAGCTTTTTTACATGAAAGCGTGCCTCCCAGGGATGGTAAATCCCGGAGAGCATGCCGGGTCCCATTCCGGAATAATAGTGATAGGGGGAGGAGCTCACCAGCGTGACACGGTGACCCAGACCCGTGAAGCAGGCAAGATTTTTCAGCGAGAGCAGATGGGCATGCCCCCCGCCGACAAAAACCAGATGTTTCTCCATGGGAACGATTGCCTCCTCTCTATTTCCGAACCGAGCATCGAGTCAATGGCTTAGTGGTTGATAATCATAAATCCTTTAAGAGGATCTTTCAATCGGATATTTCCCGGCAACCAAATTTCCTTGACCCGCCCTCTCCTTCCCGGTATATTTACGGTGTAAAGATTACACATCAGCCTGTTTCACCGGGCAATGCCGCCCTGCTTGACTCAGAAGAGAGGAGGAACGCATGTCCAAACTGCCAGACTTGATCGCGACTCTCTTCGACCAGGCGGATATCCGCATCAACGGCGGGCGGCCGTGGGATATGCAATGCCACGATGAGGCCACCTACGAGCGCATCTGCCGACGACGTTTCGCTCGGCCTCGGGGAATCCTACATGGACGGCATGTGGGACTGCGAAGCCCTGGACCAGTTCTTCGACCGGGTGCTGACCGCCCACCACGACCGGAAAATCCGCCCCACCCCCGCCATGCTCGTCGAAGTGGCCAAGGCGAAGCTTCTCAACGGGCAGAGCAAGCGACGCTCGCTCAAGGTCGCCAAGGTCCACTACGACATCGGCAATGCCTTCTACGAGGCGATGCTCGATCCCTACATGCAGTACACCTGCGCCTACTGGAACGGGACCGCCGGGGATCTTGCCGCCGCCCAGGAGGCCAAGCTCGACCTCATCTGCCGTAAACTGGCCCTCGCGCCCGGCGAGAAGGTCCTCGAGCTCGGATGCGGGTGGGGCGGTTTCGCGCGCTATGCGGCGGAACACTACGGCGTGGAGGTGATTGCATACAACATTTCCGCCGCGCAGGTCGAATGGGCCCGGGCCAAGTGCAAAGGCCTCCCCGTGGAATTTCGCCTCCAGGACTACCGGGAAGCCACGGGCGTCTTCGACAAGGTCGCCGCGATCGGCCTGTGCGAGCATGTCGGCTACAAGAACTACCGGAGTTTCCTCGAACTCGCCCACCGCTGCCTCAAACCGGGCGGGATTTTCCTGCTGCACACCATCGGCAGAAACCGTTCCGTCACTCACACGGATGCCTGGATCGACCGCTACATATTCCCGGGCGGCATGCTGCCCTCGGTCGCGCAGCTCGGTCAGGCCATGGATGACCTCTTTGTCCTGGAAGACTGGCACAGCTTCGGCGCCGACTATGACCGCACCCTGATGGCCTGGCATGCGAACTTCGAAAAGTCCTGGCCGCGCTTCTCCGAGGAATACGGCGAACGTTTCTACCGCATGTGGCGGTATTACCTCCTCTCCTGCGCGGGCGCATTTCGCAGCCGGCAAATCCAGCTCTGGCAGTTGGTGCTCTCGAAGGACGGCATCCGCGGCGGATGGAAAAGGCGTCCGTTGATGAACCGGAATCCGCCCGACCTCTTCGACAGCTGGGAATCCTATCGCAGGACCTGCCGGGAACTGTCCCGCGCCATGGCGAGCCGGGCGGGCGGCCGGGTCCGCCTGGCGAAGAAGACCTCGAACCTGTTCCGCACCCGCACCGAAGCCGCAGCCCAAAAGCTCGACGTCCGACGCCTCAGCCGGGTCATCGAGATCGATCCGGAACGCCGGATCGCCGAAGTGGAGGGGATGACCACCTTCGAGGACTTCGCCGATGCGACGCTCCCGAAGGGCCTGCGTCCGCCCGTGGTTCCGGAGCTCAAGACCATCACCGTCGGCGGTGCGGTCTCCGGGCTCGGCATCGAAGCGTCTTCGTTCCGGTACGGGCTCGTGCACGAGACGGTCGAGGAGATGGAAATCCTCTGCGGCGACGGAACCATCCGCGTCTGCCGTCCCGACAACGAGAACGCGGACCTCTTCCATGCCATCCCGAATTCCTACGGAACCCTCGGCTACATCCTTCGCCTGCGCGTGAAGCTCCTGCCGTGCCGTCCCTTTGTCGCGCTCACCCACCGGCGCTTCACCGACCGCGCGCCATTTCTCGTCCGCGCTGGTAGCGGCCTGCGCACAGGGTCCCGATGCGCCGGACTTCGTCGAGGGGGTCGCCTTCGCCCCCGGCGACTTCGTCCTCACCACGGCGCGGCTCACCCACGAAGCGCGGCCCGGTCAGCGACTACAAGGGGATGCAGATCTACTACCGATCCCTGCAGAGCCGCACCGAGGATCTCCTGACCATGCGGGATTTCCTCTGGCGATGGGATCCCGACTGGTTCTGGTGTTCGCGGAGCTTCGGCATGCAGAATCCCCTGCTGCGCCGTCTGTTCGGGCGCTGGATGCTGCGTTCCAGCTCCTACTGGAAGATCCAATCCCTGTACCGAGAGATGGAAGATCGAGGAACGGGTCACATGCGATCCGCAAAGTCCTGCACATGCCCGTCGAGCGGTTCGAACAGGTGATCCAGGATGTCGAGATCCCCATCGAGAAAGTCGCCGGAATTCCTCGACTTCTATTTTCGCGAGATCGACATCCGGCCCTGCTGGATCTGCCCGCTGCGCCCCCTTGACGCCGCCGCGGACTGGACCCTTTTTGCCATGAAACCGGGCGCGCTCTACCTGAACTTCGGGTTCTGGGGAAGCGTCCGGACCTCTTCGGACAAGGCCGCCGGGCATTTCAACCGCCGCATCGAACGCATCGTCCAGGAGCTCGGCGGCCGCAAGTCGCTCTATTCGCAATCCTTCTTCCCCGAAGACGAATTCTGGCGCATCTACAACGGCGATGCCTACCGGAAGCTCAAGGCGAAATACGATCCGCAGGGCGCCTTCGACGACCTGTACCAGAAGACGGTTCTCGGGCATTGAAAGGGGCTGCTCGGCGCATCATAAACAACTCATCGGGAGGGTCTACTGCAATAATTAAACAAGAAAAAAAAGAACAACAAAAACTATTCTCCCCGAAACAGCTATATAACATCAGCAGCAAAAATACCACCCTCGAAGATAATAAAACCTCCGAAATAATACAAGTGGATCTGATGAACAACACAATGGTGAAGAACCCCCCGATTTTTCCTTTCACTCATTTAATCACAGGCATCATCGCAACCGGAGGTATTTTTTATCTTTTGAGAAACTCCGAATTGGTAAAACCGGAGCCCAAACCGGCTCTCAGTCAAGAAGAAACCATTATTCAACCGCAGTCCCCGGAAAAACCTTGTCCCCCCTTACCTCACCCCTTGCAGAATTGAATTCGCCGCCAGACAGCAGGTCAACGAAACCAACGACGGCAGAGAAAGTTCAAACTGCTTTTTATTCAGATTTTAAAGAGAAAAAAAATCAAAATACCGATATTGAAAAAATCATACAAAATACCATTTCTCATTGGAAAACGGCCTGGGAGCAAAAGGATATCAGTGCCTATAAAGCCTTTTACAGTCCTGTGTTTCACACGGGAAAATTCGACCGCCAAACTTGGCTTGACAATAAAAAGAAAAATTTCCAGAGGTCCGGTAATATTTTAATAAACATTCAGGATTTAACGATATCCGTTAAGGATCACCATGCTGTAGCCACTTTTATTCAACATCACAAGAGTACCGGATTAACGGATAAAGGCATAAAAACCCTCATCTGGATCAACGAAAACAATGAGTGGAAAATCATTTCCGAAAAATGGAAACCTCTAAAAAATAAATAGACTATTCCAGTGCTTATTCAAGTTTCGCCACTTTTCTCCACCCGAGACATCGATCACCACCTATAGATTTTTTTACTTCAGATGCCTATTCATTTCTATAATCCACTATATATTGTGGTTAATTTCCCCTGCGCCACATTCCATTGTATTTTTTCTTTACAAGCCCCTTTTCTTCTGTTAGAATCCGTCAAAATTTTGCTACTCGACGGATTTTAGAGAAGATGAGACTCAAGAAGCTGGAAATCACCGGTTTCAAATCCTTCCTGGAAAAGGTCGTCGTCGATTTCTCCCCCGGGATCAGCGGCATCGTCGGCCCGAACGGCTGCGGCAAGAGCAACATCGCCGATGCGATCCGCTGGGTCATGGGCGAGCAGCGGGTCAAGACGCTCCGCGGGAAGAAGATGGACGACGTGATCTTCAACGGCTCGGAAGAGGCCGCCCCCGTCGGGATGGCCGAGGTCTCCATGATGCTCACGGCGGATGAGCAGCAATTCCCCGGGACTACGCGGAGTGCAGCGAGATGATGATCACCCGGCGCCTCTTCCGCGACGGGGAAAGCGAATACACGATCAACAAGATTCCCTGCCGCCTGCTGGACGTCCGGGAATTTTTCATGGGCACGGGGGTCGGCGCCCGGACCTACTCCCTCGTCGAGCAGAACAGCGTCGCCTCCCTGGTCGAGGCGAAGCCGGAAGAGCGGCGGCAGTTCATCGAGGAGGCCGCCGGCATCTCCAAGTACAAGAGCCGGAAGGAGTCGGCCGTCCGGAAGATGGAGGCGACCCAGCAGAACCTGCTCCGCCTGAACGACATCATCCGCGAGGTCAAGACGCAGCTCGACGCGATCTCCCGCCAGGCGAAGAAGGCGGAGCAGTACAAGGCCCTGAAGAAGGCGGTGAAGGAGGCCGAGCTGACCGTCGCCCTCCAGACCTATGCCGACCTCTCCGCCGCCGGACCTCCCGGGAAGAGGCGAAAAATGCGCTCAAAAACAGGGAGACGGAGGTCCGGACGCACCTGCAGGGCCTCGAAGCCGCCCTGGAGGAATTGAAGGCGGAGGTCCTCGAACACGAAAACCTCATCTCGGCCCACCAGGAAAAACTCTACGGGACGAAAAACGCCATCAACATCAAGGAGCAGGGGATCGACTTCTCCCGGCGGAAGATCGCCGATCTCGCCGCGAGAAGGCAGAAGGACCTCGCGGAGGGCGAGGCCCTGAAGCGGCGCGAGGGGGAGACCGGCGAGGAGATCGCCTCCCTGAAAGCCGCCGCGGCGGAAGCGGAAGGGACGATCGCGGCCTCCGGAAGGGCGTCGCCGAAAGCGCGCAGACCCTCGACGAACTCCGGAGGATGGAGCGGACCTGCCGGCAGGAGCAGGAAGAAAAGAAGATCCAGTACATCGATATCGTGACCGAAAAGGCCAAGCTGAAAAACACGGTCGCCAGCCTCGCCCGGATGATCGAAGACTTCGGGAAACGGGAGGCGCACGAGAACCGGGAGATCGAGGAAAACGGGAAGCGGTCGGCGGAACTCCGCCGCACGCTGGAGAAGCTCCGCTCCGGGCTTGCCGCCGAGGAGGAGAGTCTTGCGGAGCTCGGCGGGAGGCGGGAGGAGATCGCCGACGAGCTGGAACGGGCCCGCGGCGAACTGGCGGAGAGCGACGAGAAGATCGCCGAACTCCGCGAGGAGAGCAGCCGGAAGGCGTCGCGCCTCGCCTCGCTGAAGGAATTCGAGGAGAGTTACGCCTGGTGCAACGAAGGGGTCAAGTCCCTCATGACCGGCGGCAAGGGGTCCGGCCGTCAGGAGCTCTCCCGCGAACTCTTCCTGGGGCTCGTCGCCGACCACATCCGGGTGCCCCGGGAGTACGAGACGGCCGTCGAGGCGGTCCTCGGGGAGAAGCTCCAGTACGTCGTGGTGAAAAACCAGACGGACGGCGTCCGGGCGATCGATTACCTCAAGAGCTCCTCCCTCGGACGGGGGAGCTTCGTCCCCCTCGAGGTCCGGCCCCACGCCTCCGGCGGGTCCGCCTTCGAACATCTCCGGGAGGCGGTGCCGCTGATCGAACGGATCACGGTCCAGGAGGACTACCGGGCGATCGTCAACGAACTCTTGGGCGACGTCCTTCTCATCCCCAACCTCGTCAACGGCATCTCCCTCTGGCGGCAGAACGGCTTCTGCGGCACCTTCGTCACGCCGGAGGGGGACATCATCAGCCCGAGCGGCATCCTGACGGGCGGAAGCGGCAACGGCGGCGAAAAGAGCCTCCTGCGCAACCGGCGCGAAATCGCCGAACTCACCGAAGAGGTTGCAACGCTGGCGGCCGAACTCCAGGAAGAGCAGAACGGCAGGAAGCGGACCGCCTCCCTGATCGCCCAGTGGGACGAGGAGCTCCTCCGGCTCCGTTCCCAGCTCCACCTCACGGAACTCCGGATCAACGGCCTCAAGAAGGATGTCGAACGGTACGAAGGGGAAATGCGCCAGGTCGGGGACCGGCTCAAGGTCCTCGAATTCAACCGGGAAAATCTCCGGTCGGAGGCCGCCGAGGCCCGGGAGAAGATCCGCGAGCACGAGGCGGAGATGAAGGCCCTCGAGGGCCGCGAGGCGGCGCTCAACGGGGCGATGGCCGTCGACCCGGGAGCGGGGGGATGCGCTCCGGGCCGATCTGGAGGAGCGGGAGAACGCCCTCACCGAGCAGAAGATCCGGCTGGCCTCCCTCGAAGAAAAGCGGGAGGCCGACCTGAAGACCCTGGCCCGCCTGGAGGCCTCGCTCGCCGACCACTCCCGCGAGATCGCAGCCCGGATCGCCGACGCCGAGAGCCTGCGAACGGGAGGCGCAGGCGCTCGCCGCCCAGATCGCCGCCGAGGAAGAGGCGCTCAAGAGGCTCTACGCCGAATGCGAGACCCTCGAGGCGACCCTCTCCGGAAAGCGGGACTCCCAGCGGAAAAGGAGGCCCTCCTCCGGGCGCGGGAGGCGGAGATCCGCGAGGTCAAGAAGATCCTCGACGGGCTGCTCCGCGAAGGAAACGAGCTGGAGGTGGCCTTCCGGGAGATCGCGATGCAGATGGAAAACCTCCAGCAGAACATCCAGGAGAAGTACACGGCGGACCTCGCCCAGCTCATCCCGGATTTCCAGCCGCTCGAGGACGAGGCGATCGCGGAGCTGGGCGCAAAGCTGGAAAAGGACCGCCAGGCCGTCGAGAACTTCGGCGAGGTCAATCTCCTGGCCCTGACCGAGCACGAGGAGCTGAAGACCCGCTACGAATTCCTCACCACCCAGGTCGCCGATCTGAACACCTCCCTGGACGACGCTCCAGACGACGATCACCCGGATCAACGCCATCTCCCGGAAACGGTTCGCGGAGACCTTCGAGGGGGTCAACAAGTGCTTCCAGGAGGTCTTCACCCGCCTCTTCCCCGGCGGCCGCGCCGAACTCAGCCTGACCGACGAGAACGACCTCCTCGAAACGGGCGTCGACATCGACATCCGGATCCCCGGGAAACGGACCCAGAGCGTGACGCTCCTCTCCGGCGGCGAGAAATCCCTGTCGGCGATCGCGCTGATCTTCTCGATCCTCCTCTACCGCCCCGTCCCCTTCCTCCTCCTCGACGAGGTGGACGCGGCGCTCGACGACTCGAACATCGGGCTCTTCAACCGCCTCGTCAAGGAGACCGTCTGCCACTCCCAGATCCTGATGATCACCCACAACAAGAAGACGATGGAGATCGCCGACAGCCTCTACGGCGTCACGATGCAGAAACAGGGGATCTCCACGCTGGTCTCCGTCAACCTTTCCTGATCCCCCTGCAACTCTAAAAAAATTCATCCGATCCTTGCATTCGTGCGGGCTCTCTTTTTTCTTGATATTTCCCCGCACTGTCGAAGCTGGAGAGACCAGAATACGGATCGAAATATGCAATATCCCGACTGCCTATTTTCAGCTCACATCGAATCCGGATGTTCTTCCTGAAAGAAGCAAAACGTCAACAACTATGAGGATGCTTGATTCTTCAACCAAAAATCCACACTTATTAGTAAGCTAGGTGGGTTCGATTCCCACGAACTTCCGCCAATTAATAAATAATTACAATACATTTATAATATTAATCGTGGAACCAGAATGGAACCAGCGTGCGGCAAGCACCTGGTGAGAACATTGAACTGACAAGCACCTCCCAGTAAATATTATCAGGGTGGTATTTAACACAGCAATTGGTTGTATCGAGGCTTTAAAGAAGAGGCTTCAAAGATGAGTTGGGGAATTTCATTGCACCGGTGATTGCAGCGAAATGACTTTTACAGCTTTTACTTTAAACATGGGTTTTGTCGGCTTTTCCATTGTAATCAATTCATCAGCACCGCTAATAATGGCTGAGCTGACAATGAGAGCATCCATCGGCTGAATGTCATAATCAGATCCCAGCCTTATAGCAAGATTTGTTACTTCCGTTGAAACTTCTGCGTGGAGAGGAGCTTCATCGAAGAAGGTATTAAAAATAAGGACCTGCTCTTGTCTTCTATGGAAAGTTGGTTTGGGTATTGTCTCTAATGCAACGAAGTCGACAGCAATGAACTCTCGATCCGTATCATCGAGAACAGCTAAAGCTCTTTCGTTGATTTCACCATCTTCCCCTTCAAAAGCAGCCCGTAAAACGCAGGAATCAATAACGGTCCGAATAGGCATTAGTTAATATCGCCTCGAAGAGCATGCTTTTCTGCCAATATTTCATCTACACTAAGGAGTGTCATCCCATTTCTAAGGGCCTGCTTACGGAGTGCGAATAGTTTCTTAACAAATTCCGTCTTTGGCTTAAATTCGGTAGTCACCTGAGGATTCCACAGCTTTATGTTTGTTGCCAGGTATGCGACTTGTGAAATCATTTTTATTTCGTATGTCGGCTGCTGCTGTATACTGCGAACCACTGAAGAATAATCGATAAATGTAGATGGAGACGCGAGAGATAGTAAAACTACCAACGATAGTCCACTTAACGGCAACCCGCTATATGTCCCATTTAAAGCATTGGAAGTTGGCCCGCCGACGTGATCCATATTAATACTCCGGTTCAAGCCTTTTTATTGTTTCATGTTTAAGCAGGTCGAAAAACATAGACTTGCCTGCTGCGTGTGCACGGTCTAGAAAATCTTTTTGACCGGACCAAAAATCGTCCGGCATTGCCTGCGATATTGTGTCAATGTCGATCAAAATGCCATCAAAATGTTGACCGGTATTGAGTTCAGCATGAGCGGGAGAAGCAATTTGTATAATGTTGTTAAATTCTTTGGTCTTAAGTTCGGTCCGCAACTGGACCGGTGCTGCAGCAATGAGATTCTCTCCTATCTGCAACTTTAGGTTTAAAGAGTCTAGGGTGAACCCTTCTTTTTCCGATAAAATATCCACATATTTAAGAGATATACGTTCAGGATGGGTGATCAGGGAAGTCTGTTTGAGAATTCCCTGAAGCTCCATTATCGTTGACAGGAACCTATCCCATCCCATGTATGGGTTCGTAGAGCTAAAAGAAAATACGTGCTCGCCTAGCAAAATGGAACAAGGTTCTGCTCCTATCAGCTTGATCGTTGGCACATAGTAAAAATTAGGATCATTTTTTAAAATTACTGAGGGAATATTCGAAGCAGGCAGTTTCTCAACTTTAGGGAATCTTTCTCCCAGCTTCTGAAAAAGTAAGCCCGGTAACAGATCAGAAATAGAATCTTTGTCACTTTTAAAGCGCAACTCGCACACAGCCTCAATGAGTGGCTCTTTCCCCAATTTCTTCGGAATCATTTTCTCGCTCATGATTTCTATATACACGTTTATTGACACCCGTTGCAAGAGAAAATAGGGGTAGGTTGGCGTGCCAGCGTGCACTCGTGGTTGTTTGGTAAAGCGCCTAAGCGCTGCTGAGTGGGCAAGGGAGCAGTTCGTTGAGGTTACCAAGTTCCTAAATCAGATGATTGCGCGCTTGAAATAGAAATGCCACCTCCCATAGTGTTACAGCACCCTATCAGGCGCACCTTTCCCGCCATCGCTAGTTCACACAGAGCAAGAGTAAAGCATGCAAGTCAGGACCGCGTTCTATGCACCTGCATGGTAGCCTTGACTTTCAAGTTGCTCTTCCATTCACTATTTCGAATGGTTTTCATTAACTCTCAGGGACGTAGCGGGGTGTGACTTTGTAGATAACCGCTGCAGGTCCCGGTCCTGGTATAAGGAGGCCAACTGAATTCCGACCGGGCGGTCTGATCCTTTGCCGACGGCTAGACTCAAGCCGAACCGCCCGACGGCAGATAGACGGAGAAGGTCGTCCCCTGGCCCTCGGTGCTGGCCACAGCCACCCGGCCCGCCGAGCGTTCCGCCAGCCGCTTGACGATGGCGAGCCCCAGGCCGTTTCCATCGATCTCGCGGGTCTCCGGACGCTTTTCCCGGAAAAACTCATCGAAGATGCGGGGGAGATTCTGCGCCCGGATCCCGAGCCCCGTGTCGGCCACGTCGATCCGCGCCTCGCCGTTTGCGCGGGCAGCCCGGATCCGGAGGGTCCCGTGGTCCCGGTTGTACTTGACGGCGTTGCCGACGAGGTTCGTCAGGATCGTCCGGAGGTCCTCGGTATCGATGACGACCGAAAGGCCAGGTTCCACCTCGATCTCATATGTCAGGCCCCGTGCCTTGGCCCGTTCCCGGTAGAGCTCCAAGACCTCGTCCACGATAGGGGTGACGTCGATCGGGCTCAGAGAGGTCCGGTTTCGGCCCTCCATCTCGATCCGCGAGATGGACAGGAGGTTCCCGATGAGTTCCACCAGGGCGTCCAGCCGTTTTTCCGCCCTGCCCACAAGGGGGAGATAGGACCCCAGGGTGTCACCCAGACTCCTGTCGAGGATCACCTCCAGGATGCCCTTGATCGCCCCGAGGGGGGAGCGGAATTCGTGGATCATGGTGCGGATGAAGCGGGATTTCTCCAGGGTCAGCCGCCGGATCTCGGAGATGTCGGAAATGGTGAGGATATGGCCCAGAACCTCGCCCTGATCGGAATGGAACGGGGAAAGACTGACCATGTACTGGCGGTCGGCGATCTCCATATCGAACACCGTCCGGATCGAGGGGGATGCGCCGAGCGCCGCCCGGACCGGGGCAAAGGGATCGCCGCTGAGGACCGTCATCCGCCGGTTGCCGGATGAGACGGCCCTCTTCGCCGCCCAGCAGCAGAGCCATGGCCCGGTTGACCAGGACGACCTCTCCCTCCCGGTTGACGACGAGGACCGCGTCCCTGAGGCTCTCCACCAGGGAGTGGGTCTGGCTCTTTTCCGAGGCCAGCGCCAGAAGGCTGGCCTCGTGGGCGAGCCGCAGCGTCCTGGCCTCCTCCCGGGTCGCCTTGTGACGCAGGAGGGTTTCGACGACCCCGATGAGGTCGTCAGGCGAAAAGGGCTTGGGGAGGAAGAAATCGATCCCCTGCCGCGTCGCGGCGACGGCGGTCTCGATGTTGGCATAGGCGGTGATCATGCAGGTCATGACGTCGAGTTCCCGCGACCGGATCGCCTGCAGGAGCGTCAGGCCGTCGATGTCGGGAAGCCGGTAGTCGATGAGGATGACGTCAAGGGGGCTCCGGTCCATGACCTCGAGCGCCTCCCGCCCCGTTTCGGCCTCCATCACGGTGAAACCTTCCATCTCCAGGATCTGGCGGACGCCCGTCCGGATCCCGTATTCGTCATCGATCACGAGGATTCTGCCCTGCTTCATTGCATTCATCCCTGGGAGTGGCCGTTTCCGGAAGTTCCCGTCTTTTCCTCGATCACCTTCAGGAGCTGCTTTGCCGTGATCGGTTTGTCCAGGAAGGCGTCCAGCTTGGACCATTTGCCGAGACCTTCCCCTTCCCGATCGAACCTGCGGCCCGTCGCCGAGGCGACCCCCGAAAGCATCACCAGGGGAACGTCCTTCAGACGCTTGATCTTCCGGATCTGGTGGCTCAGGGTGAAACCGGAGTCGAAGTGCTCCATCATCAAATCGAGGATGATGAGGTCGGGGACCTCCTTATCGAGGAGCTTCAAGGCCTCCGCCCCGCCTTCCGCGGTCAGAACCTCGTATCCGCGACTCGAAAAATAGATCGACTGGCTGCTGAGAAAATCCCTGTCATCGTCAACGAACAGTATCTTTTTTGTGGCGCTCATGAAATGCTCCTTCCTGCCATCGCCTGGGTCTTGGGCAGTTCAATGTGAAATTGGGTTCCCGATCCGACGACGGAGTCGTACCAGATCGTTCCGCGATGCATCTTCACGATGCCGTAGCAGATGGGGAGGCCCAGGCCAACCCCTTTCCCGATGCTCTTGGTTGTGAAGAACGGTTGAAAAATTCTCTCCCGGTCCTCCGGGCGGATTCCGCAGCCCTGGTCCGCGACCGTGATATGGATCCGGCCGGTTTCGGGGAGCTCCTCCGTCTTGATGCGGACCTCCCCTCCCTTGCCTTCCATGGACTCGACGGCGTTCTTGATCAGGTTGACCATCACCTGCGTCAACTGGTCGCGGTCGATGTCGGCCAGGGCGACGGGCGTCTGGTCCTCGTAAATCAGCTCGATCCCCTTTTCATGAAGCCGGGCGGCCTGGAAAGAGGTGTCAAGGATGTGCTGAAGCATTTCCCCGATGTTCACCGATTCCATCCGGACCCGGCTCTGGCGGGCGAAATCGAGGAGCCCGCCGACGATCTTCTTGCATCGCTGGGCCTCGTCCACCAGGAGGTTGAGGTCATGGGAGAGGTCGGTCCGGTCCTTGATCTTGCGCTGGACCAGATGGGTGTACAGAAGAATCGTTCCCAGGGGGTTGTTCAATTCATGGGCCACACCGGCCGCCAACTGCCCCAGGGAGGCGAGCTTTTCCGTGTTGATCAGGTGGCGGTGCACCTGGCGGATCTCCTGCCAGGGGATCTGCAGCTCGCGGCAGACCCGTTCGGCCTGTTCGATCATGAAGGGAAGGCACATGGCCTCTTCGGCAAGGCCGTGGTGGACCGCCACGGCCTTGGTCCGGCACGTGTCGTACCCGCAGGCCTTGCAGTTGAGCTCGTCCCCGGGCAGAAACTTGTTGGTCCGGGCAAGGATCTCCCGGATCTCCTGTTCCGACGGCTCCCGCAGACGTTGATCGTCGGCCTTGAACTTTCGTTCCAGATCGAGCGTCGAATGGTACGGTCCCAGCCTGTCCTCCGAATCCCCGGAGTAGGTCTCGGGGATTCTCAGCCAGGCACTCATTCACGTATTTCCGTACGAAGTCTTTGCGGTTGTGGCGGTAGCCCTGCCTGCTCATCCCGGGGCCGTCGTGGCACCCCTGGCACATGAGGGGGTCGATCAGGAAGGGGTCGATCTCCCCCCGGGCGGCCGCACCGAGGACATCGGTCACTTCCTGCTGCCCGCTGATCGTGATGACGTTCGGGTTCAGCAGGTCCACCTCCAGGCGGGCGCTTTTGAGGAGCCCGCCGCTCAGGGGGAACGCCCGGCCCATTCCCGCCACGGGAGGATCGAAGGGACGCGGCTCGACCCGTTCAACGGAGATGTGCTTCTGGACGAAGAAGGCCTTCAGTTCCTTGAAGGTGATGACTTCATCCACCACGGGTGGACAGGAGGGGTCCCTGGCCTCCAGCTTCTTGGCGATACAGGGGCCGATGAAGACGCACCGGATCTCTTCGGGGTGCATTTCCCGGACGGCGATGGCCGTCGCGATCATCGGCGAGACGACGGGGATGAGCCGCGAGACGAGGTCCGGCTGGTATTTCCGGACGAACTCGATCACGGCGGGACAGGAGGAGGAGATCCATATCCCCTCCCGATGTTTTTCGAAGAACTCCCGATAGGCATCGCTCACCAGGTCGGCGCCGTAGGCGACCTCGACGACGGATTGAAAACCGGCGTTTTTGAGGGCGCCCACGATCCGGCCCGGATGCAGGTCGGGAAACTCCGCGGGAAAGGAGGGGGCCAGGAGGGCGACAACGGGCTTGCCCGATTCCAGGAGCTCCTCCGTGCGTTCCAGACCGCCGGCATAGGTCTTGGCATTCTGCGAACAGACCATCGTGCAATTGCCGCAGGCGATGCAGCGGTCCGAAACGACCGATGCCTGCCCTTCCACGATTTTAATCGCCTTTACCGGGCAGTCCCTGACGCAGGTGTAGCAGCGCCGGCAGTTTTGCTTGATGGTCTGAATCGCTTCAAACATGACTTCTTCCTCTCCCGCGTATTTTTCGCGGGGGTTTTACCACATACGGAGGAACATTCCTAGTACCATTGTAACGCTTATTCTTTTGTAATCCCCGTCCCCTGGCGGGAGGGGTTAAGGTGAGGGGGATAATCACTCTGAAATCCTCACCCACCCCCTAACCCTCTCCCGCAAGGGGGAGGGGATTGATTTGAGCATGTATTCAAGCGTTACAAGGGACTAGCCCTTTCTCCGATCCATGTAGCTTCGGTGGAGGAGATGGTGGCTCATCTCTCCCAAGGGTGCACCCAGAAGGTTCTTGTAAAGGCCCTTGACCTGCTCGTTCTCGTGGGAGAGGCGGCTCGCGGATTTCCGGTCCACCTCATAGAGCCTGTGGAGCCGTTTCTTGACGGCCTCCAGGTCCGTATCGTAGGGCTGGCCGCCGCCGCCCACGCATCCGCCCGGGCAGGTCATCACCTCGACGAAGTGGAGGTTGGAGGCCTTCTGGGCAACCGAATCGAGGATGCTCTTGACCTCCCCGAGGCCGTTGACGACGGCGAAGTTCAGCGTCGTTCCGGCGACGTCCAGGGAAAACAC
Source organism: uncultured delta proteobacterium (assembly GCA_963842685.1). Taxonomy (GTDB): domain Bacteria; phylum Desulfobacterota; class Syntrophia; order Syntrophales; family UBA5619; genus JAKAFS01. The sequence goes on along the minus strand of CAWJHT010000041.1, from coordinate 8,589 downwards.
TTTGACCTGGTCCAGCCCCCGGGCATCGCCGACCTTGGGGCCGCCCTTGAGCTCTTCGCCGGTGAGCATCTTGTGGGCGGTCCGGATGGCCGCCTCCATGACGCCGCCGGTGCCGCCGAAGATCCGGCCGGCGCCGGTCGCCTCGGCAAAGGGCACATCCAGAGGAGCCTTCGGCCCCTTGGGGGTGAACTTCATGCCGAAACGGCGCAGGAGCTCATCCACCTCGCGGGTGGTCAGGACGGCGTCGATGTCGCCCAGGTCCTGGGCCTCGTACTTCTTGGCCGTGCAGGGCATGATCGAGACGGAGTAGATGCGCCGCCCCTTGGTGTCAAACTGCTTGGGCCAGCACTCCTTGATCAGGGCGCCCATCATCTGCTGGGGCGACTTGCAGGTGGACAGATAGGGGATCATCTCCGGCCTGTGCGCCTCGATGTACCTGACCCAGCCCGGCGAGCAACTGGTGAACATGGGAAGGGCGCCTCCGGTCTTCACCCTTTGGATCAGTTCCGAAACCTCCTCCATGATGGTCAGGTCCGCCGTGAAAGAAGTGTCGAAGACGGCCTCGAAACCGATCCCCCTGAGTGCACCGGAAAGCGCTTCCAGCATCTCCGTGATCGAGGCGATCTCGACCTCCTCCATCAGGGTCGCCGGAACGGCGGGCGCCACCTGGGCGACGACCATGACCTTGGGGTCCGCCAGGGCCCTGATGACCTCCTCCACGTGGTTCTTCTCCGTGAGGGCGCCCGTGGGGCATGCCCGGATGCACTGGCCGCAGAAGATGCAGCCGGAAACGTTGAGGCCCGCGTAGAAGGCCGGACTGACCCGGGTTTCGAAACCCCGCCCGGCAAAATCAATGGCCCCGACCCCCTGGACGCTGTGGCATACCGAAACGCAGCGTCCGCAGAGGATGCATTTGTTGGACTCCCTCACGATCGACGGCGAGGAGATGTCGATGGGGTGCGTCTTTTTGATGCCCGAGTATTTTCTCTCCCGGATTCCCAGGTCGGAGGCGAGCGCCGCCAGTTCGCAGTTTCCGTTGCGGGGGCAGAAGAGACAGTCGTCGGGGTGGCTGGCCAGGAGCAGTTCCACGATATTGCGCCGCGCCTGCTGGATGCGGGGCGTATGCGTGCGCACGACCATCCCGTCCTGGGTCATGAGGGTGCAGCTCGTCTGGAGCCGCGGCATCTTCTCCACCTCGACCATGCAGACGCGGCAGGCGGCCTGCGGGATGGGGGAGCCTTCAAAAGCGCAGAGATGGGGGATGTCGATGCCGGCCCGTTCGGCAGTCTGAAGGACCGTCTCACCCGATTTCCATTCGATCTGCTTATCATTGATGGTTATCATCGTTTTCTTCCTTTTCTTTTTATGATGATTTCAAATAAACAGGGTCCGGTCAAACCGCCGTTGCCTCCTGGAGCTCCTCCTCCGGCAATCCCGGGACGAACTCGAAGATCGCCTTGTGCGGGCAGGCCTCGGCGCAGGCGCCGCACCCGATGCAGCTGTCCGCGAGGATGTAGTGGGCCTGCTTCCGCTCACCGATGATGGCGTTGCTGGGGCACTTCTTCTTGCAGACCGTACAGCCGATGCACAGCGACGTATCGATGGAGAAGGTCTTGAGCCCCTTGCAGGCGCCCGCCGGACAGCGGTTCTCCATGATGTGGGCCTCGTACTCGTCCCGGAAAAACCGGAGCGTGCTCAGCACGGGGTTCGCCGCCGTCTGGCCGAGGCCGCACAGGGAGGTCTCCCGGACCGTCTGGGCAAGCTCCTCCAGATGCAGTATCCCGCGGAACCGCTCCAGGCGGCGCAGCTCGTCGCCGACGGGCTTCTCCGTCAGGCTGGAGAGGATCTCGAACATCCGGGTGGTCCCTTCGCGGCAGGGGGAACACTTGCCGCACGATTCATTCCGGATGAACTCCATGAAGAACTTGGCCACGTCGACCATGCAGGAACACTCATCCATGACCACCATGCCGCCGGAACCCATCATCGCCCCGAGTTGCTGAAGCGAAGCATAATCCACGGAAACGCCCATCTCCTCCGTCGGGATGCAGCCGCCGCTGGGGCCGCCCATCTGAACGGCCTTGATCCGGTGTCCGGGCAATGCCCCGCCGCCGATATCGAAGATGATCTCCCTCAAGGGGATGCCGATGGGCACTTCCACGAGTCCCGTGTTGCGGATGGACCCGCTCAGGGCGAAGACCTTCGTTCCGGCGCTGGGGCCGACGGAGAGTCCCTTGAACCAGGGGGTTCCCCTTTCGATGATCAGGGGAACGTTGGCCAGGGTCTCGACATTGTTCAGGACCGTCGGTTTCCCGTGGAGGCCTTTGACTGCCGGGAAAGGCGGTCTCGGCCTGGGCATCCCCCGGCCCCCTTCGATACTGGCGAGGATGGCCGTCTCTTCGCCGCAGACAAAGGCGCCCGCACCCTGCTTGATGGTCACATAGAAGGAGAAGAGGCTGTCGAGGATGTTGTGGCCGAGAAGTCCCGCTTCCAGACACTGTGAAATCGCACTGCGGAGACGGTCGATGGCCAGGGGGTACTCGGCCCGGCAATAGATGTACCCTTTGGTGGCCCCGACGGCGTATGCGGCGATGAGGAGGCCTTCGAGGACGCGGAAGGGGTCCCCTTCCAGGACCGCCCTGTCCATGAAGGCGCCGGGATCGCCCTCATCGGCGTTGCAGATCACGTATTTTTCGGCGCTGACCGTGTCATGGGCGACGCGCCATTTCTGGCCCGTCAGAAAGCCGGCGCCCCCGCGGCCGCGAAGGCCCGATTCCAGGACCGTGTCGCAGACCTCCGCCGGCGTCATGGTCTGGATCGCCCGGGCGGCTGCCCTAAAGGCCCCCATTGCCAGGGCGGCATCCAGAGAGGCGGGGTCGATGCGGCCGCAATTTTCGAGGACCACCTTGCTCTGGCGCTTGAAAAACGGGGTATCCTTGAGAAGGGGAACCTCGGAGAACGATCCGTCGGCGTCATCCCACCGTCCCAGGAGGAAACGGTTTTTCAGGTTCCCCTTGACATAGATCTCTTCGAGCAGTTCGGTGATATTGTCCGGTGTGATGTCACAGTACGACAGGCGGGGGGCCGATCCGCTCAGAAGGTCCATAAAAACCTCCCTTTGACAGTACCCCACGCAACCGACCTCGATGAGGGTGGCGACAATGTGGTTGTCCGCGAGAAAGGACTGGATCCGGCGCATGATCCGGGAGGCGCCGTTGGCCAGACCGCAGGTTCCGGTGCCGATGAACAAAAGGTCGCCCTCGCCGCCCCGGCGGGCCGTGGAGAGCCTGTCGACCCGCAAGGCCCGGCACTTGGCGTCTTTATGGCAAAGAGGACCTTCCGTGATGCAGGCGATGAGATTGCGGCAGGGATTGGCTGCCGTATGCCAGCACTGGCCGCAGCAGGGTGTGACTAATTGATTCGGCTTCATGCTTCACCCCCGATTTGTCCGGCTTGCCCGATTTGATCGAGCAGAGCGTCCAGTTTCTGAGCGGTCAGGTGACCGTAAAATTCACCGTCCAGTTTGATGACCGGGGCGATGGAGCATGCCCCGAGACAGGCCACCGTGATCACGGAAAACGTTCCGTCTTGGGAGTTCCCGTCCTTGTTCAGTTTGAGGCGGCGCTGGAGGTGTTCGGCAATGGCCAGGCTGCCCCTGACGTGACAGGCCGTTCCCCGGCAGACCTGAATGACATGCTCGCCCAGGGGGGCAAACCGAAACTGTTTGTAGAAGGTAGCGACGCCGTAGACCCTGCTCACCGGGGCGCCGATGAGGGACGAGATCTCTTCCATCGACTCCCCGGAGAGGAATCCATATTCCTTCTGGACGTCCTGCAGAACCGGAATGAGGCTGTCCATGGTCAGCGGGCCGAAGCCCGTAATGATTTCTTGAACCGTGCTCATATTGAATCTCCTAAAGTCTCCTATCCGTTTGCTTTGGCCCGCTATCAATTTTTTTCCCTCATTTGCCGGGAGGAACGTCTCTATGCTCTTGGCCAGTTCCTTCAGATCGATCGGTTTTTCGAGGTAGGCGTCCGCCGGCCAGTCCCGCCCCAGAACGAACTCGAACTCCTTCATTTTTTCGTTCAGGTGCCGTGAGAAGCCGGATACGATGATGACCGGGGTCTTGCGCAATGAGTCGTCCTGGCGCAATTTGTAGGCGAGGTTGAACCCCTCGGCATCGTAATCCATCATGATGTCGAGGACGACCAGGCCGGGTTTATCCGCCTCGATCTTCCGCCATCCTTCGGCTCCGTTGTGGGCCGTGTCCACTTTATATCCCCGCCCCTCAAGAAATGCCTTGGTGGAGAGGACAAAGTCCCTGTCATCGTCGATAAGCAAAATATTCCTGTTTTCCATTTCCCTAATCTCCTTTCCGTTGCTTTGTGAGGTTACGTTTAAGTTCCAATCTGTTTATTTTTACACAGTGAAATATTTCACAATTCCTTTCAAAAAAAACCCTCTCCTGCCTATATCTCCGGGACAATCCCGAACCGGGTCAGGAAGGAGAGCTTCTCCATCTTGGCGGAAAAATCGACATTTTCCACATACATCCCCTCCGGAGCATGGATCTGCTTGGGTACAAAGTTGAGGATCGACCGGATCCCGGTTTTCCCGAGGCGATCAACCAAGGCCCTGCAGATTTTGCGGTCCGCAGGCGAGGATCGCCATGGTGACGCCAAAGTCGGGCAGGACCGTCTCCAGATCCCGGATATGAAGACATCGCCTGCCCGCGAACACCTTGCCCACCTTCTCGTCATCGATGTCCAGGACCACCGCGATGTGAAACCCGCGTTCTTCGAATCCGCGGTAGAACAGCAGGGCGCGGCCCAGGTTCCCCGCCCCGATGAGGGCGACGTTCTGGAGGGTGTCCGTCCCGAAGAGTCTGCTGATGGTGAGGATCATCTGGTAGACGGGATATCCCTTGGAGATGTTGCCGAAGGAGCCGAAGGAGGCCAGATCCCTTCTCAGCTGGGCCGAGCTCACGTGGACCATCTCGGCCAATTGATGGGAATAGACGTTCGCCACGCCGTTTCTGTGCAGCTCCTCAAGGATTTTCCGATAGAGGCTCAACCGCTCAACGGTCTGAAGGGGGATTCTCTTTTCTGTCTTTTCGCGGCTCATCATGCCCAGCCTGTCCATATGCCCTGTTGTTTTTAAGTTGGCTGTGATTATATTCACAGTATAATCCGTTGTCAAGAAAAAAATGCAAAAATAGAAAGAATTTTTTGAAATACTTTAGAATATCAGTCTATTTAGATAGTTGTACTTAACGGCTAATGAGCCTCTTTGCGATAATCCATAAAAAACTGCACCAGCTTCTGCCGGTAACCGGAATCGGATTGCGCCTCTGTAAATACCTCCACATGGCTGCAACCATCAATCAGCCACAGCTGTTTGGGTTCCTTTGCCGCTGCAAATAAGCGCTCACTGTGTTGATAGGAAACGATGGAATCCTGAAGGCAATGGATCAGCAGGACGGGAATCGGTGAAACCTGGTGGATATATTCCCCGGGGCTGTAAGAATCGGTCACTGTTAAAAAAGAAATCGGCCATATGTGGAGCGACAGACAGGGGACATTGCCGATCTTTTCCCGGGTGGTCGCCATCATCATATCCTGCGCTTGCACCCGGTAAGAATAAAAGGCCCCTTCGACAACGATAGCGCGAATTTGCGGAAAATCTTTCTTTGCAACGGCCGCTATCGCATTGGCTCCGCCGAGACTCTGGCCGAAAACAAACACATTGTCGTGGTCGACCCCCGGTTTTTTCAATATGTACTCAATAGCGGCGACCGAATCTTCATAAACCCCGCGCTTTGAGGACTTTCCCTCTGACCGGCCGTAGCCGCGGTAATCAAAGGTAAATACATTGAACCCTTTCGCCGGCAGCCAGTGGACCTGCTTGAAGGAATAGGTCTGGTTTCCGTAACTTCCATGAAAATGGACTACAGTGCCGACCGGCGACCCAATCGCCGGAACAAACCACCCATGGAGCCTGGTCCCATCCCTGCTGTTGAAAAACACCTCTTCAAACCGTAGATGATAGTGCGCCGGGGTTTCAATCTGGACCTGATCAGGATGGTAAAACGCACTGGTGAAGCACCCCTGAAGCAGAAGCAGGCTCGCTCCAAAAATCAATCCGGCTAGAAAACGCACTGTTCATTGCAGCCATATGAAAAATATTATCAAAAGCCTCTTCGCTGCGAAAGTTAAATTTCGTCAGAATCTTCCGTCGCTAGAATCTTCTTGACTACGAGGCTCTTCTTCATATAGTATATTTACATATAAAATCTAGCTCTTATGAGCTTCCAGAAGGGTAGGATATGACAGCAGCAAAACAAATCAAAGGAGTACTTTCACCCGTCGTTACGCCGTTCAAGGCCGATTACACACCGGACACCGGACGGTTTGTAAAACAGTGCAAATGGTTGATTTCACAGAATGTAGGTTTGGCCTGTTTCGGCACGAACTCCGAGGCAAATTCTCTGTCGGTGAGTGAGCGAATCGAACTGCTCGAAGCGCTGGTCGCCGCGGGGGTCGATCCCGCACGCATGATGCCCGGCACCGGCTGTTGCGCACTATCCGATTCGGTAAAGCTGACTGAGCATGCCGTCAAGTTGGGATGTGCCGGCGCACTGATGCTGCCGCCGTTCTACTATAAAGGGGTTCCCGATGAGGGTCTGTTCCGGAATTATTCGGAAATTGTTCAACGCGTGGGCGATGCACGGTTGCACATCTACCTGTACCACATCCCCCCGGTATCGCAGGTAGCGATCACACTGCCGCTGATCGAGCGGCTCATCAAAACCTATCCGGACACCGTTGTCGGGATCAAGGACAGCTCCGGCGACTGGAATAACACCAAGGCAGTGCTCGACAATTTTGCCAAGACCGGCTTCTCCGTGTTCCCGGGAAGCGAGTCATTCCTCCTTGCCGGTCTGCGCAACGGGGGCATGGGCTGCATTTCAGCGACGGCGAATGTCAATCCGGCGGCGATCGACAGGCTCTACACCACATGGAAAAACGCCGACGCCGACGCGCAGCAGGAAGCGCTCAACAAGGTGCGCAACACGTTCGCCAAATATCCGATGATTCCTGCATTGAAAGCCGCTGTGGCACATTATGCCGGCGATCCGGCCTGGACCACATTGCGCCCGCCATTGGTCGAACTTGATCCCGCGGAGAAGACCAAACTCATGGAAGATCTCGGCAAGATCAACTTTGCTATGCCCGGCTTGAAATCCGTGATCGTAAGGCCACTTATGAAAAACATCGGATTTATCGGTCTTGGGGCCATGGGATTTCCCATTGCATCCAACTTGCTCAATGCCGGACATTCCTTATACATCGCCTATCATAGAGACAAACGACCTGCTGAAGTGTTGGCACAAAAAGGGGCCGTGATTTGCGGAACCTATAAAGAGGTCGCGACGCATTCCGATACCCTATTCACCGTCGTACCGGCTGATCGAGAGGTTGAGGAAGTCATATTCGGACGGAACGGGTTATGTGAAGGATTAAAAAAGGGATCGAGCGATTATTGACATGAGTACCATTGATCTTACCCGAAGCAGAGAATTTGCACTCCGCCTGAAGGAAAAAGGGGTGGATTTTCTGATGCGCCCATCAGCGGAGGGCCAAACGGCGCTGCCGCGGGAACCCTGGCGATCATGGTGGGCGGCGATAAAGAGGCTTATGAAGAAAATAGAGCCCTGTTGGATGTGATCGGGAAAACAATTATTTACTGCGGATCGAACGGAATGGGCCTTGCCGCCAAAATGGCAACAACCTCATTGTGGCCGCGGAATTGGCCGCCATTTCCGAGGCGACCTGCCTGGCAGTCAAAGCCGGGATTGATTCGAGTGCGCTATACAACGTCCTGAAGGGAGCAACGGCAAACAGTTTCATCCTGAATGCAAAAATGCCCTCCTACCTTGCCAACGATTACAGCCCGAGCTTCAAGCTTTCCCTGATGTGCAAAGACCTGAACATCATCAGCGATGTGGCAAAAGATCTGGGTACCCCTTTATTCGTAACAGGAATTGTGGAGCAGATTTTCAGCGCCTGCAAGGCAGAGCACCGGGGATAAAGACTGCTGCGCGATAGGATTATTCTACCAGAATCTAACAGGCATTTCCTTTGAATCCCCTAAACCTCATTCTTGACCAGTTGAACTCTGGATTCCGTAAAGTTGATGAGATGAATCCTGTCTTTGAAGATCTGTCTCTCACCGAACAGTGTTTCTACGCTGATCTGCCCGTCTTCAATCGTAATCTGAGTCACATTTTCCATCACCGGCTTTTGGGCGCCGGGCAAGTATAATTTCGCCAAACACATCGTTCCCCCCTAATGATTATGCAAAACCAAGAATAAATGCCGGACTGGACGATAGTTTATTTCAATAGCTGTTGAGCGTTTTTCAGAAACTCATCAACCTCGGCCATCTTATCGGCTGTCTGCCGCAGCTGCTCGGCGACCTCTTTTTTTTGATCCATTGTCATCTTTTCGGCCCATTCGCGAAATTCCGCCCCGTGTTCCTGGTTATGTTCCAGCCAGTAGGCCAGAAGCCTTTTCAGTTGACCCTTGG